>JAURYH010000052.1 GCA_030653975.1 Hydrogenophaga sp. | reverse complement strand
GGCGAGCCTCCATACCCCTGCCGCAGCTGCCAACCTCAGCGATCTGGATGCCAAGGCCTCGCAATCAAGCGAATTCAACGAATCGAGCATCGATTGAACTTGCATTGGCCTGTCGCGGCATTCGAGGTCACGGATTCAGGTCCATCATTGGCATGGCGGAAGGCCTTAACAGTTACCCATGGAATCAGTCCGGAAACTGTAACGGCTGCCACCAATCGCAACGCTTCATAAATTCCTGTTTTGCTAACAACATGATTACCGGGAGTTGGCAGTCCACCGAAAATCGACAAAATTCCTAAAGGTGCCAAACTGAGGTTGCGTAGCATCAACTCATAGGTGAGCCAGTTTGCATTTCCCACGGACACAATATTGTTCACCCCTGACAGGGTGTTTGCATGAAGGGCGCTACCAATTCCAATGCTTATTGAAAAAGTGGCTATTGCTTGCCAAAATCTCTTTCGGACGCATGAATCTCCTTGCCAAGACAGCCAGCAAACACTTCCTAAGAAAGGAAGACCGTAAACCATTGTCGCACGCTGTGGATTTTCCCAATAGGCGAGTAGCATGAGCAGAAAGAGAGCGGCACCCCATGCATATGCATATTTTTTATTTGACTGGAAAAAATTCCATGAAAAGACGATCAGATAACAGCAGAAAACCACCTCCACGCCATAACTAAACTGCCCATATAGATTTTCTGCCAAGACTCCAGAAACACCTGCCGCTGCGACTGCCAAAATCAGAAGACGACGCTGCACACTTAAGACTGTTAGCCCGGAAACGAGCCAGACACCAGTAAGCAGAAGAGCAGAAAAAATCAACCCGGAAATAGCATGCGCAGTAAACCCGGCAGGCATTATTCCAAGCAGGGGAATAATGAATGTATGCCCGAAAAAAACAAAAAGATCATTATTGACGTAATTCCAGTCATCTGGAAAATAATCTTTTGTGATAATGATTTCTCTTGCAAGCAGGACCTTCGCTGCGCTATCTGAGTGAAACCCAGATTCATAGCCAAAAAACAAGAACCAAATAAGCAGGCCAATATTTATTACTAGAAGTGAAGCCGCTACGAATATCTGCATGCCGCTTAATACATTCTTATTCATAAACATGAGATTTATTCAAAAAGTATTTATGTGCTTCTGCCATAAATCCTGAGATTTTTATAAAGAATTCCTCAGGAATCCACCCGTCTAAGCTGTTTATCCTAGGATGCTAACATTCATGCGAGTTTTGGATTTTTTCTGGGTCGATTGCTGTGAAAATATCCGTAAATTACATTGGCCTTCAATGGCACTTTGCGGTAGGCGATGATGGCTGCCGCGATGTGATTGAGCGCAACGAAGCTGCGTTCGAGTTTCACGAAGTGTTTGCTGCATTGCTGTCTGTGCGTCCTGTGTTTGAATATGCTGGCTTGCAGAACAGCATCGAGTTGTGTGACGTCATGCGCATTGGCCCCGGTCACGACGAGTGACAGTGGGACGCCACGGCCTTCCACCAGCAGGTGGCGCTTGGACAGCGCGGGAACTGCCAAGGCGCTCTCTGGGAGAGCTTTCCATCGCCGACCACCGCGCATTACTCAAACACGAAGGCCTTGAACACTTGACGTGCTGGTTTCGGTGGACCTTCTGCATCCGGTTTGCGCACATATGCCTTCTCACCACCTTGCTCTCGAACGGAAATCAGCGGTTCGCCTCGCTGCCAGATGTCATCGGTTACCACCCGGGAGTCCACTTGTTTCTTGGTCATCACAGCACTACCCTTACCGCGTCATCTGCGGTTTACGCGAGATTTGTTACAAATAGATTCTCTACTTACAAATATTACCATTACTCCATGGTTTAGAGGATATGTGGCCCATTTCCGTTGTTCTGAATGGCTTTGTCGTATACCGAGGCCCGCCTACGCCGTCATCGGCTTGGCGCCCGTGTCCTGCATCAGGATCGCGGCCTGCACCAGCTGCTTCCTGAGGGTGTGTCCGTCGTACGGTCTTTTGCCCTTGGCAATGCACTCCACCTCGGGGGCGTGACCCAGCCCCTGTCTTGTGTAGTCCTTAGCCCACGGTTTACACGGCTTTTCCAGTCCAGGACCGCCTCCATGGCCTCATACTCCGGCGCCAGGAACAGCCAGCCCTCGCGTTGGTGGCAATTTAGGTGTGTCCCCGCTCCACAGCCGTTTGGGCTTCTCAGGAATTTGAAGCGGCGTTGCACAGGTCGGGTGCCACCGGCAGGCTGTGCGGGCTGTCGGTGGTGACCACGAATTTTCGCTCCGTCTGGGCCTTGGTGCCGTGCTGCTGCATCAGTGTGCCGACGCTGTCTTTACCTGCGCGAATCCCGCGCGTGAGCAATTCCATGTGCATGCGCGGCCAGCTGTATTCACCCTTGACCTCGGCGTGGATGGCCCGCATGTGAGCCAGCAAGGTTGCAACGCCGTGGCGTCCGCAGGCTCTGGGCGGCCAGCGTCAAGGTGGCGCGGCCAGATGATGTACCCTCTGACGCAGACCTCCAGCACCTCGCAGGCGATGCTCTGAACCGAGGTACTGCTTGCTCATTTGCGTACTTCGCAACGTGTACTGCGCACGAACTTGCTTGACTGACATTTTCTGACTCCTTGGTCTTACTTTGAACAAGGCTCAAGAGATCCCCTTTGCAGGGGCAAGGTCACACACGGGAGCGCGGGCGTCAGTAGTTGAGCTGTTCGGGCCGGAGTTCCTGCAGGATGGTGGTGGCGATTTCCTCAATCGACTTGGTCGTTGTCGAGAGCCAGCGAATGCCTTCCCGACGCATCATGCCTTCGGCCTCACTCACCTCCATGCGGCAGTTTTCCAGGCTGGCATAACGCGAGTTCGGTCGCCGCTCGTTCCGGATCTCGGACAGGCGCTCGGGAGCGATGGTCAGGCCGAAGATCTTCTTGCGGTGCGGCGCCAGGGCCGGTGGCAGCTTGCGGCGCTCGAAGTCTTCCGGGATCAGCGGGTAGTTGGATGCCTTCAGCCCGTGCTGCATGGCCAGGTAGAGCGAGGTCGGCGTCTTGCCGCTGCGGCTCACGCCGACCAGGATCACGTCCGAGCCGGCCAGGTCGCGGTGGCTTTGGCCGTCGTCGTGCATGAGCGAGAAGTTGATCGCTTCGATGCGGTCGTGGTATTCCTTGCTCTTGGACACGTCCGAAAAGCGCCCCACGCGGTGGTTGGACTTGATGCCCAGCTCGGCCTCCAGCGGCTCCACGAAGGTGCCGAACATGTCGAGCATCATGCCGGTGCAGTGTTCCTTGAACACCTGCAGGACTTCCATGTTGACCACCGTGGTGAAGACCAGAGGGCGCCGGCCTTCGACCACGGCGGTGTGGTTGATCTGGCGCACCGCCTGGTGGGCCTTGTCCACGCTGTCAAGAAAAGGCAAGCGCACCCGCCGCACCTGGGCTTCGAACTGGGCCAGGATGGCGTTGCCGAAGGTTTCGGCGGTGATGCCGGTGCCATCGGAAACGAAAAAGACGGTTCTGTTGGGCATGAAGCGGTCCCGGGCTGGGTGGTTGCAAAAATGTTCAGGCGGTGCCCCGCGGTTTTCACGCCGCAGGGCGGCGGTGTGCCGCCTGAAACGGGCTGGCACCCTACAATCGCAGGTTCGGGCTCCGGTCATTATCCCGGTTCCGCCCACCTGATTTCAGCCCCGTTGCCCGGTGCAAGACCCACAACAGAACCACAGGTCGATAGCACGGAGCATGGAGCCCCCGGTTTTTCAACTTGAGCGGAGTCTTTCCATGTCCAACCTGTTTTCCCCGACCGACCTGGTCGTGCCTTTCGAGCACTTGCGGATGTCCGATGTCGAATCCGTCGGCGGCAAGAACGCCAGCCTCGGCGAAATGATCTCGCAGCTGCCCAGCGGCGTGAAGGTGCCCACCGGTTTTGCCACCACGGCGCACGCCTTTCGCGAGTTCCTGAAATACGACGGCCTGACCGAGCGCATCAATGCGCGCCTCGACGCGCTCGACACCGAAGACGTGCGTGCGCTGGCCGCCGCCGGCGCCGAGATCCGCGCCATGGTCGAGAGCCAGCCTTTTCCGGCCGACCTGGAAAAGGCCATCCGCGACGCGTTCACCACGCTGGTGGGCGACAACGACAAGGCCACGTTCGCCGTGCGCTCCTCGGCCACGGCCGAAGACCTGCCCGACGCTTCGTTCGCCGGCCAGCAGGAAACCTTCCTGAACGTGCACGGCATTGACGAAGTGCTGCACAAGATGAAAGAGGTTTTTGCCTCGCTGTACAACGACCGCGCCATCAGCTACCGCGTGCACAAGGGCTTTGCCCACGCCGACGTGGCCTTGTCGGCCGGCGTGCAGCGCATGGTGCGCTCCGACACCGGCGCGGCCGGTGTGATGTTCACCATCGACACCGAATCCGGTTTTGAAGACGTGGTCTTCATCACGGCCAGCTACGGCCTGGGCGAGACGGTGGTGCAGGGCGCAGTGAACCCCGATGAGTTCTATGTGCACAAGCCCATGCTCAAGGCCGGCAAGCGTGCGCTGATCCGCCGCAACCTGGGCAGCAAGCTGATCCAGATGACTTTCACCACCGCCGAAGAAAAAGCCGCCGCCGGCGCGCTCAAGGGCAAGCTGGTGAAGACGGTGGACGTGCCGGTCGAACAACGCAACCGCTACAGCCTGAGTGATGCCGACGTCGAGCAGCTGGCGCACTACGCCATGGTGATCGAGCAGCACTACGGCCGCCCGATGGACATCGAGTGGGGCAAGGACGGCATCGACGGGCAACTGTACATCCTGCAGGCGCGCCCAGAGACGGTGAAGAGCCAGTCGGCCGGCAAGACCGAGGTGCGCTACAAGCTCAAGGGCAAGGGCGCCGTGCTGGCCTCCGGTCGCGCCATCGGCCAGAAGGTCGGAACCGGCCCGGTGCGCCTGGTGCACAACATCAGCGAAATGGACAAGGTGCAGCCCGGCGACGTGCTGGTCACCGACATGACCGACCCGAACTGGGAGCCGGTGATGAAGCGCGCCAGCGCGATCGTGACCAACCGCGGTGGCCGCACCTGCCACGCCGCCATCATCGCGCGCGAGCTGGGCATCCCGGCCGTGGTGGGCTGCGGCGACGCCACCGAGACCCTGAAGGACGGCACCCTGGTGACGGTGAGCTGCGCCGAGGGCGACACCGGCCACATCTACGACGGTCTGCTGGAGACCGAGATCACCGAAGTGCGGCGTGGCGAAATGCCTCCGCTGGACGTGAAGATCATGATGAACGTGGGCAACCCCCAGCTGGCGTTCGACTTCGCGCAGATTCCCAACGGCGGCGTGGGTCTGGCCCGTCTGGAATTCATCATCAACAACAACATCGGCGTGCACCCGAAGGCGATCCTGGACTACCCGCAGATCGACGCCGATCTGAAAAAAGCGGTGGAGTCGGTGGCCCGCGGCCACGCTTCGCCGCGTGCGTTCTATGTGGACAAGGTGGCCGAAGGTGTGGCGACCATCGCCGCTGCGTTCTGGCCCAGGCCGGTCATCGTGCGCCTGTCCGACTTCAAGTCCAACGAGTACCGCAAGCTGGTCGGCGGCAGCCGCTACGAACCCGATGAAGAGAACCCCATGCTGGGTTTCCGCGGCGCGGCGCGCTACATCAGCGAAGACTTCCGTGAAGCCTTTGCCATGGAGTGCGAAGCCCTGAAGCGCGTGCGCGAAGACATGGGTCTGGACAACGTCCAGGTCATGGTGCCGTTCGTGCGCACCCTGGGCCAGGCCCAGCGCGTGACCGAGCTGCTGGCCGAGAAGGGCCTCAAGCGCGGCGAGAACGGTCTCAAGGTCATCATGATGTGCGAGATCCCGAGCAACGCCGTGCTGGCCCACGAGTTCCTGCAGTTCTTCGATGGCTTCTCCATCGGCTCCAACGACCTGACCCAGCTCACCCTGGGCCTGGACCGCGACTCGGGCCTGGAGCTGCTGGCCAAGGACTTCGACGAGCGCGACCCGGCCGTCAAGGCCTTGCTCAAAATGGCCATTGGCGCCTGCAAGGCCGAGGGCAAGTACGTGGGCATCTGCGGCCAGGGCCCCAGCGATCACCCGGACTTTGCCCAGTGGCTGCAGGCCGAAGGCATCAGCTCGATCTCGCTGAACCCGGATTCGGTGGTAGACACCTGGCAACTGCTGGCAGCGTCCCAGAAGTAAAGCGCGGGCACGCGCGGCGCACGGCGACAGGGGGCAACCCTTGTCGCCTTTTTTGTTGGGCTGCAACGTAAGCCCGTGGTCAGTGCTTGGGGCACAATCCTTTGAGATTGGCGCGGCGATGCATCGCGCCCGCCGCTTGAGGAGACACACATGTTTCAAGGCCTGGATGCCCAACGCCTGGTGGCCCTGTTCGTGGCCGGCTGGGCTTTGCTGAGTTTTCCGTTGCTGGCGCTCTGGGACCACGAAGCGCGGGTCTTCGGGTTGCCACTGTTTCCCCTGGCCTTGTTCGGCATCTGGGCGCTGCTGATCGCGGCGCTGGCCGGGATCGTCGAGCGCGGACGTGAGCGCGATCCCGCCGCCAGCGACACCGCCCGGCCCCACTGACGCAACACGACCCGCCCATGCTGTCCGCCCCGTTGGTCATCGCCGTTTCGTTTGCCTACCTGCTGCTGCTGTTCGCCGTGGCCTACTGGGGCGACTGGCGTGCGGCGCAAGGGCGCTCGGTGATTTCCAGCCCCTGGGTGTACGCCCTGTCGATGGCGGTGTACTGCACCGCCTGGACCTACTTCGGCAGCGTCGGCCGCGCGGCCAACTCGGGCGTGTGGTTCCTGCCGATCTACCTGGGGCCCATGCTGGCCATGATCCTGGCCTGGATGGTGGTGCGCAAGATGATCCGCGTGGCCAAGACCTACCGCATCACTTCCATCGCCGACTTCATCGCCAGCCGCTATGGCAAGAGCCCGTTGCTGGCGGGTCTGGTGACCTTGATCACGGTGGTCGGCATCGTGCCCTACATCGCCCTGCAGCTCAAGGCGATCGCCAGCGGTTACGCCGTGCTGACCTCGCCGCTGGGCTCACCCGCGGTGCAAAGTGCGCAGTGGTGGACCGACAGCACGCTCTATGTGGCGCTGATGCTGGCGGGTTTCACCATGGTGTTCGGCGCCCGCCACCTCGACAGCACCGAGCGCCACGAAGGCATGGTGGCGGCGATCGCTTTCGAGTCGGTGGTCAAGCTGATGGCGTTCCTGGCGGTGGGCCTGTTTGTCACCTTCGGCCTGTTCGCGAGCCCAGCGGCGCTGTTTGACCAGGCCTATGCGGTCGACGAGCTGCGCGCCCTGTTGCAGTTCGGTCAGGGACAGCCGTTTGCCTATGCCCAGTGGTTCGGCCTCACGCTGCTGGCCATGCTCTCGGTGATTTTTCTGCCGCGCCAGTTCCAGGTGATGGTGGTGGAAAACGTCGACGAACAGCACCTGCGCCGCGCGGTCTGGGTGTTCCCGCTCTACCTGCTGCTGATCAACCTGTTTGTGCTGCCCATCGCCATCGGCGGCCTGCTGCACTTTGGCCCGGGACGCATGGATCCCGAGACCTTCATCCTCTCGCTGCCCCTTTCGCAGGGCTACGGCGCGCTGGCACTGGCGGCTTTCGTCGGCGGACTCTCCGCCGCCACGGGCATGGTGATTGTTGAAGCGATCGCGGTGTCCACCATGGTCTGCAACGACCTGGTGATGCCGATCCTGCTGCGCATGCACCGCTTCGGCGCGCGTGCCAGCGGGGATCTCACGGGTCTGCTGCTGGGCATCCGGCGGCTGGCCATCCTGGGCATCCTGCTGCTGGGCTACCTGTATTTCCACCTGGCGGGCGAGGCCTATGCGCTGGTGAGCATCGGCCTCATCAGCTTCGCCGCGGTGGCGCAGTTCGCCCCCGCCATGCTGGGTGGCCTGTACTGGAAAGGCGGCACGCGCCGCGGCGCCCTGGCCGGGTTGCTGCTGGGCTTCGGCTTCTGGGTCTACACGCTGATGCTGCCTTCGCTGGCCAAGTCGGGCTGGCTGGACGCCGACTTCCTGCAGTTCGGTCCTTTGGGCTGGCACTGGCTCAAGCCTGAAGCCTTTCTCGGGCTCTCGGGACTGGACAACCTGACGCACTCGCTCTTCTGGAGTCTGCTGGCGAACATCGGTGCCTACGTGGGGGTGTCGCTGTGGCGGGCGCCGTCGGCGGCTGAAACCAGCCAGGCGCTGCTGTTCGTCGACGTGTTCAACCGCACGGCGCACGCGCGGCCGGTGTTCTGGCAGGGCAAGGCGCAGGTGTCGGCGCTGCTGCCGCTGACCGGGCGTTTTCTCGGTGTGGATGTGGCCCGGCGCCTGTTCGAAGGTTATGCCGCGCGCCTGGGTGTGGCCAGCATCGACCAGATACCGGGCGACGCGCGGCTGGTGCAGTTTGTTGAAACGCAACTCGCGGGCGCCATTGGCAGTGCTTCGGCGCGGATCATGGTGGCGGCGGTGGTGGAAGAAGAAGCGCTGGACCTGGACGACGTGATGCGCATCCTCGACGAAGCCTCGCAACTGCGGGCCTATTCGCATGCGCTGGAGGACAAATCGCGTTCGCTGGAGCGGGCGACGGCCGAGCTGCGCGAGGCCAATGAGAAGCTCAAGAGCCTGGACCGCATGAAGGACGACTTCATGTCGTCGGTGACGCACGAGCTGCGCACGCCCTTGACCTCCATCAGGGCCTTGTCGGAACTGATGCGCGACGATGACCACATGGACACGGCGCAACGACAGCAGTTCCTGGGCATCATCGTCACCGAGGCCGAACGCCTGAGTCGGCTGGTGAACCAGGTGCTGGACATGGCCAAGATTGAGGCCGGGCACGCCGAATGGCACGAAACCGATGTGAACCTGCGCGAGGTGGCTGAACAGGCCGCCAGCACCATGATGGAGAGCTACCGTGAGCGAGGCGTGGTGCTGGTGCTGACCTTGCCCGGGCAGGTGAATGCCGTGCGGGCCGACGCCGATCGTCTCACACAGGTGGTGCTGAACCTGCTGTCGAATGCCCTGAAGTACGCCCCCCGCGAAGGGGGGCGCGTGGTGCTGCGCCTGCATGAGGACCTGGACCGCCTGACCGTCGAGGTCGAAGACAACGGCCCGGGCATTCCACCGGAGCAGCAGGCGGTGGCGTTCGAGAAGTTCCGGCAGGTGACCGGCGACGATCACTACCGGGCCGGCGGCACGGGGCTGGGCCTGCCGATCAGCCGCCAGATCGTGGAGCATTTTGGCGGCAGCATGTGGCTGCGCTCGACGCCAGGGCAGGGCGCCTGTTTCGGCTTCTCGCTGCCCCGCCACACACCGGCCGCCGACGACGACAGCAACAACGACGAACACCAGAGGAGCACAGAAACATGAGCCAGAAAATACTGATTGCCGACGACGAACCCAACATCCTCATTTCGCTGGAGTTCCTCATGAAGCGCGAGGGCTTCGAGGTGGTGCTGGCGCGCGATGGCCAGGAAGCGATGGATGCGATTGCGCGCGAGCGCCCGGCACTGGTGTTGCTCGACGTGATGATGCCGATCAAGACCGGTTTTGATGTCTGCTGCGAAGTGCGTGCCAACGAAGACCTGCACGACACCCGCATCCTGCTGCTCACCGCCAAGGGCCGCGACACCGATGTGGCCAAGGGCCTTGCCTTGGGCGCCAATGCCTACATGACCAAGCCGTTCTCGACCAAGGAGCTGGTGCAGAAAGTGCGTGAGCTGCTGGGTGCGGCGCCATGAGCGGGCAGAAGAAAACCGACCGCCGTCTGTGGTGGCTGCTGGGTGTGGCGGGCCTGGTGTCGGTGGCGTGGTTGCTGGCGACTTTGGGTCTGTTGGGTTCGACCCTGAAGCCGGACGACCGCGCGGCCGTCTGGGGCCTGCTGGGGGATCGACTCATCCTGGTCAGCCTGACCTGGGGCGCGGGCATGGCGGCCATCGCCTGGGGCCTGAAGCGCTGGTTCGACCACTGGGTCACGCCCTCGGTGCAACTGGCCGAAGAGGCCCAGGTGCTGCTGCGCACCGACGTCGTGCGCGAACTCACGCCCAAGGGCAACGTCGAGACCAAGGTGCTGGTGGGGCTGTTCAACCAGCTGGTGGGGCAGCGCGAAGAGTTGCGGCGAGAGATGGACGCCAAGGTGCATGAAGCGGCGCAAGGCATCGAGCAGGAAAAGTCGCGCCTGGCTGCATTGATGTCCGAGCTCACGCAAAGCGTCGTGGTCTGCAACCTCGACGGTCGCATCCTCCTTTACAACAACCGTGCGCGCATGCAGTTCCGCGCGCTCTCTCAGGCGCCAGGCGTGGCCGGTGGCGCCGAACTGATCGGCCTGGGGCGTTCGGTCTACAGCGTGTTCGACCGCAAGCTGGTGGCCCACGCACTGGAGAACATCCAGCAGCGCATGCTGCGTGGCGCCGGCCAGCCCTCGGCCCAGTTCGTGACCACCACCGCGGCGGGGCAGTTGCTTCGGGTGCAGATGGCGCCGGTGCGCTCGCCCCAGGCGCAGGCCGCCGAGGCGGCGGCCGACCGCATCGAACTCACCGGCTTCGTGCTGATGCTGGACAACATCACGCGCGACTACGAGGCCGAGTCGGCCAAGGACCAGGTCCTGCACTCGCTCACCGAAGGCAGTCGCTCGGCCCTGGCCAACATGCAGGCCGCGATCGACATGCTCGACTACCCGGACCTGGAAGCCGCCATGCGCGAGCGTTTCCTGGGCGTCATCCGCGAAGAGACGCGCGCGCTCAGCCAGCGCATCGGGGCGCTGGAATCGGGTTCGGCCGACAGCCTCAAGACCCGCTGGCCGCTGGAAGACATGCTGGGTGCCGACCTGGTGAACGCGGCGCTGCGCCGCATTGAGGTCGTGACCGGCCTGCCGGCTTCTGTGCTGGACGTGGACAGCGCTCTGTGGCTCAAGGTGGAGAGTTTTTCGATGCTGCAGGCGCTGGTGTACCTGGCCGGCCGCCTGGCCGACGAGTTCCAGGTTCGTTTCGTGCAACTGCGTCTGGCGCCCGCGGCGGGCAGCCCCGGCAAGGCCCAGCTCGACCTGATCTGGTCTGGCCCGGCGGTGAGCACCGAGACGGTGATGAGCTGGGAAATGGACCCGATGAAGGTGGGCGCTGACACCACGCGCCTGACCGTGCGCGACGTGGTCGAGCGCCACGGCGGCGCTTTCTGGTTCGAGCGCGAACGCGTGCGCCACGAGGCTTTCTTCCGTTTCCTGCTGCCGCTGGCCAATCCCCAGGAGCAGGTGGACGCGGCCACCTTCCTGAAGAGCGAAAGCCGCCCGGAGTACTACGACTTCGACCTGTTCAAGACCACCGAGCAGACACGCACGCTGGACGACCGCAAGCTCGTCGATCTGGTCTACACCGTGTTCGACACCGAGACCACCGGACTCAACCCGTCGCAGGGCGACGAGATCATCCAGATCGGTGCGGCACGCATCGTCAACAGCAAGTTGCTGCGCCAGGAGTGTTTCGAGCAACTGGTGGACCCGAAGCGCCCGATCCCGGCGGCATCGATTCCGATCCACGGCATCCAGCCCGAGATGGTGGTGGGTCAGCCCACCATCGACCAGGTGCTGCCGGCGTTTCATGCGTTTGCGCAAGACACCGTGCTGGTGGCGCACAACGCCGCGTTCGACATGCGCTTCCTGCAGCTCAAGGAGGAGCAGGCGGGCGTGGTCTTTGACCACCCGGTGCTCGACACGCTGCTGCTCTCCGCGCTGATCCATCCCAACCAGGATTCGCACCGGCTGGAGGCCCTGGCCGAGCGCTTCAACGTCACCGTCATCGGGCGCCACACCGCCCTGGGCGACGCCATGGTCACCGCCGAGGTGTTCGTGAAGCTGATCCCGATGCTGGCCGAAAAGGGCATCCACACCCTGGGCCAGGCGCGCGAGGCAGCGCAGAAGACGTACTACGCCAGATTGAGGTATTGACCCTCCGCGCCGCGGGAGCTTGGCCCACCCCCGCCGCGCTGCGCGCGACCCCCTTGTATGTTCCGTTCTGTGTTTTTTGAAGAGTGAATCTTGTCGGTTGGTGCGCCAAACCTGCATCCCCCTGGAGCCCAGAGTTCGTCCTTGAGCACTTGGTCAACGCACCG
>JAURYH010000051.1 GCA_030653975.1 Hydrogenophaga sp. | reverse complement strand
GGCGAGCCTCCATACCCCTGCCGCAGCTGCCAACCTCAGCGATCTGGATGCCAAGGCCTCGCAATCAAGCGAATTCAACGAATCGAGCATCGATTGAACTTGCATTGGCCTGTCGCGGCATTCGAGGTCACGGATTCAGGTTCTTTGAATCCACCGAGAGGGATTATTCTCAAGTTTTGAGTTTTTACCAAATCGCTCAAATAGAAGTCTAAATAGATTTTATCTGAAAGACCTTCGCACAATATCCAATTGTAGCCAGGTGTTCGCACCATGGATGAGACGATGGATTGAACCATGTCGTTGTAGCTTTTTAGTTCGATGTCTCGAGGTTTCTCACCCTTGGATGCTTTGTTTGCGTGTTTTATTTGCTCTCGAAAATTTAGAAGATCAAATGAGAAAAAATCGATTCTATCTTTACCCTCAGATAGAGAATGGGCAATGCCGTTTTGGATGATTGGCAAAAATCCGTACCAGTGTGTTGTGATCAATAACTGGGTTTGCGGTATTGTTAATTCTGGTATCTCTGAAAGTCGTGAAAATTGATCATGACATGCTGCTACATGGAGAGATGCGTCTGGTTCATCTATCGCCAGTATCACTCGTTGTGATCGAGTTGCACTTCTTGCGAGCAAAGAGTAAGTAAGATCAATGAGTGCCCGCCTTTTTTCGCCTGCACTCAAATCTCTTATAGGGATTGAGGAGTTTCCGTTTGTTTTGTGTAATATCTTAATTGTGAAGTAGGCCTCAAATACCTTCTCAACAAGATCATTCATTGTTAATTTATCTTTGTGCGTGCCTTTGTATTTGTAGTCCTTTAGGCTGGAGCTGATGTCTGTGATAAAGCTTTGTAGTGAGGCGTTTATTGTTCCTACGGTCTTTTGACTGATCGCAGTTTGAATCTTTCCTCGAATATCCTCATCCATTAATTTTTGAATGTGAGTCGACTCGAGCTTGGAGAAGGTTGTCGGATCTGCCTCTACTGGAATATAGAGATACGAATAGTGGTTGGAGATCTTTGCTAGAAGTTCATCCAATTGCTTTTGTGCTATGCCAAACGTATCTAAGGTAAGCCGCAACTCGGGGTCTTTATCATATGATCCTAGGTATGCATTGCCTTTGTTAAATTGCTTTCCTATGGCTATTAGGTAGTGGGTGTCTTTGGTGAAGTTGTATTCTTTTAGTTTTTCTCTCAACTCATAAAAGGCCGAGAGGGTTTCTGTTGTCTTGAGTTTGGTTTCCCAAAGGTAGGCGCTGAGAAGGTCGGCGGCATCGCTGTGTGGGCCGGAAAGCTCTTCTTTTGGAATGCAGAAGACGGGCACTATATAGGGTAGTTTGTCCTCGGTTGATATGCCTCCTTCGCTCTTTGCATGGGCATTTATGCTCCAATCACCTCCATTGAAGAACTTGTCAAGAGCATCAAGAATCGAGCTTTTCCCTATTCCGTTGGCGCCTAGGAACGCGGAAAATCCGGAGCCGGTTGATATTGGTATAAAGTTAATATTCTTGTAGATTTTGTAGTGTCTAATGAAGAGTCCAACTAACATTTGTTTCCCTTTTGAAATTGTTGAGGTTTATCATTAACTGTCCGGAAAGGCGTTGAAGCCTAGGAGGCTGATGGTCAATAGATATTGTGTCTTTCAAACACAATATCTATTGCGGTTGCTCAGTCCAACCGTCATAAACCGACTGAACGGATCCTCCCGGTAATCCGCAAACGGCCCGCATTCCACAAACCCGAACCGCCGGTACATGCCAGTAGCCGGTTCAAACGCCGGCGTGCTGCCGGTCTCCAGGCTCACCCGCGCGTAGCCGCGCTGTTGCGCAATGGCGAGCAGTTCGGTGAGGATGGCTTGGGCAGCGCCCTGGCGCAGATGGCGCGCGCTGGTGCGCATGGACTTGAGTTCGCCGTGCCCGCCGCCGAACGCGGTGGTGGGCGCCAGTTCCTTGATGGCGCCCATGGCGAGCAGTTCGCCGTCGGCGTCGGTTGAATCAGAAGGCGCGTGGCGCCAGGCGGTGAGAAACGTGATCTCCGGCCGGCGCAGGCCGTCGAGGTCCAGCGCGAACACGCACTCGGGCGGCGACTCGGCGCGCATGCCCGCAAGGTGCTCCTCCAGCAGGGCGATCACCTTCGGGTGCGTGAGTTCGCGGTCGATGCGGATGTGGAACGGGCGCAGTTGTGCGTCGTTCATGTGGCTTCCCTCCCCGGGTGGCGTTGCTGTGGGCTATTGGCTCTGCGGCCATTGTGTACGTTTTGTTACTGCGGTGGCAAGCGACACGAGCGGGGCGGAGCAACGAGGCGTTTCAAGTTGTCGGTGCCGTGGGCCGATAAAGGCTCAACACCTCTCAAGGATTCGCCATGGATGTCTCTCCCGCCTTGCTCGTGGACCGCGTGCTTCAAATGAGCAACAGCCAGTCCTCGCAGGAAGTGCAAATCAACGTGCTGAAAAAAGCCATGGACATGCAGGAGTCGGCTTCGGCGGCGCTGCTGAACGCGGTGCCGGGGAATCTGCCGCTGGGAGGCAGTGGACCGGTGGGGACGCAGGTCATACGATGGCGTGATGCCAGGGTCTTGACAGACGGGTGTTACGCCACCTGTGCGTGCAACCGCACCCCGAGAGCCTTCGCGACCTTGAGCACGGTAGCCAGGCTGGGGTTGCCGTTTTCGCTCAACGCTTTGTAGAGGCTCTCGCGGCTGAGACCACTGTCGCGGGCGACCTGGGTCATGCCTTTGGCGCGGGCAATGTCGCCCAGCGCGCGGGCGATGCCTGCGGCGTCGTCGGGCGCATCGGTGAGCCAGGCGTCGAGGTAGGCGGCCATCTCTTCGGGCGTGCGCAGTTGCTCGGCCACGTCGTACGCGACGGTTTTGGTCTTGGGTGTAGCGGTCCGGGCCATGGTGTTGCTCCTAGAGGTGGCGGGCGAGTTCCAATGCCGCCTCAATGTCTTTCTGCTGGCTGGACTTGTCGCCACCGGCCGGCAGGACGATCAGCTCCCCGTTGCGTTTTGTGTAGTAGACGCGGTAGCCCGGACCGATGTCGAGCTTGAGTTCCGAAACACCTTCGCCCAGATGGCGGTTCTGGCCAGGATTTCCATGCACGAGCCGGTCTACCCGCACCTGAATCCGTGCGCGAGCTGTTCGGTCCCTGAGTGCGTTGATCCAGTCCCGATAGACCTCGGGCATCTGTACGCGCATGCGTGAAGTGTAGTCTATGGGATACGAATTGTCAATTCGCGACGCATCCGTGCATCGTCGTTCCTAAGGCCGTTTCAACATGCGCGCCGCCAGCACGCTGGCCAGCAGCATCAGCGCACCGCCGGTGAGCTCGGTGAACTGCAGCGCGACGGTGAAGGCGGCGCGGGCCATGAGGGTCAGCGCTTGCGCCGCGTCGGCGGGCAGGCGTTCGGCCACCGCGAGGGCGCCGCCCAGGGTGGCCACGGCTTCCGGGGGCTGGCCCTGGCCGCCGGCCTGCGTGAGCTGCTGGTGTTAGATCAGCGTGCCCGCGCTGCCAAACAGCGCGATGCCCAGCAGCGGGCGCAGCGCGATGAGTTCGGCGGGGGGCGTGCGAACGCGGCCAGCACCGAGGCCACGGCGAAAAAGGCCGCGCCGATCAGCAGCAGGCGCCGGCGCCCGATGCGGTCGAAGCGTCAGGCAGGGTGGGCGGGGAATGGCTCATGGGATCGGCGGCCTCTGGCACTGGCCTGGTCTGGCCAGGGCGGCGGCAGTTGGCCTGTGCGGATGATAGGGACGGCGGGCGGCTGGCGCCCCGGCGCTCAGAGGCTTTTGCCGTCGAACGGGTGCACAGGGATGGCGGCGAGGTCGATGCCGTCGATGCAGCGCAGGTTGATCGCCGCCATGGCATTGCCCTTGAGGTCGGTGCCTTCGCCGTAGGGGTGGATGCCACAGACCGGGCAGAAGCGGTGGCGGATCACGTGTTTGTTGAACAGGTAGGTCGAGGCCGCGTCCTCGGGCGTCTTCAGGACCAGGCTGGCGAGCGGCACGAACCAGAGCAGCGAGCCCTTGCGCGAGCAGATGGAGCAGTTGCAGGCGAGGGCGCTGTCGATCTCGCCCTGGACTTCAAATGCGATGCGGCCGCAGTGGCAGCTGCCGGTGTGGGTGGATGCGGTGGTGGGCATGGTGTCGGATGTGGTTGGCTCGGGGACGGCCACCGAACAAACGACGATCACCGTAGCCTGTTTTCGACATCCGATCGCTGCGGACGGGCTTTACCAGCTCACTTCACGGTCCGGTGTGGCGCTGATGCGGTGGATGGTCAGGTCGGCGCCGTCGTATTCCTCTTCCTGGCTCAGGCGCAGGCCCATGGTGGCTTTGAGCACGCCGTAGACCACCGCGCCGCCGAGCAGCGCCCAACTCACGCCCAGGGCGGTGCCGATGAGTTGCGCGCTGAAGCTGACGCCACCCAGACCGCCCAGCGCCTGTTGGCCGAAGATGCCGGCCGCGAGGCCGCCCCAGGTGCCGCACAGGCCGTGCAGCGGCCAGACGCCGAGCACGTCGTCGATCTTCCAGCGGTTCTGTGTCAGCGTGAACATGCCCACAAACAACGCGCCCGCTACCGCGCCCACCACCAGTGCGCCCAGCGGGTGCATCAGGTCGGAGCCGGCGCACACGGCCACCAGGCCGGCCAGCGGGCCGTTGTGCACGAAGCCGGGGTCGTTCTTGCCGACCAGCAGTGCGGCCAGCGTGCCGCCGACCATGGCCATGAGCGAATTCACAGCGACGAGACCCGAGATTTTCTCCAGCGTCTGCGCACTCATCACGTTGAAACCGAACCAGCCCACGCAGAGGATCCAGGCGCCCAGCGCGAGGAAGGGAATGCTCGATGGCGGGTGGGCCGAGATGCCGCCGTCTTTGCGGTAGCGGTTGGCGCGGGCGCCCAGGAAGATGACCGCGGGCAGCGCGATCCAGCCGCCCACGGCGTGCACGACGACCGAGCCCGCGAAGTCGTGAAAGGCGGCGCCGGTGGTTTCGGTGATCCAGGCCTGCACGCCGAAGTGACCGTTCCAGGCGATGCCTTCAAAGAAAGGGTAGACGAAACCGACGATGACAGCCGTAGCGATCAGTTGTGGCCAGAACCTGGCGCGTTCGGCGATGCCACCGGAAATGATGGCCGGAATGGCGGCCGCGAAGGTGAGCAGGAAGAAGAACTTCACCAGCTCGTAGCCGTTTTTCTGGGCCAGCGTTTCGGCACCGACGAAGAACGAGGCGCCGTAGGCGACGCCGTAGCCGACGACGAAGTAGGCGATGGTGGAGACCGAAAAGTCCACCAGGATCTTGACCAGGGCGTTGACCTGGTTCTTCTTGCGAACCGTGCCCAGCTCCAGAAAGGCGAAACCCGCGTGCATGGCCAGGACCATGATGCCGCCGAGCAGGATGAACAGGGCATCAGCGCCCTGTTTGAGTGCGTCCATGTGAATCTCCGTGCAGAAAAACTTGTTTTGGTGCGTTGAAAGCGCCAAAACAGGGTCTGCATGGCGAATCGCACCAATTCATAGCAAGAAACGCACCAGCATGGCGTATTCTGCTTATCGGTGGTGCGATGGCGCGAAATCGGTGCGGGGCGAGCGCTGTCGCGCGGCCGCCTGGCTGCCACCGGTGCCGGGGGGAAGCCTCAGGCAGCCAGAACAGCGTTGCCGCTGGGCAGGGTCACGGTCGGAATGCTGCCAGCGTCCTTGATCACCTGGCGCTGCGGCACGTAGTGCAGCAACACGTCGGTTTCTTTCTTGACCACGGCATAACATTCGCAGCTCAAGGCTTCGAGCTTGGATCGGTCCAGCACCTTGATCAGTCCGCGCCCGTACGAAATCACCCCCAACTGCTGCAGCTTCAGCGCCGCCTGGGTGACGCCCTCGCGGCGGACACCGAGCATGTTGGCAATGAATTCCTGCGTCATGGTCAGCTGGTTGCCGGACAGCCGGTCCAGGGACAGCAGCAGCCAGCGGCAGAGTTGCTGGTCGATGGCGTGGTGCCGGTTGCACACGGCGGTCTGCGCGATCTGTGTGATCAGCGCCTGCGTGTAGCGCAGCATCAGCAACAACAGCTCGCCGTGGCGCTTGAACTCTTCCTTCACCCGCGAGCGGGGCAGGCGGTAGGCATGGCCGGCGCTCTGCACCAGCGAGCGGCTGGGCGAACTCTCGCCGCCCATGAACAGGGTGATGCCCAGCAGGCCTTCGTTGCCCACCACGAGGATCGCGGTGGAGGCGCCGTTTTCCATCACGTACTGCAGCGAGATGATGGCGTCGGTGGGGAAGTAGACGTGGCGCATGGGACGCCCCGATTCGTACATGAGCGCACGAAGGGGCAGCGCGACCAGTTCCAGGTAGGGGAACAGCCGGTCTTGAACTTCAGGGGACAGGGCGGCCAGCAGGTGATTCTGCCGGGGATGGTGCGGGGGCTTGTGGGGCATGCGGATGCATCGATAAATGGAGCCAGGGTGACACACGCTCGAAGTGCAAAGAGCTTACCGCAAAGGCCCTGTGGCGGTTTTTGACCGTCGCCCCAGACTTCCCGCTCGCTATGGGCATCCCCGGGCGGCTGGTGATGCCCTGGTTGTGTTCAGCTGCAGCTGACGCTGCCGCAGCCGCTCATCGTCGCCGGCCGCACGCGGTCCGGGTCGGCCAGGGTTTCGGTGCGGCTGTCAAAGCCCACGTCTTTCAGGTGCAGGGCGAGGCCGGCGTCCATGCTGGCGGCGTGTTGCGGGAACCATTCGACCAGCGCCTCGGCCAGGCGGGTGATGATTTCCGGGTCGTCGTTCTGGTAGTGAGGAATCACCGCGTGCAGCGTTTCCATGATGGTGGCGTGGTGGCTGGCGTGGCAGTTGTCGGCGGTGAAGCCGGTGGCGAGCATCCAGCGCTCTTCCTGCGCAAAGTGGGCGGCGGTGTGCTCCACAAACTCGCGGTAGAGCGGCAGCTGCTGGTCTTGCGGGGTGGCCAGCAGCTGGTTGAGCATGACGACGAACTCTTCATGGGTTTCGTCCATGCGGGCGTCGCCGGTCTGCAGGCTGGGGGCCCATTCCAGGCCGGTGGTGGTGGCGGGGGCTTCGGGCGTGGCGGTGGTGTTCATGGGGCGCAACTGTACGGGGTGGGTGGGTCGGGGGGCTTGATGAAGGTCAAGTGCCGCCGGACCCCGATTGTGCCGTGGCGGGCGCCGTCTATGATGTCAACGGCGCATCCGCGCGGGCGCGCTTTCCAGCAACCACAGCGAGGGAGGAACCCATGGGTTTCGTTGATGCGATCAAGACCTGTTTTTCCAGATACGCCAGTTTCAGCGGCCGGGCAACACGCTCTGAATACTGGTGGTGGGTGTTGTTTGTGGTGCTGGGCGCCGTGGCCACGGGGGTCGTGAACGATGGCCTGAACGCTGTCTTCGGCCTCGCCACCCTGGTGCCGTCCATCGCCGTGGCGGCTCGCCGCCTGCACGACATCGGCAAGAGTGGCTGGTGGCAGCTGGTGGGCCTCATTCCCCTGCTGGGACTGATCCTGATGATTTACTGGACCGTGCAGCCCAGCCAGGGCGACAACGAATACGGTTCGGCCGGGCCGCTGTCCGCCGGGATCTGAATCGGGGGCCCGATCAGGCCAGGCGGGCGCGGTGGCGGGCGATCTGGCTCAGCACCTGGGCCGGCGCGGTGCCACCCAGGGTGTTGCGGGCGTTCAGGCTGCCGCGCAGGCTCAGGCACTCGTAGACGTCTTTTTCGATGCTGGCGTTGAAGCCCTGCAGCACGGCCAGCGGCAGCTCGGACAGGTCGCAGGCGTGGCTGGTGGCGGCTTTCACGGCGTGGGCCACGGTTTCGTGCGCATCGCGGAAGGGCAGGCCCTTCTTCACCAGGTAGTCGGCCAGGTCGGTGGCGGTGGCGTAGCCCTTTTTGGCGGCTTCTTCCATGGCCTGGGCGTTGACGGTGATGCCGCCTTCCTTGGTGCCGGTGGCCGGGTTCAGCTGGCCACCCACCATCTCGGCAAAGATGCGCAGCGTGTCCTTCAAGGTGTCGACGGTGTCGAACAGCGGTTCCTTGTCTTCCTGGTTGTCCTTGTTGTAGGCCAGCGGCTGGCCTTTCATGAGCGTGAGCAGACCCATGAGGTGGCCGAACACCCGGCCGGTCTTGCCGCGCGCGAGTTCGGGCACGTCGGGATTTTTCTTCTGAGGCATGATGGAACTGCCGGTGGTGAAGCGGTCGGCGATTTTCACGAAGCCGAAGTTCTGGCTCATCCACAGGATCAGCTCTTCACTGAAGCGGCTGATGTGCACCATGCACAACGAAGCGGCGGCGGTGAATTCGATCGCGAAGTCGCGGTCGCTCACGCCGTCCAGGCTGTTCTGGCAGACCTGGGCCACGCCATGGTCGTCCACCATGCCCAGGCTCACGGCCACGCGCTCGCGGTCCAGCGGGTAGGTGGTGCCGGCCAGCGCGGCGCTGCCCAGCGGCAGGCGGTTGGTGCGGCGGCGCACGTCGGTCATGCGCTCGGCGTCGCGGGCGAACATTTCCACATAGGCCAGCAGGTGGTGGGCAAAGCTCACCGGCTGCGCCACCTGCAGGTGGGTGAAGCCGGGCAGGATCACTTCCACGTTCTGCTCGGCCACGTCCACCAGCGCCGTCTGCAGCTCTTTCAGCAAATCAGCAATCAGGTCGATTTCGTCGCGCAGCCACAGGCGCACGTCGGTGGCGACCTGGTCGTTGCGGCTGCGGCCGGTGTGCAGGCGCTTGCCGGCGTCGCCCACGAGCTGGGTCAGGCGCGCTTCGATGTTCAGGTGCACGTCTTCCAGGTCGAGCTTCCACTCGAACGTGCCGGCTTCGATCTCGGAGCGGATCTGCGCCATGCCGCGCTCAATGGACGCACGGTCGTCGGCACCGATGATGCCCTGGGCGGCCAGCATGTCGGCGTGGGCCAGGCTGCCGGTGATGTCGGCCAGCCAGAGGCGTTTGTCGAAAAAGACGCTGGCGGTGTAGCGCTTGACCAGTTCGCTCATGGGCTCCGAGAATAGGGCGGACCAGGCTTCGGATTTCTTGTCGAGTTGGTTGGTGGACATGATGGTGCCAGCGGCTGGGTAGGAAATGGGAGGGCGGCGTGTGCGCCGGGCCGGGCTGGCCGGGTTTTACAAACGGATCTGTGCTGCCCATATCGGGCGGTCGCGGCCTATAGTGCGAGCCATGCAAGACTCCCGAATTTTATCGAGCTTCCAGGACCTCGCACCAGCGTCCGGCACGCGGCCCCTGCGGCGCATGCCCGAGCCGGTGCGGGCCAACGAGCTGGTGTTCGACACCTGCAAGGTCGGCGTGGTGCTGCGGGCCGTGCTGTTTGTGCAGGCCGTGGTGTGGGTGGCGGCGCTGTTTGGCGCCCAGGGCTGGTGGGCGTGGACCGGCCAGATGGCCATGCTGACAGGCGCTGCCCTGCCCGCGACACTGGTCTGGTTGCTCGGCGTGTGTGCCCTCAAGCGGCCGCTGGGTCGCCTGCCGATGCCGGCGCAGTGGACCGCGGGCACCTCGTTGGGGGCTCTGGCGGCGCTCTACGGCTGTGCGCTGCTGCACTGGATGGGGATGGTGGATCCCGCACCCTGGCTGGCCAGTGCGGCCTCGGGTGCGCTGATGGCTGCGGTGCTGGTGGCGGCGCTGGTGTGGCGGGCCAGGGCGCGCACCCCGGCCAACACCGCCGCACGGCTGGCCGAGCTGCAGGCCCGCATCCGGCCCCACTTTCTGTTCAACACGCTCAACAGCGCGATCGCGCTCGTGCGCGCCGAGCCCGCCAAGACCGAGCGCCTGCTCGAAGACCTGAGCGAACTGTTCCGTCATGCGCTGGCCGATGCCAAGGAAGCGGTGCCGCTGAGCCAGGAACTGGAGCTGGCCCGGCACTACCTGGCGATCGAGCAGGTGCGTTTTGGCGCTCGCCTGCGGCTGGAATGGAGCATTGACGAGGCGGCCTCGGAGGCCCGGCTGCCGCCGCTGATCCTGCAGCCGCTGGTGGAAAACGCGGTCAAACATGGCGTGGAGCCCAGCCCCACTGGCGCGGTGGTGCGCATCAGCACGCAGCGGCGTGGCAGCGTGGTGGTGATCAAGGTGACCAACACCGTGCCGGCGGGCAGCGGTGCCAAAGGCAACGGGTTGGCGCTGGACAACGTGCGCCAGCGCCTGACCCTGTTGCACGACGTGCAGGGGCGGTTTCAGAGCGCCCTGGTCGATGGCGTGTTTCAGGTTCGCCTGGAAATACCGGTATAAGCTGTTGTTTCGAGCCTGACAGCAAGGGAGCGTGGCATGGCATTGAAGGTTTTGATCGTTGATGACGAAACGTTGGCCCGTTCGCGGCTGCGCACGCTGCTGGGCGATTGTCCCGAGCCGCGCACCGAGATCGTGGGCGAAGCGGCCAACGCGGTGCAGGCGATGGAGCAGATCCGGCGCAGTGCCTGCGATCTGGTGCTGCTGGATGTTCACATGCCCGGTGTCGACGGCATGGCGCTGGCCGCCAGCCTGCGCCAGATGGCTTCGCCGCCGCAGATCATTTTTGTCACGGCCTACGCCGAGCATGCGGTGCAGGCGTTTGACCTGGAAGCCATCGATTACCTGACCAAGCCGGTGCGGCTGGAGCGGTTGCAGCAGGCGCTGCAGAAAGCGCAGCGACTGCGCAGTGTGGGCGGCGAGGGCGCCGCGGCAGATGCGCACGGTGCAGCGGATTGCCTGCTGATCCAGGAGCGCGGACGCAGCGAACGTGTGGCGCTGGTGGACGTGATCTACCTCAAGGCCGAGCTGAAATACATCACCGTGCGCACGGCGGAGAAGGAACACATCTACGACGGCGCTTTGAGCGATCTGGAGCAGAAGTACGCGCACCTGTTCGTGCGTGTGCACCGGAATGCGCTGGTGGCGCGCCGCCGGGTGCGGGCGGTGGAGAAGCACAACGACCCGGTGGAGGGCGAGGGCTGGACGGTGCGGCTCGATGGGGTGGACGAGCGCCTGGCCGTTTCCCGCCGTCAGCTGGCGGCTGTTCGTGAAGCCTTGATGAACTGAGTTTCTGCTTGCGTTGTTCCGGTTTTTCGACGGCATGGGTCTCCGGAAACTCCGGTCATCGGCAACCGGGGCGACCGATTTCGCTCATGTCCCCCGGCGGCTAAAGCCGCCTCCTCCTTTACTTCGCTGCATCGGTCACCCCGTTTGCCGATGACCTCCATGGCGAACGGACTGCTCAATGCTGGAACGCCCACGCGGCTCTGGCTGGCAAGGACATGGCGTTCTGCATAGCGAAGTAAAGGAGGAGACGGCCGCAGGCCGTCGGGGGACATGAGCGGCGCAGAGCGCCATGGTCTCGCCAGCGTGCGAGGTCAATGACAGAAATGACCTCAGACCTCAGCAGCCTCAATCAAAAACCGAACCCGCCGCTGACCCTGCCACTCATCCGCATCCAGCCGGAAAGCCAGCTTCACCCGCTCGGGCAAAGGCTCGGTGTGGCCGAACCAGATGCCGTCCACCGGGTCGCCCTGGTGCTTCATCTTCAGCGCCAGATGCTTCTCGCCCACGAGACGCTGCGACACGATCTGCAGCTCTTCGCAGAACACCGGTGGCGCAAAACCCTGGCCCCACACCTCCTTGTGCAGCGTGTCCACCAGATCGGTGCGGCGGTACTGCTTGTCCAGCGCGCCGTCGGCTTCCATGCGGCGCTGCAGCGTGGCCGCGTCGAGCCACTCGTGGGCCACCAGCTGCAGCGCGGCCTCGAAGACGTCCAGATGCTCTTCGTCAATCGTGCAGCCCGCCGCCATGGCGTGGCCGCCGAAGCGCAGCAGCACACCCGGGTGGCGCTTCGCCACGAGGTCCAGCGCGTCGCGCAGGTGGAAGCCGGGGATGGAGCGGCCCGAACCCTTGAGCTCGTTTTCCTTGCCCTCGGCGCCGCTGGCCGCGAAGACGAAGGTGGGACGGTGCATCTTGTCCTTCAGGCGCGAGGCCACGATGCCGACCACGCCTTCGTGAAAGTCCGGGTCGAACACGATCAGCGCCGGCGGCGGATCTTCGGATGCGTCGAACATCTCTTCGGCGAGCAGCAACGCCTGGTCGCGCATCTCGCCTTCAATCGTCTTGCGCTCGCGGTTGATGCCGTCGAGCGTGCGCGCCAGTTCGTCGGCGCGCAGGCCGTCATCGGTGGTGAGGCACTCGATGCCCAGCGTCATGTCGGCCAGGCGGCCGGCGGCGTTCAGGCGCGGGCCGAGGGCGAAGCCGAAATCGAAACTGGTCGCGGCTGCGGGCTTGCGTGCCGCCACATTGAACAGTGCCGTCATGCCCGGTGGCATGGCGCCGGCGCGCACGCGCTTCAGGCCCTGTGCCACAAGGCGGCGGTTGTTGGCGTCGAGTTTGACCACGTCGGCCACGGTGCCCAATGCCACCAAGGGCAGCAGTGTGTCGATCTTCGGTTGTGACTTCGCATCAAAAACCCCACGCTCGCGCAGCTCGGCGCGCAGCGCCAGCAGCACGTAAAACATCACACCCACGCCGGCAATCGACTTGCTCTCGAAGCCGCAGCCCGGCTGGTTGGGGTTGACGATCACGCAGTCGCTGGGCACCACGACCTCACCGTCCTTGAGCGCGGGCAGGTGGTGGTCGGTCACGATGACCTGCAGGCCGAGCGCGCGCGCGGCGCGCACGCCGTCCATGCTGGCGATGCCGTTGTCCACCGTCACCAGCACGTCAGCGCCCTGCGCCTTCACGCGTTTCGCGATCGCGGGCGTGAGGCCGTAGCCGTCGGTCACGCGGTCGGGCACGAGGTAGTTCACGCGGTCAAAACCCATGGGCGCGCCCAGCAGGCGCAGACCGCGCAGGCCGACCGCACAGGCGGTGGCGCCGTCGCAGTCGTAGTCGGCCACGATGCAGATGGCTTTGTTCGCGGCCATGGCGTCGGCCAGCGCGCGCGCGGCTTCTTGCGCGCCCCTCATGGAGGACGGTGGCAGCAGCAGCGAGAGTGCGTCGTCGAGCTGGTCCCTGGTGGTGATGCCGCGCGCGGCAAACAGGCGCGCCAGCAGCGGGTGCACGCCGCCTTGTTCCAGCGCCCAGGCGGCGCGGGGCGGTACATCGCGGGTGATGATCTTCATAGGGTTTCGAGGACTTTCCAGGCCGGTTCACGGCCGAGCAGATTTTTGAACAGGCGGCCCAGGCGCGCGCCGGCGCCTTGCGGGGCATTGACCCAGGTCTGCGCGCAGCGCTCGCCGCAGAGGGTGAGCGTGACCGGTTCGCCGCGGCGGGCGGCTTCCAGCAGGGCTTTCATCTCGGTCGCGTCGAGCTGTGCCCAGGCCTGTTGCCAGGCCGCCCAGTCGGCGCGCAGCGCGGCCTGGCGCAGGGTGTCGGGCACGGTGGGTGCGGGTCGCAGCGGTGCGGGCGCTTCCAGGGCCCCCGCGCCGCTGATCCAGAAACCGTTGACCGGCAACAGGCCCCGCGCGGTGCGCGCATCGTGCACCGGGTGCGTGTAGAACAGCATCTGCGCCTCGCTCTGCAGGCGCTTGAGCAACTGGCTGCCGGCCGTGTTGGCGGGACTCTGGGGCATCCAGCCGTCCACCGGGCGGCCGCTCACGCGGTCCAGGCTGGCGCTGGCGATGCCGCGCAGCGGCTCGCCGCTGGCGTGCCAGCGTGTGGCGCTCTCAAAACGCAGGGTGATGCCGTCTTCCGCGCAGTAGGGCGACAACGCGTCGAACAGGCCGCGGGCGTCTTCCTCGGTCAAACCGATCTGCTCGCCCGGCAGCAGGCTCACGTGATCCGTGCCGATCTGGAAATGGCAGGGGCTGAACCAGGCCTGCGGCGTGGCGGGATCGGCGCTCCCGGCGGCGGCCCAGGGGATCTGGCCGTCGTCGCAGGCCGAACCATCGGCCTTCACCAGGCCCCGCGCCTGCGCCAGCGCGCGCTCGTGCGGCAGGCTCAGGGCGTGTTCGTCACCGCTGTCGGTGGTCGCCGGCACCAGTTCGGCCAGCAGGGCCTGCAGGTTCGGCAACGGCAGGCTGTTCAGCACCGCCAGGCACTCCGGCGCACGGGCGCTGGCAAAGGGGAGCAGCAGGTGCGTGTGCAAAGGGGGCGGGGCTTCTGGGGCCATGGGGGCAACGGACATGGGAGTGATTGTCGGGGATGCCACAATCGTCGAAAGTTTTCACCGATGCAAACCCCTTACGAACTCATCCTCGGCTGGCGCTACACCCGCGCCGGCCGCGCCACCCGGCGCAACGGCTTCATCTCCTTCATCTCGGGCGTGTCCATGCTGGGCATTGCGCTGGGCGTGGCTGCGCTCATCATCGTGCTGTCGGTGATGAACGGCTTCCAGAAGGAGGTGCGCGACCGCATGCTGGGCGTGCTCTCGCACATCGAGATTTTCGAGCCCGGTGGCCAGGCGATCCCGAACCTGGCCGACACGCTGGCCATCATCGAGCGGCATCCCGAGGTGTTGGGCGCGGCGCCTTTCGTGGGCGCTCAGGCGCTGATGGCGCGGGGTGAGGACATGAAGGGTGCGCTGGTCCGGGGCATCGATCCGGCGCTGGAGCCCAAGGTGACGGACCTCGCAGCCGATCTGGCCGACACCGTGCTGCCACGGCTGGTGCCGGGTGCGTTCGGTGTCATCCTGGGCGGCGAGCTGGCGCGCAGCCTGGGGGTGGGCACCGGCGACACGGTGACCCTGATCGCACCCAGCGGTCAGGTGACGCCCGCCGGCGTGGTGCCGCGCATCCGCCAGATGACGGTGGTCGGCACTTTCGATTCGGGCCACTTCGAATACGACTCGGCGCTGGCCCTGCTGCACCAGGAAGACGCCGCGCGCATCTTCCGCGTCGAAGGGCCGACCGGTGTGCGCGTGAAGATCAAGGACCTGCACGCGGCGCGCGAGGTGGCGATCGCCATCGCCGCCGACCTCGATCCGGGCCTGCTGGTGCGCGACTGGACGCGGCAGAACCGCAGCTGGTTCGCGGCGGTTCAGCTGGAAAAACGCATGATGTTCATCATCCTCACGCTGATCGTGGCCGTGGCGGCGTTCAACCTCGTGTCCACGCTGGTGATGACAGTGACCGACAAACGCGCCGACATCGCCATCCTGCGCACGTTGGGCGCGAGCCCGCAGAGCATCATGGGCATCTTCATGGTGCAGGGCGCGATGGTGGGCATCATCGGCACCGGTGCCGGGCTGCTGCTGGGGCTGGGTGTGGCCTTCAACATCGACACCCTCGTGCCCGCGCTGGAACGCCTGCTGGGCGCGAGCTTCCTGCCACAGGACGTGTACCTCATCAGCCGCATGCCCAGCGATCCGCAACAGGCCGACATCCTGCCGGTGGGGCTGATATCGCTGGTGCTGTCGTTTGTGGCGACCATTTATCCGAGCTGGCGTGCGAGCCGCGTGAACCCCGCGGAGGCGCTGCGTTATGAGTGACCAGCCCATGTCTCCCGTTGTTCTCCAGGCCACCGGCCTGACCAAACGTTTCTCCGAAGGCCGGCTCGACGTGACCGTGCTGCAGGGCGTGGACCTGACGGTGCGCCAGGGCGAAACCGTGGCCATCGTCGGCGCATCCGGCTCGGGCAAGAGCACGCTGCTGCACCTGCTCGGCGGCCTGGACGCGCCCACCAGCGGCAGCGTGCAGCTCATGGGGCAGACGATGTCGGGCCTGAGCGCGGCGCAACAGGGCGCGCTGCGCAACCGGCACCTGGGCTTCGTCTACCAGTTCCACCACCTGCTGCCCGAGTTCAGCGCGCGCGACAACGTGGCGATGCCGCTGTGGATCCGCCGCCTGCCGCGCGCCGAAGCGGCCGAAATCGCCACCCGGACCCTGACGCGCGTCGGGCTGGCCGGGCGCCTGCACCACCGGCCATCCGAGCTGTCGGGCGGCGAACGCCAGCGCGTGGCCATCGCGCGCGCGCTGGTGACGCAGCCGGCCTGTGTGCTGGCCGACGAACCCACCGGCAACCTCGATCGCGCCACCGCCGACGGCGTGTTCGAACTCATGATGCAGCTCGCCCGCGATCAGGGCACGGCCTTCATCGTCGTCACCCACGACGAGACCCTGGCCGCGCGCTGCGGGCGCGTGTTGCGCCTGACGGCCGGCGTACTGACCTGAAGGTTCAGGGCCGGGTCTGGACGAAGCGCAGCGGCTGCGCCATGCCCTGCACGTGGATCAGCAGCGTGCGGCCCTGCACCTCGTAGCGTTCGGCCTTCTGCAAGGCGGCGAGGTAGCGGGCCTCCTGCTCGTTCGCCGGCCCCATGCAGGCCATCTTGGTCGAACCCATCTGGTCGAAGCCGATCTGGCCCTGGGTGATCCGGACCGAGCCGAAGAAGCGGTTGCACGAACCGTTGCCGGCGACTTGACCGGTCTCGGGAAAGGCCAGCGTCGCCTGCGAGCGTTCCATCACCGCGCTGTCGCCCAGGGCTTCGAGCCGCCATTCGGTGCCCGTGAGCGAGGCCGGGGCGGGCGCGGTGGCGGGCTGGCCGGCACAGGCGGCCAGGGAAACCGCCAGCAACAGGCCCGGCCAGGCAAGAGGGCGAAACAGGGGGAGGGGCGCGGTGTTCATGGTGATTCTCCGGGGTTGAGCCTGTGGCGCCCACTCTCGGGCGCAGACCAGGCGGCACAATCGCCGTTATACCGCCATGTGGATCGACACCCATTGCCATCTCGACGCACCCGAATTCGGCGCTGAGCACGCGCTGGCGGTGGAGGCGCGCGAGCGCGCGCGCGGACTGGGTGTGGCGCTCTGCGTGATTCCGGCGGTGGAGCGCGGCAATTTCGACACCGTGCGGCGGCTGGCGCACCGCCTGGGCGATGCCTATGCGCTGGGCATCCACCCGCTGTACGTGCCACAGGCGCGGGACGAAGACCTGGATGCGCTGGACGCGGCGCTGACCGAACACCGCGACGATCCGCGGCTGGTGGCCGTGGGCGAGATCGGGCTGGACTTTTTCGTGCCCGCGCTGTGCGAGCCCGCCATGCGCGAACGCCAGACCCGCTTCTACCGCGCACAGCTGCGGCTGGCGCGCAAGCACGGCCTGCCGGCGATCCTGCATGTGCGGCGCAGCGCCGACGCCTTGCTGGGCGCGTTGCGCGAGTTGCCGGTGGCGGGCGGCATTGCGCACGCCTTCAACGGCAGCGCGCAACAGGCGCAGGCTTTCCTGGACCTGGGTTTCAAGCTCGGGTTTGGCGGCGCGGTCACGTTCGATCCGGCGCTGAAATTGCGTCGCCTGGCTGCCGAACTGCCGCTGTCGGCGCTGGTGATGGAGACCGACGCACCCGACATCCCGCCGCACTGGCTGTATGCGACGGCCAACGAACGCGCCACGGGTCGGCCGCAGGGCGTGAACACCCCCGCCGAGTTGCCGCGCATCGGGCAGGTGTTGGCGGATTTGCGCGGGGTGTCTGGTGATGCGCTGGCCCGGGCGAGCAGTGCCAACGCCTTGATCGCATTGCCGAAACTCGCCGCCATGTGGCCGCCCGCAGGAGCCGGGGCTTGAGCCGCCTGCAGGGTTTGCCGCCGGTGCTGGACGCGGGCACGCGCCTGCTGGTGCTGGGCAGTTTTCCGGGCGTGGCATCGCTGCGTGCGCAGCAGTATTACGGCCACCCGCAGAACCAGTTCTGGAAGCTCCTCGGAGCACTCTGGCAGCGGCCCTTGATCACGTTGCCGTATGCCGAGCGCATCGCTGCGTTGCACGAGCACGGGTTGGGGGTGTGGGACGTGTACGGCGCCTGTGAGCGCGAGGGCAGTCTGGACGCGGACATCCGCGCCGCCGAACTCAACGACTTCGCTGCGGTGCAGCGGCATTGCCCGATGCTGGAGGCCATTGCGCACAACGGGGGCGAGAGCTACCGGCACGCGAGGCACACGTCGGCTTTCGGACTGCCGGTGTACAAGCTGCCGTCCACCAGTCCGGCGAACGCGAGCTGGTCGTTTGATCGCAAGCTGGCGGCCTGGGCCGAGGTGTTGCGGCGGCATGGGGTTGCGTAGGTCCCGGGGGTGGACCTCGCGGGCTTGCTGCGTCGGCGCGCTCTGCGCCGCTCGTGTCCCCCGGGCCTGCGGCCCTCCTCCTTGACCTCGCTATGCAGAGCGCACCGCCACAGCAAGCTGGGAGCATTGTGGTTCGTCAGCCAACAGGCCGAAGTGTGCAGTCTGTTGTTGAGACGATGACGTCGGGTGGCTGACGCAGCGAAGTAAAGGAGGAGGGCCGGAACGGCCCGGGGGACATTCGCGGAGTTGGCCGCGCGACGTCATCGTCCCCGCGCCATGCAAGCCAGAAACACGAGCCCAGAAGAAAAGCCACCCGGCTTCCATGTTCATAATGAACGCTTTGCAGTTCCAGAAGTGACAAAGATGCAGTATTGGTTGCCGGTCCGCTCAGCGACGGATTCAGGGGGTTCGCCCGCCCGCCACCCCGTGGCATGGTTCCCCCGCCTGTTGGGCGGTGACCGCACAGGAGTCCGCGCATGAAGAGCGGAGCCAATGCCGCGGCCCGGCGTCGCACCGGGCCGCAGACCCTGCCCGACGTGACCATGTCCGAAGACGGCGAGGTGCGTTTCCTGCACCTGGGCACCGAGTGGATCCAGGGCTCGATGATCATCGACGCGCCCTTCGACATCGAGCTCGACTACGTGCAGCGCATGATGGCCTGGCTGCTGTTCGTGGAACCCGATTCGGTGGGCAAGCGCCGGGCGATGCAGCTCGGGCTGGGCTCGGCCGCGCTCACCAAGTTCCACTACAAACAGCTGCGCATGGACACCACGGCGATCGAGATCAACCCGCAGGTGCTCGCGGCCTGCCGCGGCTGGTTCAAGCTGCCGCCCGACGGCCCGCGCCTGCGCGTGCTGCTGGCCGACGCGGAGCAGGAAATCCGCAACCCGGCGCACACCGGCCAGATCGACGCGCTGCAGGTCGACCTGTACGACCACGAGGCCGCAGCCCCGGTGCTCGACAGCCCCGACTTCTACGCCGACTGCCGCTCGGTGCTGACCGACGAAGGCACCATGACGGTCAACCTGTTTGGTCGCGACGCGAGCTACGAACGTTCGCTGCAGAGCATCTGCGCAGCGTTTGGTGAAGACGCGGTCTGGGCCTTCAAACCCACGCGCGAGGGCAACACCATCGTGCTCGCGCAACGCACCGCCGAACGCCCCACGCGCATGGCGCTGCTGGCGCGGGCCGAAGAAATCCAGTCGCGCTGGCGCCTGCCAGCGGTCAAATGGTTGCGCATTTTCAAACCGGTTGCCTGACCATCTTATGAAGACCACCACCAAGGCCCCCACGCCCCGGCCCGCTCATCAACCCGGACCGCTCGACTGGCGCACGCTGGTGGGCTGGCTGCGCGAAGATGGCGTGATCTCGGCGGACGAGGCGGCCCGCACGGTGGCACGGTGTGCATCGGCGCACAGCGCCCAGCACCCGCTGCAGCGGCTTGCGGTGGTGGGCATGGCGCGCGAGGCCGACGGCCATGTGCTCGACATCGAGCAGCTCACGCAGTGGCTGGCCGGGCGCAGCGGCATGGACTATTTCCGCATCGATCCGCTGAAGGTCGACGTGGGCAAGGTGGCCGACGTGATGAGCGCGGCCTACGCCGAGCGGCACAAGGTGTTGCCGGTGCAGGTGGGCGTGGCCGAGGTGGTGGTGGCGACCGCAGAGCCCTTCATCCGCGACTGGGTGCCCGAGGTGGAGCGGCAGACGCGCAAGAGCGTGCGCCTGGTGCTGGCCAGTCCGATGGATGTGGCGCGTTACACGGCCGAGTTTTTCGCATTGGCCAAGTCGGTTCGTGCGGCGAGCAAGCTGGGTGGCCCGGCGGGCTTTGGCAGCTTTGAGCAACTGGTGGAACTCGGCAAGGCCAACAAGCAGCTCGATGCCAACGATCAGCATGTGGTGCAGGTGGTGGACTGGCTCTGGCAATACGCCTTCGACCAGCGCGCGAGCGACATTCACCTGGAGCCGCGGCGCGAGCAGGGCGTGATCCGCTTCCGCATCGACGGCGTGCTGCACCCGGTGTACCAGATGCCCATGGGCGTGATGAACGCGATGATTGCGCGCATCAAGCTGCTGGGCCGCATGGACGTGGTGGAAAAACGCCGCCCGCAGGATGGCCGCATCAAGACGCTGCGCCCCGGCGTGGGCGCGGTCCGCGGCGATGAGGTTGAGATGCGCTTGTCCACCCTGCCCACTGCTTTTGGCGAGAAGCTGGTGATGCGCATCTTTGATCCCGAAGCCACGGTGAAAGACCTGAGCGCGCTCGGCTTTGCGCCGCACGACGCCCAGCGCTGGCAATCGCTCACCAGCAAGCCGCACGGCATCGTGCTCGTGACCGGCCCGACCGGCTCGGGCAAAACCACCACGCTCTACGCCACGCTCAAGCGCCTGGCGACCGAAGAGGTCAATGTGAGCACGGTGGAAGACCCGATCGAGATGATCGAACCCGCCTTCAACCAGACCCAGGTGCAGCCGCACCTGGACCTGGATTTCGCGCAGGGCCTGCGCGCCCTGATGCGGCAGGACCCGGACATCATCATGGTCGGCGAGGTGCGCGACCTGCCCACCGCCGAGATGGCGGTGCAGGCCGCGCTCACCGGCCACCTGGTGTTCACCACGCTGCACACCAACGACGCACCCAGTGCCATCATGCGGCTGATGGAGCTGGGCATCCCGCCTTACCTGATCAACGCCACCGTGCTGGGTGTGCTGGCGCAGCGCCTGGTGCGCACCCTGTGCCCGGTCTGCCGCGTGCGCGAGGACGATGCCGCCACCACCGCGTCGCGCGAAGCCCTGGCCGAGCTGGTCAAGCCCTGGCAGATCAGCGGCAAGTACCGGCCCTACCGGCCGGTGGGCTGTGTCGACTGCCGCATGACCGGATTCCATGGTCGCATGGGCCTGTATGAACTGCTCGTGGTCACCGAGACCTTCAAGAGCAAGGTGAGCCGCGAGCCGGTGCTCGAGGCATTGCGCAGCCAGGCGGTGAAGGACGGCATGCGGCCGCTGCGCCTGGCCGGGGCGGCGCGCTTGGCCGAAGGCCTGACGACGCTGGACGAGGTGCTGGCCTGCACACCGCCCGTGAACGGCTGAAGGATGAGCCCACCGGACCGTTGTCCATGATTTTCAGCAAAGGCTTATATTCCAGTGTCTAAACGACCGCATGAAAAGCCCGAGATGATCCCGATCAAGACCGAGTCCGCCTGGCGCGGCACCGCCGATTGCCGCAACTGCGGCATTCGTGACATGGTGCTGTTTGCCGACCTGCGTGAAGAGGACTTCAACCTGATCCACGCGCCCATCGACGATCTCGAATTCAGCGCGGGTCAGCCGCTGGTGCGCATGGGCGAGACGGCCACGTCGCTCTACACCCTGCGTTCGGGGGTGATCAAGCTGGTGCGCAACACGGTGGACGGGCGCCAGCGCATCGTGCGCGTGCTGCGCTCGGGCAACGTGATCGGGCTCGAAGCCCTGATGGGCCCGGTGTACGACTCCGATGCCATTGCACTGACCAACATCAAGGTGTGCCGCCTGCCGCTGCAGGTGATCCAGCGACTGAACCGCGAAACACCGCGTCTGCACCAGCGCCTGATGGAGCAGTGGCACCACAGCCTGAAGGAAGCCGACGACTGGCTGGCCGAGCTCAATTTCGGCAACGCGCGCCAGCGCGTGGCCGGCCTCATCCTCAAGATGCGAGCGGAGCACGACGCCACGGTGGCCAACCTGTTCTCGCGCGAAGACATGGGCGCCATGCTCGACCTCAAGCTGGAGACGGTGAGCCGCACGATCTCCGCGTTTGAACGCGAGGGCCTGATCGAACCGCTGGACAAGCAGGGCCGCACCTACCGCGTGGTGGATGCTGCGCTGCTGTCGGCGCCCAAGGCCTGAGAGCCGGCGGGCTTTCCTGTACGCACATGTCCCGGCGCGACAGCGGGTCGCGCGGGGTCTGCCGATAATCGGAACGATGCCGTCCCCTTCCGCGCCACCCGTACCCCACCTCGCCACCGGTCTGCTGCTCGCCAGCGCGGGTTCCATCGCCTTCAGCGGCAAGGCCATCATCGTCAAGCTCGCGTACCGCCACGGCGTGGACGCGGTCACGCTCATCATGTACCGCATGCTGTTCGCGCTGCCGCTGTTCCTGGCGCTGGCCTGGTGGGCCAGCCGGGGCAAGGCAGCCCTCACCGGAAAAGACTGGCTCGGCATCGTCGGCCTGGGGTTCACCGGCTACTACCTCGCGAGCTTTCTCGATTTCTGGGGCCTGCAATACATCAGCGCCAGCCTGGAGCGGCTGATCCTGTACCTCAACCCCACGCTGGTGCTGGTGCTCGGCTGGTTCATCTACAAGCGCCGCATCAGCAGTCTGCAGGCGCTGGCCATGGCCGTGAGCTATTGCGGCGTGCTGCTGGTGTTCGGGCACGAGGCCGGCTTCCAGGGCCCGAACGCGGTGCTCGGCGCCCTGCTGGTGTTCGGCAGCGCGATCAGCTACGCGATCTACCTGGTCTACAGCGGTGAGCTGGTCAAGCGCCTGGGCTCGTTGCGACTGGTGGGCCTGGCCACCAGCGTGGCTTGCGCCCTGTGCCTGCTGCAGTTCGTGGTCCTGCGCCCCCTGAGCGCGGCCGAGGTGGCGCCCGAGGTGATCTGGCTCTCGCTGCTCAACGCCACCTTGTGCACCTTTGCGCCGGTGCTCATGGTCATGATGGCGATCGAACGCATCGGCGCGGGGCTGGCGGCGCAGACCGGCATGATCGGACCCATGTCCACCATCGCCATGGGCGTGCTGATCCTGGACGAGCCGTTCAACGGCTGGATCGTGGCCGGCACGGTGCTGGTGCTCGCGGGGGTGTTTCTGGTGACGCGTTTCGGCAAGCCCGCTGCGGGCCGGTGATTGATTTTTTGACAAGGAGACACGGACATGGACTTCGGCATCACAGGCAAATGGGCGCTCGTGTGTGGCGCGAGCAGGGGGCTGGGGCTGGGCTGCGCTCAGGCGCTGGCGGGCGAGGGCGTGAACGTGGTCATGGTGGCGCGCGGGTCTGAAGCGCTGGAGGCTTCGGCCGCCGGCATCCGCGCCGCATCGCCCGGCGTGCAGGTGTTCACCGTGGCGGCGGACATCACCACCGCAGAAGGCCGGGCAGCGGCGCTGGGTGTGGCCGGCGGCCCCGGCACGGCGTTCGACATCGTGGTCACCAACGCCGGCGGCCCGCCGCCGGGCGACTTCCGCAACTGGGACCGCGAGGCCTGGATCAAGGCCGTGGATGCCAACATGCTCACGCCCATCGAACTCATCAAGGCCACGGTGGACGGCATGGCGCAGCGCGGCTTCGGACGCATCGTCAACATCACCAGCAGCGCGGTGAAGGCGCCCATCGACATCCTGGGCCTCTCCAACGGCGCGCGCAGCGGATTGACGGGCTTCGTGGCCGGCGTGGCGCGCAGCGGCATCGCGGCGCAGGGCGTGACGATCAACAACCTGCTGCCCGGCAAGTTCGACACCGACCGCATCGCCGTCACGCTCAAGGGCGCGTCGGAGAAAACCGGCCAGCCGGTGGAAGAACTGCGCCGCCAGCAGCAGGCGCAGATTCCCGCCGGCCGCTACGGCCGCCCGCAGGAGTTCGGCGCCATCTGCGCCTTCCTCTGCAGCCAGCAGGCGGCGTACATGACGGGCCAGAACGTGCTGGCCGATGGCGGGGCGTATCCGGGGACATTCTGATTCCCCCCGCGCCGCAGGCGGCGCGGGGGCTACCGTCGTGAACTCACGAAAATACCGCCCACGATCAGCACGAATCCCGCCGCGTGGTACAGCCGGGGCAGTTCGCCCAGCAGTGTGGCCGACATCAGCGCGGCGAACAGCGGCGTGAGGTTGTTGAAGAAGCCCGCCACCGTGGGGCCGACGCGTGCCACGCCGATGCCCCAGCTGCGGTAGGCCAGCAGCGACGGGCCAACCGCCACGTAGACCAGTGCCGCGATCAACGGCCAGCCCCATTGCAGGTGGCCGGTGGGTGCGGGCGGCAGGGTCAACCATTCGGCGCCGGTCATCACGCCCGACCAGCCCAGCCCGAACACAATCTGCGCCAGCAGAAATGCGGCCCAGTCCGCCTTGATGTCGGGCGGGTAGCCGCCTTCGGGCGGTCGCACCAGCAACCAGCTGTACCAGGCCCAGGTGAGCGCGGCCAGCAGCATCCAGCCGTCGCCCGCCACCAGGCGCAGGGCACCGAGTTGCGCCAGATCGCCGCGCGACAGCACCACGGCCACGCCGGCCAGCGAGAGCGCGGCACCCACCGCCGCGCGGCGCGAAACCGGCACCCCGTAAAACACCCGGCCGAGCAGCAGCATCCAGATCGGGATGCTGGAAGCGACCAGCGTCACGTTGATCGGTGTCGAGGTCTTGAGCGCCATGTACTGCAGGGCGTTGTACAGGCCCACGCCCAGCAGGCCCAGCAGCGCGAAACGCCGCCGCTGCGGCCACAGCCCGCTGCCCGGGCGCAACACCCAGGCCGCCAGCGGCAGCAACAACGCGCCAGCCAGCACCCAGCGCAGGAGGTTGAAAGTGATCGGTGGAATGGAGCCCTGCATCATCCGACCGACCACGGCGTTGCCGGCCCACATGAGCGGCGGGATCAGCAGCAGGGCGATGGTGGACGGCGTGAGACGGGCGGGTGCAGACATGCCGGCACTGTACCCACACGGCCATGCCCTGCGCTGGCGCGGGGCTGACGGTGTGCCCCGCAGGTGACACGGTGGTTTCGTGGCAGCATCGGGGTCGTTTCAAAAAGAAGGAGATTTTCATGACCCAGACCAGCCGCGCCGTGCGCATTCACGCCACCGGCGGACCCGAACAACTGGTGATCGACACGGTAGACGTGGGCGAGCCCGGCCCAGGCCAGGTGCGCATCCGCCACAAAGCCATCGGCCTGAACTTCATCGACGTCTACCAGCGCAGTGGCCTGTACCCCAACACCATGCCGCTCGCGCTGGGCATGGAAGGCGCGGGCGTGATCGAGGCCGTGGGCGAGGGCGTGACGCACCTGAAGGCGGGCGACCGCGCCGCCTACGCCGCCAACCCGCCCGGCAGCTACAGCGATGTGCGTGTGATGCCGGCCATGAACGTCTGCCAGTTGCCCGATTCGATCAGTTTCGAGACCGGTGCGGCCATGATGCTCAAGGGCCTGACCGCGATGTACCTGCTCAAGCGCTGCAAGCCGGTGGAAGGGCTGGAGCGGGGCGATTTCGTGCTGTTCCACGCAGCGGCCGGCGGCGTCGGACTGATCGCCTGCCAGTGGGCACGGGCGCTGGGTCTGCGCCTGATCGGCACCGCGGGTTCGGACGACAAATGCGCGCTGGCACGCGAGCATGGTGCCGAGTTCACGATCAACTACCGCAGCGAGGACTTCGCCGTCCGCGTGAAAGAGATCACCGGTGGCCAGGGCGTGAAGGTGGTGTACGACTCGGTGGGCAAGGACACGTTTGACAAGTCGCTCGACTGCCTGATGCCGTTCGGCCTGATGGTGAGCTTCGGCAACGCCAGCGGCCCGGTGGCGCCGTTCGCGCCCGGCATCCTCGGCCCCAAGGGTTCGCTGTACGTGACGCGCCAGACCCTGTTCACCCACATCACCAGTCGCGAGCGCACGCAGGCCATGGCCGACGAGCTGTTTGCGGTGGTGGGCAGCGGCGATGTGAAGATCCGCATCGACCAGCGCTTTGCGCTCACCGATGTGCAGGCCGCCCACCGCAGCCTGGAAGCCCGGCAGACCACGGGCTGCACCATCCTGCTGCCCTGAGCCGGTGGCTCCCGCGCGCGCCGCCGCGAGGCTCAACCGCGTGGTGGTGCCTTGGCGGGTTTTTCCGGTGGTGGCGGCGGCTGGTGCCGTGTGGCCAGGTAGAAGCCCAGGATGCGCGCCACGTAGGCTCGCGTTTCCGGAAAGGGCGGTACGCCCTGGTGGCGATCGACCGCGCCTTCGCCCGCGTTGTAGGCGGCCGAGGCCTTGACCACATCGTGATCAAAACGCTGCAGCAACCAGCCCAGGTAGGCCAGGCCGCCTTCGATGTTCTGCTGCGGGTCCAGCGGGTTGCGCACGCCAAAGCGGAGGGCCGTGGCGGGGATGAGTTGCATCAGGCCCTGCGCGTTTTTCGGCGATACCGAGAGCGGGTTGAAGTTCGACTCCGCGCGCACGATGGACACCGCCAGGCGCGGGTCCACGCCGTAGTGGGGCGCGCGTTCCTGCACCCGCTGGGCCCAGCGGCGGCGTTCCCGGTTCAGCTGGTCCAGGTAGTGCTTCACCACTTCGTGGCTCACGGGCTCGGTGCGGTCTTCCAGCGACCCGGCCGTTGGCTCGGGCATGCATGGCGGGCGCTGCCCGTCCCCAGGGAACGGGCCGGCCTCGGTGAAAAAACGGATGGCCTCGGCGTGGCCATGCTGGGCCGCCAGTGCCAGCATGAAGCGCCCCTGGGCCTGCGCTCTCGGCACGCTGCGCTGCTGCAGCAGCAGGTGACCGAAACGGTACTGTCCGTCCGCACTGCCCTGACGTGCGGCGCTGCAGTAGTGTTGCGCCGCCAGATGAAAGTCCAGTGCGCGCATGGCCACCCGGCCTTGCTCCAGCAACTGGGGCAGGTCGGGCCCGCCGTCGGCCGCTACCGCGGGGGTGTGGTCGCCCAGGGTGCGCAATGAAACGACGATACCGGTGTCAGCGCCGAACGCAGGCATTCCGCTGACCAGTGTGGCCAGCGTCAGCAAGGTCTGCCGCCAGCGCACCGTGTGCTCCCCTCAGGCCAGCGCCGCCGCCGGTTGCGGTGCGACAGTCCGCAGGGCCGTGCGCAGGTGGTCTATGGTGTTGTCCACGTCGTGCCACTTGTCGAGACCAAAGAGGCCGATGCGGAAGGTCTTGAAGTCCGTGCCTTCGTCGCATTGCAGCGGCACGCCCGCGGCGGTCTGCAGGCCTGCGGCGAGAAATTTCTTGCTCGACTGGATGTCGGGATCGGTGGTGAAACTCACCACCACACCCGGCGCCTGGAAGCCCGGCGCCGCCACGCTGGGGAAACCGTGATCTTCGAGCAGTGCGCGCACAGCGCGACCCAGAGCGACCTGCTCATCGCGCACCCTGGCATAGCCGTAGGCCTCGGTTTCCTGCATGGTGTCGCGCAGCCGCAGCAAAGCGTCGGTCGGCAGCGTGGAGTGGTAGGCGTGACCGCCGCCTTCGTAGGCCTCCATGATCTGCAGCCACTTCTTCAGGTCCATGGCGAAGGTGGTGCTCTGCGTGGCGTCTAGGCCCAAGCGGGCGCGCTCGCTCAACATCACCATGGCGCAGCAGGGCGAGCTGCTCCAGCCCTTCTGCGGCGCGGAAATCAGGATGTCGACACCGGTGGCCATCATGTCCACCCACATCGCGCCCGAGGCGATGCAGTCCAGCACGAACAGGCCGCCCACGGCGTGCACCGCGTCGGCCACGGCCTTGAGGTAGTCGTCGGGCAGCATCATGCCGGCGGCGGTTTCCACGTGCGGCGCGAAGACCAGCGCAGGCTTCTCTTTTGCGATGGCGGCCTTCACCTCTTCAATCGGAGCCGGTGTCCAGGCCGCTTGCGGGCCTTCGGCAATGCGCCGGGCCTTCATCACGGTGTGGCTGGCGGGGATGGACCCCATGTCGAAGATCTGCGTCCAGCGGTAGCTGAACCAGCCGTTGCGGATCACCATCACGTGCTGGCCGTGCGCGAACTGGCGCGCCACCGATTCCATGCCGAAGGTGCCGCTGCCGGGCACCAGCACGGCCGAGTGAGCGCCGTACACCCGCTTGAGCATGGCCGAGATGTCGGTCATCACACCCTGGAAGCGCTTGGACATGTGGTTGAGCGCGCGGTCGGTGTAGACGACCGAGAATTCCAGCAGGCCATCGGGGTCAACGTGTGGCAGCAGTCCGGGCATGGGGTGTCTCCTGGCAGGTCGCTCTGAAAGCGGGTCTGCCAGATTAGCACAGGGCTGTGAAAGCCGCACCCCCCAACTGGTCAACCACCTTGTGGGCAACGACCCGCGCAGCGGCGGAGTGTGGGGACCACGTTTTTCCGCAGGGCCGCCCCAAGGAAAAACAGCCCCCTCGGGGGGCAACGACCCGCGCAGCGGCGGAGTGTGGGGGCCTCTACCTGCTTCGTCGCACGCGCAGGATCTCGTCCAGGATCAGGCTGATCGCGCCGATGGTGATGCCCGCATCCGCCACGTTGAAGGCAGGGAAATGCCCGCCCGGGAAGAGGCCGGACAGGAAGGACCAGTGGAAGTCCAGGAAGTCGACCACGTAGCCGTGCAGCACGCGGTCCACCACGTTGCCGATGGCGCCGCCCAGGATGCAGGCGAGCGCGAAGGCGAACAGTTTCTGCCCCGGGTGCGAGCGCAGCATCCACACGATGAACACCGCCGCCGCGATGCCAATGCCGGTGAAGAACCAGCGCTGCCAGCCCCCCGCCGAGGCCAGGAAGGAAAACGCGGCGCCGGTGTTGTGCACGCGGACCACGTTGAAGAAGCTGGTGACAGTCGTGCTGTCGCCGAGCCGGTAGTTGCCGAGGATCAGCACCTTGGTGAACTGGTCCAGCAGCACGATGGCGAGAGCCAGACCCAGCCAGGGCCAGAGAGAGCCTTTGACTCTGGCCATCAGGCGACCACCCGCTGTTCACCCGCGCCGGTCCCCGCCGCTTCGGCGAGGTTGTTCACGCAACGACCGCACAGTGTCGGGTGTTCGGCGTGGCTGCCCACGTCGTCGCGGTAGTGCCAGCAGCGATCGCACTTCTGCGCGCTGCTGGGCGCCACCGCCACCTGCAGTTCGGCGCCGTCCACCACCGTGGCGGCGGACGTGATGGTCACGAACTTCAGGTCGTCGCCCAGCGAGCGCAGCAAAGCCGCGTCGTCGGCGCCGGCGGTGATCACCAGCGTGGCCTGCAGCGACGCGCCCACCTGGCCGGCGGTGCGCACGGCTTCGATCTCCTTGTTGGCCACGTCGCGGATGGAGCGGATGCGGCCCCACTTGGCCAGCAGGGCTTCGTTGGCTGATGGCAGGGGCGAGAAGGTCTCGAAGAAGATCGAGCCCTTGTTCTTGTCACCCGCGAAATGGCCCCAGGCCTCCTCGGCGGTGAAACTGAGGAAAGGCGCCATCCAGCGCAGCATGGCGCTGGTGATCTGGTGCAGCGCGGTCTGTGCCGAGCGGCGCGCCAGGCTCTTGGGGGCGGTCGTGTACAGCCGGTCCTTGAGCACGTCCAGGTAGAACGCGCCCAGGTCTTCCGAGCAGTACACCTGCAGCTTGCTCACCACCGGATGGAATTCGTAGACATCGAAGTGCGCCAGGATCTGGGCCTGCAGCTCGCTGGCGCGGGCCAGCGCGTAGCGGTCGATCTCCAGCATCTGCTCCAGCGGCACGGCGTCGGTGGCGGGGTTGAAGTCCACCGTGTTGGCCATCAGGAAACGCAGCGTGTTGCGGATGCGGCGGTAGGCGTCGACCACGCGGGCCAGGATCTTGTCGTCGATGTTGAGGTCGCCCGAGTAATCGGTGCTGGCCACCCACAGGCGCACGATTTCGGCGCCGAGCTTGCTCGTCACCGACTGCGGATCGACGGTGTTGCCCAGCGACTTGCTCATTTTGCGGCCCTGGCCGTCGGTGGCGAAGCCGTGGGTCAGCAGGCCTTTGTAGGGCGCGCGGTCGTACAGGGCGCAGCCCAGCAGCAGTGAGCTGTGGAACCAGCCGCGGTGCTGGTCGTGACCTTCGAGGTAGAGGTCGGCCTCGGGGCCTTCGGCGTGCGAGGCTCCGTTCGGGTAGGCGTGCGCATGGCTGCCGCGCAGCACGTGCCAGAAGGTCGAGCCGGAGTCGAACCAGACCTCCAGGATGTCGGTGCTCTTGGTGTAGTGCGGCGCATCGGTGCCGAGGATCTCTTCGGCCGTCACGCGGCTCCAGGCCTCGATGCCGCCTTTTTCGACGATGTCGGCCGCCTGGTCGAGGATGACCATGGTGTTGGGATGCAGCTCGCCCGAATCCTTGTGCAGGAAGAAGGGCACGGGCACGCCCCACGAGCGTTGGCGAGAGATGCACCAGTCGGGCCGGTTGGCGATCATGTCGCGCAGGCGGGTCTTGCCGTTCTCGGGGTAGAAGTGGGTGTGGTCGATGGCGTCCAGCGCCAGCTGGCGCAGGGTCTTGGGCGCCTTGTCCTTGGTGAACACACCCTCACCCTCGTCCATGCGCACGAACCACTGCGCGGCGGCGCGGTAGATCACCGGCGTCTTGTGGCGCCAGCAGTGCGGGTAGCTGTGGGTGATCTTCTGCGTGGCCATCAGGCGGCCGGCGTTCTTCAGCGCCTCGAGGATGACCGGCACGGCCTTCCAGATGTGCAGGCCACCGAACAGCGGGAAGTCGGCCGCGTAGGTGCCGTTGCCCTGCACGGGGTTCAGGATGTCGTCGTACGCCAGGCCGTTGGCCACGCAGGAGTTGAAGTCGTCCACGCCGTAGGCCGGCGACGAGTGCACGATGCCGGTGCCATCGCTGTCGCTCACGTAGTCGGCCACATAGACCGGCGAGAGGCGGTGGTAGCCCGCGTCCACGTCGTACAGCGGGTGGCGGAAGTTCAGGCCGCCGAGCTGGTCGCCCTTTGTCGAGGCGAGCACGGAGCCTTGCAGGCCGAAGCGTTCCAGGCAGTTGTCCACCAGCGTTTCGGCCAGCACCAGGCAGCCCATGGGCGTGTCCACCAGCGCGTAGGTGAGTTCGGGGTGGGCGTTGAGCGCCTGGTTGGCGGGAATCGTCCAGGCGGTGGTGGTCCAGATCACCATGAAGGCACTTTTGCCGGCGGGCAGCGTGGACAGGCCGAAGGCGGCGGCCAGCTTCTTGGCGTCGTCGGTCTCGAACGCCACGTCCAGCGTGTCGCTCTGCTTGTCGGCGTATTCGATCTCGAACTCGGCCAGCGAGCTGCCGCAGTCAAAACACCAGTACACGGGTTTGAGGCCCCGGTAGACGAAGCCGCGCTCGATCACGCGCTTGAAGGCGCGGATCTCGCCCGCCTCATTGGCCGGGTCCATGGTGCGGTAGGGGCGATCCCAGTCGCCGAGCACGCCCAGGCGCTTGAAGTCTTCGCGCTGCTGATCGATCTGCTCGGTGGCAAAGGCGCGGCTCTTGGCCTGCATGTCGTCGCGGCTCAGGTTTCGGCCGTGCAGTTTCTCGATCGCGTTCTCGATCGGCAGGCCGTGGCAGTCCCAGCCGGGGATGTACTGGGCATCGAAACCAGCGAGCTGTTTCGATTTCACGATCATGTCTTTCAGCACCTTGTTCAGCGCGTGCCCGATGTGCAGCTTGCCGTTGGCATAGGGCGGGCCGTCGTGCAGCACGAACAGCGGCGCACCCTGGCGCGCATCGCGCAGGCGCTTGTAGAGACCGCCTTCATTCCATTCCCCGACCCAGGCCGGTTCGCGCTTGGGCAGGTCGCCGCGCATCGGGAACGGCGTGTCGGGCATGTTCAGCGTGGCGCGGTAGGCACTGGCTTCGGGCTTGGCAGCGGGCGCTGCGGTGGGTTTGTTGTCAGACATGGGTGCGGCTCGGTGAGGGCTTCGACAGGCTCAGCCCGAACGGGGGAGTGGGGTGCGGGAGAAGGGATTCCGTTCGCCCTGAGCCTGTCGAAGGGCGGCGACCGGGCAGGCGTGGCGCCTAAATTCGGTCGCGCGTGGTCTGGCGGTGCGTCTGGGTGTGCAGCGACGCAAAAAAAGCACGCGCGTCGTCGCAGTCCTTGGCGATGCCCCGGGTGAGGGCGTCCAGACCGTCGTATTTCAGCTCATCGTGCAGTTTGTGCAGCAGTTCCACGCGGATGATTTTACCGTAGGCCTCTCCGTCGGGCAGGCTGGCGACCATCTCCGCCGGCCAGTCCAGGCAATGGGTTTCCAGCAATACGCGCCCGCCATTCACGTCATCGGGGTCCAGCGAGGGGCGCACGCCGAGGTTGGCCACGCCCGTGAGAGGCTGGCCTTGGGGCGTGAGTCCGTGCACATGGACCGCAAAAATGCCGCTGGCGGCGGGTTTCCAGTGGGAGAAACGCAGGTTGAGGGTGCGAAAGCCGTCCCCGCGCCCCGGGCTGCTTTCGGCCAGCTGGCGACCGAGCTTGCGGCCGTGCACCACGTGCCCGCTGACGGCGTAGGGGCGGCCGAGCAGGGTGGCCACACGGTCCATGTCACCCGCGGCCAGCGCATCGCGCACGGCGGAGCTGGACACCCGGATGCCGTGAACTTCGTAGCTCTGCATGCGCGCGACGTCAAAACCCAGCCGGGAACCCGCCGCGTCCAGCATGGCGTAGTCGCCCGCGCGCTGGGCGCCGAAACGGAAGTCGTCGCCCACCAGCACATAACGCACGCCCAGGCCGGCGACCAGCATGTCTTCGATGAAGGCCTGCGGTGGCTGCCCGGCCAGCCGGGCATTGAAGGGCAGCACCACGCATTGGTCCACGCCGCAGCGCTCCAGTTCTTCGAGCTTGTCGCGCAGCGTGGCGATGCGGGCCGGGGCCAGGTCGGGCTTGTGGTGAAGGGCCGCAAAATAGTCGCGCGGGTGGGGCTCGAAGGTCATCACGCAGCTGGGCACGCCACGGTGCCGGGCTTCGTTGTTCAGCAGCGCCAGCATGGCCTGGTGGCCCCGGTGCACGCCATCGAAGTTGCCGATGGTGAGCGCGCAGCCGGGTGGCGACTCGCTGGTGGCGCCGTGCTGCAGGTTCCAGAGTCCTCGGATGATTTTCATGGGCAATGCCCGCCCCATCCGGGGTGTTGGGCGCGGTTCAGGATGTTTGTCACAGAAGCGCTGTATATTGACACATGACAGGCGGTCCCTCAGGAGCGTGGGGGGCCGTGCTGAAGACAGATTGTCCGGTTGTTTGTCAACATGGAGGTGGGTCTTGAAGGTTCTGAAGCTGTCTGCGCAGGGGCTGCCACAGTCCTGGATCAGCCTGGAAGAAGCCGTGCTGCATTACGCTGCGGATGAGGTGCGCTGGGAAATGGGCGCCGAAGTTGCGGTGTTCCATGGTGGTCACAACGCCATCACCGGGCGGCAGTCGATCATCACCATCAACTCCATCATCGGCACCCAGGGCGTGCCCCGCATCAATCCTTTCGGTCTGCGCCCTTCGCTGACCAACAGCAAACTGTTTGCGCGAGACCGCTGTCTTTGTGGCTACTGCGGTGAGCAGTTTCACGAAGACCTGCTGACGCGGGAGCACATCGTGCCGCTGGGGCAGCGGGGTCTGGACAGCTGGATGAATGTGGTCACGGCCTGCAAGTCGTGCAACCACCGAAAGGGCAACCGCACGCCCGAGCAGGCCCGCATGCCGCTGATCTATGCCCCTTATGTGCCCAGCCTGTGGGAAGACTTCATCCTGCGCAACCGGCGCATCCTGGCGGACCAGATGGAGTTCCTGATGTCTCATCTGCCCAAGACTTCCCGTCTTCACGCCTGACTCTGTTGGGCTTGCTTGTGCTTCTTCGATGGCCTGAGGGCGCTGGGTGAGTAACTACGCTCATGTCCCCCGCCAAGGGCTGCGCCCTTGTCTCCTCCTTGACTTCGCTGCGTCACTCACCCAGCGCCCTCAGGCCGCGACCGCCCGGGCGTGCCAGCGGTGGAGCGCACACGTGTCGGCGGATCGGTGAGGTGTCAGGTCTTGCGCAGCGAAGTAAAGGAGGAGGGGCCGCGCAGCGGCACCGGGGGACATGAGCGGAGTAAGGCCTGGCATCTCACCGATCCAGCAGAAACCGTAGAGCGAAAAAAATGCCCCGCAAAGCGGGGCACCACAGAAACACCCAACAGGAGAAGATTCAGGCAAACACCCCCGCCGTGTCTTCCATCCGCGCCGACACCTCCCCCAGGTGGTGCAGCGTGTCGCCAAACGTCATCTCCAGCTGGGTCAGCTTCTTGAAGTAGTGGCTGCCGATGTACTCGTCGGTCACGCCGATGCCGCCGTGCAGCTGCACCGACTGCTGGCCCACGAAACGCATGGAGTTACCCAATTGCACCTTGGCGCGTGCCATCGCGCGGCGGCGCTCGGCGGCCGGGGCGTTCAGTTTCAGGCTGGCGTAGAAGCTCATCGAGCGCGCCAGTTCCAACTGCATCTTCATGTCGGCCACGCGGTGGCGCAGGGCCTGGAAGCTGGCGATCGCCACGCCGAACTGCTTGCGCGTGTTCATGTACTCCACGGTCAGGGCCACGGTCTTGTCCATCACACCCACCGCCTCGGCACAGACCGCGGCGATGCCAATGTCCACCGCGTGTTCCAGCGCGGCGAGGCCGTCGGTGGTGATCAGGCTGGCGGGGGCGTTCGAGAGGATCACTTCGGCCGCACGGCCGCCGTCCTGCGTGCCGTAGCCCTGTGTGCTGACGCCAGCAGCGCTGCGTTCCACCAAGAACAAGGCGATCTGCCCGTTGACCACCGCGGGCACGATGAAGGCGTCGGCCTGGTCGCCGGCGGGCACCACGCTCTTGGCGCCGCTCACCGTCCAGCCACTGCCGGCCTGGCTGGCGGTGGTCTTGCAGGCGTCCAGCTGGTACCGCGCGCCGCGTTCCTGCTGCGCCAGCACCACCAGCGCCTCGCCCGCAGCGATCTTCGGCAGCCAGGCGGCCTTGACGTCCGCATCCGCGTAGCCACCGAGCACACCGCCCGCAATCAGCGTCTGCGCCAGCGGCTCCAGCACGATGCCGCGGCCCAGCTCTTCCATCACCACCATGCCCTCGACCGGGCCCATGCCCAGGCCGCCATCGGCTTCGCTGATGTAGAGACCTGCCAGGCCGAGTTCGGCCAGCTCGTTGTAGGCCTTGCGGTCAAAGCCGCCGGCCTTGACGATGGCGCGGCGGCGTTCGAAGTCGTAGCCTTTGTCGACCCACTTGCGCACCGCGTCGCGCAGCTGTTCCTGGTCGTCGGAAAAATCAAAGTCCATGGTGTATCTCCTTAGCCGAGGACGGTCTGCGCCACGATGTTGCGTTGCACTTCGTTGCTGCCACCGTAGATGGTGGTCTTGCGCAGGTTGAAGTAGGTCGAAGCGAGCGGGGCGTTGGCCACCTCGCCGCCGGGGAAGTTGCCCTGCCAGCCGGCTTCCATGGCTTCTTCGATGAAGGGCACGGCAAACGGCCCGGCGGCCAGCATCATCAGTTCGGCGTAGCGTTGCTGGATTTCGCTGCCCTTGATCTTGAGCAGGCCGGCAATGTCGAGCGAGTTCTTGCCCGATTTCTCGGCACTCAGCACACGCAGCACCAGCATCTCCAGCGCCACCACGTCCACCTCCAGCAGGGCGATCTGGTCGCGGAAACGCGTGTCGTTCCACACGCCTTCCGTCTTGGCGATGCGCTTGAGGCGCTCCAGCTCGCGCTTGGCGCGGTTCACGTCGGCGATGTTGGTTCGCTCGTGGGAGAGCAGGTGCTTGGCGTAGGTCCAGCCCTTGTTTTCTTCGCCGATCAGGTTCTCGGCCGGCACCTTGACGTTGTCGAAGAAAACCTCGTTGACTTCGCACTCGCCGTCGAGCAGCTTGATCGGCCGCACGCTCACGCCGGGCGACTTCATGTCGATCAGCAGGAAGCTGATGCCGGTCTGCGGTTTGCCCTCGGTGCTGGTGCGCACCAGGCAGAAGATCCATTCGCCGTACTGGCCCAGCGTGGTCCAGGTCTTCTGGCCGTTGACGATGTAGTGGTCACCCTGGCGCTCGGCGCGGGTCTTGACCGAGGCCAGGTCCGAGCCCGAGCCCGGTTCGCTGTAACCCTGGCTCCACCAGACGTCGCCGCTGGCGATGCCGGGCAGGAAACGCTCCTGCTGCGCCTTGTTGCCAAAGGCCATGATGACCGGGGCCACCATCACCGGGCCGAAGGGCACGATGCGCGGCGCGCCGGCCAGCGCGCACTCTTCTTCGAACAGGTGCTTCTGCACGGCGGTCCAGCCCGGGCCACCGAACGGCTGCGGCCAGCCGTAGCCCAGCCAGCCCTTTTTGCCGAGGATCCTGGCCCAGCGCTGCATGTCGTCGCGCGACAGGCGCAGCGCGTTGTGCACCTTGTGGGCGATGTCGGCGGGCAGGTTGTCCTTGACCCAGGCGCGAATCTCTTCGCGGAACGCCTGCTCTTGCGGCGTGAATGCCAAATCCATGCTTGTCTCCTGGTGGATGGCAAGGCCCAGGTGGCAGGGCCCCGCTCAACGGTGCACAGTTTGGCACGACCGTTCGTTTTATCCCTGTCCGGGCTGCGACAAGCCGAGTTGCTCGTGCAGGTTTTGCAGCTGGGCGCGCAGATGCTCCACCGTCTCCTCCAGACTGGCCACGCGGCGGGTGAGGGCGATCACCTCGTCCTCGGTGGCACCGCTGCCGCTGTGGCTGGCGGGCGCACTCAGCGCGTTCACGTCCACGGGGCCACAGAGCAGGTGGGCCCAGCGCTGTTCCCGGGCGCCCGGCGCGCGCGGCAGCTTCACCACCAGCGCACCGCCCTTTTCAGGTGTACGGTCCTGCAGCTCTTCGAGGAACGCGTCCACCGAGGCGATGTCGAGAAACTTGTACCAGCGCTCGGTGTTCAGGCGCAGCTCGCCCGCGGTCTGTGGGCCGCGCAGCACCAGCATGCCCAGCAGCACGGCGGACTGCTCGGGCACGCCCACGGCGCGCTGGAAGTTGTGTTCGTAGCGCGTGGCGCGGCCACCGCTGGTCTCCACCACCATGTGCAGCTGGCGCAAACCGTCGATGGCCTCGGCGATCTCGCCCTCGGTCAGCGAGAGCACCGGTTCGCGGCTCGACTTCTGGTTGCAGCCGCTTTGCAGGCTGTTGAGCGTCAGCGGGTAGCTGTCGGGCACGGTGCGTGCCTTTTCCATCAGCGTGCCCAGCACGCGCGCTTCGGTGATGGACAGGGGGCGCTGGTCAAAGCGGTGCACGCGGGGACCGGCGGGAGAGGGTGGGTGTTCCAGGGTCATTACACTTCGTGGCCATGTCAGCCGTTCATAAAAACATCGTCATTCTGATCTCAGGCAGCGGCTCCAACATGGCCGCCATCGTCAAGGCCGCCGAGCGGCGTCATTGGGGTGCCCGGTACGGCGTTCGCGTGGCGGCCGTCATCAGCAACAAGGCCGGGGCCGCGGGCCTCGAATTCGCGCGCCAACACCAGATCTCCACCGCCGTGCTTGATCACAAGGCCTATGCATCGCGGGACGACTTTGACGCGGCCCTCATGACCGAGATCGACCAGCACGATCCTGTGCTCGTCGTGCTGGCCGGCTTCATGCGCATCCTCACGCCTGGGTTTGTGGCTCACTACGAAGGACGGCTGATCAACATCCACCCCAGCCTGCTGCCCGCGTTTACGGGTCTGAACACCCACCAGCGCGCCCTCGACATGGGCTGCAAGTTCACCGGTGCCACCGTGCACCGCGTGACAACCGAACTCGACCACGGCGAGATCCTCGATCAGGCCGTGGTGCCCGTGCTGCCGGGCGACACCGCGCAAACGCTGGCCGAGCGTGTGCTGACGCAGGAGCACATCATGTATCCGCGTGCGGTAGAGCGCCTGCTGACACAGATGGTCTGAAACAGCCAGACCCGCTGATCAACGAAGGGCAGTCAGCCCAGAACGCGGCGGAACCGGCTTTGCCGGGCCGCTCGCGTTGCCCCCTTGAGGGGGTGACGCGCCGCAGGCGCGGCGCGGGGGTGGGCACTATCTCTGCGCGGGGGTTACATAGACCGGTGAAACACCAGCCCCGCGTGCTCGCGCATCGCGTGGAACTTGATCTTCGGCCAGTTGGCCTCCACCGCGCGCAGTGTGGCCTGGTGGTCGACCAGCAGCGTCGGCGCGTCCACCGCGTCCAGCGCCACGCGGTGGCTGTTGGCGTCGATGAACTTCTTGAGTTCGACTTCGCCACCGTCTTCCGGCGCGCAGGTCACCCAGCGTGCCACCTGATACGGGCTGTTCATGATGCGGGCCTTGACGCCGTATTCGTGTTCCAGCCGGTGCGCCACCACTTCAAACTGCAGTTGGCCCACGGCGCCCAGCAGCAGCACGCTGCCCGCCACCGGGCGGAACACCTGGATCGCACCTTCTTCGCCCAACTGGGTCAGGCCGGCGCGCAGCTGCTTGCTGCGCAGCGGGTCGGCGACTTCCACGCTGCGGATGATTTCGGGTGCGAAGAAGGGCAGGCCGGTGAACTGCAGGCTCTCGCCCTCGGTGAGCGTGTCGCCGAGCTGCAGCACGCCGTGGTTCGGGATGCCGATGATGTCGCCAGCAAAAGCCTCGTCCAGCAGCTCACGCCGTTGCGACAAGAAGCTCACCACGGTGTTGGGCCGCAGGTCCTTGCCGCTGCGCACCACCCGGAGTTTCATGCCGCGTTCGAAGTGGCCGCTGGCCACGCGCACGAAGGCGATGCGGTCGCGGTGCGCCGGGTCCATGTTGGCCTGGATCTTGAACACCACACCGGTGAACTTCGGCTCTTCGGGGTGCACCACGCGCTGGATGGCAGGGCGGTCGCCCGGGGGCGGTGCCAGGTCCACCAGCGCGTCCAGCACCTCGCGCACGCCGAAGTTGTTGACGGCGGAGCCAAACAGCATGGGCGTCTGCTTGCCGGCCAGAAACTGCGCCTCGTCGAACGCGGGCGAAGCACCTTCGACCAGCTCCAGCTCGCCTTTGGCCTGCTCGAACTCCGCGCCGAAGCGCTTCAGGCTCTCGGGGTTGTCCAGGCCAGCGAGCACGTCTTCATCGCCGCCGCGGCGGTCCTCACCCGCGGCGAACACGCGCATCTGGTCGGTGCGGCGGTCGTACACGCCGCGGAAGGTCTTGCCCATGCCCACCGGCCAGGTGAACGGCACGACGGTCATGCCGAGTTCGCGTTCGATCTCGTCCATCAGGTCCAGCGGGGCCTGCACCTCGCGGTCCATCTTGTTGACGAAGGTGAGGATGGGCGTGTTGCGCGCGCGGCAGACCTGCAGCAGGCGCCGGGTCTGCGGTTCCACACCGTTGCCGGCATCGATCACCATCAGCGCCGCGTCCACGGCGGTCAGCACGCGGTAGGTGTCTTCGCTGAAATCCTGGTGGCCCGGGGTGTCGAGCAGGTTGATCACGCAGTCGCGGTATTCCATCTGCATGACCGAGCTGGCCACCGAGATGCCACGCTGTTTCTCAATCTCCATCCAGTCGGACGTGGCGTGGCGCGCGGCCTTGCGGGCCTTCACCGAGCCGGCGATGTTGATGGCGCCCGAGAACAGCAGCAGCTTCTCGGTCAGGGTGGTTTTACCCGCGTCGGGGTGGGAGATGATGGCGAAGGTGCGGCGACGCTTCACCTGATTGGAAATTTCGGACATAGCCTTGCATTATCCCGTGCCGCGCGATACCGAAACGCCAAACAAGTGACCTGCGCGCGAGGTACCCAACCCAGAGATGCCGTGGAACCGGCTTTGCCGGGCCACTGGCATCGTCCCCCTTGGGGGGAAGCCGCGCAGCGGCGCAGGGGGGACAATACGAACATGCACCCCAAAGCCCTCCTGGACGAATGTTCCACCCTGATCGAACAGGTTTTCAAGTTCGACCACCCCACCGACGCGGTGGTCTCGCGCCATTTTCGTGAGAACCGCTCGCTCGGCCCGCGCGAGCGGGCCACGTTGTCCGACACCGTCTACGCCATCCTGCGCGAACGTCTGAAGTTCGAATGGCTGGCCCGCTCGGGCACCGGCTCCAAGTGGCGGCGCCTGGCCATTCTGGGTTTTCCCGGCGACCGCGACTTTCTCAAGAGTGCGCTCACCGAGGTGGAAAAAACCTGGTGGGACAACTGCCTGAAAGTGACCGACGACGAGCTCCTGGCCCCGCACCGGCACAACCTGCCCGAGTGGCTGGCGACCGCCCTGCGCGATCAGGTGGGCGATCAGTTCGACGCGCTGGTGGCCAGCCTGAACCAGCCCGCCGCGCTGGATCTGCGCGTCAACATATGGAAGAAAAAGCGCGAAGTGGTTCTGGCCGAGCTGCGCCAGGCCGGCCTGAGCTGTGAGCCCACGCCGTATTCGCCGCTGGGCATCCGCCTGCAGGGCAAGCCATCGCTGGCCAAACTGCCGGCGTTTGTGCAGGGCGACGTGGAGGTGCAGGACGAAGGTTCGCAACTGCTGGCGCTGCTGCTGGACGCCAAACGTGGCGAGATGGTGGTGGACTTCTGTGCCGGTGCCGGTGGCAAGACGCTGGCCATCGGCGCGGCCATGCGCAACAGCGGCCGGCTCTACGCCTTCGACACCTCTGGGCACCGCCTCGATGCGCTCAAGCCAAGGCTGGCGCGCAGCGGTTTGTCCAACGTGCATCCGGTGGCGATTGCCCACGAACGCGACGACCGCATCAAACGCCTGGCCGGCAAGATTGATCGCGTGCTGGTCGATGCGCCCTGTTCCGGGCTGGGCACGCTGCGCCGCAGCCCCGACCTGAAGTGGCGCCAGACGCCGCAAACGGTCGCCGCCCAGGCCGAGCTGCAGCAGGCCATCCTGCACAGCGCTGCGCGCCTGCTCAAGCCGGGTGGCCGGCTGGTGTACGCCACCTGCAGCCTGTTGCCGGCGGAGAACGAAGCGGTGGCTGCGGCCTTTTCAGAGGCGCACAAGGACTTTGAGCCCGTGCCGGTGGCAGACCTGCTGACCCTTGCTCAGGTGCCTCAGGCAGGCAGCCTGTGCCAGGGCGAGGACGGGCAATGGCTGCGTTTGTGGCCGCATCGGCATGCAACGGACGGCTTTTTTGCTGCCGTCTGGCGGAAAAAGGTCTGAAAGACCGATAAATGAGCTATTTCGCCTGAGCCGTTCCCCCACGGGGCGCTGCCCAGAGATTGTTGATGGACACCCCCGGCTTTAAAATCACAGATTGCTTCGCTCCTTGTCCTGAACGGGAGTGGTTCGCAGCCTGACGCCTTCGTGGGCGGTTGAATAGGACCTTGATGATTGCTTCTGATTTCGAGTTTTTTGCCGGTTTGTGGGATGGCCTGATCCAGTTCCTGGCCCATGGCCTGACCGGTGCGGCCTGGTGGCAGGTGCTGCTGGTCGCTTTGGTGTTCACCCACATCACCATCGCCAGCGTCACGATCTTTCTGCACCGCCACTCGGCGCATCGGTCGCTGGACCTGCACCCCATTCCGGCGCACTTCTTCCGCTTCTGGCTCTGGATGACCACCGGCATGGTGACCAAGGAGTGGACGGCGATCCACCGCAAGCACCACGCCAAATGCGAGCGCGAAGGTGACCCGCACAGCCCGGTGGTGTTTGGCATCAAGAAGGTGTTCTTCGAGGGCAGTGAGCTCTACCGTGCAGAAGCCAAGAACCAGGAAACGCTGGACCGATATGGTCACAACACGCCCGACGACTGGGTGGAACGGCACCTCTACACCGGTCGCTCGCGACTGGGTGTGAGCCTCATGCTGATCATCAACGTCGCACTGTTCGGTGTGCTGGGGGTGTCGGTCTGGGCGTTGCAGATGATGTGGATCCCGATCACGGCCGCCGGCATCATCAACGGCATCGGCCACTGGTGGGGTTACCGCAACTTCGAGGCGGCCGACGCCAGCACCAACGTGTCGCCCTGGGGCATCCTCATCGGTGGCGAAGAGTTGCACAACAACCACCACACCTACCCGACGTCGGCCAAGCTGTCGGTCAAGCCCTACGAGTTCGACATCGGCTGGATGTACATCACCATGCTGAGGTCGGTGGGTCTGGCCACCGTGAAGAAGTTGCCACCCAAGATGGCATTCGGTGACGTGAAGCCGGTGGCCGACGAAAAAACGCTGGAGGCGATCATCGCCAACCGCTACGAAGTGATGGCGGGTTACGCGCGCGAGATGCGTGCCGCCTGCCAGCGTGAAGTCGAAGGCCTGAAGGCCCGCAGCGCCGACGCTTCGATGCTGGATGCGGCCCGCCGCTGGCTGCACCGCGACGACGACAAAGTGCCAGCGGACGTGAAGCCGCAACTGGCCCTGGTCCGGGCGGAACACCCGGTGCTCGACAAGATGGTCACGATGCGCGAAGAACTGCGCGCCCTGTGGTCCAGCACGAACGCGACCCGTGAGCAACTGGCCAGCGACCTGCAGGCCTGGTGCCGGCGCGCCGAAGAAAGCGGCATTGCTGCGCTGCGCGACTTCTCGATTCGCCTGCGCTCCGCACACGCCTAGGCTTGGCCCACCCCCGCCGCGCTGCGCGCGACCCCCTCAAGGGGGCAACGCTGGCGGCCCGGCGGAGCCGGTTCCGCGGCGTTCCGGGTTTGACACTGCGCTCCGGACACGCTTGAGATTGTTTTTTCCCCAACAAAAAAGCCGCTGTTTTCACAGCGGCTTTTTTGTTGGGGGAACCTGCTGAATCACTTCAGCTTGATTTCCTTGTAGTCCACGTGCTTGCGAGCTTTGGGATCAAATTTCTTGATCAGCATCTTCTCGGGCGTGGTCTTCTTGTTCTTGGTCGTGGTGTAGAAGTGGCCGGTACCCGCAGTGGATTCCAGCTTGATCTTTTCGCGTCCGCCTTTGGTTGCCATGGTGCGTGCTCCTTAAGCTTGGCCGCGTGCACGCAGGTCTGCGAGCACGGCGTCGATGCCGTTTTTGTCGATCAGGCGCAGGGCAGCACCCGACACGCGCAGGCGAATCCAGCGGTTTTCGCTTTCGACCCAGAAACGGCGGTATTGCAGGTTCGGCAGGAACCGGCGCTTGGTTTTGTTGTTGGCGTGGGAAACATTGTTCCCGACCATGGGCTTCTTGCCCGTGACGTCGCAGACGCGTGCCATGAGGACACTCCGATCTTTTCAAACGGCAACCACCCGAGCGGTGGGAGCCTCACCTCGCCAGAAAATAGGGTGGCGGTAACCCTGAATTTGCACCGCACAGCCAGCAGGCTGTTTGCAGCAAAGCCTGCCATTATATGCAAATTGTGTCAGCGTTTGCCAACGGGGCTGACCAGCGGCTACACCGGCGGTGGGCAATGTCCCTGGTGGGAGGCACCGCGGAACTGGCTTTGCCAGGCCGCAGGTGCCGCCCACCTCCCCAGCCGAAGGCGCCAGAGGAGGGGGGGGGCGCGCGCAGCGCGGCGGGGGGGCGGTTACTGGTTTTCCAGAAAACGCTGGGCGTCGAGTGCCGCCATGCAGCCGGTGCCGGCGCTGGTGATGGCCTGGCGGTACACATGGTCCTGCACGTCGCCAGCCGCAAACACGCCGGGCACGCTGGTCATGGTGGCCATGCCCTTGAGCCCGGATTGCGTGACGATGTAGCCGTCTTTCATTTCCAGCTGGCCTTTGAAGATGTCGGTGTTGGGGCTGTGGCCGATGGCGATGAAGCAGCCGGTGAGTTTGAGGTCTTCGGTCTCGCCGGTTTTCACGCTTTTCAGGCGCACGCCGGTCACGCCACTCTGGTCGCCCAGCACCTCGTCGAGCGTGAAATGGGTCTTGAGCTCGATCTTGCCCGCAGCGACCTTCTCCATCAGCTTGTCGACCAGGATGGGTTCGGCCTTGAACGTGTCGCGACGGTGCACCAGGCTGACTTTGCGGGCGATATTGGACAGATACAGGGCTTCTTCGACGGCCGTGTTGCCGCCGCCCACCACCGCCACGTCCTGCTCGCGGTAGAAAAAGCCATCGCAGGTGGCGCAGCCCGACACGCCCTTGCCCATGAAGGCTTCTTCAGAAGGCAAGCCCAGGTACTTGGCCGAGGCACCGGTGGCGATGATCAGGGCATCACAGCTGTATTCACCACTGTCACCCTTGAGCACAAAAGGACGTTTGGAAAAGTCGACTGCGTTGATGTGGTCGAAAACGATCTCGGTCTTGAAGCGTTCGGCGTGTGCCTGGAAGCGCTGCATCAGTTCCGGGCCCTGAACGCCATCCACGTCGGCTGGCCAGTTGTCCACGTCGGTGGTGGTCATGAGCTGGCCACCCTGGGCGATGCCGGTGATGAGCACCGGGTTCAGGTTCGCGCGTGCCGCATACACTGCAGCCGTGTAGCCCGCGGGGCCGGAACCTAGAATAAGAACTTTGGTGTGCTTCATGGTGCAAATCCGCCCCAAAGAGTGGGGGTGTGTGGTTTAGAGTTGAAAGTCATGGCGATGCTTTTGGGGCCTTGGCGTCTTTCGCCATGCGGGCGTCCGGTCTTTCGAAGCATTGTAGGGAAGAGCGCTGCATCCGCAGCCTGACCAGAGGTATATACGCATGTCCATCCTGTCCAATCTGGATTTGATTCGCCGGGTCCCGCTGTTTTCCACGCTGACGCAGGCGCAGGCCGAGTCTGTTGCAGATGCGGTCATCAAACGGCGTTTCAAGCGCGGCGAGTGCATCGTTGAACAGGGCAAGAAGTCCAATTTTCTGGCCATCGTGCTGACGGGGCGCGCCCGTGTGGTGACCACCGATGTGCGTGGCCGGGAGGTCATCCTGGCCACCATGAACCCGGGCGACTATGTGGGCGAGATGAGCCTGATCGACAACCAGCCGCATTCGGCCACGGTCCGTGCCGAGGTGCAGACCGATGTGTTGATCCTGGGGCGTCCTGAATTCGCCCGTTGCCTGCCCGAAAACACCTCCATGGCCTATGCGGTGATGAAGGGATTGGTGCAGCGCCTGCGGTATGCCGACCGCAAGATCGAGTCGCTGGCGTTGATGGACGTTTACGGCCGCGTGGCTCGGGCCTTGCTGGAGTTCGCGCGACCCGACAAGGACGGGCAACTGGTGATTCGGGAACGGGTGTCCCGCCAGGATGTGGCCAAGATGATCGGCGCATCGCGAGAAATGGTCAGCCGGGTCATGAAAGACCTGGAAGACCGGGGCTTCATCGAGGTGGGCGAAGACGGCACCACCGTGGTCAAGGAACGGCTCAACACGTTGGGCTGAAGCGCCTGCCTGGGCTGCGCAGGGCGCGACCCCGGATTCTCCCGGTCAATCGCTGCACCTGTTACCGGTTTACCGGCTCCTGGCCCGGGTGGCCTTGGGGTAAGCTTGTTGCCGAACCGCAGCAAGGACCATGACTTATTCACTCAATACACTGAATGCCGACCGGGCTCAAGCCACGCCTGGTGGTGTGGCCCGTTTCACGCAGGAGATTGGGCTGGTGGTGGGTGCTGCAGCCCTGGCCTTCTGGCTCCTCGCGTTGCTCAGCCATTCGCTGGCGGATCCGGCCTGGAGCACGACCGGGTCTCGGGCCGAAGTGGGCAACTGGGGCGGTCATCTGGGCGCGCTGCTGGCCGATGCGAGCTATTACCTGTTGGGCTGGTCGGTCTGGTGGTGTTTTTTCGCCGGTTTGCGAGCCTGGCTGTCGGCGTTGGCCGGTCGGTTGCGTGGCCAGCAACCCCAGGCCGTCTCGCGGGATGCGCATGGGACTGAGCGCTGGTGGCAAACCCCTTGGGCGCGTCGTCTTGCCTATGTGCTGGCGTTGCTGGTGTTGCTGAGCGCCAGTGGGGTGCTGGAATGGAGTCGCCTGTACCGGCTGGAGCCGCACCTGCCGGGAACCGCGGGGGGTGTGCTGGGGCATGCGCTCGGACCCGTTGCGGTGCGCTGGCTGGGTTTCACCGGTTCGGCGCTGGCCATGCTGGCGCTGCTCGTGATCTGCCTGCCCAGGGTGTTCCGGTTTTCCTGGGGCCAATGGGCCGAACACCTGGGCGCCTGGCTGGACAACTGGTTCGAATCGCGTCGCGAAAAACGCGAGGCGGTCGAAGACCAGCGCATCGGGGAGATGGCAGCGCGAGCGCGCGAAGAAGTGGTCAAGGTCGAGCGCGTCGAGAGCGAAGAGCACCACCCCACCCCGGTATTGATCGAGCCCACACTGGTGGATGTGCCCAAGAGCGAGCGTGTGGCCAAGGAACGCCAGAAGCCCTTGTTCGTCGAGATGCCCGACAGCAAGCTGCCGCAGGTGGATCTGCTCGACAGCGCGCCGGCGCACCAGCAGGGCGTGGACAGCCAGACGCTGGAGATGACCAGCCGCCTGATCGAGAAGAAGCTCAAGGACTTTGGCGTCGACGTGCGCGTGGTGGCCGCAGCACCCGGTCCGGTGATCACCCGTTACGAAATCGAACCGGCCACGGGGGTCAAGGGCTCGCAGATCGTGAACCTGGGGCGCGACCTGGCGCGTTCCTTGTCCCTGGTGTCGATCCGTGTGATCGAGACCATTCCGGGCAAGAACCTGATGGCGCTGGAACTGCCGAACGCCAAGCGGCAGATGATCAAGCTCAGCGAGATACTGGGCTCGCCGGTCTACAACGACGCCAAGTCTCTGCTGACCATGGGGCTGGGCAAGGACATCGGCGGTCAGCCGATCGTGGCCGATCTGGCCAAGATGCCGCACTGCCTGGTCGCCGGTACCACCGGTTCGGGCAAGTCGGTCGGCATCAACGCCATGATCCTGTCGCTGCTCTACAAGGCCGATGCCAAGGACGTGCGCCTGTTGCTGATCGACCCGAAGATGCTGGAGATGAGCGTCTACGAGGGCATCCCGCACCTGCTCGCGCCGGTGGTGACCGACATGAAGCACGCCGCCAACGGGCTGAACTGGTGCGTGGCCGAGATGGAGAAGCGCTACAAGCTCATGAGCAAGCTCGGCGTGCGCAACCTCGCGGGCTACAACGTGAAGATCGACGAGGCCAAGGCGCGTGGTGAAATCATCGGCAACCCGTTCAGCCTCACCCCCGAACAGCCGGAACCGCTCGAACGCCTGCCCTACATCGTGGTGGTGATCGACGAGCTGGCCGACCTGATGATGGTGGTGGGCAAGAAGATCGAAGAACTGATCGCCCGCCTGGCGCAAAAGGCGCGCGCCGCCGGCATCCACCTGATCCTGGCGACACAGCGTCCCAGCGTGGACGTGATCACCGGCCTGATCAAGGCCAACATTCCTACCCGCCTGTCGTTCCAGGTCAGCAGCAAGATCGACAGCCGCACCATCCTCGACCAGATGGGCGCCGAGAGCCTGCTGGGCATGGGCGACATGCTCTACATGCCGTCCGGTACCGGTTTCCCGGTGCGGGTGCACGGCGCGTTCGTGAGCGACGAAGAGGTGCACCGCGTGGTGGCCTATCTGAAGCAGCAGGGTGGTGAACCCAACTACATCGACGGCGTGCTGGAGAGCCCGGCGAGCGATGGTGAGGGTGGCGACATGTTCGGTGAGGGCGGTGGCGACGGCAACGAAAAAGACGCGCTGTACGACCAGGCGGTGGAGATCGTGCTCAAGGATCGCAAGGCCAGCATCTCCTATGTGCAGCGCAAGCTGAAGATCGGCTACAACCGCGCCGCGCGTCTGCTGGAAGACATGGAAAAAGCGGGCATGGTCAGTGCACTGACCTCCAGTGGTCAACGCGATATTCTGGTGCCTTCGCGCGGTGAATGATGTTCGGGCCTGAACCTTGTGGCCGCGGCCGGGTCCCAATCCACATGATCAAAAAATTGTTTACCACGCTGACCACGGTCACTGCCCTGACATTCACTGCCTTGCCCGCACAGGCCGACGGCCTGAAAGACCTCGAAACCTTCCTGCGCGAGGTGGGCAGTGCGCAGGCCGGCTTCACCCAGGTGGTGACCTCGCCGGTGCGCAACGGCGAAACCGTGGCGCGCCGCAAGACGTCGAGCGGGCGCTTCGAATTCCTGCGGCCCAACCGTTTCCGCTTCGAGTACACGAAGCCTTTCGAACAGACCATCGTGGCCGATGGCCAGACGCTGTGGCTGTACGACGTGGACCTGAACCAGGTGACGGCGCGCAAGCAGCAGGAGGTGCTGGGCAGCACCCCCGCGGCCCTGATCGCTGCCGGCACCGATCTGCGTGCCCTGTCCGAAGTGTTTGAGCTCAAGGCGGCGCCCGCCGCAGAGGGCTTGGAATGGCTGGAGGCCCGCCCGCGCAACAAGGACGGGCAGTTGCAGAGCGTGCGTGTGGGATTCCGTGCCGGTCAGCTGGCCGCGCTGGAGATCGCCGACAGCCTGGGCCAGCGCTCGGTGCTGACCTTCAACCAGTGGCAGGACAACGCGCCGATGAAGGCGGAGCGGTTTCGCTTTCAGCCGCCTGTCGGCGCCGATGTGATCCGGCCCTGAGCGTGCACACCGCCTTGAAAGCAGGCCTTTGAGTTCACACGCCGCGCCGCACACGCCGCTGGCCGAGCGCCTGCGTCCGCGCACGCTGGCCGAGGTGATCGGGCAGCAGCACCTGCTGGGTGAGGGCATGGCATTGCGGCTCGCGTTCGAATCGGGCCAGCCACACAGCTGCATCCTCTGGGGTCCGCCGGGTGTGGGCAAAACCACCATCGCGAGGCTCATGGCCGATGCCTTTGATGCCCAGTTCATCACCATCAGCGCGGTGCTGGGCGGCGTGAAAGACATCCGGGAGGCGGTGGAGCAGGCCCAGGCCGCGCGCGACGGGCTTCAGGCGCAGCACACCATCGTGTTTGTCGACGAGGTGCACCGTTTCAACAAGAGCCAGCAGGACGCCTTTCTGCCGCATGTGGAAAGCGGGCTGTTCACTTTCATTGGCGCGACCACCGAAAACCCCTCGTTCGAAGTCAACTCGGCGCTGCTGTCGAGAGCGGCGGTCTACGTGCTGCAGCCGCTGGGCGAAGACGATCTGCGCCAGCTGATCTCGCGGGCGCAGGGCATCGGCGCCGTGCCCGCGGTTGAAACCGCCGCCGCCGACCGCCTGATCGCCTACGCCGATGGCGATGCCCGCCGCCTGCTCAACACGCTGGAGACGCTGGCGGTGGCGGCCACGCGCGAGAAACTCGCCGAGGTGACGGATGCCTGGCTGATGCGTGTGCTGGGTGAACGCATGCGCCGCTACGACAAAGGTGGCGAGCAGTTCTACGACACCATCAGCGCGCTGCACAAAAGCGTGCGCGGCTCCGATCCGGACGCCGCACTGTACTGGTTCGTGCGCATGCTCGACGGTGGTGCCGATCCGCGCTACATGGCGCGCCGCTTCATCCGCATGGCCAGTGAAGACATTGGCCTGGCCGATCCGCGCGCGCTGCGGCTGGCGCTGGACGCCGCCGAGGTGTACGAGCGCCTGGGCACGCCGGAGGGCGAGCTGGCACTGGCCGAATGTGTGGTCTACCTGGCCGTGGCGCCCAAGTCCAACGCGGTCTACAAGGCCTTCAACGAAGCCAAGGCCTTCGTGAAGAAGGACGGCACGCGCCCGGTGCCCATGCACCTGCGCAATGCACCCACCAAGCTCATGAAGGAGCTGGACTACGGAAAAGGCTACCGGTACGCCCACGATGAGGCGGGCGGCTTCGCGGCCGGCGAACGCTACCTGCCCGATGGCATGGCCGGGCCTGATTTTTACCGTCCGGTCGAGCGTGGTCTGGAAATTCGCATCGCCGATAAGCTGCGCGAACTCAAAAAACTGAATAATCAGAATAACTAATGAAGCGCGATTCGCGCTGATGCAGCCGCGCCGGGAAATCGAAAATCAGGGTAAACCCGCGCCGCATAAGGGCTTACACGCATCGGACCCTCTGAAACGCCTCGCTACAATCCGCCCACCAACCCGCAGTCTGTCCTGTTTCAAGGTCGAGCCTGGCGGGTTTTTTGCTAACTCAAGGCAGACAGACCAGGCACCCGCCCGGCTGAAAAAACACGGAGAAGTTTGTATGGACGTTTTGCTGCAGCAGATCATCAACGGCCTGGTTCTGGGCAGTATGTATGCGCTGGTGGCGCTGGGGTACACCATGGTGTACGGCATCATCGGCCTGATCAACTTTGCGCACGGTGACGTGCTCATGGTGGGTGCGCTCACCAGCTGGACGCTGATCGGCTGGATGTCGAGTGCCTGGGCCGGCATGCCGGGCTGGTTGCTGCTGCTGGTGGCCACGCTGATCGCCATGGTGGTCTGTGGCGTACTGAACTTCACGATCGAGAAGCTGGCCTACCGGCCCCTGCGCAACTCACCGCGGCTCGCGCCCCTGATCACCGCCATCGGCATGTCGCTGCTGTTGCAGACCTTTGCCATGATCATCTGGGCACCCAACCCGAAATCCTACCCGTCGACCCTTTCGCGTGAGCCGATCGAGTTCGCCGGGGCCGTGATTTCGGTGACGCAGATCACCATCCTGGCCACGACGGTCATCACGCTGGCTTTCCTCATGTGGCTGGTCAACCGGACCAACCTGGGCCGCGCCATGCGGGCCACGGCCGAGAACCCGCGTGTGGCGGCGCTCATGGGCATCAAGCCCGACATGGTGATTTCCGCCACGTTCATCATCGGCGCGATGCTCGCGGCCATCGCTGGCGTGATGTGGGCATCGAACTACGGCACGGTGCAACACGCCATGGGCTTCATGCCCGGCCTGAAGGCCTTCGTGGCCGCCGTCATGGGCGGCATCGGCAACCTTGCGGGTGCCGTGGTGGGCGGCGTCGCCCTGGGTCTGATCGAGTCGCTGGGTGCGGGTTACCTGGGCCAGCTGACCGGCGGCGTGCTGGGCAGCCAGTACACCGACATCTTCGCCTTCATCGTGCTGGCCCTGGTGCTGACGCTGCGGCCATCCGGGCTGCTGGGCGAGCGTGTGGCCGACCGGGCCTGAGGGTCAAGGAACACATCATGATGAACACCAAATACGGAAAACTCATCGCCTTCCTGCTGGGCGCTGTCGCGCTGCTGTTGTTGCCCATCATCCTGCAATCGACCGGGAGCAACTCCTGGGTGCGCATTGTCGACATCGCGCTGCTCTATGTGCTGCTGGCGCTGGGCCTGAACATCGTGGTCGGCTACGCCGGCCTGCTGGACCTGGGCTACATCGCCTTTTTCGCGGTGGGGGGTTACATCTTCGCGCTGGTGGGCTCGCCCCACCTCACCGACACCTTCCCGGCCATCGCGGCCATGTTCCCCAACGGCATCCACATCAGCATCTGGCTGGTGATGATCCTGGCGGCGGGGGTCGCGGGCATCGTGGGGGTCATCCTGGGTGCGCCCACGCTCAAGTTGCGTGGTGACTACCTGGCCATCATCACCCTGGGTTTTGGCGAAATCATCCGCATCTTCCTGCTCAACATGGACCGCCCGGTGAACATCACCAACGGCCCCAAGGGCATCAGCCAGATCGACACCATCTCGGTCTTTGGCCTCGACCTGGGCAAGCGCCTGACCATCGGTGACTACACCTTCCAGCCCGTCACGCTGTATTACTACCTGTTCCTGTTTTTCGTGGTGGGTGCGGTGATCCTCTCCTACCGCCTGCAGGACTCGCGCATCGGCCGCGCCTGGATGGCCATCCGTGAAGACGAAATCGCCGCCAAGGCGATGGGCCTGAACACGCGCAACCTCAAGCTGCTGGCCTTCGGCATGGGCGCCACCTTTGGCGGTGTGTCGGGCGTGTTGTTCGCGTCGTTCCAGCGCTTCGTGTCGCCCGAGTCCTTCTCGCTGATGGAGTCGGTGATGGTCGTGGCGATGGTGGTGGTGGGTGGCATTGGCCACATCCCTGGCGTGATTCTGGGGGCCCTGTTGCTGGCCGGTCTGCCCGAGGTGTTGCGGCACGTGGCCGGTCCGCTGACCGAATGGACCGGTGGCCGCCTGGGCCCGGAAATCCTGCGCCAGCTGCTGATTGCGCTGGCCATGGTGGTGGTGATGCTGATCCGTCCCAAGGGCTTGTGGCCCTCGCCGGAGCATGGCAAGTCACTGGCGAAATGAGCGGAGTCAAGTTGCATGTCTGAAACCATTCTCAAAGTCGCCAACGTCTCCAAACGCTTCGGGGGCCTGCAGGCCCTGAGCGATGTCGGCATCACCATCGAACGCGGTCAGGTCTACGGACTGATCGGACCCAACGGCGCGGGCAAGACCACCTTTTTCAACGTGCTCACCGGGCTGTACACGCCCGACAGCGGCACGTTTGAACTGGCGGGCAAGCCCTACACGCCCTCCGCCGTGCACGAAGTGGCCAAGGCCGGTATCGCGCGCACCTTCCAGAACATCCGCCTGTTCGCCGAAATGACGGCGCTGGAAAATGTGATGGTGGGGCGCCATGTGCGCACCCACTCCGGCCTGATCGGTGCGGTGTTCCGCACGCCCGGCTTCAAGCGCGAAGAGGCGCAGATCAGGGAGCGGGCGCGCGAGCTGCTTGACTACGTGGGTATCGCCAAGTTCGCTGACTACAAGTCGCGCACGCTGAGCTACGGTGACCAGCGCAGGCTGGAGATCGCGCGCGCCCTGGCCACCGATCCGCAGCTGATCGCGCTGGACGAGCCCGCCGCCGGCATGAACGCCACCGAAAAGGTGCTGCTGCGCGAGCTGATCGACCGCATCCGCAACGACAACCGCACCATCCTGCTGATCGAGCACGACGTGAAGCTGGTGATGGGCCTGTGCGACCGCGTGACCGTGCTCGACTACGGCAAACAGCTGTCTTCGGGGACACCGGCCGATGTGCAGAAGGACCCGAAAGTGATTGAGGCCTACCTGGGCACGGGCGGTAGCTGAGGACACAAGAACATGGCAAACACACTACTCAAAATCAGCGGCCTGAAAGTCTCTTACGGCGGCATCAAGGCCGTCAAGGGTGTCGACCTGGAAGTGCGCGAGGGCGAGCTGATCTCGCTGATCGGCTCCAACGGCGCGGGCAAGACCACCACCATGAAGGCCGTCACCGGTTCGCTGGCCTTTGAAGGCGGCGACATCGAATACCTGGGCCAGAGCATCAAGGGCCGTGGTGCCTGGGACCTGGTCCGGCTGGGGCTGGCCATGGTGCCCGAAGGCAGGGGCGTGTTCACGCGCATGACCATCACCGAAAACCTGCAGATGGGCGCCTACATCCGCAAGGACAAGGCGGGCATCGCCAACGACATCGAGCGCATGTTCGGCATCTTCCCGCGCCTGAATGAGCGCAAGGACCAGCTGGCCGGAACGATGAGCGGCGGCGAACAGCAGATGCTGGCGATGGCGCGTGCGCTGATGAGCCAGCCCAAGGTGCTGCTGCTGGACGAGCCGTCCATGGGCCTCTCGCCCATCATGGTGGACAAGATCTTCGAGGTGGTGCGCGATGTGTCGGCCCAGGGGGTCACCATCCTGCTGGTGGAGCAGAACGCCCAGCGCGCGCTGCAGATCGCCAACCGCGGCTACGTGATGGATTCGGGCGAAATCACCATGACCGGCACCGGCCAGGATTTGCTGGTGGATCCGAAGGTCCGCGAAGCTTACTTGGGACACTGACCCCCGCCGCGCTGCGGCCCGGCGAAGCCGGGACCAAAGCGTTCTGGGTTGGGGGCACTTCGCTCGGGAACTTACAATGACGGGTTGCGCTTTTTGGGCGCAACCCGTTTTTCATTGCCCCACACCATGACCACCGAACACGCCCACGCCACCCCCGCCACCGACGACAACCAGCTGATTGCGGAGCGGCGCGAGAAGCTCAAGGCGCTGCGCGAGGCGCAGCAGCGTGGCGAGGGCGTGGCGTTCCCGAACGACTTCAAGCCGGTGGACAAGGCCGAGGCGCTGTTTGCCACACACGCGCAAGCCACCAAGGAATCGCTGGAGGCCACGCCGGTGCGCGCCTGCGTGTCGGGCCGCATGATGCTCAAGCGCGTGATGGGCAAGGCCAGCTTCGCCACCCTGCAGGATGCGTCATTTGGTCCGAGCGGCGGCCGCATCCAGATCTACCTGAACACCGACAGCGTGGGCGCACCGATGCTGGAGACCTTCAAGCACTGGGACCTGGGCGACATCATCGCCGCCGAAGGCGTGCTCATGCGCACGCGCACCGGCGAGCTGACCATCCACGCGGACCGGATCCGCCTGCTCACCAAGAGCCTGCGCCCGCTGCCCGACAAGTTCCACGGCATCCACGACCAGGAAATCAAGTACCGCCAGCGTTATGTGGACCTGATGACCGACGAGAGCGCCCGCAAGCGCTTCGTCACCCGCAGCCAGGCGCTGTCCAGCATCCGCGACTTCATGGTCAGCCACGGCTTCCTCGAAGTGGAAACGCCGATGCTGCACCCCATCCCTGGTGGCGCCAACGCCAAGCCCTTCAAGACGCACCACAACGCGCTCGACCAGGAGATGTTCCTGCGCATCGCGCCCGAGCTGTTCCTCAAGCGCCTGCTGGTGGGAGGGTTTGACCGCGTGTTCGAGATCAACCGCAACTTCCGCAACGAAGGCATCAGCGTCCGCCACAACCCCGAATTCACCATGATGGAGTTCTACGCGGCGTACTGGAACTACCACGACCTGATGGACTTCAACGAGCAGCTGATCCGCCACGTGGTGCGCCAGGTGCATGGCGACACGCCGCTGAGCTACAACGGCAAACCGGTGGACGTGACTTCACCGTTCGAGCGCCTGACCATCCGCGAAGCGATCCTGAAGTACACCGAGGCGGGCGAGGGCGTGGACAACCCTGAGTGGCTGATTCCCGCGCTGAAGACGCTGGGCATGACCGAAGCCAAACACCAGCTCAGCACGCGCAGCCTGGCCAGCCTGCAGGTGCTGTATTTCGAAGAGACGGTGGAAGAGAAGCTCTGGAACCCGACCTTCATCATGGAGCATCCGACGGAAATTTCACCGCTGGCGCGCGCCAACGACGACCGCCCCGAAGTGACCGAACGCTTCGAGCTCTACATCACCGGCCGCGAATTCGGCAACGCCTTCTCGGAGCTGAACGACGCCGAAGACCAGGCCGCACGTTTCCACGCGCAGGTGTCGGCCAAGGACGGTGGTGACGAAGAAGCCATGTACTACGACGCCGACTTCATCCGCGCGCTGGAGTACGGCATGCCCCCGGCCGGCGGCTGCGGCATCGGCATCGACCGCCTGATGATGCTGCTGACCGACAGCCCGAGCATCCGCGACGTGATCCTGTTCCCTGCGCTGCGCCGAGAGGCCTGACGCAAACGCCCGCATGCCGCCCATGAGCCGGGCGCTGCGCTGGGTCTGGTGGCTGTTCGCGCTGGGCCTGGTGCTGGCGCTGGCCGTCAGCCTCTGGGACTACCAGGACCGCTGGCACACGCCAGGTTTCTGGTTGCGCAACCTGGTGATGCTCTGGCTTTACTGGGTGCCAAGGCTGGCCGGGGCTTTCCTGCTGATGGGCCTGGTGGGCGTCGCGGTGACCGGGCGCGGGTTCCTGCGCTGGAAGGCTGGTGTGGCGGCCTTGCTGGTGATGGTGGGTCTGTGGTCCTCGCTGGTGGAGCCCGGTCTTTCGCGGGTGCGGCAGACGACGATCACCGGCTTGCCCCCGGGCGCCCAGCCCGTGCGCCTGGCCGTCATCGCCGACATCCACTGGGGCCTGTTCTTCCGCGATCACCAGCTCGAACGCCTGGTGCGCCAGCTCAATGCGCTGGAGGTGGACGCGGTGCTGGTGGCCGGTGACTGGACCCATGAACCTCCCCTGGACTTGAAGGCCGGTCTTGCCCCGCTGGCCGCCATCCGGCATCCGGTGTTCGGCGTGCTCGGCAACCACGATGTCGAAGCGCCGGGGCCGGACCTGACCGAACCGCTGCGCGAGGCGCTGCAGGCCCATGGCGTGCAATTGCTGGAAGGAAGGCGCCTGGCCTGGAAAGGCTGGGAACTGGTCGGTCTGGACGACGGCTGGGGTGGTCGGCCCGAGGCGCAGATTCGCGCGCTCTGGCCTCAGGCCTCTGGACTTTCCACGAATCAGGACAACCGCCTGGTGGTGACCCACCAGCCCGACACGGTGGCGCTGCTGCCGCCGGGTGCCGCCCACCTCTCGGTGGCCGGACACACGCACGGCGGACAGATCTGGATTCCCGGCTTCACACCCTGGGTGCTGCGCAACACGAACACGCGGCAGCCCTGGTGGAACGGCCTCTACGACACCCCTTCGGGGACGCTCCTGGTCACACCCGGCATCGGAACGATCGGTTTGCCGGCGCGTCTGGCGGTGATGCCGACCATCGAACTGGTCGAACTCACGCCCTGAGCGGCTTCAGCAGTTCAGCGTCTGGATGCTCTTGGGCGGGGTTTTCTTCAACTCGTCCAGCGCGATGCGCAGCCAGTCCAGGTGGGCCTGGGCGTTCTCCTGAAGACCCAACGTCTCCTCGGGCAGCAGGGCCACCACCACCTTGCAGCGCAGCGTGGTCGCCACGGGCAGTTGCGAAGACGGGCGCAGGCCACCCGCAACGATGCTCGTGGCCGCGGCCACCGCCTGCGCCGAGCGGACCGGCCCTTCCATCAACAAGGCAAAGCTGTGGTCATCAACCCGCGCGGCGGTGTCCACATCCCGCGCGACCGAGCGCAGCAGCGAGCCCGTGAGCACCAGAGCACTGTCGGCGACCTCCCTGCCGTGCTCCTGCTCGAACCAGGTGTGGTTGTCCAGATCGATCAGCAACAGCGCACTGCGGTGGCGGTAGCGCTGGGCGCGGATCAGGCTCTCGTGCAGGCGCAGCATGAAGTTGTGCCGGTTGGTCAGGCCGGTGAGCGGCTCGGTCAGCGTCAGCGCCTTGGCGCGGGTTTGCGACTCGTGCTGCATGGACGAGCGCTGCAGCAGGCCATAGATCAGCAAAGGCGCTTCGATGGCCGCAGCGATCACCATGCCGTATTGGGAGAGAAAGCCCGAGGAGATGAGCCCGAAGTTGCGCATCACCGGCAACGCGCCGGCCAGCAGCACCGGCAGGATGCCCAGGGCGACCCAGCGCACCCAGCCCTCCTGGCTGCGCCAGACGGTCCAGAGCATGACGTACACCAGCAGCATGGTCAGCGCGCCCGTGGTGGTGATGGCCTCGAAACTCCATTGGGACGGGGCCACCTGGTCCCAGGCTGTCAGGCCCAGCATCACCGCGGCCAGGGTGAGCGCGAGACGGTCCAGCCAGCGCCCGATGCGCCGAGGCTGCACCAGGTGGCGCACGAACAGCAGCCCGGCCACCACCGCCAGCGGCATCAGCACGAACTCGGCGGAACCGTTCCAGCGCGCGGAATCGGGCCACAGGAATTGCCCACCCACCCCCAGCGAAGCGGCCAGCGACAGCCCCAGCAGCGTGATGTAGACCGCGTAGGCGGCGAAGCTGCTGTCGCGGAACACCAGCGCGTTGGCCACCGCCACCACGACGAGCAGCAAGGTCATGCCGAAATAGGCGCCCAGCATGAACTGCTGCAGGATGCGCTGCTCGCGCAACTGGTCGTGGCTGTGGATGAACAGCTCGCCAGAGAACGGCACACGCGCGTGTTCGATGCGCACCCAGTAGGCCACCGGCCCGTCGCTGCGCGAGGCCAGCTTGAACACGGGATAGCGGTCGGGAGACGCCCAGGCGCTCACCGGCAAACGGTCGCCTGCGTGCTGCTCCCGCCAGCTGCCGTCGGCGCCGCGGTGGAACAGGCTGACGCGGTCGGTTCCCGAGCGCGCCAGCTCCAGCTCCCAGTGCGAGCGGTTGTCCTGGGTCCAGGCGGTGAAGCCGATCCAGAGCGCGGCCTTGCCTTCCAGCCGCAGGCGGTGTTGACCCGCACGCAAGCCGAAAGGCAGATCGGCCTGGCGCTGCTCCACGTCCTGCACCGTGAGCTGGCCGCCGGGGTCCACCCACCAGGCACTGCGCTGGGCCAGTGACACGCTTTTCATGGAGCCGTCGAGGACTACCGGGGGCAGGCCGGAGGGGGTGGTGGCGGGCACGGCGAATGCGCTGCCGCACAGCGACAGCGTCAGCCAGAGCAGCCACGCCATGAAACGGCGCGCGGGTGTTTGCAAAGGGGTGTGGGCGTGCGGGGCGGTTGCCCGGGCCACCGGATTCGTGTCAAGCATCCTCCGATTTTGTCGCCACGGGTTGGGGGACGAGCGGTCATAGTTGGCGCCGGGGGCCATTGCCTGCGGGTTGTGACCTGTTTTCGGCCCCCGCAGACGTGAAAAAGCCCCAGCCGGCGTGGTGTCGGCTGGGGCCTGGGGGCCGGTCTGGGCCGGTTCAGGCGAAGGCGGCCAGCGCCTTGCGCATCTTCTTCATGGCCGCGACCTCGATCTGGCGCACGCGCTCGGCGCTCACACCGTATTCGGCCGCCAGTTCGTGCAGCGTCATGCCGCCCGAGCCGTCGTCGTTCACCTTCAGCCAGCGCTCGGTCACGATGCGGCGCGAGCGCTCGTCCAGCTCGCTCATGGCGGTGGCAATGCCTTCCGTGGCCAGCACGTCGCGTTGTGCCGACTCGATCATCGCCGTGGGTTCGTGGGTGGCGTCGGCCAGATAGGCAATGGGGCCGAAGCCGTCTTCGCCATCGTCGCCCGGGCTCGGGTCCAGCACCACGTCACCACCTGAAAGCCGCGTTTCCATTTCACGCACTTCGGCGGGCTTGACCTTCAGGTCGCGTGCGACCACGTCCACCTCGCCGTCGGAAAACGCCTCGCGGTGTGTATCGCCGTCCAGCGCCTCGGCGCGGAAGCCCTGTTTCATCGAGCGCAGGTTGAAAAACAGCTTGCGCTGGGCCTTGGTCGTGGCCACCTTGACCATGCGCCAGTTCTTCAGGATGTATTCGTGGATCTCGGCCTTGATCCAGTGCATGGCGTAGCTCACCAGACGCACGCCCTGTTCGGGATCGAAGCGCTTGACCGCCTTCATCAGGCCGACATTGCCTTCCTGGATCAGGTCGCCGTGTGGCAGGCCGTAGCCCAGGTACTGGCGGGCAATCGACACCACCAGCCGCAGGTGCGACATCACCAGCTGCCCGGCAGCGTCGATATCGTTGTGGTCGCGCAGGCGGCGCGCGGCGCCCTGTTCCTCGTCCAGCGTCAGCAGTGGCATGCGGTTGACGGCCGAAATGTAGGCGTCCAGGTTGCCCAGCGCGGGCAGCGTCAGCGAACGGCTCGCCCATGGGCTGGCCACAGCCAGTGTGCTGGACGGCAAGGCAGCAGGTGCAAGTAGTGCAGTGGTCATGTAGAAGAGCCCTCCTAAGGTTGGTCTTTTATAAATATTAGCACTCACTATGAGGGAGTGCTAATTGAATAGTTCCATGACCCTGATGCAAAGAACCACTCGGACGCTGAAGGCAACGCGAACATCTGCCACCTGTTCTTGTATTTTGTTTGTAAGTCATTGATTTAAAATGACTTTTTTGCCATTTTCAATATTGTCGGTAAAGACTGAAACGGCGGGGCCCACCGGCGATGCCATCGGCAGGGGGTGACGAGTGGTGGTGTGGGCCGTGGTTTTGTCACGCGGCCAAAACCAAGGCCCTATCCTGGCGACGGCAGCGCCAGCAGCACCAGGAGGAAGTGTCCCGACGAGTCTTCCCAGCCGGCAGTGCCATGCAGCTTGCGAATGACGCCGGCTTGTGGCAACAACTGCAACTCGCAGGTCTCGGGTACAGCACCCTCCCGCGCCCGCGCGAGCATCTTCTGCAATTCTTCGCCGCTGGCCGCCGACAGGAAACTGGCGAGCGGACGACCCAACAATTCATTGCTCGCAGCGCCGAGCAGTCGCACGCCAGCAAGGTTGATTTCGCACAGCACGGTGGCCTCGTCGATGATCAGGTACGCCGCGGGCGCATGTTCGAAGAGGGTCGTCTGGCGGATCAAGGCGCTCTCCAGCTCGACTCTGGAATGGCGAAGTTCCTCGTCCTGCATCTCCACTTCGACCTGGTGGACCTGGAGTTCGTGCAACAGCGCAAGGGCATCGCCTGCCGTGGAGGGCGACGACGCGAGCCTGAACAACACAGCCATCGCCTCTGATGTGCTGGCGCGCGCGAGATCGTTCCGGATGCCATCGGTCAATTGCGTCACCGCTCGCACGCGCAGGTTCGACAGATTCGACGTGGTTTCAGCGACGTGTGACATAAAGGCTCCTGAAAGGTGAATGCTCAAAACGGATGAGTGCACTCTACCCGTTGCGCAGACGGGACTCGAGCTTTTTGGCCGCGGTGATGTCGATCAGCGTGATGACCACGCCCTGGATCACGTTGGTCAACGTTCGGTAGGGCTTGATCCGCACCAGAAACCAGAAGCCGTCCGTGGTCGTGATCTCTTTCTCGGTCAATGTCAGCGTCTTCAGCGTTTGCCTGGCGTCATCGTTGAGCGTGGGGTAGTTCAGCGTGCTGGCCAGATCGGTCAGCGGCCGCCCGATATCACCTTCCCGCAGGTGGATGATGCGGGTGATCTGCTCGGTATAACGACGCACGTTCAATTCGCTGTCCAGGAACAGGGTGGCAATGTCGGTGCTGTTGAGCAGGTTTTGCATGTCGCTCTGCGCAAGAGCCAGGTCGTCCAGCTTCGTTTGCAGCTCCTGGTTCAGCGTCTGGAGCTCCTCGTTCATCGACTGCGACTCTTCCTTGGAGGTGGTCAGTTCTTCGTTGGCCGACTGCAGTTCCTCATTGGTTGACTGCAACTCCTCGTTGGTCGCCTGCAACTCTTCGGCTGAGGCTCCCATCTCCTGGCGCAAGGCGTCGATTTCTTCCTTGCGGCGCTGCAGTTCTTCGACCATCTGCGGGTCAACCACACCATCGGATGCTCTTCGCCTGCGCTTGGTCGGTGGTGGCGCAGCCACCTCATGGAAGACGATCATCACCAGGCCGGCCAAAGAATGGGGTTCCTGCATGACCTTGACGATCACATCCAGCGAGGTTTGCGCAGGTTCCTCGCTCAGCCGCAGATCGCGCACCTCCACACGGCCTTTGTCCTGTAAGGCTTGACGCAGCGCCGCTGCAATCTGGGTCCGGATGCTGGGCCGGGCCATGACATGAATGTTCCAGTTGGCTTTTCCGGACGCGGGCTCAAGGTACTTGCCTACGCGGCCGTTGATGTACACGACGTCGCCCTGGTCGTTGACCAGCACAGCCGCAGGGGAGAACTCTCGAAGCAGTGCTTGCTCAGCGTGGGTCTGCAAATTGGCGGGAAGGACAGCCGATGGGGACACCTTGAACTCCTGAGGAAGCCGGCTCACGGGCCGGCGAGGGCTGATCGGAAAATACACCGAACCCATGTTGACCGCATTTTCATTGCGCCAATAGAGCCGGGACTTCAGACTCAGTGGCGTGAACAGGGTTTGCGAGTTTCCAGTGGTCTCGGAGCCTCCAAGCAACAGCACACCACCCGGGCGCAAGCTGTAGCTGAAGAGTGGCATCAGGCGACTTTGCAGTGGCGCATTGAAATAGATCATCAGGTTGCGGCACGAGAGCAGGTCAAGCTTGGTGAAGGGGGGGTCGAGAATCACATCGTGCTGCGCGAACAGCACCATTTCCCGAATCTCCTTGTTGATCAGAAAACCGCCATCCTGGGCCGTGAAAAACGTGGCCAACCGTGCTGGACCCACTTCGCCTGCGATTTTCTGTGGGTAATGCCCCTTGCGGGCAACAGCGATGGCGTCGGCGCTCAAGTCACTGGCGAAAATCTGCAGTGAAGGGCTCTCGGTCCCGGTGAATTCGGCTACCGACTCCTTGAAGACCATGGCCAGGGAGTAAGCCTCTTCGCCCGTGGAACATCCAACCACCCAGGCCCGAAGTCGGGTTCCCTGCGCGCAGCGCGCCAGCAGGGCGGGCATGACCACGTCCTTGAGTTCCTGCCAGACCGTGGGGTCGCGGAAGAAACTGGTCACGCCAATGAGCATCTCCTTGAAGAGCAGGTCCAGTTCCTGCGGGTTCTGCCTCACGAACGCTTCATACGCTTCATGGGTGGTCAAGCCGTGTACGCCCAGACGTCGCTGGATACGCCGGCGCAGTGTGCTGGGCTTGTAGTCCGAGAGGTCGTGTTTGCTGCGGTCCTTCAGCAAGCCCAAAATCGATGCCAGCGCGTTCCCGTTGCTGTCAGCACCACCCTCCGGCAACAGGGAAACGCCTTGCTTTTCTTCGGTGATGTGAACGATGCGATCGGGCAGTTCGGAGGCCAGGCCGATGATGTCGACGCAACCCGCGGCGATGGCACTCTTGGGCATGGAGTCGAACTGCGCCGATTCAGGCAACTGGGCCAGTGTCAGGCCGCCCTGCGATTTGATGGCCTGCAAACCCAAGGTGCCGTCCGACCCCATACCCGACAGAACCACCCCAATGGACTGTTCTCCCTGGTCGCGCGCAAGCGATGAAAACAACAGATCGATGGGCAGTCTCATGCCGCGAGGCTGAGCAGGTTCTGCGAGGTGCAACACACCTCCGACCAACGTCAACTCCTTGTTGGGCGGAATGACATAGACCACATCGGGTTCCAGACGCATCGTGTCAGCCGCCTCGACCACCTGCATGGTCGTTGCGCGCTGCAAAAGTTGCACGAGCATCGCCTTGTGCGTTGGATCCAGATGCTGGACAACGACGTAGGCAAGACCGCTCAACGGCGGAACCTGAGCCAGGAACTGCTCGAGTACGGCCAGTCCACCAGCCGAGGCCCCCAAACCCACGGCACGAACTGCACTCGAAGGGCGTGCACCGATGTCGTGGCTTGGGAGTGGGCTCATGTCCGATTATCGGGTGGCGACCCTCCATCTCCGGTCACTTTCAACCTGGCGTCGGACGAGAAATGGAAAACGGGCCGCGAGGGCCCGTTGTTCTTGGTTTTGGCGGAGACGGTGAGATTCGAACTCACGGACCCTTGCGAGTCGGCAGTTTTCAAGACTGCTGGTTTAAACCACTCACCCACGTCTCCGGATGCGGTTGTTGCGAGCAGGATTTTAGCCTGTGGCCCGGTTGGTCGCGGCCCATCGAGCGGGAATCAGGCCGCGGCCGCTTCGCTGGCCGGGTTTTCCTGGCGCAGCATGCCGCGGGTTTCGATGAAGCGCACCACTTCGTCCAGGCCGACCAGTGTCTTCAGGTTGGTCATGACCCAGGGGCGGCGCGCGCTGTCGGGGCGCATGCGCGCGGTGTCGGCCTTCATCACCTCCAGATCGGCGCCCACGTGCGGCGCGAGGTCGGTCTTGTTGATGACGAAGAGGTCGCTTTTGGTGATGCCGGGACCACCCTTGCGCGGGATCTTCTCGCCCGCGGCGACGTCGATCACGTAGATGGTGAGGTCGCTCAGCTCGGGGCTGAAGGTGGCGGCCAGGTTGTCGCCGCCGGACTCGATGAACACGATGTCGGCGTTGGGGTGTTCGCCCAGCATGCGGTCGATGGCTTCGAGGTTGATGGAGCAGTCTTCGCGGATGGCGGTGTGCGGACAGCCGCCGGTTTCCACGCCCATGATGCGGTCCGCCGGCAGCGCGCCGCTCACCGTGAGCAGGCGCTGGTCTTCCTTGGTGTAGATGTCGTTGGTGATGGCGATCAGGTCGTATTGCTCGCGCATCGCCTTGCAGAGCATTTCAAGCAAGGTGGTCTTGCCGGAGCCGACCGGGCCGCCGATGCCCACGCGCAGCGGGGGCAGGTGTCTGGTGCGGTTCGGGATGTGGTGCAGGGCGCTCATGGGGCAATGGTGGGGGAAAACAGTCAGGAGCGGAAGAGGCGTGAATACTGGGTTTCGTGGCGGGCCGAATGGATGGCCAGCAGCGGCGAGAAGGCCTGGCGGGTGTGATCGGTGAGACTCATCGCGTGGTCCACCGCGGCGGGGATGTCTTGTGCCAGCCGCGCCAGCATGCGCTGGCCCGCGCTCTGGCCCAGCGGCACGGACTTGATGGCGGCCTGCACCATGTTTTCGGCCCAGCCGAAGGCAAAGCCGATCAGGCTGTCGCGCACGCTGGCATCGGTGCTGGCCGCTGCGCAGGCCATGGCCACGGGGTAGCTGGCGGGGTCGAGCCGGGCCGACTGCAGGCGTTCGAAGATGCCGGAGCCCAGTTCACCCAGGCAACGCGCCCACTCCAGCATCGAGCGGCCCATCTGTTCGGTCTGCAGGCGGAACTCGTGTGTTTCCCGGGTCTGCAGCACCCAGGCGTTGAGCGCCTGGATGCGGGCGAAATCGTCCGCGCGCCAGGCGGGAATGGCCTGCGCGACGACAGCCAGGTCGGCGCGCGCCAGGCCCAGGTGCAACTGGTCGATGAGCCACCGGGCTGCACTGGCCTCGTCGCTCACCAGGCCCGCGTCCACCGCGGCTTCCAGACCTTCGGAGTAGGAAAAACCGCCCACCGGCAGGGCCGGCGAGGCCAGCCACAGGATCTGCAGCAGGCCGGCGGCCGAGCGCGGCGCCGTGGCGGCCGTGCTGGCGTCAGTCGTGTGCATGTCCTGCGGCGTGCTCGTGTCCGTGGTGGTCGTGCGCAGCATGGTCATGGTCGTGCGCGCGGCCGCCATGGGCATGGCTGTGTCCGCCGCTGTGCTGCCCGTAGGCGCCGCCCTCGGGCTCGAACGGTTCACGCACCTCGGTCACCGTCAGGTGCTGGGAGCGCAGCATGTCGGCCAGCACGTGGTCGGGCTCGATCTTGAGGTGGTCTGGTTGCAGCTCGATGGGCACGTGGCGGTTGCCCAGGTGGTAGGCGGCGCGCATGAGGTCGAAGGCGCCGTCGTGTGCATGGCCGTGGCTGTGGTCGGCGCAGGCGGTGATCTTCAGCACGGTCTGCGCTGCAGCGACCACGCGGATGAGCGATCCGTCCTGCGTGATCAGCACGTCGCCGCCGCGCACCACGGTGCCACGCGGCAGGAACACGCCGACGCTGCGGCCATCGGACGCGGTGGCGTCAAAACGGCTCTTCTGGCGCACATCCCAGTCCAGTTCGACGTGCGCGGCACGGCGCACCAACGCAGGGGCGAGGCCCTGGGCCTGGGGGATGAGCTTGGAAGCTTGAAGCATGAATGACAGAGCTTGGGATGGTCAGAACAGGAAGTATCGCTGCGCCATCGGAAGTTGGCTGGCGGGCTCGCAAGTCAGCAGCACGCCGTCGGCCCGCACGGTGTAACGCTGCGGGTCGATCTCCATTTTCGGCAGGTAGCTGTTGTGCACCATGTTCGCCTTGGTGACGCTGCGGCAACCCTGCACGGCCACGGTGGTTTTCTGCAGGCCGTAGCGCTCGCCCACGCCCGCGGCCAGGCCGGCCTGCGAGATGAAGCTGAGGCTGCCGCGCGCCAGCGAGCGACCGAAGCTGCCGAACATGGGGCGGTAGTGCACCGGCTGTGGTGTGGGGATGGAGGCGTTGGGGTCGCCCATGGCGGCCAGCGAGATCGTGCCGCCCTGGACCACGAGCGCCGGCTTGACGCCGAAGAAGGCCGGTTTCCAGACCACGATGTCGGCCCACTTGCCCACTTCGAGCGAACCCACGGTGTGCGCGATGCCGTGGGCGATGGCGGGGTTGATGGTGTATTTGGCGATGTAGCGCTTGACGCGGAAGTTGTCGTTGCGGCTGCTGTCTTCGGGCAGCGTGCCGCGCTGGCTTTTCATCTTGTCGGCCGTCTGCCAGGTGCGGATGACCACCTCGCCCACGCGCCCCATGGCCTGGCTGTCGCTGCTCATGATGCTGATCGCGCCCATGTCGTGCAGCATGTCTTCGGCCGCGATGGTCTCGCGGCGGATGCGGCTCTCGGCGAAGGCCAGGTCTTCGGGGATGGACGCGTCCAGGTGGTGGCAGACCATCAGCATGTCCACGTGTTCGTCCAGCGTGTTGACGGTGTAGGGCATGGTCGGGTTGGTCGAGGAGGGCAGGAAGTTGGCCTCGCCCACCACGCGGATGATGTCGGGCGCGTGGCCGCCGCCAGCGCCTTCGGTGTGGAAGGCGCAGAGTGTGCGGCCCTTGGTCGCTGCGATGGTGTCTTCCACGAAGCCCGACTCGTTGAGCGTGTCGCTGTGGATCGCGACCTGCACGTCCATCTCTTCGGCCACGTCCAGGCAGTTGCTGATGGCCGACGGTGTGGTGCCCCAGTCTTCGTGCAGCTTCAGGCCGATGGCACCGGCCGCCACCTGCTCACGCGCGGGGTCGGGTCTGCTGGTGTTGCCCTTGCCCAGGAAGCCCAGGTTCATCGACAGGCCGTCGGCCGCCTGCAGCATGCGTTCGATGTGCCAGGGGCCGGGCGTGCAGGTGGTGGCGAAGGTGCCGGTGGCCGGGCCGGTGCCACCACCGAGCATGGTGGTGATGCCCGAAGCCAGGGCCTCGTCCACCTGCTGCGGGCAGATGAAGTGGATGTGGCTGTCGATGCCGCCCGCGGTGACGATGTGGCCTTCGCAGCTGATGATCTCGGTGCCCGGGCCGATGACGATGTCCACGCCGGGCATGGTGTCGGGGTTGCCCGATTTGCCGATCGCCACGATGCGACCGTCTTTGAGGCCGATGTCGGCCTTGACGATGCCCCAGTGGTCGATGATCAGCGCGTTGGTCAGCACCGTGTCCATCGCGCCCTGCGCCCGGGTTCTTTGCGACTGCGCCATGCCGTCGCGGATGGTCTTGCCGCCGCCGAACTTGGCTTCTTCGCCGTAGCCGCCGGCGGCGAGGGTGAAGTCTTTTTCCACTTCCACGATCAGGCCGGTGTCGGCCAGTCGCACACGGTCGCCGACCGTGGGGCCGAACATGTCGGCGTAGGCGCTGCGGGGAATGCTTGCCATGTTTGTCGTTCCTGTTTGCTCAGACGGCGCCTTGCACCAGACCGCGGAAGCCGATCACGATGCGGTCGCCCGCAAAGTCCACCAGTTCCACCGTGCGTTGTTGTCCGGGTTCGAAGCGCACGGCGGTGCCGGCCGCGATGTTCAGCCGCATGCCTTTTGCGGCAGCGCGGTCGAAGCCGAGCGCGGCGTTGGTTTCGGCAAAGTGGTAGTGCGAGCCGACCTGCACCGGGCGGTTGGCGGTGTTCTGCACCACCAGGGTGAGCGTGCGGCGGCCGGGGTTGAGGGGGTGTTCCCCTGCGTCTACAAAATATTCACCGGGGATCATGGGGTCTCCCTCACTTCTTCGACAGCCAGACCGCCAGCGCGATCAGGCCGGCCACCGCCACAAAACCCAGCGCGTCGGTGGGGTGCCAGTGGCTGCCGAACAGGCCGTGTCCGTCGTGGGCGAAGGCGGGCAGGTACGCAAGGGCAGCGGACAGGGTGAGCAGCGATTTCATGTCTGGGCTCCAAATAAAAGAACAAGCGGTCGGCGCGAAGTGTCTGAGTCCGGGGATGCGGTGGAACCGGCTTCGCCGGGCCACTCGCATCGCCCCTTGGGGGGGCGGGCGAAGCCCGACGCGGGGGGGTTACGGTATGGGCTGGTGCACCGTCACCAGCTTGGTGCCATCCGGAAACGTGGCCTCGACCTGGATGTCCGGGATCATCTCGGCGATGCCTTCCATCACATCGTCGCGCGTGAGCACGTTGCGGCCTTCGCTCATGAGCTGCGCCACGGTCTTTCCGTCGCGCGCGCCTTCCATCACCGCAGCGCTGATCAGGGCCACGGCTTCGGGGTAGTTGAGTTTCAGGCCGCGCGCCTTGCGCCGCTCGGCCAGCAGGGCGGCGGTGAAGATCAGCAGCTTGTCTTTTTCGCGAGGAGTCAGTTCCATGTCGTTTCACTCAATAGTCAGATCGCGCGGCCGCAAAGGCTGGCCGAGCACGGGGGGTGAGTTCCATGGCGCGTTCGGGGTTCGGTTTGTAACGCTGTCGAGCAAATTCCGTGCCTTTGCCCTCACAACCGGGCCAGCAGCTCGGCCTTTTTGCTGCTGTATTCGGCGTCGGTCAGCAGGCCCTTGGTGTGCAGGCCAGCCAGGCGCTCGATGGCGGCAAAGATGTCTGGCGAACCGGCGTCGGGTGGGTTGTTGTGCTGAAAACTGCTTGGCAGGGGCGCCGCGGCTGGCACAGCCATGCCGTCGCGCGAGATCACCGGCAGGCTGGCCACGTCGATCAGGCCGTACTGGCTCGAAAACGACAGCGTGCCGCCCACCGATTGCTGCTGCGAGAAGCCGCCGATCTGGTGGTCCAGCGTGTCGTAGACCGTGACCGAGCCATGGACCTCGATCACCAGGCGCCGTGCCTGTGCGAAGTACGCGTAGCGCACGTGGTTTTGCGCACCGGTGCTGCTGGGCCAGCGCAGGTCGGCCGGTCACCAGTCGCCGCTGGCGCCGGGCGCGGGCGGCACAAACAGGCTGTTGGCGCCAAAGCCGCTGTCGCCCTGGCTTTGCTGGCCGCCGCCCGCGTGGTTGGCCTGGATCTGGTTGTGGTGGCTGCCGCCCTGGCTCTGGCTTTGAAAGCTGCCGCTGCGCAGCAGGTCGGGCTGGTTGGCGATCAGGTTGGACAGCTCGCTGCACAGGTTGTCGACCCGGCCCTTGAGGTGGTTGTTGAACATGTCCGACACCATGGTCATGCCGCCGCGCATCCACTGGCCCGAGCCGCTGAATTCGGGGTGGTTGAACTGGGCCATGTTGCCGTTGCCGTGGATCACGGATTCGAGCATGGAGAGCGTGGCGTCGAAACTGAAGCCGTGGCGCTGGGCAATGTGATTGAGGATCTGCTGACCCTGGGGGGAGAGTTGTCGCATGCTGAATGGGTTCCGGGTTGAGGCCGCCAGTTTCGCAGAAGCCTGTGAAATGAACAGCCGTGGCACGAATGCTGCACCAAGCGGTGCGTGAACCTTGAACCCACCGTCCCAGCCAGTGCTCCACCTTTGAGTGAAGCGCCCCAACGCATCATCAAGGTGCGCCGCGACTACAACAGCTGGGTCGGCAGCGAGACCATGGAAGACTACGCGCTGCGCTACACGCCGCAGCGCTTCCGCAAGTGGAGCGAATGGCGCGTGGCCAACACCGCGTTTGGGGCAGCATCCTTCCTGATCCTGGAAGCGGTGGGTGCCACGCTGCTGGTGCAGTACGGTTTTGTCAACGCGTTCTGGGCCATCCTGGTCACCGGGCTGATCATCTTCCTGGCCGGCCTGCCCATCAGCATCTACGCCGCGCGCTACGGCGTGGACATGGACCTGCTCACGCGCGGCGCGGGCTTCGGCTACATCGGCTCGACCATCACCTCGCTGATCTACGCCTCGTTCACCTTCATCTTCTTCGCGCTCGAAGCGGCGGTGATGGCCTATGCGCTGGAGCTGGCGCTGGACATCCCGCCCGCCTGGGGCTATTTGATCTGCGCGCTGGTGGTGATCCCGCTCGTGACCTATGGCGTGTCGGTCATCAGCCGCTTCCAGGTCTGGACCCAGCCGCTCTGGCTGGTGATGATGCTGGTGCCGTTCGTGGCGGTGTGGACGCTTGATCCCGGTGCGTTCTCCAATGTGGTGCACTACGGGGGCGAATCTGGTGCGGGGGTGGATTTTGATTGGCACCTGTTTGGTGCTGCCCTCACGGTCGGCATCGCGCTTATCACGCAGATGGGCGAACAGGCCGATTACCTGCGCTTCATGCCGGCGCCGGAAAAAGGCCGGGCCTGGCGCTGGTGGGCCGGTGTGCTGGCTGGCGGGCCGGGCTGGGTGATCCTGGGTGTGCTCAAGATGCTGGGCGGTGCGCTGCTGGCCTACCTCGCCATCAGCCACATGGTGCCGCCCGAGCGCGCGGTCGACCCGAACCAGATGTACCTCGCGGCCTACGAATACGTGTTCCCGAACTACGGCTGGGCGGTGGCGGCCACGGCGCTGTTCGTGGTGGTCTCGCAGCTCAAGATCAACGTGACCAACGCCTACGCCGGCTCGCTGGCCTGGAGCAACTTTTTCTCGCGCCTCACCCACAGCCACCCGGGCCGCGTGGTCTGGGTGGTGTTCAACACGCTGATCGCCTTCATGCTGATGGAGATGAACGTGTTCCAGGCGCTGGGCGAAGTGCTGGGGCTCTACAGCAACCTGGCCATCGCCTGGATCATGGCCGTGGTGGCCGACCTGGTGATCAACAAGCCGCTGGGCTGGAGCCCGCCGGGCATCGAGTTCAAGCGCGCCCACCTGTACGACATCAACCCCGTGGGCGTGGGCGCGATGGGCCTCGCCTCGGCGCTGTCGATCGCGGCGCACATGGGGTTGATGGGCGAGGGCGCGCAAGCGTTTTCGGCCGTGATTGCGATGGTGACGGCGCTGGTGGCGTCGCCGTTGATTGCTTGGGCGACGCGGGGGCGGTATTACATTGCTCGCGCTGCGGAGGTGTCGGGTTGTGGTGGCGCCTGCCCTCACCCCAACCCTCTCCCAGAGGGAGAGGGGGCAACGCGGGGATGCGCAGCCGCCGCCTCAGGTGTCACTTCACTCCAGCGCTGCGTCATCTGCGAGCGCGAGTACGAAGCGCCCGACATGGCGCATTGCCCCGCCTACCAGGGCCACATCTGCTCTTTGTGTTGCACGCTCGATGCGCGCTGCGGCGACCTGTGCAAGCCGCACGCGCGCCTGTCCGAACAGTGGCAAGGCGCCCTGCGCACGGTGCTGCCGCAACGCATGTGGCCCTACCTCGAAGCGGGCCTCGCGCACTACCTGTTACTGATGCTGGTGGTGGCGCCGGTGCTGGCGGCCGTGCTCGGCTTCTTGTACCGGCAGCAGGTGCAGGGCCTGGGGCAGGGGCTGCAAGCGGTGGCCGACGCCAGCCTGCTCGACGCCGCGTTGCGCACCGGTTTTCTGCGGGTCTACGCCGTGCTGCTGCTGATCGCGGCCACCGTGGCCTGGTGGCTGGTGCTGGCGCACAAGAGCCGCGAGGTAGCGCAGGAAGAATCGAACCGGCAGACGCGCCTGCTCATGCACGAGATCGAGTCGCACCGCCAGACCGATCAACAGCTGCAGCGCGCGCGCCAGGCCGCCGACCTGGCCAACCAGGCCAAGAGCCGCTACATCAGCACCATCAGCCACGAGCTGCGCACGCCGCTCAACAGCATCCTCGGTTACGCGCAGCTGCTGCAGGAAGACAGTGACATCGCGCCGCACCGCGCGCAGGCCATCCGCGTGATTCACCGCGGCGGCGAACACCTGCTGTCGCTGATCGAGGGCACGCTGGACATCGCGCGCATCGAGTCGGGCAAGCTCGCGCTCGACGTCAAGCCCATGGCCTTTGCCGACGCCATGCAGGAAGTGGCGAGCATGTTCGAGCTGCAGGCGGCGGCCAAGGGCCTGCGCTTCGTGTTCGAGAGCGGCAACCGCCTGCCCGATGCCGTGCGCGCCGACGACAAGCGCCTGCGCCAGATCCTCATCAACCTGCTGGGCAACGCGGTGAAGTTCACGCGCCAGGGCGAGGTGCGGCTGCGCGTGACGCACGCGCGCGAGATGGCGGTGTTCGAGGTGCACGACACCGGCCCGGGCATGGCCGCGCCCGAGCTCGACCGCGTGTTCGAACCCTTTGCGCGTGGCCAGGCCGAGGCCGCTGCCGCGACCAGCGCGGGCAGCACCGGCACCGGTCTGGGCCTGACCATCGCCAAGATGCTGACCGACCTCATGGGCGGCGAGATGACGGTGCGCAGCACCCTGGGCGAGGGCACGGTGTTCAGCGTGCGCCTGTTCCTGCCCGAGCTGCACGGTGCCGTGGTGCGGCGCGATGCGGCGGCACCTGCGGTCACGGCATACGAAGGACCGCGCCGTCGCGTGCTGGTGGTGGACAACGAAGAGAGCGACCGCGAACTGATCGCGCGCTGGCTGCAGCCGCTGGGTTTCGAGGTGCTGCTGGCCACCAGCGGCCACGATGCGCTCGCCATCGTCGACGCGCTGAACCCGGCGGGCGAGGGCGCGCCCCACGCCATCTTCATGGACCTCGCCATGCCCGGCATCGACGGCTGGGAAACCCTGCGCCGGCTGCGCGCGCGCGGCTGGGGCGGGGTGCCGCTGGCCATCGTCTCGGCCAACGCCTTCGACAAAGGCCTCGACAACGAGCTCGGCCACAGCCCACAGGACTTCTTCGTCAAACCGGTGCGGCGCGAGGAGCTGCTCAACTGGTTGGGCCAGCGCCTGGGCCTGCAGTGGGTCACGGCCGATGCGGCCACGCAGACCGGTCAGGTCGCCCATGCACCCCAGCCGCCCGCGGCCAGCAGCGCGGCCGAACTGGCGCCGCTGCTCGAACTCGTGCGCCTGGGCTATTACAAGGGCATCGTGAACTGGCTCGACGACTGGGTGCGCCAGCGCCCCGAGCAGGCCGACTTTGCGCAGGGCCTGCGCACCCTGGCGCGCGAGTTCCGGTTCGAGGCCATTGAACAGCGCCTGCAACAAAGCGCCACGCTTCCATGAGCATTGACACCCCCTTCCCGGAGCGCCTGTCGGCGCAGCTGCCGCCACCCGATGCCCTGGTGGTGCTGATCGTGGACGACGTGCCCGACAACGTCGCCCCGCTGCACGACGCGCTTGACGAAGCCGGCTACACCGTGCTGGTGGCGCTCGACGGCGAGTCCGCCATCCGCCGTGCGCGCCAGGCCCTGCCCGACGTGGTGCTGCTCGACGCGGTGATGCCGGGCATCGACGGTTTCGAAGTGGCACGCCGCCTCAAGGCCGATCCGGCCACGGCGCAGATCCCCATCATCTTCATGACCGGCCTCACCGAGACCGAGCACCTGGTGGCCGCGCTCGATGCCGGGGGCGCGGACTACGTCACCAAACCCATCAAACCGCGCGAGGTGATGGCGCGCATGGGCGTGCACCTGCGCACCGCGCGCCACGTGCGCCAGGGCGCGGTCGAGCGCAGCCAGGCGCGCTACGCACTCGACGCCTTCGGCTACGCCACCATCACCGTGCGCGAGCGCGACGGCCGCCTGATGTGGCAGACCCCGCTGGCGCGCGAGCTGCTGCAGCGCTACTGCGGCACCACCGCGCCCGACACCCCGGCCGCCGTGCTGCAGTGGCTGCGCCGCCACCTCGGCGAAGCGAAGGCCCAGCGCGAGCCGCCGCGCCTCACGCTCGACCACGGCCCGCGCCGCCTCACCTTCCGGCTGCACCAGCGCGTGGGCGACCAGGACGGTGCCGAGAGCACCGAAGCGCCGGGCGAGGGCGGTGACTGGCTGATCGTGATGCAGGAAACCTCGGACGCCAGCGTGCTCGAAGCCATGGGCCAGGCCTTTGGCCTGACCGCGCGAGAAGCCGAGGTGCTGTACTGGGTGGCCAAGGGCAAGATCAACCGCGACATCGGCGACATCCTGGGGTCCAGCCCCGCCACGGTGAAGAAACACCTGGAGCGCATCTACGCCAAGCTCGGCGTGGAAACCCGCACCGCGGCGGCGGCGATGGCGATCAACCGCGTGCCGCTGCTGCAGCCGCAGCACGGGGGCTGATGGAAGTGCCGCGCAAGCGGCCAGTCAAGCCGGCTTATCGCCCGCCTCGATCTGCTTGAACGCCCGGTCAAAGTCGCTTTCAAACAGCCGGTCCTGCACGATGCGGTACTTCTCGAACTCCGTTTCAGCATGCGCCTTGGCCAGTTCGGCGGAGACCTTGCCGGCATCCTGCAGGATTTCGCGGTCCCAGAGTTTCAGAAAACCGCTCAGGCGTTCTTCCCAATCCTGCATGGTCATGGGCATGCGGCGCATCGCCTGCAGCTCGGCCATGTCCAGGTACGCCGACACGATGCGCTGCATCTGCGCCAGCTCGAACTCCGACAGGTAGTTTTTGGCGACGGACACGTCGTATTTGTGGATCTTGCCCTGGGGCGCGCCTTCCCAGTGGGTCAGGCCCATGTTGTCTTTCTGGTGGTTCGCGCGGTCCACGATCACCTCGGCCGCTGTCTGCCCGTGAATGGCGTAGTGCAGCTTGTTTTGCACGGCTGCGAAGAAGCGCTGGGTCGCCGTGGCCGAGGCGTCGTAATCCAGCGCCGTGGCGTAGATGTCGGTGATCTTTTGGTAGAACCTGCGTTCAGAGACCCGGATTTCCCGGATCTTTTCCAGCTGCCGTTCAAAGAACTCTTCGGTCAGCACACTCCCGCCACTCTTGAGGCGGTCCACATCCATGGTCCAGCCTTGAATCGTGTAGTCCTTGACGATGCGGTTGGCCCACTTGCGGAACTGCACGGCCCGTTCGTTTTCGATCTTGAATCCCACGGCGATGATGGCCTGCAGGCTGTAGTGCTCCACCTTGCGCTGAACCTCCCGTTCGCCCTCGGTTTGAACCGTTAAGTAGGGCTTAACAGTTGCCTCACGTTCCAGCTCGTTGTCGGCATAGATGCGTTTCAAGTGCTGGCTGATGGCGGGAACCGACACGTCGTACAGCGTGGCCATCATCTTCTGCGTGAGCCAGAGGTTTTCATCCTCGTAGCGCATTTCCACACTGGTGCCGCCGCCGCCCGTGGCGGCGACGAAGGTGAGGTACTCGGCCGCCGAGGAGCGGACGATAGAGACCTCGGTTTTCCTGGACGAATGCGGAGGTTTTTTCTCGCTCATTTACGCCACCGTGACCTGACCGTTCATCAGCAGAGGGAGGAGCCAGTCGCGGAGTTGGGCGAGTTGCTGGTTTTGAAGAAGATTGTTTTGAATCTGTGAAAACAGAGAGGATGCCTTGCTGGTGTAGACATTTAAGGTTGCATCGTCAGGAATAACCAAAAGGGATTCATCCAGTACGCCCTTGTTAATGTGCGGCTGTTGTGCTCCTGTTCGAAGTGCCATCAGCCTTGGTATTTCACGAACAAGATACGGATAGATAAAACAGTGCTTCAGTTTTTCAGCCTCGACAATCCCAACGACTGATTGATTTGTCGCAGCTTCAATCCCCAATATCGAGGCTCTAAGGTGACGAACGATTGAAAGAATCACCGTGCCCTGAGGTAGCAGCTTTGCAGGTGAATTTCGCAAACCGAGCATCGAAATATTCTCATCAGGTGCCACGACAAAAGTGCTCGGATTCTCACCGGAACTTAGCCAACTCACTTCGCCAGGCTCCCAATATGCATCTATGTCACGTGATGGTGTCCCGCCCAGATGGGTCTTAAATGTCTCGCCGATCGTTGAGTGTTTCCACCCCTCCGGAATCTCCCGCTTCAGCGTGGCGTTGTAGACCATCTTGCCGCCGGAGGCTTTGTAGGGTTTGCCGTTGGCGTCAGGGAATTCGAACTGCACGAACCAGTAGTCGTACAGCATCTTGGCCATCGCCTCCAGCTCAGCGTTGATGTGGTTGTTGCAGTCGATTTTGGCGTCTATGGCAGAAAGAACAGCTGCAATTTTTTTTTGTTCTTCAAGAGATGGAAGTGGGATTTCAAATTTCAGGCAGTCTGGGACACGAATATGGCTGACCGTGGAGCCGCTGCTGTCGTGTCTTCCGAACTGGTACTGCAAATCCGGTGAAAGAAAGGAATACAACAGGAATTCTGATGTCAACCGCTCCGGGTTGACCCTGTACTGAACTACCCTTTGTCCAAGAAAAACGCTCTCATCGAAATTTACCCGCCCAACTTCACCCATGGGCGCCTCACGGGTAAGAAGGATGTCTCCCCTCAGCACCTTTGCTCTCTTGGTCCATTTCTCGTAGGTTTCCCTTGACACTGAGCGGCAACCTGCCAAGTCGATCCGGCCATTCTTGATATTCGTTGTCCGGATCATTTTGTATGGCGTTTCTTGATCTACGCTTGGTGCGGTTTTGTTTACGCAATCGACAATCAAGGTGCACACATCCGACGCCGGGATTCTTGGCCAGTTATTCATATCTCAACGCCATCAGCTGCTTCTTGATCTCGAGTTCCAGCCCTGCCGATTCTTGGAACAGCGCAACCAGCCGAGCAGTGAACCCTTGCAGTTTTTCGTTGAATTGCATTGGCGTCAGATCGCTGTATTCGATCTTCACCTCGAAATACTGCCCGGCACTGAGGCTGTAGTTCTTGGCAGCGATCTCGCCGTAGCTCGCGACCACCGCGAAGTCGTGTTCGGCCTCCTTGGCGTTGAAGGTGGCGATGATCCGGTCCTCTTCGGCTTCGGACAGCACGGTCTTCTGGTTTTTGCCGTCCTTGACCTTGGTGCCCAGGCCCGACGCGTCGAGCAGCACCACGCCGTACTGGTTGCTGCGGTCGATGAAGACGATGGAAACGTTGGTGCCGGTGGTGGCGAAGATATTGCTGGGCATGGAGACCACGCCGGCCAGCATCTTGTTGTCCACCAGGTGCTGGCGGATGGCTTTGTCGATGCCGCTTTGCGCGGTGAGGAAGCCAGTGGGCACGACCACGGCGGCTTTGCCGCCCGGTTTGAGCGAGTGGATGATGTGTTGCAGGAAGAGCTGGTAGATCGCCATCTTGTCGACGGCCTGCTTCGGCGTGTTGGGCACCCCGGCAAAGAAGCGTTCCTGATGCTCCTTGCTGTCCAGTTCGTTGCGGAAGTCGCTGAAATCCATCTTGAACGGTGGATTGCTGACGATGTAGTCGAACTTGCGCAGTGCCTTGCCCTCCCGGTGGTAGGGGTGGAGCATGGTGTTCCCCTGGATGATGTTGGGGATGGAGTGCACCAGGTTGTTCAGGATCAGGTTCAGCCGCAGCAGGCTGGACGATTTTTGTGAAATGTCCTGCGAGTAGATGCTGCAGCGCTGTTCGCCAATGGCGTGGGCGATGTTCATCAGCAGCGTGCCGGAACCGGCCGATGGGTCGTAGCAGCTGACGTTGCGGACCTGGCCCCGCACGTCTTCGGGCACCAGGATGGCGGCCATGATCTTGGCCACGGCGTGCGGGGTGTAGTACTCGGCGTATTTGCCGCCGCTGTCCTTGTTGTAGTCCTTGATCAGGTACTCGAACAGCGAGGCGTAGAAGTCGTACTTCTGCGTGAAGATGCGTTCGAAGCTGAAGCCACCCAGCTTGTTGATGAGTGCACGGCAGAAAGCGTCGCGCTTGGATGTGTCGGTGATGAATTCGCTCACCCGGTCAAACAGCGTGATCTTGGTGCCACCGTCGGTCTTAACCGCGAAGATGTCGTTGTTGGTGATGGCGATGTCGCGCAGCGTGTCGTCAAACAGCTTGGCGAATTCCGGCGCGGTCTGGCGGTTCCACAGGTGGGCGATGAAGTGCTCCGGCTTCAGGCGGGCGGTGTCCGGTCCCATCTGCAGTTGCAGCATGTCCAGATCTTCGGCGCTCAGGCTGGCGATGGCCTGTTCCCAGCTGTCGGCCTGGGCCAGGTCTGGCCTGATTTTCTTGGCCTCGAAGGCGAACTTGTCGTTGAGAAACTTGTAGAGAAAGACTTGGGTGATGATCTTGAATTCGTTGCCGTCGTTGCCCAGGCCGTAGGCGGCGCAAATGGCCTTGAGGCCGTCGATCAGCTCTCGGGTGCGTTGTTCAAATTCCTGCGTTACCAAGGGTGTGCTCCTGTGCGGTGGCCGGTGCGGGCGCCGGTGGCAAATTCGTTCATGTATTCGGCCACCACCAGCTGGTTGATGGTGCGTGAAGCGTCTGGGGTGAGTTTGATTTTTTGGCGGGTGTGAAACTCGCCGATCACGAGCGGCTGCATCATCCGCTCGAAGTAACTTTCATTGGCCATCAGCTGGGTGTTTTGCAGCACCTGCTCGTCTGCCAAGAGCTTGACGCCGAACAGGGCATCAAACAGACGGCGCTCGGTTTGCGTGACGGTGACACGCTCTTGCAGCCGCTTGTGGATACGGGTGTATTTGGCATCGCCACGGTACTTGGCTCGGAGCTGATTGTTCTGGCGGTTCAGTTCTTTTACTTTGTCATGTATGGCGTTAAGCGCGCCGATGTTGGAAGTCATTTCTTCTTGGGAGACTTCGTTGAGCTTCTTGTTTTTGAACAGCCGTTGCAGCTCTTCTTTAAGTGTGACGAACTTGGGGTCTTGCTGGTCAAAGTTGTCTGCAAGCGCCTCTCGGGTCTGGCGCAACGTGGTCTTGAGCCTGTCGGCCAGAACCAGCTCTTCTTCCTTGACCTTGGTGAACATGAACAGCACGTCTTCCAGCGCGACATTGAGCAGGTTGCTGGTGTCGTTGCTGGATTCGATGCTGTCTTTCAGATTGAGCAGGTCGAGGTGGTTGCAGGTTTCGCGGTAGAGCTGGTTGAGCTTCTGGAAATCGAGCTTTTGAAGGAGTCCGTAGTCACCCTCCAGGCGGATCAGGTTGTAGAGGTTGCGGGCATCTGTCAGGGCCTTTTTGAGTGCCAGTACTGTGGCGCGGTCCTGGATCTGGCTGACTTGCCTTGAAAATTCCTCGGCGTTCTCGATGTCGAAGCTGAAGAGAATGTCCTTGATGGCTTCGATTTCCTGGGCGATCTCTTCGGCTGACTTGAACAGGTTGGAGTAGTGCTCCAGCTCATCACCCAGCTCGGTTTGCAGTTCGTCGAAATAGGCCTTGTTGGTGGCGTCGAACTCCTTGCGGATGTCGGCAAAGTCGACCACATAGCCGTAGCGCAGTTCCTTGTAGGTGCGGTTTACACGGGTGAGGGCTTGCAGCAGGTTGTGCGAGCGGATCACCCTGCCGAGATAGAGCTTTTTCAATCGTTTGGCGTCAAAGCCCGTGAGCAGCATGTTGAAGACAAAGAGCAGGTCGATCTTGCCTGCCTTGAAGTCTTCAACCCATTGCTTGCGCTCTTCTTTGCTGCCCACGTCGTGCAGGATCAGCGCTGCGGTTCTCACCCGGTTGTTCAGAAAGGTTCTGGCCGCGTAGCCTTCGGGGTTCTCGGCTGCGATGGCGGCGAGTCCGGCGTCTTGCAGGCTGAAGGCTGGGCTGCTCTTCTCTGCGTAGACGGCCTCAAAGATCTTGTGCATCTCCTGGGCTTGATCGGCGCTGTCACAAATCACCATGCCGCCGATGTTTGGTTCAGCCAACGCGCTTCGGCTCTTCTCGAAGTCTTTGACGATGTAGTCGAGCATGGGCTCGACAAAGCTCGGGTGCGCGTAGACCTGTCGTCGGTCTACGGACCCCTTTTCCAGTTCGACCGCGGCGAGCGCCTCGCGCAAGGCCAGCTTGTAGTTGGTGGCGATTTCCTCACGGATCAGGCGAAGGGTGTAGCCGTCGGCGATGGAGGCGTTGTAGTAGTACTTGTGGATGTAGTCACCAAACAGGCTGCGGGAGTTGTAGTCGTCCCCCAGCAGAGGGGTTCCGGTCAGTCCGATCTTGATGGCGTTGCGGTCCGACTGGCTGAGGTTGGCGAGAAAGCTGCCCTGCGGGTTGTAGCTGCGGTGTACCTCGTCCAGGAAATAGACGCGCTGGATGTTGACGTCGTAGTCCTCGGTTCGCACAACGTCCGGGTCGTCCTGGAACTTCTGGATGTTGACGACCGTGATCTCCGGGCGTCCGGTGTCGTTGTGGATGACCTGGGTGGTTTTGATGTCGCGGGCAAAGGCCTCCCGGCTGTCGATGGTGTGCACGATCAGGCCGCGTCCAGCGAACTCGCGCTGGGCCTGAATCAGCAGGTCGATCCGGTCAACGATGAAATAGAACTTTGGAACAACGCCTTTGCGTTGGAAGTAGTCGGTGAGGAACCGGGTGTTGTAGTAGGCGAGGGCGGTCTTGCCGCTGCCCTGTGTGTGCCAGATGATGCCCTTGCGGATACCGGCGTCGAGCTTGCGTTCGATGGCCTTGGTGGCGAAGAGTTGCGGGTACCTCATCACATGCTTTTGCAGGCCAGTGACTTCGTGCACATAGTCCAGCGAATACTGCAGCAGGAAGGCAAAGCGGGCCCGGCTGAACAGCGAGGTGCAGATGCGGTTGGTTGGCGTGTCGGGGGCCTTGTTGGTGATGAACTCAGGGCTGTGCTTGATGACGATGAAGTTGTTGTCTTTCAATACCTCGTTTTCGATGGCGTCGTCTCCGTCTGAGAGCAACGTCGAGAGGTCCAGCGTCTCCTCTTCCCGGAAGTAATTGAAGGACGGGGTGTCGTAGGCGGAGCTGGCGTAGAAGGCGCCTTGTATGGGCTGGGGCGATCCGTCTTCGTACTCCATGTTGTTGGAGAACACCATCAGCTGGGTGACGTTAATGAAGCGACGGAATCGCGGGTTCCGACTGCGCACATTGATGCGGGCGCGCTCGGCCAACACACCTTCTCGGTTGTTGGGTTTCTTGACCTCGATAAAGCCCAGCGGAAGGCCGTTGACCAGCAAGGTGATGTCGGGCCGGAACTCGTCGTCGCCGTTCTTGCAAGTCAGCTCGGTGACGACGTGAAAGCTGTTGTTGTCGAAGTTCTCGAAGTCGATCAAGCGAAGGCCGGAGCGAGCTGTGAGCCTTTCGTAAAACGCCTTGCCCAGGTCCTCGTTGTCGAGAGTGAGTTTGATGTCGGCCAACAGGCGGCCGATGTCGTCGGCGTGTGCTTCTGGATTGATCTGGGCAATGGATGAGCGGAACAGTTCCGGGAAGATGTTGGTGTCTTCATCCCAGACGGCTTCTTTGAGGGAAAGGTAGCGGTAGCCAAGCCTGACCAAGTGCAGGATGCAGGGAATCTTGACTCGTGAGTCTTCGGTGAAAACCATTGTTGTGTGCTCCCTTGTTTTGTTTGGTTGTGATAAGTCTGTGTCGAATGTTGTGGCGGGAATTTAGCAGTCAACCCACAGGCATCCGCTTTCAGTTCGTCAGCAGCTCTCCGCAGAGCGCATGCAGTGATACCGCCTGAACGTCCTCGCGCATGCGGTAGCTTTCTTGCCCCGGATACACCACCAGCTTGCGCGCGGGCTGCAAGTCCTCACAAGCCGTGTGAAATCCGCGCTCCAGCTTGGGCGCGGTACTGCGCTTGATTTCAATGGCCCAGCGTTCGCCGCTGGGCCACAGGAGCAACAGGTCCACCTCGGCACCGCCACTGCTGCGGTAGAAAAAGCCTTGCGCGCCGCGCGGCGCGCAGGCCAGCAGGGTTTCGATGCAGAAGCCTTCCCAGCTGGCGCCGACCACGGGGTGAGAAAGCAGGTCGTCCTTGGTGCCGATGTGCAGCAGCGCGTGCACCAGCCCGCTGTCGCGCACGTAGACCTTGGGTGTTTTGACGAGGCGCTTGCCCTGGTTGTCGTGCCAGGGCGGCAGGCGGCGCACCAGCAGCAGGTCGCTGAGCAGGTCGATGTAGGTGGCGGCGGTCTTGCCGTCCACGCCAATGTTGCGGGCCAGTTGGGCGACGTTGAGCTGGCCGCCTTGGTGGTGGGCGAGCATGGTCCACAAACGGCGCAGCGTTTCGGCCGCGATGCGGGGGCCAAACTGCGGGATGTCGCGTTCCAGGTAGGTGCGGATGAAGTTTTCGCGCCAGCGCAGGCTGCGCGCGTCGTTTGGGCTTTGCAGGCTGTCGGGGAAGCCGCCGCGCAGCCACAGACTGTCTTGCAGGTCGGCGCCGGTCTCGGCCACGGTCAGGCCGGTCATGTCGAGGTAGCTGATGCGCCCGGCCAGGGTCTCGCCCGACTGCTGCAGCAAGTCCCACGACGCTGAACCCAGCAACAGGTATTGGCCAGCGGTCTTGCCGCTGCGCCGGGCCTGGTCGATCAGGCCACGCAGCAGCGGGAACAGGGCAGGCACGCGGTGGACTTCGTCGAGGATGACGAGTTTGTCCAGGTGGTCCGAGAGGTACAGCTCGGCGTTGTCCAGCTTGGCGCGGTCGCGCTCGGACTCCAGGTCCAGGTACACCGAGGGCCGGTCTTGCGCCACGGCCAAGGCCAGCGTGGTTTTGCCGACCTGGCGTGGGCCGAGCAGGGCCACAGCGGGGTTGTGGGCGAGTTCGATCGCCAGTTCCTGGGCAATGGAGCGTTTAAACATCCTTGCAATTATGGAACTAAATTCCTTAATTGCAAGGATAAATTCAAGCCAATCTGACTGTACCCATGTCCCAGGCCCCGCATACGCCACCCGGCGTACATACGCCGACGAGGGTTCTCCCTAGCATCCGTCTGTCCGCTGTGAAACGCCCGGAATCGGGTGGCCAACGCGGCAAGAGTCACCCCCTCAACGGAAGTTTTCGAACCTGGAGAAGCCTTCATGATGCAACGTCGATTCACCCTCAAAGCCCTGACGGTCGCCACCGCCCTGGGCGCTTTCGGCCTCTCGGCCCACGCTGCGGACACGATCAAGGTCGGTGTGCTGCACAGCCTGTCGGGCACGATGGCCATTTCCGAAACCGTGCTGAAAGACGTGGCCCTGATGGCCATCGACGAGATCAACGCCAAGGGTGGCGTGCTGGGCAAGAAGCTCGAGCCCGTGGTGGTCGACCCGGCCTCCAACTGGCCGCTGTTCGCCGAAAAGGCCAAGCAGCTGATCGACCAGGACAAGGTGGCCGCCGTGTTCGGCTGCTGGACCTCGGTCTCGCGCAAGTCGGTGCTGCCGGTGTTCGAAGAGAAGAACAACCTGTTGTTCTACCCGGTGCAGTACGAAGGCGAAGAGCTGTCCAAGAACGTGTTCTACACCGGTGCCGCGCCCAACCAGCAGGCCATTCCCGCGGTGGAATACCTGATGAGCAAGGACGGCGGCTCGGCCAAGCGCTGGGTGCTGCTGGGCACCGACTACGTCTACCCCCGCACGACCAACAAGATCCTGCGCGCCTTCCTGAAGGCCAAGGGCGTGGCCGATGCCGACATCATGGAGGAGTACACCCCCTTCGGTCACTCCGACTACCAGACCATCATCGCCAACATCAAGAAGTTCGCCGCCGCCGGCAAGAAGACGGCCGTGGTCTCCACCATCAACGGCGACTCCAACGTGCCGTTCTACAAGGAACTGGGCAACGCCGGCCTGTCCGCCAAGGACGTGCCTGTGGTCGCCTTCTCGGTGGGTGAAGAAGAGCTGCGTGGTGTGGACACCAAGCCGCTGGTGGGCCACCTGGCCGCCTGGAACTACTTCATGAGCGTGAAGAACCCGACCAACACGGCGTTCATCAAGCAATGGAGCGACTACGCCAAGGCCAAGAACATCCCCGGCCACAAGGACAAGCCGCTGACCAACGACCCGATGGAAGCCACCTACATCGGCATTCACATGTGGGCGCAGGCGGTCGAGAAGGCCAAGAGCACCGACACCGACAAGGTCATCGCCGCCATGGCCGGCCAGACCTTCAAGGCCCCGGGTGGCTTCACCAGCACGATGGACAAGGAAAACCACCACCTGCACAAGCCGGTGTTCATCGGTGAAGTCAAGGCCGACGGCCAGTTCAACGTGGTCTGGAAGACGCCGGGCCCGGTGGTCGCCGATCCGTGGAGCGACTACATCGCTGAAAACAAGGGCAAGAAGAACGTGCCCATGATGAAGTAAGCCGGGGCTCCGGCCCTGGAAGGGCCGGGGTGCGCGGGCGCCGCCGTGTGGCGGGGCCTGCCCAGTCCGGTCCTTGGTCTTTCGTTGTTTTCCCCGATGTCTTTCTGCCCCTTGTGCAGCCAACCGAGAAAGACGGACCCATGCGTCCTTGCCCCCATTTTTCTGGCCGCTTGCTGCACGGCGCCCTGCGCCTGCTGGCGACAGGCTGCCTGGCGGCCAGCGGCCTGGCCCATGCGCTCACCCCGGCCGATGCCCAGTTGCTCGCCAGCGGCGAGAGCGACGAGCGCATCGCCACCCTGAACCGGCTCGCCCTGGCCACCGACGACAAAGCCGCCGCCACCCTCATCCAGGCCATGGCCGACGAGGCCGTGCGCGTGCAGGGCACGCAGGTGCTGATCGTGCGCGCTGACATTTCCGATACGGCGGCGGTCGATGCCGTGACCGGTGAAGCCGTGGCGCTCACCGACGAAGCCGAAGACGTGACCATCAACAACCGCATGCGCGGCGCGCTGGAAACCGCGCTCGCCGGCATGCAGCTCGTGGACGGCGACCCCGAGCGCCAGCGCGCCGCAGCGCTGACCCTGCAGCGCGGCAGCTTTGACGAGCCCGATGTGGCGCAGTTGCCGCTGATCGAGCGTGCACTGGCCACCGATCTCGACCCCAAGGCCCGACAGACGCTGGAGCTGGCGCAGGCGGCTGTGCTGCTGGCCAGCGAGGACGAAGCGCAGCGCCTGGCCGCCGCGCAGAAGCTGGGCGAAACGCGGCAGCCTGTGGTGCGCCCGCTGTTGCTGCAACGCCTGGAAGTCGAAACCAGCCCGGCCGTGAAGGGCGCCCTGCAGGCCTCGCTCGCGGCGCTGGACCGCACGCTCGCCATCGGCAGTGCGCTGGCGCAAGCCTTCACCGGCATCAGCCTGGGCAGCATCCTGCTGCTGGCCGCGCTCGGCCTGGCCATCACCTACGGCCTCATGGGCGTGATCAACATGGCGCATGGCGAGCTGATCATGATCGGCGCCTACGCCACCTGGGGGGTGCAGGCGCTGTTCCGCAACCACCTGCCGGGTGCGTTCGACTGGTACCTGCTGGCCGCGCTGCCGGTGGCCTTCATGGCCTCGGCCCTGGTCGGCGCGGCGATGGAGCGCACGGTGATCCGCTTCCTCTACGGCCGCCCGCTGGAAACGCTGCTCGCCACCTGGGGCATTTCGCTGGTGCTGATGCAGGGCGTGCGCAGCCTGTTCGGCGCGCAGAACGTGGGCGTGGAAAACCCGAGCTGGATGAGCGGCGGCGTGACGCTGCTGGGCAACCTGAACCTGCCCTGGAACCGCATCGTCATCATCGCTTTTGCGGCCGCCGTGCTGATCGGCGTGACGCTGCTGATCACCCGCACGCGGCTCGGCCTGTTTGTGCGCGGCGTGACGCAGAACCGGCCGATTGCCTCCTGCATGGGTGTGAACACCGCGCGCATCGACACCTATGCGTTCGCGCTGGGTTCGGGCATCGCCGGCCTGGCGGGCTGCGCGCTGAGCCAGATTGGCAACGTGGGGCCCGACCTGGGTCAGAACTACATCGTGGACTCGTTCATGGTGGTGGTGTTGGGCGGCGTGGGCCAGCTCGCCGGCACGGTGTACGCCGCGCTCGGCCTGGGACTGCTCAACAAGTTCATCGAAGGCTGGGCCGGCGCCGTGCTGGCCAAGATCGCGGTGCTGGTCTTCATCATCGTCTTCATCCAGAAGCGGCCGCAGGGCATCTTCGCGATGAAAGGAAGAAGCGCCGAAGCATGACCAACATGTCCACACCCCCCGTTCCCGCATCCGTGACGCTGCCACAAGCCGGCCCGCTGCTCACCCGCACCGGCTGGAGCGCCTTCATCGTGGCCCTGCTGGTGGTCTGCGCCGTGGCGCCGCTGCTCAACCTGTTCGTGCCGGCTGGCAGCGCCTTCCACCTCTCCGACTACATGGTGGGCCTGCTGGGCAAGATCATGTGTTACGCCATCTGCGCGCTGGCGATGGACCTGATCTGGGGCTACACCGGCATCCTGAGCCTGGGCCACGGCCTGTTCTTCGCACTGGGCGGCTACGTGATGGGCATGTACCTGATGCGCCAGATCGGCACCGACGGCAACTACAAGAGCGAGCTGCCCGACTTCATGGTCTTCCTGGACTGGAAGGAACTGCCGTGGCACTGGGCCTTGAGCGACAGCTTCATTGCGACGCTGCTGCTGATCGTGCTGGTGCCGGGCATCGTGGCCTTTGTGTTTGGCTACTTCGCCTTCCGCTCGCGCATCAAGGGCGTGTATTTCTCCATCATCACGCAGGCGCTCACCTTCGCCGCGCTGCTGCTGTTCTTCCGCAACGAAACCGGTCTCGGCGGCAACAACGGCTTCACCGATTTCAAGCGCATCCTGGGCATGCCCATCGCCACACAGGGCATGCGCATGACACTGTTCGTCATCACCGGCCTGGTGCTGCTGGGTTTCTTCCTCTGGGCGCGCTGGCTGGTGGGCAGCAAGTTTGGCCGCGTGCTGCAGGCTGTGCGCGACGCCGAGAGCCGGGTCATGTTCTGCGGCTACAACCCGCTGCCCTACAAGCTCACGATCTGGACGATTTCGGCTGTGATGTGCGGCATCGCCGGCGCGCTCTACGTGCCGCAGGTCGGCATCATCAACCCGGGCGAAATGAGCACCGCCGCCAGCATCGAGATCGCGGTCTGGGCCGCGGTGGGTGGGCGCGCCACGCTGGTCGGCCCCATCATCGGCGCCTTCATCGTCAACGGCGCCAAGAGCTGGCTCACCGTGAGCTTCCCCGAATACTGGCTGTATTTCCTGGGCGCGCTGTTCATCGCGGTCACCCTGTGGATGCCACAGGGGGTGGTGGGTCTGGTGAAGAAAATCCGTGGAGCGAAAGCATGACGCCGGACCTGATGGAAGAAGGCGCGCAGCGCTTTGAAAAACTGCAGGCGGCGGGGAGTCTGGGCCGGACCGAATCGGGTGGCCGCGCCGCGAGTTACGGCCGCATCCACACGCCTGGCGAGGTGGATACCACGCACGGCCGCATTCTCTACCTGGAAGACGTGAACGTCAGCTTCGACGGCTTCAAGGCCATCAACGGCCTGAGCCTGGACATCGCGCCCGGCGAGCTGCGCTGCATCATCGGCCCCAACGGCGCGGGCAAGACCACGATGATGGACATCATCACCGGCAAGACCCGGCCCGACAGCGGCCATGTGTACTTCGGCAGCACGATCGACCTGCTGCGCTACCGCGAGCCCGAGATTGCCGCCCTGGGCATCGGTCGCAAGTTCCAGAAGCCCACGGTGTTCGAGCAGCTCAGCGTGTACGAAAACCTGGAGCTCGCGCTGGCGACCGACAAGCGCGTGCGCCACAGCATGGTTTTCCGCCCCACGGGCGAAGAGAAAGACCGCCTCGGCGAGGTGCTGACCACCATCCACCTGGCCGACAGCGCGGCGCGAATGGCCGGCAACCTGAGCCATGGGCAGAAGCAGTGGCTGGAGATTGGCATGCTGCTGATGCAGGACCCGAAGCTGCTGTTGCTCGACGAGCCCGTCGCTGGCATGACGGATGAAGAGACCGAGCGGACGGCGCAGCTGTTCCTGACGCTCAAGGGCAAACACTCTTTGATGGTGGTGGAGCACGACATGAGCTTCATCCGGACCATTTCGGAGAAGGTCACTGTTCTGTGCGACGGCTCGGTTTTGGCTGAGGGGACTTTGGATGAGGTGCAGGCGGATGAACGGGTGATTGAGGTTTACCTTGGTCGCTGACTTGTTGTCTCCGGTGGCTGGGTTTGGCCGGGTCTCGCCCCGGCTGGCGACTCACTTTCTTTTGCTTCGCCAAAAGAAAGTAAGCAAAGAAAAGGCGAGCCGAAGTCCGGGCCGCTGCGCGGTGCCTTGCGCTGCTCGCGTCGAGCGGGGTCGGGCTGAAC
>JAURYH010000028.1 GCA_030653975.1 Hydrogenophaga sp. | reverse complement strand
AAGGACGCCAACCTGGACGGTTTCGAGCAGGCCCAGAAAGACATGATGGGCCAGTTCGAGAACACCTTCATGATGTACCTGCCGCGCCTGTGCGAGCACTGCCTGAACCCGGCCTGCGTGGCCTCGTGCCCCTCGGGATCGATCTACAAGCGCGAGGAAGACGGCATCGTGCTGATCGACCAGGACAAGTGCCGCGGCTGGCGCATGTGCGTGAGCGGCTGCCCCTACAAGAAGATCTACTACAACTGGAAAAGCGGCAAGGCCGAGAAGTGCATCTTCTGCTACCCGCGCATCGAGGCCGGTCAGCCCACGGTGTGCGCTGAGACCTGCGTCGGGCGCATCCGTTACCTCGGCGTGCTGCTGTACGACGCCGACCGCATCGCCGAAGCCGCGAGCACGCCCAACGAGATCGATCTCTACCAGGCCCAGCTCGACCTCTTCCTTGACCCGAACGACCCGAAGGTGATCGAGCAGGCGCGCATCGACGGCATCCCCGACGCCTGGATGGCCGCGGCCCGCCAGAGCCCGGTCTACAAGATGGCGGTGGAGTGGAAAGTGGCCCTGCCGCTGCACCCCGAATACCGCACCCTGCCCATGGTCTGGTACGTGCCACCGCTTTCGCCCATCACCGCCTCGGCCAACGCCGGCATGCTGAGCCAGAACGGCGAAATCCCGGACGTGTCGCAGCTGCGCATCCCGGTCAAGTACCTGGCCAACCTGCTGACCGCCGGCGACACCGGCCCGGTGGTGCGCGCGCTCGAACGCATGCTGGCCATGCGCTCCTACCAGCGCACCAAACACGTGGACGGCCTGGTCAACCAGGAGGTGCTCGACCAGGTGGGCCTGACCGCCCGCGAGGTGGAAGAGATGTACCGCTACATGGCGATCGCGAACTACGAAGACCGTTTCGTGATTCCGACCACGCACCGCGAGTACGCCGAAAACACCTTCAACGTGAAGGGCGGTTGTGGCTTCAGTTTCGGCAACGGTTGCTCCGAAGGCCAGACCGAGACCAGCCTGTTCGGTTCTGAAAAGAAGCGCACCATCCCGATCAAGCTGGGAGCATGAGATGAGCCTGTTTTCTTCCTCCCCTCCGCAGGCCCGCCTCACGCTGCGCGTGCTGGCGCACCTGCTGCGCTACCCCGACGCGGCGTTCCGCGCCCACACCGCCGAGATGCAGCAGGCGCTGCGCACCGAGGCGGCCTTGCCGGCCGCGCGGCTGGCCGAACTCGACGCGCTGCTCAGGCACCTGGGCACCCAGCCGGCGCTGGACGTCGAGTCCGAGTACGTCGAGCTGTTCGACCGCGGCCGCCGCACCGCGCTGCACCTGTTCGAACACGTGCACGGCGATTCGCGCGACCGCGGACCGGCCATGATCGACCTGATCCAGACCTACGAAAAAGCGGGCCTGTTTCTGGGCCCGAACGAGCTGCCCGACTACCTGCCGGTGGTGCTGGAATTTGCCTCCACCCAGCCGCCGCCGCAGGCGCGTGAGTTCATGGGCGAGATCGCCCACATCGTGCGCGTGATCTTCAGCGCGCTGGCCGGTCGCCAGAGCCCCTACGCCAGCGTGCTGGCGGCGGTGCTGGAGCTGGCGGGCGAGAAGGCCGAAGCGGTGGCCGTGGCGCCCGAGCCGGAAATGGACGAGAGCTGGGCCGAGCCCGAGGTGTTTGGTGGTTGCTCCACCGAAGGACAGGCCAAACCCGGCCAGCCCCAGCCCATCCAGATCGTCAGAAAGTCACCCCAACCTTCCCAAGGAGCGCAGGCATGAACACGCTGCACAACTTCCTCTTCAACGTTTACCCCTACGTCTGCCTGTCGGTGTTCCTCATGGGCAGCCTGGCGCGTTTTGACCGCGACCAGTACACATGGAAAAGCGACTCGTCGCAGCTGCTGCGCAAGCGCCAGCTGCGCTGGGGTAGCAACCTGTTTCACATCGGCATCCTGTTTTTGTTCGGTGGTCACACCGTGGGCTTGCTCACGCCCCACTTCATCTACGAGCCCTTCATCAGCCCGGGCGACAAGCAGATGGTGGCCGTGGTGGCCGGCGGCATCGCCGGTGTGATCTGCTTCATCGGCCTGACCATGCTGCTGCACCGCCGCATCTTTGACGACCGCATCCGCCTCACCAGCCACCGCACCGACCTGTTCATCCTGGTCATCCTCTGGGTGCAGCTGGTGCTGGGCCTGATCACGCTGCCGTTCTCCTACGGGCACAGCGACGGCTCGGTCATGCTGGTGCTGTCCGACTGGGCGCAGCGCATCGTCACCTTCCGCCCCGACGCGGCGGGCCTGGTGGCGCTGGACTGGCCTTACAAGGTGCACCTGGTGCTGGGCATGACGATCTTCCTGCTCTTCCCCTTCTCGCGCCTGGTGCATGTGTGGAGCGGCTTCGGCACGCTGGCCTATGTGTTCCGCCCCTACCAGGTGGTGCGCAGCCGCAAGCTGGGCCTGACACCCAACACACCACGCCAGCCGTGAGCGCCTCCACCCTGAACCAGGACACCGCCATGAACACTCCCTCCACCGTGGGTTGCGGCAGCAGCAGCTGCGCCTGCGCCGATCTGGCCCAACCGCAGGTGGCCAGCATCAACGGCATCGCCCTGCACGAACCCGACGAAGTGCTCGATGCCCAGACCCTGCGCGAGCGCGCCTACACCGAGCTGCTGATGCAGGAAGCGGTGAAACAAGGCCTGCTGCCGCGTTACCGGGGACTGGTCGCGCAACAGCCGGACGAGGCGCAGCGCCTGGTCATCGAGACCATGCTCGACCAGGCCGTGACCTCGCCCGACCCCACCGAAGAGGAATGCCGCCGTCACTACGAGGCGCAGAAAAACCGGCTGATCGTCGGGCAGGCGCTGCATGTGCGGCACATCCTGTTTGCGGTGACGCCGGGCGTGAACGTGCACGCGCTCTCGCAGCGTGCCGAGACCGCGTTGCTGGAACTGTCGCGCAAGGACGTGCCCGCGGGGCGCTTCGCGCAACTGGCGGCCGAGCTGTCCAACTGTCCTTCGGGCGCCCAGGGCGGCGACCTGGGCTGGGTGACGCCGGAAGCCTGCGCCCCCGAGCTGGCGAACGAGCTGTTTTTCCAGACCGATTCGCGCTGGGGCATGGGCGTGCACCCGCGCCTGGTGCACACGCGCTTTGGCCTGCACATCATCGAGGTGCTGGGCCGCAAGAAAGGCCAGTTGCCCGAGTTCGAGCAGGTCCGCGACCAGATCGCCAGCCGGCTCGCGCTGCAGTCGCGCAGCACCGCGCTGCGCCAGTACATGCAGCTGCTGGTGGGACAGGCCCAGGTGGAGGGCGTCGAACTCGAAGGTGCTGACTCTCCCCTGGTGCAGTGATGGCCCACCATGCCTGACGACCTGCTGCTGCGTCTGCGGAATTTCCATTCGGACTATTTCCCGCTGCACCAGCAGCGGTTTCAGGACCTGGTGGCGCAGGGGCAGCATCCGAAGACGCTGTTCATCGGCTGTTCCGATTCGCGCCTGGTGCCTTACCTGCTGACCGGCGCGGCGCCGGGCGAGCTGTTCCTGGTGCGCAACGTGGGCGCCTTCGTGCCGCCCTATGACCAGTCGCACGGACTTCACGGCACCATGGCCGCGATCGAGTTCGCGGTGCTGAGCCTGAAGGTGGAACGCATCATCGTCTGTGGCCACAGCCACTGCGGCGCCATCCGCACCGCCTACGAAGGTGCGCCCGACGAAGCGGTGGCGCTCAAGGCCTGGCTCAAGCTGGCCGACGAAGCCCTGCTGCCGGTCCAGCCCAGCCCCGAAGCCCTGCGCCGCACCGAGCAGCGTGCGGTGGTGCTGCAGCTGGAGCGGCTGATGGATTACCCCATGGTGCGCCGCGCCGCGGAGGCGGGCCAGCTGTCGCTGCACGGCTGGCATTACGTGATCGAGGAGGGGGAAGTCCACGTGTTTGACGCAGAACAAGGGGCCTTTGTGCCGGCCTCGTTAGCCTCCCACAGCGGCACGGGGCCCTACCCGCCTTATGTCGAACACGACGGGCAAATTCTTTCTGATGGATGAATTGAGGCATATGGGAGGCGGATTGCCTGTTCATGAGGCGGTTGTCGGGCGCGGGCGGGCCGGGGCACCCGGGTGCCACCGCCGATTTCGCCGGGAAAAGGGACGGGCATCGGATGCGTGGTCGTTGAACCGGCGCGGCTCAGGGCAAAATGCAGGGTGGTTTTCACCCGTCCGGTCGTTCACCGCCCACACGACGGCATGCCCGACCTGAGCCACCCTGCCACCACCCCGCAGCCTGGCCGTCCACTCCCCTTTCTCCATCAAACAACGAGATGAAACGCGACAACACCATGCGTCCCCAGGACCTGACCGCCACCCAACCCATCAGCCAGGACGTGCTGGCCGAAAAATACCTCAAACCCGGCGAGACCGGCCTCGAAGACCTGTACCGTCGCGTGGCGCGGGCGCTGGCTTCGGTGGAAAAAGAGGCCGAGCGGGCCGAATGGGAGCAGCGCTTCCTGGACAACCTGCACGCTGGCGCCATCGGCGCGGGCCGCATCATGAGCGCCGCCGGCACCGACATCCAGGCCACGCTGATCAACTGCTTCGTGCAGCCGGTCGGCGACGCCATCCAGGGCGTGGACGCCGAGGGTTACCCGGGCATCTACGAAGCGCTGCGCGAAGCGGCCGAGACCATGCGCCGCGGTGGCGGCGTGGGCTACGACTTTTCCCGCATCCGCCCCAAGGGCGCCGAGGTCAAGGGCACGCATTCGATGGCGTCCGGCCCCTGCAGCTACATCAACGTGTTCGATCAGAGCTGCTCCACCGTGGAGAGCGCGGGCGCGCGCCGCGGCGCGCAGATGGGCGTGCTGCGGATCGACCACCCGGACGTGATGGAGTTCATCACCGCCAAGCGCACGCCGGGTCGCTGGAACAACTTCAACGTCTCGGTCGGCGTGAGCGACGCCTTCATGGAAGCCGTGGGCAACGACCAGCCCTGGGAGCTGGTGCACAAGGCCCGGCCCGGCAAGACGCTGCTTGACAAGGGCGCCTACCAGCGCGGTGATGGCCTGTGGGTCTACCAGACCCTGGCCGCCACCGAGCTCTGGGACACCATCATGAAGTCGGCCTACGACTTCGCCGAACCCGGCATCCTGTTCCTCGACAAGATCGGCACCGACAACAACCTGCACTACTGCGAAACGATTGCGGCGACAAATCCTTGCGGCGAGCAGCCCTTGCCGCCCTACGGCTGCTGCGACCTCGGTCCCATCATCCTCACGCGTTTCGTCAAGAACCCGTTTGGCTTTGGCGGTGTGCCGGTGTTCGATTTCGAATCGTTCGAGCAGGCCGTGGCGATGCAGGTGCGTGCGCTGGACAACGTGCTCGACGTGACCTTCTGGCCGCTGGAGCAGCAGCGCGCTGAAAGCGCCGCCAAGCGCCGCATCGGCGTCGGCTTCACCGGCATGGGCAATGCCCTGGCCATGCTCTGTGTTCGCTACGACCGCGAAGAAGGCCGCGCCATGGCGGCCCAGATCGCCGAGCGCATGCGCAACGCCGCCTACCTCGCTTCGGTCGAGCTGGGCAAGGAAAAGGGGGTGTTCCCCAAGTTCGACGCCGAGGGTTACCTGGCCCCTGGCACCTTCGCCAGCCGCCTGCCCGAGGCGATCAAGAAGGCCATCCGCAAACACGGCCTGCGCAACAGCCACCTGCTGTCCATCGCGCCTACCGGCACGGTCAGCCTGGCCTTTGCCGACAACGCGTCCAACGGCATCGAGCCGCCGTTCTCCTGGATGTACCGCCGCAAGAAGCGCGAGTCCGACGGCACCACCAGCGAGTACGCGGTGGAAGACCACGCCTGGCGCCTGTACCGCGAACTCGGCGGTGACGTCGACCAGCTGCCCGACTACTTCGTCAACGCGCTGGCCATGAGCGCGGGCGAACACATCGCCATGATGGAAGCGGTGCAGCCCTTCGTGGACACCGCCATTTCCAAGACGGTCAACGTCGCGGCCGACTACCCGTTTGAAGACTTCAAGAGCCTGTACCAGAAGGCCTGGCGCGCCAACCTCAAGGGCATGGCGACCTACCGGCCCAACAGCATCCTCGGCTCGGTGCTCGACACCGGCAGCGCCGCGACCGACGCCAAGGCCGATGCGGCCCCGGCGCCCGCAGCGCCGGTGGACCCGATGCGCACCGTGATCGAGAGCCGCCCCAAGGGCGCGCTGTCGGCCGTGGCCGACAAGATCGAGTACTGGACGCAGGAAGGCCACAAGACGCTGTACATCGTGGTCTCGTTCCTGCCGGTGCCCGCGGCCGACGGCGTGGGCACGGTGGAACGCGCGATCGAGTTCTTCATGCCCGTGGGCCAGAGCGGTGAATCGCAGCAGTGGATCACCTCCACCATGCGCATGCTCTCGCTGGCCGCGCGCGGCGGTTTCCTGGGGCGTGCGTTGTCCGACATGCGCAAGGTCGCCTGGGACCGCGGCCCCGTGCGCCTGGGCACGTACCAGAAGGCCGATGGCACGCACGTGCCGATGTGGCACGACTCGGAAGTCGCCGCCATCGCCTTCGCGCTGCAGAACATCATCGCGCGCCGCGCCCAGTTGAGCGTGGTGTCGGCCGCCCCGGCGCCGGCCATGCCCGAGCTCACCGGCATGCCCTCGGGCGTGATGGCCGGCAAGAAGTGCCCGGAGTGCGGTGCGCACGCCATGATCCGCAAGGACGGCTGCGATTACTGCACCTCCTGCGGCCACCTCGGCACCTGCGGATGAGCGCCGTCCGGCCGTTCCGAAGGCGCTCAGCCCCGCAGTGCGCAGCACGGAGGGTGGTCCAGTGAGCACCACCGCGCGCCCCGTTGTGCCTGTGCGCCCGGTCGGGCCAGGCCGCGCGGGGCGCGCACAGCCGCCGGGGCCGAACCCCTGGCGGCCCGGGCAACTGCTGCTGGCGCCGCACCGGCTGGCGTTCTTTCTCGCGATGGTGCTGCTGCTGGCCTCGGGCCTGTGGTGGGCGCTGGTGCAGGTGGACCGCTCCACGGGTGCCATCGGACTGGGCTACGCGGTACCGCCGACGATCACCCACGCCGCGGTCATGAGCTTTGGTTTCATGCCGCTCTTTTTCGCCGGTTTCCTGTTCACCGCCGGTCCCAAGTGGCTGGGTGTGGAAGGTCCAGGAAGCCGGGCGCTGGTCTCCACCTTGCTGCTCCAGGCCGGTGGCTGGCTGCTCTGGCTCGCCGGGGCCCACACCTTTCTCTGGATCGCGCTGGCGGGCGCGGTGCTGGCCGCGGCCGGGCTGGCGGCGCAATACCTGCGCTTCTGGGGCCTGGTTCGGCGCAGTGCGCTGGACGACCGCCTGCACGCCACGGTGGTGGCGCTGGCCGGCACCGTGGGCACGCTGTGTGTCGCGGGCCTGGCGCTGGCGCTGCTGGCCGGGGCGTTCGACATCGCCCGCAGCCTGGTGCTGAGCGGCCTCTGGGGCTTCGTGGTGGTGACCTACCTGGTGGTGGCGCACCGCATGATTCCTTTTTTCACCTCCAGCGCCGTGCCCATGGTGAAAGCCTGGCGGCCGTTCTGGGTGCTGTGGGCCCTGCTGGGCGCCGCGGCCTTCGAAGTGCTGGCCGTCTGGGTTGCCGCGAGCGGCTGGGCCGGTGCGCCGGGCTGGATGCTGCTGCAGGGCCTGATCGAGCTGCTGGCCGGCGGGGTGATCCTCTGGCTGGGCGTGGCCTGGGGCCTGGTGCAGAGCCTCAAGGTGCGGCTGCTGGCGATGTTGCACCTGGGTTTCCTGTGGCTCGGCCTGGCCTTTGTGCTGGCCGGGCTGTCGCAGCTGCTGGGCCTGCGCGCCGGTGTGCCCGCCCTGGGCCTGGGGGCGCTGCACGCGCTCACAATGGGCTGCCTGGGCTCGCTGCTGGTGGCCATGGTCACGCGCGTGTCGTGTGGCCACAGCGGGCGCACCCTGGTGGCCGATGCGCTGGTCTGGGGTGTGTTCTGCCTGCTCCAGCTGGCCGTGCTGCTGCGCGTGGCGGGTGCGCTGGACGGAGCGCCCCTGTGGGTGCTCACGGCCGCCGCGCTGCTCTGGGCCGCTGTGATGGGTGTCTGGGGCCTGCGCCTGATCGGCTGGTATGGCCGCCTGCGGGTCGATGGCCGGCCCGGCTGAATGGTGCTGTTCCCATGCCTTCACACCCTGCCATGACCGCCGCCGCGGACACATCTCCCGACTGGGCCTTTGTCGTCGGCGAGCTGATCCAGGCGCGCCAGACCGTGCTGCCCAAGCGCCTGATGGAGCCCGGCCCGGACGCTGCGCAGACCCAGGCCATCCTGGCCGCGGCCGCCGCCGCGCCCGATCACCTGCAGTTGCTGCCCTGGCGCTTCATCCTCGTGCCAGCCGGTCAACGTGCCACGCTCGCCGAGGTGTTTGCCCGCGCGCTGAGCGAGCGCGATCCGCAAGCCACGCCCGAGCAGCTGGCGCAGGCGCGCGAGAAAGCGTTCCGGGCGCCGCTGCTGATGCTGGCAGTGGTGGACGGCGCGCGCGGCGACCCCGAGGTGGACCTGAACGAACGCATCCTCTCGGCCGGCTGCGCGGTGCAGAACATGCTGCTCATGGCCACCGCGCTCGGCTTCGGCTCGGCGCTCACCAGCGGCAAGGCACTGAAGTCGGACACGCTGCGGGCCTGCTTCGGCCTCGCTGCGGCCGAACAGGCGCTGTGTTTCGTGAGCGTCGGCACCGTGCTCTCGCGCAAGCCGGCGCGTGCGCGGCCGGCCGTGGCCGACTATGTGAGCACCCTGGGTTCGGGCACCACGCCCTGAACCCCATTTCCCAACAGGACTTTTCATGGACATCAGCACCTTTGACGATCTGCTGGCCGCCGCGCGCGCCCAGCCCCAGCCCCAGCGCCTGCTGTTCGTGTTCGCCGGCGTCGAGCTGCCGGACGACGCCACCCCTGCCCAGCGCGCGGCTTTCGAGCAGGGCCAGGGCGGTGCGCTGGTGCCGCAGATGTGTGTCGACAAAAGCCCCGACGAGCTGGCTTCGTTTGACCAGCTGAAGCAGGAAGCGACCAGCTTCGGCCAGGCCTGGGGCATGGTGTTCGCCGCCGCGATGTCGGGCGCACCGGGCAAGGCGCCCACGAGCGCCGACGCCGACGAACCGCTGAAAAACATGGTGGAAGCGATCCGCCAGGGCCAGATCCAGGCCTACATCCCGTTCGATCCGCAGGGTCGCGCGGTGCGCCTCGGCTGATCGCCATGGCCGGCATCCGCCTGCACCAGATCGGCCAGCCGGGCGCACAGCCGCCAGCGGCAAGCTTCGAACAGCCTTTCGAGATGCTCACCGCCTGCCACGAACGGGTGGAGCGCATGCTGCGCCTGCTTCACCGGCTGTGCCAGCACCTCGACGAAAAAGGCCTCGACGAACAGGCCGCCCAGGCGGCGCGCGACGTCATGCGCTACTTCGACCTGGCCGCGCCGGACCACCACGAAGACGAGGAGCGCCACGTCTTTCCCCGCCTGCTGGCCGGAACCGATGAGCATGCGAAGGCGGTGGTGCGCCGGCTGCAGCAGGACCACCGGGACATGACCGCGAACTGGGTCAGCGCCCGTGAGGTGCTCCAGCGGGTGTCCGAGGGGTCGGCACCGACCTGGTCCGGCCTGGGCGAGGCCGACCGCGCCACGCTGGCGCGTTTTGCGGACCTGTACGCCGATCACATCCGGGCCGAGGAAGACACCGTCTACCCGGCCGCGTCAGCCCTGATCGATGCCCCCGAGCTGCAGCGCATGGGGGCCGAAATGGCCGACCGCCGCACGGCCCGGCCCTGAACGACAGGTCCGCCCCCATGCCCACCCTGGCATTGCCCGAATTCGAATGGAGCGAGGGATTCACCTGCGGGGTGGACCTGATCGACCGGCAGCACCGCAACCTGGTCGACATCATCAACCTGCTGCGCCAGGCCATCTTGCGCGACGATCCGGTCAGCAGCGCGAACAGCGTGGAGTCGCTCCAGGCCTATGCGCGCTACCACTTCGCCTACGAGGAGTCGTGGGCGCGCGACCACGGCATGCCCCAGGCCGCACTGGACCAGCACGCGCGCCGTCACCAGGCTTTTGCCGATCGCATCCAGGCGATGGCGGAACGGGACGGCCGGGAAGACGGCGATGGGCGCGCGCTGCACCACTACCTGTGCACCTGGCTGGCCGACCACATCGTCAAGGAGGACCGGGAGATGGTTCGCCGCCTGCTTCATTCGGGCGGCGCCAAGGCCTGACCGCCCGCCTCGTGCGGCCGCGCTCAGGCGGCATCGGGTTGTTGCGCAGGCACCGCGCGGCGGAAGTTGTGAAGCGTCATTCGGCCGGTCCCACGGTCAACGCGACCTCGGCCACACCTTCGACGCGCCCGGTGATCCGGTCACCCGCCACCACGGCGCCCACGCCTTCGGGCGTGCCGGTGTAGATGAGGTCGCCGGGTTGCAGGTGGTAGAACTGGGACAGGTCGGCGATGATTTCGCGGATGGCCCAGATCAGCTTGTCCACATCGGACGACTGCCTGGTGGCGCCGTTGACTTCCAGCGCGATGGTGCCTTTGTCGACGATCCGGCCCTCCATCGGCACGATTTCGCTGCACACCGAACCTTCTTCGATGTCCTTGCCCAGGTCCCAGGGGCGGCCCTTGTCGCGAGCGACCAGTTGCAGGTCGCGGCGCGTCATGTCGAGCCCGGCGGCGTAGCCGTAGATCACTTCGTGGGCCTTGTCGGCGCTGACGCGGAAACCGGGCTTGCCCACGGCCAGCACCAGTTCCATTTCGAAGTGGTAGTTCTTCGTCTCGGGCGGGTAGGCCACGGTCGCGCCGCTCTGCACCAGGGTCTGTGGCGACTTGGTGAAGTAGAACGGCCGCTCGGCGTTCTTGTCGACCGGCTTGCCCATCTCGACCGCGTGCGCGTGGTAGTTGCGGCCGACGCAGAAGATGCGGTTGATGGGGAAACGCTCGGTCTGGCCACGGATGGGCAGGGACTGGACGGCGGGTGGGGTGAAAAGGTACTGGGTCATGGGATGTGATCGAAAAAGTTAACGGACCTCATACACACCGAGCTTGCGGTGCAGCGGGGATTCGTCGGCAATGAAAACAAAGGACGGTTGGTCGGCCGAGCGGTTCTTCAGCGTCACCGGCTCATAGCCCGGCGCGCAGCAGGTGTCGGCTTCAACCAGTTCGAAGCGTTTGCCGCAGGTGGACACGTCCACGCCGCCTTCGATCAGGTGGAACACCTGCGCGGGCGAGCGCGCCGGCAGCGTGAGGGTCTGGCCGGGCTTGAGCATCAGCGCGTAGAAGCCCAGGATGTTCTGTGCGTCCGCGCCGGTTTCGGGGTTCACGTAGGTCACCTGCACGCAGTCCAGTCCGGGCTGGTCGGCCGCCATCGCCACCAGCGCGGCGCGCGTGTCGACCCAGGGGTAGCGCAGCATCGGGTAGCGTTTGTCGCTGCGCGCGAAAACCTGTGTCGGCACCACGCCGGCGCGGGTCCAGGCGCGGTCACCGCTGCCTTGTTTGACGGTCTGGCGCTCGCCGTTGACGTGGTAACTCGCCTCCATGTAATAGACCAGCGGCAGGTCCAGCACGTCGAGCCACACCACCGGCTCGGTGCCGTCGTGGCCGTGTTCGTGCCACAGGCCGGTGGGCGTGAGGATCAGGTCGCCGCGGCTCATAGGGCACTTCTCGCCATCGACGGTGGTGCAGGCGCCTTCGCCCTCGACGATCATGCGCACCGCGTTGGGCGTGTGGCGGTGGCTGGGCGCCCACTCGCCGGGCAGCAGCAATTGCATGCCCAGGTACATGGCCGGGCTGGCTTTCATGTTCTCCAGGCCGTGGCCCGGGTTGGCCAGCACCAGCACGCGGCGCTCGGCCTTCTCGATCGGCGTGAGCTCGCCGGCTTTCAGCAGCAGCGGCCTGAGGGTGGCGTAGGGCCAGTGGATGGCCTGGGTGGCGCGCGTCGGCACCTTCGGCGGCAGCACCGCACGCAGGCTGGGCCACAGCGGCACCAGGTTCAGGTTTTTCAGGTCGTCGCGGTAGTCCTGCGGCAGGTCTTCGAGTCGGCCGAGTTCGTGGCTCATGGGATGTCTCCTTAAAAGGCCGCATACACATAATAAGTGTACTTATGATAAGTGTCTTGCTAACATGGATCAAGCAGCATCGGGAAAACCCTTGATTCGACGCACCATGAAAACCCCCGACCCGTCCATCGTCAACATCGACCTCCAGCCCGGTTATGCGATCCGTCGTCTGCACCAGATTTCGGTCGGCATCTTTTTGCAGGAAGCGGGCGAACTGGGCATCACGCCCGTACAGTACGCCGCCCTGCAGGTGGTGGGCAACCAGCCCGGCATCGACCAGCGAACGCTGGCGCGCACCATCGCGCTGGACACGTCGACCACCGGTGGCGTGGTCGACCGGCTCGAAGCGCGTGGCTGGATGGAACGCCGCACCGCGCCCGAAGACCGGCGCGCACGCCAGCTGGTGCTGACCGCGGCGGGCGAGCAGGCCCTGACGGCGTGCATTCCCGCCATGCTGCGTGCCCAGGAGCAGATCCTGGCGCCACTGACCGAGCGCCAGCGCAGCGACTTCATGCGTCTGCTGAACCTGCTGGTGACACAGAACAACGAACTCAGCCGCGCGCCCAGCGACGCGGCGCGGTAACCGTCGTTTCGCCCGTCACCGTCCCTCCCGGACGGTGGACACCCATGGCGCTGCGGCCAGGGGGTCTGTTCGACGGCGCACAGACAGCCACGCCAGTCCCGCAAAATCATCGGTTCCCGCGGCGCCTGCACCGAAACCTCGGCGAGGCGCCTGCACACCAACCAACCTCCAACAAGGAAAACCCCATGAACCTGCACCTGAGCATCGGACCGCTGGTGTCCCTCATCGCCGGCATCCTCATCCTGGTGATGCCGCGCCTGTTGAGCACCATCGTCGCCGTCTACCTGATCATCATCGGCTTGCTGGGCCTGTTTGGCCGCTGAACCTGTCCGCACAAAAAGACGTGTGAACAGAGGTCCTCGGGTGGCAGCGGCACGCGCCGCTGCCAGGGGCACCCATCAAAGCGCCTCGTTGCCGGTTTCACCGGTGCGGATGCGCACGACCTGCTGGATGGGGACCACGAAGATCTTGCCATCGCCGATCTTGCCGGTGCGAGCGGCCTTCTCGATCGCCTCGATCACGAAAGGCACACGCTCGTCGGCCACCGCCGCTTCGATCTTCACCTTGGGCAGGAAGTCCACCACGTACTCCGCGCCGCGGTACAGCTCGGTGTGGCCTTTCTGACGCCCGAAGCCCTTGACCTCGGTGACCGTGATGCCCAGCGTGCCCAGGTCCGACAGCGCCTGGCGCACCTCGTCGAGCTTGAAGGGTTTGATGATGGCGGTGATCAGTTTCATGTGGATGTGCCTTGGTGAGTGAATGGGTTGGTGGAGATCATCACGACAGCTTGTAGCCCGGCTCGCCGTGTGAGCTCATGTCCAGACCTTCGACCTCGTCGTCCTCTTCCACACGCAGGCCGCCGCAGATCAGGGAAGCGGCCTTGAAGGCGATGAAGCTGCTGATGGCCGAATACACGATGCTGAAGCCGATCACCAGCAACTGCACCTGCATCTGCGAGCCGAAGTCACGGCCCTCGGCAAAGCCCAGACCACCCAGGGCGGGCATGGCGAAGACGGTGGTCAGGATGCCGCCGACGATGCCGCCCACGCCGTGCACGCCAAAGACGTCAAACGAATCGTCCAGCCCGATCATGGGCTTGAGCTTCTCCACCGCCCAGACACAGACCGGCGAGACGATGAAGCCGATGGCGATGGCGCCCATGGGGCCGACGAAGCCGCAGGCCGGCGTGATGGCCACCAGGCCGGCGATCGCACCGGAGACCGCGCCCAGCATGCTCGGGCGACCGCGGTGGACCCACTCGACCAGCATCCACGACAGCGTGCCCGCAGCGGCGGCCAGCATGGTGTTGAGCACCACCAGCATCGAGAAGCCGTTGGCGGCCAGCACACAGCCACCGCAGAAAGCCAGCCAGCCTACCCACAGCAGCGAGCCCCCGGTCATGGTCATGGTCATGTTGTGCGGCGCCATGGCCGAGGTGCCCACGCCCTTGCGCGCGCCCACCAGCCAGGCGCCCACCAGGGCGGCGATGCCCACGTTCACGTGCACCACGTTGCCGCCGGCAAAGTCCTGCGCGCCGAGCTGGAACACCCAGCCCCCGCCCCAGCCCATGTGGGCCATGGGCACGTAGTTGATGGTGAACCAGATGGCCATGAAGACCAGCACGGCGGCGAACTTGATGCGCTCGGCGAAGGCGCCCACGATGATGGCGGGCGTGATGGCGGCGAACAGCAGCATGAAGAAGAAGTAGAGCAGCTCGGGGATGCTGCCCTGCAGCGAGTCCTGGGTCACGCCTTGCAGGAAGAGCTTGTCCAGACCGCCGATGAAGGACTGGGCGGAGCCGCCATCGGTGAAGGTCAGCGAATAGCCGTACAGCGCCCACAGCACGGTGATGAGAGAAGAGACGGTGAAGACCTGCATGAGGATGGACAGGACGTTCTTGGTGCGCGCCAGGCCGCCGTAGAACAGCGCCAGGCCCGGGATCGTCATCAGCCACACAGCGAGACAGCAGGCAAAGACAAAGGCCGTGTCACCCGCGTTGAGCGTGGGCGCTTCGGCCTGGGCCCAGAGGGACGAGGCACCGAGGGTGAGGGCGGCCGGGACGACCCAGCGCAGGGTTTGCAGAGGTTTCAAGGGGAACTCCATGGTGCGTTTGTGGACACCAGGCGCTTTGCAAATACTGTGCCGGAGTTTCTTGAGGGTAACAATACATTCCCTGCATGAAACCGGTGCACAAATGCCCTCCGCTGATTGCTGTGCACCGCCAAGGGCCGTTTCCCCTCGCCGGCCTCACTGTTTTGGTGTCATCACATGCCCGCGTAATTCGGCCCGCCGCCGCCTTCGGGCGTGACCCAGATGATGTTCTGCGTCGGGTCCTTGATGTCGCAGGTCTTGCAGTGCACGCAGTTCTGCGCGTTGATCACCAGCTGGTCGGCGCCGTCCTTGTTGACGAACTCGTACACCCCGGCCGGGCAGTAGCGGCTCTCGGGCCCGGCGTACTTGGCCAGGTTGATGCTCACCGGCACGCTGGCGTCTTTCAGCGTCAGGTGCGCCGGTTGCTGCTCTTCGTGGTTGGTGTTGCTGACGAACACGCTGCTCAAGCGGTCGAAGGTGATCACACCGTCCGGTTTCGGGTACGTGATCTGAGGCATCTCCGCCGCCGGGCGCAGCTTGGTGTGGTCTTTGGTGGTGTTGTGCAGCGTCCAGGGCGGGTTGCTGATGCCCACCTTGGGCAGGAACCAGTGCTCCACCCCGGTCATGAGCTTGCCCATGAGCGGACTCTTCTTGAACCAGTTCTTGAAGTTGCGGTAGGTCCAGAGTTCCTCATGCAGCCAACTGGCTTTGAAGCCGGACTCGAACGCGCTCAGCTCGTCGCTGCTGCGCCCGGCGGCCACGGCTTCGAACGCGGCTTCGGCGCACAACATGCCGCTCTTGATGGCCGCATGGCTGCCCTTGATGCGCGCGGCGTTCAAAAAGCCGGCGTCGCAGCCGACCAGCGCGCCACCCGGGAACACCAGCTTGGGCAGGGCTTGGGGTGTGCCGTTGTTGAGTGCGCGCGCACCGTAGCCCAGGCGCTTGCCGCCTTCGATGTGGGCCCTGATGCTGGGGTGCGTCTTCCAGCGCTGCATCTCTTCGAACGGGCTCATCCAGGGGTTCTGGTAATCGAGGCCGATGACGTAGCCCAGCGTGACCTTGTTGCCTTCGAGGTGGTAGAGGAAACCACCGCCAAACGCATCGTCGTTCAGCGGCCATCCTGCCGTGTGCACCACCAGGCCGGGTTTCGCTTTGTCGGCGGGCACTTCCCACAGTTCCTTGATGCCGATGGCGAAGGTTTGGGCGTCCTTGCCTTCGTCGAGCTTGTACTGGGCGATGAGCTGTTTGCCCAGGTGGCCCCGCGCGCCTTCGGCGAACACGGTGTACTTCGCATGCAGCTCCATGCCGATCTGGAAGCTCTCCATCGGCTCGCCGTCCTTGCCCACGCCCTGGTTGCCGGTGGCGACACCCTTCACCGAACCGTCGTCGTTGTAGAGCACCTCGGCAGCGCTGAAGCCAGGGAAGATCTCCACGCCCAGGGCTTCGGCCTGTTCACCGAGCCACTTCGTCACCGCGCCCAGGCTGATGACGTAACAACCGTGGTTGTCAAAGTTGCGCGGCATCAGCCAGTCGGGCGTGCGCTGCGCGCCGGTTTCGCTCAGCACCAGCAGGTCGTCGCCGGTCACGGGCTGGTTCAGCGGAGCGCCGAGCTCTTTCCAGTTCGGGAACAGTTCGGTGATGGCCTTGGGGTCCATCACCGCGCCCGAGAGGATGTGGGCGCCGGGCTCGGAGCCTTTCTCCAGCACGCAGACGTTGATCTCGCTGCCTTTGTCGGCGGCGAGCTGCTTGAGGCGGATGGCGGTGGACAGGCCGGCGGGGCCGCCACCGACGATCACCACGTCGTATTCCATCGCTTCGCGCGGGCCGTAGGTGCTGAGGAGGTCTTCTGGGCTCATGGGGTGCGGTCTCTGGTGGATGTTTCGTCTGACAGCGCAAGCCCATCGTCAGGAACATGGGGCTGACATTGTCGTGATGGAGACGGATTCTAGTGGGCGATGCGCCACAATCCATGTCACGTCTGGCGCGAGCGAGTTCGCGATGGTCTCATTCGAGGAGCAACTCTCAATGGCTTACACCCTGGATCTCTCGGGCCGCGTGGCCCTCATCACCGGCGCTTCGGGCGGTCTGGGTGAGCAGTTCGCCAAGACACTGGCCAATGCCGGAGCCGCCGTGGTGCTGGCCAGCCGCCGCACCGACCGATTGATGGCGCTGCGTGCCCACATCGAAGCCGATGGTGGCGATGCGCATGTGGTTGCGCTCGACGTGACCGACCTGGCCTCGATCAAGGCCGCGGTCGCGCACGCCGAAACCGAGGTGGGCGCTATCGACATCCTGATCAACAACTCGGGTGTGAGCACCACGCAGCGGCTGCAGGATGTGAGCGAAGAAGACTACGACTTCGTGTTCGACACCAACACCAAGGGCGCTTTTTTCGTGGCACAGGAAGTGGCCAAGCGCATGCTGGCGCGGGCCAAGGGCGCGGCGCCGGGCACCTATGTGGGCGGACGCATCGTGAACATCGCCTCGATGGCCGGGCTCAAGGTGCTGCCGCAGATCGGCGTGTACTGCATGAGCAAGGCCGCGGTGGTGCACATGACCAAGGCGATGGCCATGGAGTGGGGGCGCTTCGGCATCAATGTGAACGCGATCTGCCCGGGCTACATCGACACCGAGATCAACCACCACCACTGGCAGACCGAACAGGGCCAGAAGCTTATCAACATGCTGCCGCGCAAACGTGTGGGCCAGCCCGCCGATCTGGATGCGGTGCTGATGATGCTGTGCGCCAACGAGAGCCATTTCATCAACGGCGCGGTGATCGCTGCCGACGACGGCTTTGGAGTGTGACGCTTGATGTCGGTTGATGCGGGGCGGCCGCTGGCCTGGCCGTCCGGCATGGTGACGGGCATCCTGGCGGGGCTGGGCGCCGGGGCTTTCTGGGGCATGACCTTTGTCGCCCCGCTGATCGTCGAGGGTTTCACCTCGGTCGACTACACCGTGGGCCGGTTTCTGGCCTGCGGCTTGTTCTCGGCCTTGCTGCTGTTGCTGGGCCACGTGCACCGCGCGGCCGGCGGGCCGGTGCCGCGTGTGCCGACGCTGCGGCAGGCCGGCGCCGCGCTGGGCCTGAGCGTGCTGGGCTACACCGGTTATTACCTGCTGCTCGTGCTGGCCATCGCCGACGCCGGCGCCGCCCTGCCGGTGCTCATCATCGGCACGATTCCCCTCTGGGTCATGGTGCTGGGAAAACCGCAGGCGATGCGCTGGGTGGCGCTGGTGCCGGGCCTGCTGCTGACGGTGCTGGGCATGCTGCTCATGATGCAGGCCACGGGTGAGGCCGCGGGTGAGGCGGGTGGCGCACACCTGTGGCGCGGCATCCTGTACGCCGTCGCGGCGATGGCGAGCTGGACCGCCTTCGGCCTGCTCAACGCCGCCTGGCTGGGCCGCCACCCGGAAGTGAATTCCACCGACTGGGCCAACTGGCTGGGCGTGGCCGCCGGGGTGGGCGCGCTGCTGCTCTGGGCACTGTGGGGTTCGGCCTGGGGCGAGATGTCGGCCCGACCCGGGTTCTGGGTTTTTGTGACCGTGTGCACGGTCACCGGCATCGGATCGGCCTGGGTGGCTGCCGTGTTGTGGAACATGGCCAGCCGGCGCCTGAGTCCGAGTCTGGCGGGCCAGCTCATCGTGAGCGAAACGGTTTTCGGACTGATCTACACCTTCGCCTGGAGCGGGCAGTGGCCCGCCGCCCTGCAATGGGCGGCCTGCGCGCTGTTCGTGCTGGGCATCCTCGCATCCATCAAGGCACACCGATGAAACTCGATCTTCCCGAAGACAAGAAGCTGGTGCACAGCGTGGTCGTTCCCATCCGCTGGGGCGACATGGACGCCATGGGCCACGTCAACAACACGCTGTACTTCCGCTACATGGAGATCGCGCGCCTGGACTGGTTCTTTGGCATGGGCCTGCCGGCCGATCCGAAGGGCGAAGGGCCGGTGATCGTCAACGCCTTCTGCAACTTCATCCGGCAGTTCGAGTTTCCGGGCGATGTGCTGGTGCGCACCTACCTGGGCGCCATGGGCCGCACCTCGTTCGACACCTACCACGAGATGCTGCGCACCGATGAACCGGACACGGTCTATGCCAACGGTGGGGCGACCATCGTCTGGGTCGACTTTCCGAAGCAGAAGTCGGTGCCGATGTCGGCACATGCCCGTGCGCTGATCGAAACCGCCGGGCATCCGCCCCTGCTCGGACGCTGAGGTCACCGATCCGGCGCCGGGCCGCCCAAGGCGTGGGGCGCAAGAGCACCTGGCCCTTACTTCGCCTTCGGCACCCGCCCCATCAGGTAGAACTCGGGGTTGGGCATCATGCCGCTGAAGCTCGCCATGCGGTTGGACAGGCCGAAGAAGGCCGTGATGGCGGCGATGTCCCAGGCGTCTTCGTCGCTGAAGCCGTGGGCGTGAAGGGCTTCAAAGTCCGCGTCGTCGATCTGATGGGAGGCCAGGCAGACCTTCATCGCGAAGTCGAGCATGGCGCGCTGGCGCGGGCTGATGTCGGCCTTGCGGTGGTTCACCGCCACCTGGTCGGCCACCAGCGGCTTCTTCTCGTGGATGCGCAGGATCGCGCCGTGCGCCACCACGCAGTACAGGCAGTGGTTGGCCGCGCTGGTGGTGGTGACGATCATCTCGCGGTCGCCCTTGGTGAGGCCGCTCTCGCGCCCTGCGGTCTCGGGCGCCATCAAAGCATCGTGGTAGGCGAAGAAGGCGCGCCATTCGGCGGGGCGGCGGGCCAACGCGAGGAAGACGTTGGGGACGAAGCCGGCTTTTTCCTGCACCTCCAGGATCTTGGCCTTGAGGTCCTCGGGCAGGGTGTTGAGGTCGGGCAGGGGGTAGCGTGCATCGCTCATGGTTTGTCTCCGGTCAGGGTTTTGCTTGTTCCGAAAGTTTATCCTTGGGGCTCCCGTTGACCAGACACATGGAGCACAGCATGCAGGACCAGCAGTACGACAAAGGCCTGGCCACGCGCCGCGAGGTCATGGGCGATGCGTTCGTGGACCGGGCCCTGGCCGGCACCACGCCCTTCACCCAGCCGATCCAGGACCACATTTCCCGCGCCGCCTGGGGCGATGTCTGGCAACGCGAGGGCCTGGACCGCAAGACCCGCAGCCTGGTCACTGTGGCCATGCTGACCGCGCTGGGCAAGCAGCACGAACTCAAGGGCCATGTGCGCGGCGCACTGAACAACGGCGCCAGCGTGCAGGAAATCCAGGAGGTGCTGCTGCACGCGGCCATCTACTGCGGCATCCCCTCATCGGTGGACGCGTTCCGCACCGCGGCCGAGGTGGTGGATCCGCCCAAGGCCTGACTGCGCCACCCCGAACACAACCGGTTTTTTCTTCAGGAGTTGAACCCATGACATCGCCCCGCCGTTCCTTCATCACCCGCGCCGGCCGCCTCGCGCTGGCTTTGTCTGCCGTGGCCAGCTTCGGTCTGGCCCAGGCGCAGACGCCCACCAAAATTCTCGTCGGCTTCCCCGCCGGTGGCGGTTCCGATGCCGTTGCGCGCATCCTCGCCGAGCGCCTGCAGGCCGAACTCGGCAGCAACGTGATGGTGGACAACAAGCCCGGTGCGGGCGGCCAGCTCGCTGCGCATGCGCTCAAGGTCGCGCCGGCCGATGGCCACACCGTGTTCCTGAGCCACGACCACAGCGTGTCCATCCTGCCGCTGACCATGAAAAATCCGGGCTTCGACCCCGCCAGGGACTTTGTGCCGGTGGCCGGGTTTGCCACCTTCGTGAACGCCGTGGCGCTGTCGGGCGGCACGCCCGCGCGCGACTTCAAGGCCTGGATCGACAGTGTCAAGGGCAGCGGCGGCAAGGCCACCATGGGCATCCCCGCGCCCGCGTCCACGCCGCAGTTCGCGGTGCAGGTGATCGGCAAGCAGTTCGATCTGGACCTGGTGGCCGCGCCTTACCGCGGCAGCGCACCCATGATGGGTGACATGCTGGGCAACATCATTCCCGCGGGCGTGGGCTCGGTGCCCGACTTCATCGAAAACCACAAGGCCGGCAAGCTGCGCGTGGTCGCGGTGATGGGCACGCAGCGCCAGGCGGCTTTGCCCGACGTGCCGACCTTCACCGAGCTCGGCATCAAGGGGTTTGAGGAAGTGCCTTACTACGGCCTCTTTGCGCCGGCGGGCACACCCAAGGCCGCGCTGGACAAGCTCGCTGCGGCCCTGCAGAAGGTGATCGTCATGCCCGATGTGAAGGACAAGCTGACCGCCATGGGCTTGACCGTGGGCTTCATGAGCGGTGCCGAACTGGGCAAGCGCGAGGTGGCCTACCGCGAGGTCTGGGCAAAGATCATCAAGGACTCGGGTTACCAGCCGCAGTGAACCGTTGTGACGGGCCTGGAGCGGGTCTGTCGCTCAGTCCGACGAGGGCTGATCCGGCGGCGCGGCTGGCGGGTCGCCCGTTGCGCGCAGCATCTGCCGCAGGCGTTCCATGCCGGAGCGGAAGGCTTCGGCGTCGCCATGTTCAAAGAACTGCGGATAGCGCGGATGGGCATCGCGCAGGCGCCGGGCGTGCTTGATCGGGCACCAGTACTGCTCGGTGCGCGCCGATACTTCCCGCGCATACGCCGCCACGCCGTTGCCATAGGAACAGTAGAAGCAGTTGAATTTTTCCACCACGTTCAGGTAAGGCAGATCGGCACGGTCGAAAACGAGGTATTCCGCGCGGCCGACCTTGGGGATGCCGTAGATCGGAAAACACACGGCCTGGTACAGGCTGACAAAGGCGTCCAGCAGCGCGAAGGCCACCCACCCTGAGTAGACCAGCGGGGCCGACAGCAGCACAGGCCAGCGGCTCTGTCGCAGGTACGGCCACAACCCCACCTTCTGGCGCCGCTGAAGCTCCAGGAAATGTTCCGCCATGGCCGCGCGACGGCGGGCGAACTCCTCTCGGTGCTGGCTGTACTCCTGTTCCAGTTGCTCTTCCAGCGTGCGCATGCGGGCAAGCAGTTCTTCCAGAGTGGGGGACATGCGGTTTCCTGGTGGCACGGGGTCATCCCGCAATCAACTTGTGGACCAGATCGACCGAACTGCCGGCCTGGTATTTGCGCATCAGCCGCGCGCGGTAGATCTCCACCGTGCGGTGGCTGATGCCCAGCGCCTTGCCGATCTCCTTGCTGGTCAGGCCGTTCATCAGGAAAGCGGCCACTTCGCGTTCGCGCCCGGTCAGCTCGGCCTTGACGGCGCGGCGCGAGCTCAGGTCTTCGAAGCTCCAGATGCCGGCCTCGTGTGGCGCCTCGCGGTGCAGGGCCCGGCCGGTCACGTGGCACCAGAAAGTTTCGCCCTTGAAGCGGCCGTCCACGCGTTTCATGACGCGGTCGTCGGCGTAGGTGCCGCTGCGCCCAAGGATGGGGGTGATGCGAGCGCCGGTGCGCTCGTACTCGTCGGCACTCGGGTAGAGCAGCTGAAAACTCTGGCCCACGAGCTGCTCGCGCGTCGCCCCAAACATCTCGCACAAGGCCTGGTTGCAGTCCACAATCGTGCGCTGGCGTGAGAGCGCCAGCCCGAGTGGCGCCAGGTCGAACGCGAGCCTGTAATCGATGCCGGAGAGATCGGTATTCGGGTTAGCCATTAGGTCAAACTACGTATGCTGTTACGTAGTATCGTTGCATTCATCCCTGTTCAACCACTGGAGCAACCGACGTGAACAAGATTTACCCGAGCGCAGCCGAAGCCCTCAAGGGCGTGGTCGCTGACGGCCAGCTCATCGCCGTGGGCGGTTTTGGCCTCTGCGGCATCCCCGAAGCGCTGATCGACGCCCTGCGCGACTCCGGCGTCAAGAACCTGACCGCCATCTCCAACAACGCCGGCGTGGACGACTTTGGTCTGGGCAAGCTGCTGCAGACGCGGCAGATCAAGAAGATGATCTCGTCCTACGTGGGCGAAAACAAGGAGTTCGAGCGCCAGTACCTGGCCGGTGAACTCGAACTCGAATTCACGCCCCAGGGCACGCTGGCCGAGAAGCTGCGCGCCGGTGGCGCCGGCATTCCGGCTTTTTTCACCAAGACCGGTGTCGGCACCCTGGTGGCCGAAGGCAAGGAGCTGCGCGAATTCGACGGCGAGACCTACGTAATGGAGCGCTCGCTGGTGCCCGAGGTGTCGCTGGTGAAGGCCGACGTGGCCGACATGTCCGGCAACCTGCGCTTCAACATGACAGCGCGCAATTTCAACCCCGCGGTCGCCACCGCCGGCAAGATCTGCATCGTCGAGGTCGAGCGCATCGTGGCCACCGGCGAGATCGCCCCCGACGACGTGCACCTGCCCGGCATCTACGTGCACCGCATCGTGCTCAACCCGACACCGGAAAAGCGCATCGAGAAGCGCACCACCCGCGACCGCAAATAAGGAGAACACCATGCCTTGGACCCAAGACCAGATGGCCGCGCGTGCGGCGCAGGAACTGCAGGATGGCTTTTACGTGAACCTCGGCATCGGCATTCCGACGCTGGTGGCCAACCACGTGCCCGACCATGTGGAAGTGTGGCTGCAGAGCGAGAACGGCATGCTGGGCATCGGCCCCTTCCCGTACGAAGACGAGGTGGACCCGGACCTGATCAACGCCGGCAAGCAGACCGTGACCACCATGAAGGGCTCGGCCATCTTCGGCAGCGACCAGTCGTTCGCCATGATCCGCGGCGGCAAGATCAACCTGTCCATCCTGGGCGCCATGCAGGTGACCGCCGAGGGCGACCTGGCCAACTGGATGATTCCCGGCAAGATGGTCAAGGGCATGGGCGGTGCGATGGACCTGGTGGCCGGTGTCAAGCGCGTGATCGTGCTGATGGAGCACGTGGCCAAGAAGAAGGACGGCAGCGAAGACCTGAAGATCCTGCCCCAGTGCACCCTGCCGCTGACCGGCAAGGGTGTGGTCGACCGCATCATCACCGACCTGGGCGTGATGGACGTGACGCCCGAAGGCCTGAAAGTGGTGGAACTGGCGCCGGACGTGACGCGCGAGTTCCTGCAGTCCAAGACCGGCGTGCCGCTGATCTGAACCTGCCGCTGGGTGTCGCCATGCTCTGGCGTGGTGCCTGAGCCGCCGGTTCAGGCGGTCTGCCTCATCCGGCCAGCGAGGCCGGCGCCGCGGCAGCTTCGGACGCGATCAATGACGCAGCCGCTTCGTCGAGTGAGCTCTTCGAGCGGTCGCGCAGCACGCATGGGCGTGCCTGGGCGTATTGGCTGAAGTTGCGGGAAATGGACTGGGCGTAGGTCGGGTCGTAGTGCAGCTTCAGCAGATCCAGCACCACCGCCGGTGTCTGCCCCGTCTGCACTTGCGTGATCCAGCCTTCCACCACGGCCTTGCCGCGCAACTCGGTCAACGCTTGCAGCCGCTGGCAGAAATGCGCGCTGTCCTGCACGAAGAAATCGTAGTCCTCCAGCAGCAGCGCCACACGCTCATCGTCCGACAGCTGCAGGTCGATGCAGGGACTTCCGCGCATGGCTTCGATCAGCGCATCGGGCACGCGCACATTGCCCACCTTCTTGCTCTCGCTCTCGACGTACACCGGCCGCGCCGGGTCGAAGTGGCGCAGGGCGTCCCAGACCAGGCTGTCAAAACGTTTCTGGCTTGGCTGCGGCACACCTGGAATGTGGCCCAGCACCGAACTGCGGTGGTTCGCGAGTGCTTCGAGGTCGAGCACCTGCCCACCCTGGGCGGCGAGTGACTGCAGCAGTCGCGTCTTGCCACTGCCAGTGGGGCCGCAGACCACGCGGTAGCGCAGGCGGGTGGCCAGGGCCGGCAGGGACTCGACCAGCGCCGCGCGCCAGGCCTTGTAGCCACCTTCGATGAGCGTGACATGAAAGCCGATGGCGCCCAGGATGGTGGCCAGCGCACCGCTGCGGTTGCCGCCGCGCCAGCAATACACCAGCGGTTTCCAGTCCCGCGGCTTGTCGATCACGTCGCGTTCGATGTGGGCCGCGATGTTGCGCGCGGAGAGGGCGGCGCCGCGCTTCTTGGCCTCGAAGGCGTTGACCTGCTTGTACATCGTGCCGATGGTGATGCGCTCGGCGTTGTTGAGCGTGGGCCAGTTGAGGGCGCCGGGCACGTGGTCGAGCGCGTGTTCGTCTTCGGTACGGGCGTCGATGATGGTGTCGAAGCGGTCGAGCTGGGTCAGTGCTTCGCTGGCGGGCAGGGTGTGAACGGGCATGCTGGATTATCGTTTCGTCAGCAACTCGCGCAGCGCGGGCCACACGTTGGCGGCGAGCGTGGGTTGTGCCAGTTCGTTCGGGTGGATGCGGTCGCTCTGGAACAGCGTGGCGGTCCCGTCGGGCGCATCGGCCACGCCCGCCAGCAGAAAGGGCACCAGAGCGATCTTTTCGGCCTGCGCCACGGTCTTGAACAGTTGGCGGAATTCCTGCGTGTACCGGGTGCCGTAGTTGGGCGGTACTTCCATGCCCACCAGCAGCACGCGGGCACCGGCCACGCGGGAAAGCCGGGCCATGGCGGCCAGGTTGTCGCGCGTCATGCTGAGCGGCATGCCGCGCAGGGCATCGTTGCCACCGAGCTCGATGATCACCACGGCGGGCTTGTGCTGGCGCAGCAGGGCCGGCAGGCGCGAGCGGCCGCCCGACGTGGTGTCGGCGCTGATACCGGCGTTGACCATGCGGGCGGGGATCTTTTCCTGGTCCAGGCGTTGCTGCAGCAGCGCCACCCAGCCGCTGCCGCGCCGGAGGCCGTATTCGGCGGTCAGGGAGTCGCCCACCACCAGCACGGTGGGGACGCTGGCCGCCGCGGTGGTCTGGGCGCGCACGCCTGCGATTGACCCCAGCCCGACGGTGCTGGCGAGCAGGACGTTAAAGTGGCGTCGTTTCAACCGGAAGGCCCTTTCATGTCGGATGTGATGATTGCTGTGCGGCATGTGTTCAAGTCGGTGACCGACTCCACGGGCACCCTGACCATTTTGCGCGATATCGATTTCTCCCTGAACAAAGGGGAGACTGCCGCCATCGTGGGGGCCTCGGGCTCGGGCAAAAGCACCCTGCTGTCGATCGTGGCCGGACTGGACACACCCACCAGCGGCACCGTGCTGGTTGACGGCGTGGACCTGTTTGTGATCGATGAAGACCAGCGTGCCGCCCTGCGCGCGGAAAAGGTCGGTTTCGTGTTTCAGAGCTTTCAATTGCTGGGCAACCTGAACGCGCTGGAAAACGTGATGCTGCCGCTGGAGCTGGCGGGCCGGCGCGATGCGCGCGCCACCGCCACGCGCATGCTGCAGCGTGTGGGCCTGGGCGAACGGCTGGGCCACTACCCCAAGGTGCTTTCGGGCGGTGAGCAGCAGCGCGTGGCGCTGGCGCGGGCGTTCGTGGTGCAGCCCGCCGTGTTGCTGGCCGACGAACCCACCGGCAGCCTGGACTTCGCCACCGGCGAGAAGGTGATGGAGCTGATGTTCGAGCTCAACCGCGAGCAGGGTACGACCCTGGTGCTCGTGACGCACGACCGCGCCATTGCCCAGCGCTGCGAGCGCCGCATCACGATCGAGGCCGGTCAGGTGGTGGAGACGGCGGAAGCACCGGCTTGACTTGAACACCCCCGCCGCGCTGCGCGCGATCCCCTTGGCGATGCGGCCTGGCGGAGTCAGTTCCGCCGCATCCTGGGTGAGGCATTGCGCGCCGGAAGTGACCGCTGCGCTGCGGCGAAGCGCGGGGCGCTGATAATCAGCGGATGTCTTCCTCCAAAGTGCTTTTCGGCTTTCACGCCGTGGGCGTGCGCCTGAAAACCGCGCCCCAATCCATCGTCGAAATCTATTTCGAGTCCACGCGCCGCGATGCGCGCATGCGCCAGTTCCTGGAGCGCGCCAAAGAATCGGGCGTGCGTCTGATCGAGGCCGACAGCCTGCGCATCGCCAAGCTCGCCGGCAGCCACGGCCACCAGGGCGTGGCCGCTCGCGTGCACGAGCTGCCGCAGGTGCACTCGCTGGATGAACTGCTGGAAGGCCTGGAGGCCGCGGGCAAGGTGCCGCTGTTGCTGGTGCTCGACGGCATCACCGATCCGCACAACCTGGGTGCCTGCCTGCGTGTGGCCGATGGCGCGGGCGCGCACGCCGTGATCGCGCCCAAGGACCACGCGGCGGGCATCAACGCCACCGTGGCCAAGGTGGCCAGCGGCGCGGCCGAGACCATGCCGTACTTCATGGTGACCAACCTGGCGCGCACCCTGAACGAGCTCAAGGAGCGCAACATCTGGATCATCGGCACCAGCGACGACGCACCGAAGACGCTGTACCAGGTGGACCTCAAGGTCCCTGTGGCGCTGGTGCTGGGCGCCGAGGGCGACGGCATGCGCCAGCTCACGCGCAAGACCTGCGACGAGCTGGTCAGCATCCCCATGGCCGGCGCAGTGGAAAGCCTCAACGTCTCGGTGGCCAGCGGCGTCTGCCTGTACGAGGCACTGCGCCAGCGCAGCTGAAGGTCGCATCCATGCGGGACACGGTGCGCCAGTGGATCCGTGAAGCCCGCCGCATCGCGGTGCTCACCGGCGCGGGCATCAGCGCCGAATCGGGTGTGCCCACGTTCCGCGATGCGCAGACCGGTCTGTGGGCGCAGTTCAACCCGCAAGAGCTGGCCACCGAAGCCGCCTTTCGCGCCCATCCGCAGCGCGTCTGGGACTGGTACGCCTTCCGCCGCGAGATGATTGCGAAGGTCGCACCCAACGCCGGACACCTCGCCCTCGCGGCCTTTTCGAAGCGCCACCCGGGCCGGCTCACACTCATCACGCAGAACGTGGACGGCCTGCACCAGCGCGCGGGTAGCCACGAAACCATCGCCATCCACGGCAGCATCCTGCAGGACCAGTGGCTGGACGCAGCGCGCCCGTGTTGCGACGCCGGGGCACTGCAGGCGGGTCGACCGCCCCGTTGCCCGGTCTGCGGCAACCTGCGCCGCCCGGCGGTGGTCTGGTTCGGGGAGAGCCTGCCGGCCGCCGCGCTGGACGCGGCCGAAGAGGCCGCGAACGCCTGCGACCTGATGCTCGTCATCGGCACCTCGGGCGTGGTCTACCCGGCGGCCGGGCTGGCGCTGGCCGCCCACCAGCGCGGCGCCCGGGTGGTGGTGATCAACCCGGAGCCGACCGAGCTCGACCGCGTGGCCGACCACTGCCTGCGCGAGCCTGCGGCACAATGCCTGCCAGCACTCCTGGAGCATTGAATGCGCAACAAGCCCACCCACCGCCTGCTGACGGCCGCCTTGATCGCCGCCGCGCTGCTCGCCGCCGGCTGCACGCAGGAGCAGCAGAACAAGCTCAGCCGTGAGATCCAGAACTGGACCGGTACCAACGGCGTGCTGGAGGTGTACGCGGGCGACAAGGTGGTGCGCCGCTTCCTCAAGATCGACAAGATCAGCACCGCGCTGGGCACCGACGACGGAAAACCCCGCGCCTACCGCTACGGTTACGGGATCCTGGACGAGAACCTCAACATGCAGGTGGATCCGGGTGAAAAAAAGGTGTATTTCGAGATCAGCGACTACACCAACGCGGTGTTTTTCGAGAACCCGCGCTGAACTCTGAACCTGCCCGGGCTTGTGCCAGATCATGGCGACAGCCCGGGGTGGCGGGATCATGAACACAGACGGCTGTGTGCCGTGACCGGTTTTTCAACAGGAGGGAACCATGTCGATCGTTGACCGCATACAAGCCATTCTTCTCAAACCCAGGGAAACCTGGCCTGTCATCGAGCAGGAGAGCACCGATGTCAAGGCCATCTACACCAACTACCTCGTCATACTGGCCGCCATACCGGCCATCGCCACCTTCATCGGACTCAGCCTGATCGGTGCCGGTGCCTTCGGCATCTCGTTCCGGGTGCCCATCCTCAGTGGCCTGGCCAACATGGTGGTGGGCTTCGTGCTGTCGCTGGTGATGGTCTATGTGCTGGCGCTGATCGCCAACGCGCTGGCGCCCACCTTCAAGGGTGAGAAGAACCTGCTCAACGCCTTCAAGCTGGTGGCCTATGGTTCCACGGCCGGACTGGTGGGCGGCATTTTCAACCTGCTGCCGGCCTTGTCCATGCTGGGGGTGGTGGCTGCGCTGTATTCGATCTACCTGATCTACACCGGCATCCCGGTGATGATGAAGGCGCCCGAGGAGAAAGCGGTGGGCTACACCGCGGTGCTGATCGTGTGCGGCATCGTGGCGAGCCTGGTGGTGGGTGCGGTCAGCGCGCTGTTCACGGGGGGCGGTCCGGGCATGATGATGGGCGGCGCAGCGCCGTCCTCCGACCAGGTGAGCATCAAGCTGCCTGGAACCGACATCACCCTCGACACCGCCAAACTGGAAGCCGCGGGCAAGAAGATGGAAGAAGCCAGCAAGCGCATGGAGGAGGCACAGGCCAAGGGTGACTCCGCCGCCGCAGGCAAGGCCATGAGCGACATGATGGGCGCGGTCATGGGCGGGCAGGGTGGCAAGCCCTTCGCGCCCGATCTGCTGCAGACCCATGTGCCGGACAAGCTGGCCGGTCTGGAGCGCACCGCGATCGAGGCACGCTCCGACAGTGCCATGGGCATGAGCTTTTCCAGCGTCACGGCGGAGTACACCCGGGAGAATGGCCGTGTGGAGGTCAAGGTGCAGGACATCGGTGCCGTGCCCGCGCTCGCCATGGCCATGGGCGCCTGGGCCCAGAGCACCGTCAACCGCGAGACCCGGGACGAGGTCGAGCGCATCTACCAGAAGGACGGGGTCTCTTTCAAGGAGGAATACCGCAAGGACGGGAGCCGCGCGGAGATGTCGCTGATGCTGGCCAACGGCGTGATGGTCGAACTCACGGGCGACAACGTGGACATGGACGGCCTTCGCGGCGCACTGGCCGCGCTGGACATCAAGGGCCTGGCTGGCCTGCAGCGGGAAAAGTGACCGGCCGGGCTTCGGCCCCGCATACCGTTTGCATTCGAAGTGAGAACAAGGCGCGAAGCCGCAGACAGTGCTGTAGCACGACAAGGCTTCAGCAACGCAGTTATCGCTTTGAAGGCAATCGGTATCAGACCCAACCGAACGCGCCGAGCACCGCCCCGGCGCCGATCAGCCACAGCAGGTGGATCTTCGTGCGCCAAACCAGCACGGTGGCGCCCGCCGTCAGCAGCCACAGCGGCCAGTCGCGCGCCGGCTGGTCGTGGGCCGCGCTGAGCAGCCAGCCGGTGGCGATCAGCAGCGCAATCACGATGGGGGCCATGCCGGCCTTGAAGGCACGCACCGCGCGCAGCTCGCGGTTGCGGTGGCCCCATTGCGTGGCGGTGTAGGTGAGGATGGACGAGGGCAGCATGATCGCCACCAGCGTCACCAGCACGCCCAGCAGGGCGAGCGCCCAGGCCAGCCAGCCGGCCGACGGACCACCCCCCGCGTTGAGGCCCAGGTTCCAGCCCAGCAGGGCGACGAACAGCACGTTCGGGCCGGGAGCGGCCTGCGACAGCGCGATCGACGAGGTGAACTGCGCCTCGCTCAGCCAGCCCTGTTGACCCACCAGGTAGCGGTGCATGTCGGGCGCGGTGGTGATGGCGCCGCCCACCGCCAGCAGCGAGAGCGAGGCGAAATGCAGGAACACGTCGGTCCAGTTCGCCAGCGTGGGGGCCATGGTCATTTCGCCGCTCCTGTCTCGCGCTGACCCAACACACGGTAGGCCCACAGGCAGGCCGCACCGCCCAGGCCCAGCAGCACCCAGGCCAGCGGCCAGCGCAGGAGGGCGATCGCCACGAAGGTGAGCACCGCCAGGCCGATGCACACGCCCAGGCCCATGGCGTTCCTGCCGAGCGCAGCGATCAGCTTGATGCCGGTGGCGGTGATGAGCCCGGCGGCCACCGCGCCCATGCCGCGCAGCGCAGCCTGTGCGGTGGCGCTGTCAGCCACGCTGCCATACAGCGCCGCCAGCAGCAGCACGATCACCAGCGGCGCGGCCAGCATGCCCGCGAGCGCGGCCAGTGCGCCGGGCAGGCCGAAGTAGCGTCCGCCGATCATCATCGAGAGGTTGACCACATTGGGCCCCGGCATGATCTGCGCCACGGCCCAGTCCTCCACGAACTGATCGCGCGTCATCCATTGTTTCTTTTCCACCAGCTCGCGCTGCACCACCGCCAGCACGCCACCAAAACCCTGCAGGGCCAGCCAGGTGAAGGACAGGAAAAGGTCGGTCTTGGAGCGGGGCTGTCGGGGGGCGGCTTCGTGGGCCGGGGTGAGCAGGTTGGCGCGGTCGGGCATGGCCCGATTATCGGACGCCGGGCTTGGCCCCACGGGCCGCCCACCTATGTGCGCTGCGCCAGCCGCGCGAGGCTCAGCGCCGGGATGCCCATGGCCCGCTTCACAGGGCGAGTTCCCAGTGTTCACCCACCAGGTCGCGCCCGTAGCTGTGGTGCGCTTCGCTGCCCACGAGGGTGAAGCCGCGCCTGGTGTAGATGGCGCGCGCGGCCTCGAGGTTGCGGTTGGTCCAGAGCACCATCTTGCGGTAACCCTTGGCGCGCGCGAAGGCGATGCATTCGTCGGTCAACCGCCCGCCCAGGCCGAGGCCACGCGCCGCGGGCGTGAGGATCAGCAGGCGCAGCTGGGCCACGGTCTTGCTCTTGCGCATTACGAAGGCCGAACCCACGCGTTCGCCGTCGAGCTCGGCGATCCAGCCGCTCTCCCAGGCCGGATCGTGGCGTTTCATCATGCCGGCCACGATGCCGGCCACCAGCGTCTCGAACTCGGCGTTCCAGCCGTATTCGCGCCAGTAGAGCTCGCCATGCTGCTGGATCACCCAGCCCATGTCGCCCGGGCGCGGGTCGCGCAGGGTCACACCGGGAGGCAAAGGGGTACTCATTTCAACAATCCGCAGTAGACCGCGTGAAGCAGCGCCAATTCAGGGGCACCGAGGAACCGGCTTCGCCGGGCCTCTGGTGCCGTCCCCCTCCCGCCAAAGGCGAGAGAGGGGGAAGCCGCGCAGCGGCGCAGGGGGTCAAACACTCATCCCACCCGAGACCTCGATCACCGCGCCGTTGATGTAGCTCGCTTCGTCGCTCGCCAGGAAGGCGTAGACGTTGGCGATTTCCTCCGGCTGGCCCAGGCGGCGCAGTGGCACGCGGTGCTCCATTTCCTGGATCACCTTCTCGGGGATGGTGCTGAGGATGGGGGTGGCGATGAAGCCCGGTGCCACGGCGTTCACGCGCACGCCCTTGGGGCCGAGTTCGCGGCTCCAGGTCTTGGTGAAGCCGATCACGCCGAACTTGGTGGCCGCGTAGTTGGTCTGGCCGAAGTTGCCGTAGATGCCCACCACCGAGCTGGCGTTGAGGATCACGCCGGCGCCCTGTTCGACCATGATGTCGGCCACGGCCTGCGCGCAGTGGAAGACGCCGCGCAGGTTGACGTCGATCACGCGGTCGAACTGCTCCAGCGTCATCTTCTGCAACCGAGCATCCTGCGTGATGCCGGCGTTGTTCACCAGCACGTCGATGCGGCCAAAACGCGCCAGCACCTGACCCACCACGGCGTCGACCATCTCGCGTTGTGTCACGTCCATGACGAAGCCGGCCGCCTGGGCGCCGAGTGCCTGGCACTGTTGTACCGCATCGTCCACCGCGGCCTGCTTCACGTCGCAGACGATGACGGTCGCACCCTCGCGCGCAAACTTGAGCGCGGTGGCCAGGCCAATGCCTTGTGCGGCGCCGGTGATGAGGCTGATTTTTCCTTCGAGTCGTTTCATGGGCAGAGCGGTTGGGTGATGTCGTGAAAAAGTCGGCGGGCAGGGCGTCCGCCGGCAGGTGAAAAAGTGTAAGTGCGCTGGCTTGCAGCGCTTTGACACCCGTCTGAAGGGAACTCAGTAGACGGGCTGGTGCTGGCGGATCGCGGCTCTGGTGGCGTCGCTCAGCGCAAAACCCGGGCCGAACTTCGCCGCCAGTTCGGCACAGCGTTTCTCGAAGGCCTCGATGCCCATGCCGTAGATGAACTGCAGCGCGCCACCGGTCCAGGCCGGGAAGCCGATGCCGAAGATGGAGCCGATGTTGCCGTCGTGCACGCTGGTGAGCACGCCTTCGGCCAGGCAGCGCGCCGTCTCGACCGCCTGGCGGTAGAGCAGGCGGTCCTTCACGTCCTGCAGGTCCCAGACGACCTCGGGCTTTTCGAACAGGGTCTTGAGCTGGGGCCAGAGGGTTTTTTTCTGCCCTACGGGATAGTCGTAGAAACCGCCACCGGCCGCGCGGCCGCCGCGGTGGTGCTGCTTGACCATCTGTTCGACCAGGTGCTCACCCGGTGTGGTGTCGTAATGGCGGCCTTCTTCGGCGCAATCGGCACGGGTCTGCTCCAGCACGTGCACCGAGAGCGAGAGCGCTGTCTCGTCCAGCACGGCCAGCGGCCCCACGGGCATGCCGGCCTGCATGGCGGCGTTTTCGATCACCGGCGCCGGGATGCCTTCGCCCAGCATGGCCGCACCCTCCATCACGAAGGTGCCAAAGGTGCGGCTGGTGTAGAAGCCACGCGCGTCGTTCACCACGATGGGCAACTTGCCCAGCGCCTGCACGTAGTCGTAGGCGCGGGCGATGGTCTCGTCGTCGGTCTCTTTGCCGCGGATGATCTCCACCAGTTTCATCTTGTCCACCGGGCTGAAGAAGTGGATGCCGACGAACTTCTGCGGCCGCGCGCTGGCCTTGGCCAGGCTGGTGATCGGCAGGGTGGAGGTGTTGCTGGCGAAGAAGCCACCCTCGGCCAGCAGGGGTTCGGACTCGTGCGTGACCGCGGCCTTGAGCTCGCGGTGCTCGAACACGGCCTCAATGATCAGGTCGCAACCCTGCAGGTCGGCCGTGCTCGCGGTGGGCGTGATGCGCGCCAGCAGCGCCTGCTGGTCGGCGGCGCTCATGCGGCCCTTGTCCACGCGCGGCTGTGTCACCTTCAGGCTGTTGGCCTTGCCCTTGTTGGCCGCTTCCAGGCTCACGTCCTTCAGCACGGTGGCAATGCCGCGGCTGGCCTGGGCGTAGGCGATGCCCGAGCCCATCATGCCGGCGCCCAGCAGACCGACCTTCTGCGGCTTGTAGCGTGGTACGTCTTTGGGTCTCGACTGGCCGCCCTTGATCGCATTCATGTTGAAGAAGAAGGTGTTGATCATGTTCCGCGCCACCGGGCCGGTCATGAGTCCGGCGAGGTAGCGGCTTTCGATGCGCATGGCGGTGTCGAAGTCGACCATGGCGCCTTCCACCATCGCGGCCAGCGCGGCTTCGGGCGCGGGGTAGAGGCCGCGCGTCTTCTGCTTCAGCACCGCGGGCGCCACGCTCAGCATGGCGGCGATCTTGGGGTGGCTCGGCGTGCCGCCGTGCATCTTGTAGTCCTTGCGGTCCCACGGGTGCTGGCAGGCCTCGGGCTTGCCCTGTGTGGCCTCGATGAAGGCCAGTGCCTTGGGCATCAGCTCTTCCGGTGTGGCGACGAGTTCATGCACCACGCCGATCTTCAGCGCCTCCTCGGGGCCGAACAGCTTGCTCTCCAGGATGTAGGGCTGCGCGGCCACGAGACCCAGCAGCCGCGTCATCTTGGTGATGCCACCGCCGCCGGGGATCAGGCCCAGCGTGATCTCGGGCAGACCGAACTGGACCTTGGGGTTGTTGACGGCAATGCGGTGGTGGCCCACCAGCGCCACCTCCCAGCCGCCACCGAGCGCGGCACCGTTGAGGCAGCTCACCACCGGCACGCCCAGCGTTTCCAGCTTGCGGAAACAACGCTTGATGCGCTCGATTTCGGTGAACACGCGGTGGCCGTCGGCAGCGGTCGAGCGCATCACGCCCTTGAGGTCGGCGCCGGCGAAGAAGGTGCTCTTGGCCGAGGCCAGCACGATGCCTTTGATCTGCTCGCGGTCCTTGAGCACCTGGGTCGTCACCGCGTCCAGATCGTCCTGCCACTGCAGGCACATGGTGTTGACCGGCGAGCCCTGCTCGTCGAAGGTGATCGTGGCGATGCCGTCGGCGAGTTGATAGCGGATGGTTTTGGTGATCATGTTGGGGTCCCCGCTCGGTTCAGATGCGTTCAACGATCGTGGCGATGCCCATGCCGCCGCCGACACACAGCGTGGCGAGACCGTAGCGCTTTTTCGTCCGGTGCAGCTCGTCGATCAGCGTGTTCAGGATCATCGCGCCGGTGGCGCCGAGCGGATGGCCCAGCGCAATCGCGCCCCCGTTCACGTTCACCTTCTCGTGCGGCACACCCATCTCGCGCATGAAGCGCATGGGCACGGCGGCAAAGGCTTCGTTCACCTCGAACAGGTCGATCTGCTCGATGGTGAGGCCGGCCTTGGCCAGCGCCTTGCGCGCCGCCGGCATGGGGCCGGTGAGCATGATGGTCGGGTCCGCGCCCGAGAGCGCGACCGACACGATGCGTGCGCGCGGCGTGAAGCCGTGGGTCTTGCCGGCGGCCTCGCTGCCGATCAGCAGGGCGGCCGCTCCGTCCACGATGCCCGACGAGTTGCCCGCGTGGTGCACGTGGTGGATGCGCTCCACCTGCGGGTAGCGCTGCAGCGCCACCGCGTCGAAGCCCATGGCGCCGAGTTGCTCGAAGGCGGGCTTCAGGCCGGCCAGACCCGCCATCGAGGTGTGCGGTTTGATGAACTCGTCCACCGCCAGGATGATCTGGCCCAAAGCGTCTTTCACCGGCACCACCGAGTGCTGGAAATGCCCGGCCGCGCGCGCAGCGGCGGCGCGCTTCTGCGATTCGAGCGCGAAGGCGTCCACGTCTTCGCGTGTGAAGCCGTCGAGCGTGGCGATCAGGTCGGCGCCGATGCCTTGCGGCACGAACAGCGTGGCGCTGTTGGTCTCCGGGTCCTGCGCCCAGGCGCCGCCATCGGTGCCGATGGGCACGCGGCTCATGCTCTCCACGCCGCCGGCCACCACCAGGTCTTCCCAGCCGCTCTTCACCTTCATGGCGGCCATGTTCACCGCCTCCAGGCCCGAGGCGCAGAATCGGTTGAGCTGCACGCCCGCGCAGCGCCAGTCCCAGCCGGCCTTGAGCGCGGCCACCTTGGGCAGCACCGAGCCTTGTTCACCGATGGGCGAGACCACGCCCATCACCACGTCGTCCACCGCCGAGGTGTCCAGGTGGTTGCGGTGCTGCAGCTCGCGCAGCAGGCCGGCCAGCAGGTTGACCGGCTTGACCTCGTACAGGCTGCCGTCTTTCTTGCCCTTGCCGCGTGGGGTGCGGATGGCGTCGTAAACGAAGGCTTCGCTCATGGCCGGCCTCCGCAGAAAGGGTCCGAACTAACCAGCGCTGCCGCCGTGGGCAAACAACGCATGTGAAATCGAGCTTGCATGTTGTCTCCTGTGTCTCGCTTCGCCGGGCCGACCCGGTGGCCGAATGGGCCGGATCAGTATAGACTTTTGCCAAGCAACTGCTTTGTGAAAATGCGGGCTTGCCGTCAAGCCCGCGACAGAACCACGTTCAGAACACTCCGATGCGCATCGTCGCCCTTTCCGACATCCACGGCAACCTGCCGGCGCTGAACGCCGTGCTGGCCGACGTGGCACGCCGCGGTGCGGACCTGATCGTCAACTGCGGCGACATCCTGTCCGGCCCGCTCTGGCCGGCCGAAACGGCCGAACGCTTGATGGCACTGGACCTGCCCACCATCGCCGGCAACCACGAGCGCCAGCTGCTGCGCTGCGCCAGCGGCTCCGGCGGCGCGAGCGACGTCTACGGCTTTCAGCAGACCAGCGCCGCGCAGCGGGCCTGGCTGGCCGGCTTGCCCGCCACGCTGGCGCTGGATGGCGGCGTGTTCGTCTGCCACGGCCGGCCCGACAACGACCACGAATACCTGCTCGAAACGGTGGAGCCCGCGGGCTCGCGCGCGGCCAGCGCGGCCGAGGTGGCGCTGCGTCTGGCCGGCACGGCGGGGCAGGGTGCGGGTCTGCTGCTCTGCGGCCACAGCCACCTGCCGCGGGTGCTGCAACTGCCCGAGGCGCCCCACACCCTGTGCGTGAACCCCGGCAGCGTGGGCCTGCCCGCGTTCGACGACGACCACATCGCCTTTCACGTGCACCAGACCGGCAGCCCGCACGCGCGCTACGCCCTGTGCGAATCCGACCCACAGGGCCGCTGGAGCGTGGCGCAGATCGCCGTCGCCTACGACTGGCATGCCGCTGCCGCGCAGGCCGACCGCAACGGCGCTGCCGACTGGGCGCGCTGGCTCGCCACCGGCCTGGCCTGAAACAACCCTTCCAAACCGAAACCCGAGGAAACCCCATGATCGAACGCAGCCTCTTCAACGCCGACCACGAAGCCTTCCGAGACAGCTTCCGCCGCTTTGTGGAAAAGGAAATCACGCCCTTTCACGAGGGCTGGGAGGAGCAGGGTTATGTGGATCGCGAAGTCTGGCGCAAGGCCGGCGAAAACGGCTTTCTCTGCATGACCATGCCCGAGGAATATGGTGGCGCCGGGGCCGACAAGCTGTATTCGGTGGCGCAGATGGAGGAGATCGCCCATGCGGGCGTGAGCGGCATCGGCTTTGGCTTGCACAGCGAGATCGTTGCACCGTACATCCTGCACTACGGCACCGAGGCGCAGAAGCAGAAATACCTGCCGCTGCTGGCCTCTGGCGAGATGGTCGGCGCCATCGCCATGAGCGAACCCGCGGCGGGCAGCGACCTGCAGGGCGTGAAGACCACGGCCATCCAGCAGCCCGACGGCAGCTACCAACTCAACGGCAGCAAGACCTTCATCACCAACGGCTGGCACGCCGACCTGGTGATCGTGGTCGCCAAGACCGACCCGGCCGCCGGCGCCAAGGGCACGAGCTTGTTGCTGGTGGAGCAGGGCATGCCGGGCTTCAGCAAGGGCAAGCGCCTGAAGAAGCTGGGCATGAAGGCGCAGGACACGTCGGAGCTGTTTTTCGACAACGTGAAAGTGCCGGCGGAGAACCTGCTGGGTGGTGAAGGCAAGGGCTTCATCTGCCTCATGGAACAGTTGCCCTGGGAGCGCCTGCAGATCGCCATCGGCGCGGTGGCCGCGGCGCAGGCCGCCATTCACTGGACGGTGGCGTACGTGAAGGACCGCAAGGTCTTTGGTCAGGCGGTGGCGAGTTACCAGAACACCCGCTACACGCTGGCCGAACTGCAGACCGAGGTGCAGGTGGCGCGCGTGTTCGTGGACAAGTGCTGCGAGCTGGTCGTGCAGGAGAAGCTCGACACTGCGACCGCCAGCATGGCCAAGTACTGGTGCAGCGACCTGCAGTGCAAGGTGATGGACGAGTGCGTGCAGCTGCACGGCGGTTACGGCTACATGTGGGAGTACCCGATCACCCGCGCCTATGCGGACGCGCGCGTGCAGCGCATCTACGGCGGCACGAACGAGATCATGAAAGAGGTGATCTCGCGCGGCATGGGCCTGGGCGCGCGCTGAGCCACGGGCGCCCGGTGCACACCGGCCGCAGAAATGCCAAAAGGCCCCGAGGGGCCTTTTGTGTATCTGGAGCGGGTGAAGGGAATCGAACCCTCGTATGAAGCTTGGGAAGCTGCCGTTCTACCATTGAACTACACCCGCAAAATCGGTTCGAATGATAACGCACGGGCCTGGCGCCACGCGCTGCGGCTGTTCCGGACTCCGGAAACGCCCCAACAGACCACCGCCATGACCGATCCAGTGTCTTTCTGACACATTTTTCAAGGAGTTTCATATGCGTTTCCCCACACGTTTTCCTGCACACATGGTCCTCGTCGGCGCGCTCGCCGTGGCGCTGGCGGGTTGTGCCGCACCGGGGGGTCCGAACGAAACCGGCGGCATGGTCGTCGGCGGTGTGCTCGGCGGCGCCCTGGGCTCGCAGGTGGGCGGTGGCTCGGGCCGCACGGCGGCCACCATCGTGGGCGCGCTGATCGGCGCCAACATCGGTGCCAACGTGGGCCGCTCCATGGACAGCACCGACCGCATGCGCACCGCCCAGGTCTTCGAGACGGCTCCCACGGGGCAAGCAACGCGGTGGGTCAATCCGGATACCCGCAACCAGTACAGCGTGACCCCCACCCGCACCTATGAGCGCGGCGGGGCGCCGTGCCGCGAATACACCATGCAGGTGATGGTGGGTGGGCGCCCGGACACGGTGTATGGCACGGCCTGCCGTCAGCCCGATGGCTCCTGGCAGGTGATGAACTGATGAAATGAGATCGGCGCCAGGAAGGCGCCGATCTCATTCAAAAAAACGCTTCCAGCACAAGCCCGGTGCTGGAGAGGTGCCTTGATCCAGCCGCGTCAGCGGCGCAGAGGGGACGTTCTATTTCTGGATGTCGCCCAGGCAGAGGTACTTGATCTCGACGTAGTCGTCCATGCCGTGGTGCGAGCCCTCGCGGCCCAGGCCCGACTGCTTCACGCCGCCAAACGGCACGTGTTCGGTGGCCAGGATGCCGACATTGATGCCGACCATGCCGTACTCCAGCGCTTCGGCCACGCGGTAGATGCGGCCGATGTCGCGGCTGTAGAAGTAGCTGGCGAGGCCGAACTCGGTGTTGTTGGCGGCGTCGACGGCTTCCTGCTCGGTGGTGAACTTGAACACCGGGGCGAAGGGGCCGAAGGTTTCCTCCTTGGCGCAGAGCATGTCGGCGGTGGCGTCGGCCACCACGGTGGGCTCGAAGAACTGGCCCGCCAGTCGCTTGCCGCCGGCCACCACGCGGCCACCCTTGGCCACGGCGTCGTCCACGTGGCGCTGCACCTTCACCAAAGCAGCCTCCTCGATCAGCGGGCCCTGGTTCACGCCGTCTTCAAAACCGTTGCCGACTTTGGCGGTTTTCACCTTGGCGGCGAACTTGGTGACGAACTCGTCGTACACGCCTTCCTGCACGTACAGGCGGTTGGAGCAGACGCAGGTCTGGCCGGCGTTGCGGTACTTGCTGGCGAAAGCGCCTTCGACGGCGGAATCGATGTCGGCGTCGTTGAAGACGATGAAGGGCGCGTTGCCGCCGAGTTCGAGCGACATCTTTTTCACCGTGGGCGCGCTTTGCGCCATCAGGATGCGGCCCACTTCGGTGGAGCCGGTGAAGCTGATGTGGCGCACCACGTCGCTGGCGCAGATGACCTTGCCGACCGCGATGGAGTTCTGGTCGTCGGCGGTGATCATGTTGAGCACACCGGCGGGGATGCCGGCGCGGATCGCCAGCTCGGCCGCGGCCAGCGCGGTCAGCGGCGTGAGTTCAGCCGGCTTGATGATGACGGGGCAGCCGGCAGCCAGCGCGGGCGCGACCTTGCGCGTGATCATGGCGAGCGGGAAGTTCCAGGGCGTGATGGCTGCGCAGACGCCGATGGGTTGCTTGAGCACCATCAGGCGGCGGTTGTTGTCGAACTGCGGCAGGGTCTCGCCGTTGACGCGCTTGGCCTCTTCGGCGAACCACTCGACGAAGCTCGCGCCATAGGCCACTTCGCCCTTGGCTTCAGGCAGCGGCTTGCCCTGTTCGGCGGTCATGATGCGGCCCAGGTCGTCCTGGTTGGCCATGAGCAGGTCGTACCACTTGCGCAGGATGATGCTGCGCTCCTTGGCGGTCTTGCCCTTCCAGGCTGGCCAGGCCGCGTTGGCCGCGGCGATGGCGGCTTCGGCATCGGCCGGGCCGAGGTTGGCCACGTCGGCGAGCTTCAGGCCGGTGGCCGGGTCGAGCACGTCAAAGCGGCTGCTGCCTTTCACCCACTCGCCGTTGATCAGCGCGTCGGTCTTGAGCAGGGTCGGGTCCTTCAGCAGGGCCAGGGGGGAGGTTTTCATGTCCATGGGTGTCTCGCTCGGTTCGGTAAAAAGAAGAGGTTAGCGCCAAATGCGCCGGTGCGCCGTCACCGGTATTTCACACCCGGCAGCACACACAGCATTTCAAACAGCAGGTTGGCGCCCAGCAGCGCGGTGTTGCCGCTGGTGTCGTAGGCCGGAGAAACTTCGACCAGGTCGCAGCCCACCAGGTTCAGGCCGCGGCAGCCGCGCACGATCTCCAGCGCCTGCGGCACGGTGAGGCCGCCGATCTCAGGCGTGCCGGTGCCGCCGGCGTAGGCCGGGTCGATGCCGTCGATGTCGAAACTCAGGTAGGTGGGCGTGTCCGGGCCGATCCTGTCGCGGATCTGCGCCATCAGCGGCGCCAGGCTGGTCCACCAGACCTCGTGCGCCGGCACCACGGTGAAGCCCTGCTGGCGCGGCCAGTCGAAGTCTTCGGCCGAATAGCCGCTGCCGCGCAGGCCGATCTGCCAGACCTTGTCGCCGATCAGCAGGCCTTCTTCCACCGCGCGGCGAAACGGTGTGCCGTGCGCGATGGCTTCGCCGAACATGTCGGGGTTCACATCGGCGTGGGCGTCCACGTGGATCATCGCCACCGGGCCGTGCTTCGCCTTCATGGCGCGCAGGATCGGCAGGGCGATGGTGTGGTCGCCGCCGAGGGTGAGCGGGATGCAGCCGGCCTCGATGATCGGGCGGTAGTGCTGCTCGATGAGGTCGACCGACTTCAGCAGGTTGAAGGTGTTGATCGCCACATCACCGAGGTCGGCCACCTGCAGCGCGTCGAAAGGCGCGGCGCCGGTCGCCATGTTGTAGGGGCGGATCAGGCAGGACTCGGCGCGGATCTGGCGCGGGCCGAAACGCGCACCGGGGCGGTGGCTGGTGCCGGTGTCCAGGGGCACGCCGATGAAGCCGGCGTTCAGACCTGCCGCCGACGTGGCCACGGGCAACCGCATCATGCTGGCGAGGCCGCCGAAACGCGGCATGGTGTTGCCGCCCAGCGGCTGGTTGAAATGGGTGGGATGGGTCATGTGAGATGTCTTCACAAGCACACACCGTGGAACCGGCTTTGCCGGGCCACGGGTGTGGTCCCCCCGATGGGGGGAAGACGCGAAGCGGCGCAGGGGAGGGTCATGTTCGGGGGCGGGTCAGCTGGTGGGTCAGGTGCGCTTTCACCGTCGGCCATTCACCGGCGAGGATGCTGTAGACGCAGGTGTCGCGCAGCGCGCCGTTCGCATCGGGGTGGCGGTTGATCTGGTGCGAGCGCAGCACGCCGTCGAGCTTGGCGCCCAGGCGTTCGATGCCGCGCCGGCTCTGGTGGTTGAAGAAGTGCGTGCGGAACTCCACCGCGATGCAGTCCAGCGTCTCGAAGGCGTGCCCCAGCAGCAGGCGCTTGCATTCGGTGTTGAGCGGGCTGCGCTGCACCGCGGTGCGGTACCAGGTGGAGCCGATTTCGACGCGCCGGTTGGCGGCGTCGATGTTCATGAAGGTGGTCATGCCGACCGCCTTGCCGCTGGCGTCCAGCACGGCAAAGGGCAACATGCTGCCGGCTTTCTGCAGGCCCAGGCGGCGTTCGATTTCGGCGGCCATGACCTCGGGTGTGGGGATGCTGGTGTACCAGAGCTTCCAGAGCTCGCCGTCGCGCACGGCTTCGACCAGGTCATCGTGGTGGGCAGCGGTCAGGGGAACCAGGCTGGCGTGCTGGCCGCGCAGTGTCGTGTCTTGGGTGAAGGACATGGGATGTTTCAGGTCACTTGCGACGGCCGCGCAGCCACTCCAGCGTCAGCATCAACGCCGTCGTGAACAGGATCAGCAGCGTGGCGACGGCGGCGATGGTCGGCGAGATGTTTTCGCGGATGCCGGTGAACATCTGGCGCGGCAGCGTGACCTGCTCGGGACCGGCCAAGAACAGCGTGACCACGACCTCGTCGAACGAGGTGGCGAACGCGAACAGCGCACCCGAGATCACGCCGGGGGCGATGACCGGCAGCGTGACACGGAAGAAGGTCTCCAGCGGGCTCGCGCCCAGGCTCAGGCTGGCCTTCACCAGGTTGTGGTTGAAGCTCTGCAGCGTGGCCAGCACGGTGGTGACGACAAAGGGCGCGCCCAGCGCGGCGTGCACGATCACGAGGCCCAGGTAGGTGTCGTTCAGCCCCCACCTGGCAAAGTACAGGTAGCTGCTCACGCCCACCACCACGATGGGCACCACCATGGGCGCGATCAGCAGGCTGGTGATGAAGCCCTTGCCGAAGAACTTGGTGTTGGCCAGGCCCATGGCCGCGAGCGTGCCGAGCACGGTGGCCAGCAGGGTGGCGAGGGGCGCGACGATGAAGCTGTTCTTCGCAGCCCGGATCCAGTCGTCGGAATGGAACATCTCGCGGTACCACTGCAGCGACCAGCCTTCGATGGGGTAGGCGAGGAACGAGCTGTCGCTGAACGACAGCGGAATGATCACCACCACCGGCAACAGCAGGTAGACGATCACGCCGATGCCGGCGCCGCGCAGGGCGAACCAGCCGAGCTTGTCGAGCAGGTTGTAGTAGGCGGGGAAGACGGGGAGCAATTTCATGGGGGTTCTCTTCTTCAGCCCAGGCTCAGCTCGGCCTTGGAGACCTTGCGGTACAGCGCGTAGAGCACCATGGTGGCGGTCAGCAGCACGCCACCGAGCGCGCAGGCCATGCCCCAGTTGACTTCGACGTTGGTGTACTGCGCCACGTAGTAGCTCAGCATCTGGTCGGCCGGGCCGCCGAGCAGGGCGGGCGTCACGTAGTAGCCGATGCAGGTGATGAAGACCAGCAGGCCGCCCGCGGCCACGCCGGGGTAGGTCTGCGGCAGGTAGACGCGGAAGAAACCGGCCAGCGGCGGGCTGCCGAGCGAGATGGCGGCACGCAGGTAGTTCGGTGGTACCGACTTCATGACGCTGTACAGCGGCAGGATCATGAAGGGCAGCAGGATGTGCACCATGGCGATGATCACGCCCAGGCGGTTGAACAGCAGGGGAATGGGGGTGTCGGTCGCACCGATCCAGATCAGGAAGCGGTTGACCAGGCCGTTGTTCTGCAGCAGCACGATCCAGGCGGCGATGCGCACCAGCACCGAGGTCCAGAAGGGCAGCAGCACCAGGATCAGCAGCACGTTGGCCTTGCGCGCGGAGAGCGTGCTGAGCCAGTAGGCGAGCGGGTAGCCCAGCAGCAGGCAGAAGAAGGTCACCACGGCGCTCATCTGGAAGGTGCGGCCGAGGATGTCGCTGAAGGCGGCTTCTTCGGCGCCCACGCGTTCGATGTCGCCCTGGGCGTTGCGCTTGAAGTCGAGGGCGGCGAGCAGGTAGTCGGGCGTCCAGCGCGAGCTGTTTTTGGCGATGGTCTGCCAGTAGGGCAGTTCTTCCCAGCGCGCGTCGTGTTCGATGAGCTTGGCGCGAGCCTCCTCGGGTGTGAGCTTGTCGCCCAGGGGGAGGGCGCGGTAGGTGCCCATGACCAGCGAGCGGGCGCCGGCCACCTCGCTGTTGAGGCGGCGGGCCAGCACGCCGGCCTGGGCGGTTTCTTCGATGCCCCCCAGGTCGGCCAGGACGGCCGCGTAGGCGGCGGCGGGAGGCGGGCTGGTGCGGTCCCAGTCGGCCAGCGCCTGGCCCGTGCGGGGCAGGACGTCGGCCACTTCGGGGTTTTCAACCGCCCGCACCAGCAGGGAACCCAGCGGAACCAGAAAAAACACCAGCAAAAAGACCAGCAGGGGCATGGTCAGCGCCAGGGCGCGCAGCTTCCTGCGCCGTTCGGCGCGGTGCAGCTGCGCGGCGAGGGTTCCCCCCGTCACGGCCTGGCCGGTGCCCCCTGCCGGAGCGGGTCGTTCCAGGGTAGCCCCTGCGAACGGCTGGAGATCGGTTCCGCTGGCGCTCATCACTGCGCTGCCCAGGCGGAGAAACGCTTCTCCAGGGCTTCACCCTGGTCGGCCCAGAAACCGATGCCGAACTGCAGCGCGTCCTTGCTGTTGGCGGGCGAGGTGGGCAGCATGCCCAGCACCTTGGCGTCGAGCTTGGCCAGGGCCTGGTTGTTGGTGGGGCCGTAGCTGATGTTCCTGGCGTATTCGGCCTGGGCATCGGGCGAGCTGGCCATGGCGATGAACTTCAGGGCGGCGTCCTTGTTGGGCGTGCCCTTGGGCATGACCCAGTAGTCCAGGTCGTAGATGCCGCCGGTCCAGGTGATCTTGAGGTTTTTGCCTTCGCGCTGGGCGGCGTCGATGCGGCCGTTGTAGGCGGTGGTCATGGCCACGTCACCGGCGACCAGGAACTGGGGCGGCTGCGCGCCGGCTTCCCACCACTGGATGTTGGGCTTGAGTTCGGTCAGCTTCTTGAACGCACGATCGGCACCTTCCTTGGTGGCCAGCACCTTGTAGACGTCGGCGGTCTTGACGCCGTCGGCCATCAGGGCGAATTCGAGGTTGTAGCGCGCGCCCTTGCGCATGCCGCGCTTGCCGGGGAATTTCTTCACGTCCCAGAAATCGGCCCAGGTGGTGGGCGCGGTCTTGAGCTTGTCGCCGTCGTAGGCCATCACGGTGGACCACACGAAGGTGCCGACACCGCACTCGTGTACGGCGGCTTTCTGGAAGTCGGCCTTGTTGCCGACCTTGGCCCAGTCCATCTTCTCGAACAGGCCTTCGTCACAGCCGCGGCTCAGGTCCGGGCTCTCGACTTCGACCACGTCCCAGGTGACTTTCTTGGCTTCGACCATGGCCTTGATCTTGGCCTGTTCGCCGTTGTATTCCACCGCGGTGATCTTGCCGCCACCGGCTTTCTCAAAGGCCTCGAAGTAGGCCTTTTTCTGGGCAGCACCGTTGGCGCCACCGAAGTTGACGACGGTGAGCTGGCTCTGGGCCATCACCGGCAGGGCGACCATCAGGGCCGCGGCCAACAGAACAGGTTTGAGTTTCATGGGTGTTATCTCCAGGGGGTTGAGGAACGGGAAACGGGAAAACGGGTTCATCGGTATATGCGCAGGTGTTCGGGCGGAATGTGCAGGTGGACGGCCTGGCCGGGGTCCATATGGCCCAGGTGCTGCAGCGGCACCTTGACGCTGATCTCGGGCTGGCCGCTGACCTGGCAGCGCAGGCGCAGGTGGTCACCGAAATAGATCACGTCACCGATGGCCGCGCCCAGGCGGTTGTGGGTGGGGCCGGAGCCGTTGACCACGGCGATGCGTTCGGGCCGCACGCTGCACTGCACCGTCTCACCGGTCTGCGCCTGATTGACGTTGACGCCGGTCAGGCGCGTGCCGTCGGCCAGCGCCACCTCGCAGTGTTCGCCGGTGGTCTGCACCACCTGGGCGTCGAGCACCGAGTTGTCGCCCACGAAGCTGGCCACGAATCGGTTCGACGGCGTTTCGTAGAGCCGGTCGACCTGGTCGATCTGCTGGATCACGCCTTCGCTGAACACCGCCACGCGGTCGGACATGGTGAGCGCTTCCGACTGGTCGTGCGTCACGTAGACGAAGGTCACGCCCAGGCGGCGGTGCAGCGCCTTGAGCTCCAGCTGCATGTGTTCGCGCAGTTGCTTGTCGAGCGCGCCCAGCGGTTCGTCCATCAGCACCAGCTGCGGGTCGAACACCAGCGCGCGGGCCAGCGCCACGCGCTGCTGCTGGCCGCCCGAGAGCTGCGCCGGGTAGCGCTCACCCATGTGGCCCATCTGCACCATGTCGAGCGCGCGCTTGACCTTGGCCTCGACGTCGGCCTTGCCGAGTTTGCGCACGGTGAGCGGGTAGGCGATGTTGTCGGCCACCGTCATGTGGGGGAACAGCGCGTAGTTCTGGAACACCATGCCGAAGTTGCGCTTGTGTGGCGGCGTGCGCGTGATGGGCACACCGTTCAGGCTGATCTCGCCCGAGGTCGGCGACTCGAAGCCCGCCAGCATCATCAGCGTGGTGGTCTTGCCCGAGCCCGAGGGGCCGAGCAGCGAGAGGAACTCGCCCTTCTGGATCTCCAGGTTCAGGTCCCGGACCACCAGGGTGTGGCCATCGTAGGTTTTCTGCACACCGGTGAAGGTGACGAGTGCGTTGGGGGTGGTCATGGGCGCGATCGGGTATGGGGTGGGGGCTGAAGGAGGTTCAGGACTGCTCATGCAACCATCGTGCCCGGTGGGCACCGAGGGCGGGGGGCGGCAGATCGGCGACGGGGCGTTGCCCGTCCAGCACCATCGGATTGGCGATCATGGGTGGAACTGTGGCACTTTCGGCTTGTATCCGCAATCCGCGCGCCGCCACATGGGGATGTGCCATGACTTGAGCGATGTCGAGGATCGGAGAACAGGGCACGCCCGCGGCATCCAGCCGCTGCACCCAGTCGCCGGTGTCGCGCTGCAGCGTCCAGCCGGTGAGCAGCGGCACCAGCGTGGCGCGGTGTTCCACGCGCGCCGGGTTGGTCGAAAAGCGCACATCGCGCGAGACTTCCGGGTGGTCGCAGGCTTCGCAGAAGCGCGCGAACTGGCCGTCGTTGCCCACGGCCAGCACCATGTGGCCGTCGCGTGTGGGGAACACCTGGTAAGGCACGATGTTCGGGTGCGCGCTGCCCATGCGTGCCGGCGTCTTGTGGCCGATCAGCTGGTTGCTGGCCTGGTTGGCCAGCATGGCGACCTGCACGTCGAACAGCGCGGCGTCGATGTGGCGGCCCTTGCCGGTGCGCCCGCGTTCGTGCAGGGCGGCCAGGATGGCCGTGGTGGCGTAGACCCCGGTCATCAGGTCGGTCACGGCCACGCCCACTTTCTGCGGCTCTTCGCCGGGTTTGCCGGTGATGCTCATGAGCCCGGCTTCGGCCTGGATCGCGAAGTCGTAGCCGGCCTTGTGCGCCAGCGGGCCGTTCTGCCCGTAGCCGGTGATCGAGCAGTAGATCAGGCGCGGGTTGATGGCCTGCAGGCTGGTGGCGTCGAGCCCGTATTTGGCGAGCTGGCCGACTTTGTAGTTCTCGATCAGCACGTCGGCCTCGCGCGCCAGTTCACGCACCTGCTGGATGCCTTCGGCGCTGGCGATGTCGATCGCGACCGAGCGCTTGCCGCGGTTGGCGCAGATGAAATACGCCGCCACGCGTTCGGCGCCTTCGCCCCACCAGGGCGGGCCCCAGCTGCGCGTGTCGTCACCGGCGCCCGGGCGCTCCACCTTCAGGACTTCGGCGCCGTAGTCTGCCAACAGCTGACCCGCCCAGGGACCGGCGAGCACGCGCGAGAGGTCGAGCACGCGCACGCCCGCGAGCGGGCGGGGGATGTGCGCGGGTGGCTCGTCGCTGCTGTTGGGGGTCGCAGCGTTCATGCTGCTTTCAGCGCAGCAGCCAGAGCATCAGCAATGATCGCCAGGCCTTCATCGAGCACCGCGTTGCTCGCGGTCAGCGGCACCAGGATGCGCACCACGTTGCCGTAGGTGCCGCAGGTGAGGATGATCAGGCCGCGCTTCGTGGCTTCGGCGGCGAGGGCCCTGGTCAGGTCGGCGTCGGGCTGGTGCACGTCACCGTTCTTGCACAGCTCCATGGCGACCATGGCGCCCAGGCCGCGCACGTCGGCGATGCAGCTGTGCTTTTTCGCCAGTGCCTGCAGACTGGCGGTGATGCGCTGGCCGACGTCGCGGCTGCGCTGCAGCAGGTCGTGTTTTTCAAACTCGTCGATCACGGCCAGGGCCGCGGCGCAGGCCATCGGGCTGCCGGCGTAGGTGCCGCCCAGGCCACCGGCGGCGGGCGCGTCCATCACTTCGGCGCGACCGATCACGGCCGAAATCGGGAAACCGCCGGCCATGGACTTGGCCAGGGTGATCAGGTCGGGGGCAACGCCGCTCTGTTCGCAGGCGAACCAGGTGCCGGTGCGGCCGGCGCCGGTCTGCACCTCGTCGCAGATCAGCAGGATGCCGTGCTGGTCGCACAGCGCGCGCAGGCGCTGCATCAGCTCGGGCGGCGCCACGTTGAAGCCGCCTTCGCCCTGCACCGGCTCGATGATGATGGCCGCCACGCGGCGCGCCTCGATGTCGTTCTTGAAGATCTGCTCGACCGAGTCGATCGCGTCGTCCACGCTCACGCCGTGCAGCGCGTTCGGGAAACGGGCGTGGAAGATCTCGCCGGGGAAGGGGCCGAAACCGGTCTTGTACGGGGCGACCTTGCCGGTCAGGCCCAGGGTCATCATGGTGCGGCCGTGGTAGCCGCCGGTGAAGGCGATCACGCCCGAGCGGCCGGTGTGGGCACGCGCGATCTTGATCGCGTTTTCCACCGCTTCAGCACCAGTGGTCAGGAACAGGGTCTTCTTGGCGAAGTCGCCCGGGGCCTTGGCGTTCAGGCGCTCGGCCAGTTCCACGTAGGGCTCGTAGGCCAGCACCTGGAAGCAGGTGTGGGTGTACTGGTCGAGTTGGGCCTTCACGGCCTCGATCACGGCCGGGTTGCGGTGGCCGGTGTTGAGCACGGCGATGCCACCGGCGAAGTCGATGTAGCGACGGCCCTCGACGTCCCAGATCTCGGCGTTTTCGCCCCTGGCGATGAAAATCTGGTGGCTGTGGCCGACACCGCGGGGAATGGCGGCCTGGCGGCGGGCCATGAGCAGGGCGTTGGTGGCTTGGGATTCGCGTTGCATGCAGAGGGCTCCGTTTATGAAGAAAAGTCATCGCCCCAACCCTGGCTATGCCAGGCCCCCCGAGGGGGTGCAGTCGTTCTTGGGGTGGCCCGGCGAACGACTTCAGGGACTGGGGCGGACTGTAGGGCTCTCGGGTCACCGCTAACATATACAGACAGTGCCTGCACAGCGATGCACTGTGCAGCCCTGCTGACCTGTACACATTTACCCTGATCACCCCCGATGTTCACCCTGAACCCCAAAAGCACCAGCCCGCTCGTGGTGCAGATCGTCGAGGGGTTTCGCGACCTGATTCAGAGCGGCAACCTGCGCCCGGGCTCCAAGGCGCCCTCGATCCGCCAGTTCGCCCATGCGCACGGCGTGAGCGTGTACACCGTGGTCGACGCCTACGACCGCCTGGTGGCGCTGGGTTATTTCGTCTCGCGCCCGCACTCGGGCTTTTTCGTGCGCAAGCGCGACGGTGTGGCGCCGCAGGCGCCCGGTACGGCGCCATCCGAGACGGCGAACTACAACTTCGATTCCATGTGGTATCTGCGCCGCGTGTTCGAAGCCCGCGCGCTGCGCATGAAGCCGGGCTGCGGCTGGCTGCCGGGCAACTGGCTGTTCGAAGAAGGCCTGCGCCGCAGCCTGCGCACGCTGGCGTCTGAAAACGTGGACCTGGGCGGCTATGGCGAACCCAAGGGTTTTGCGCTGCTGCGCCAGCTGGTGCGCGACCTGCTGGCCGAGCAGGAGATCGCCGTCAGCGCCGACCAGGTGCTGCTCACCCAGGGCTCCAGCCAGGCCATGGACCTGGTGGCGCGCCGGCTGGTGCGCCCGGGCGACGCCGTGCTGGTGGACGACCCCGGTTACCCCAACCTGCTGTTTTCGCTGCGCTTCCTGGGCGCGAAGCTGATCGGTGTGCCGCGCACGCCGGCCGGCTACGATCTGGCCGCGCTCGAAGCGCTGGTGATCGAACACCAACCCAAGGTGTTCTTCACCCAGCCGCGGCTGCAAAGCCCCACCGGCTCGGTGGCCAACCTGGCGCACCTGCACCGCGTGGTGCAGCTGGCCGAGCAGCACCAGTTCACCGTGGTGGAAAACGACATCTACGCCGACCTCGATCCCGAACCCCGCCCTTCGCTCGCCAGCCTGGACCAGCTGCAGCGCGTGGTCTACATCAGCAGCTTTTCCAAGACCATCTCACCCAACATCCGGGTCGGCTTCCTGGCCGCACCACCGGATCTTCTGGAAGACTTCGCCCAGCTCAAGATGATCTCGGGCCTGACGTCTTCCGAATTCAACGAGCGCCTGGCCTACGGCGCGCTGGTGGACGGGCGCTGGCGCAAGCACCTGCGCAGCCTGCGCGAGCGCCTGGCGCAGGCGCACCAGCGCGTGGCCCAGCAGCTGGAGAACCTGGGTTTCGAGCTGTTCTGCGAGCCCAAGGCCGGCATGTTCCTGTGGGCGCGCCACCCGGACATCCAGAACGCCACCGAGCTGGCCTACAAGGCCGCGGAGCAGGACATCCTGCTCGGCCCCGGCCACCTGTTCGCGCCCGACCTGCAGCCCAGCCCCTGGTTCCGCTTCAACGTGGCCTTCACCGAAGAGCCGCAGGTGCTGGCTTTTTTGAAGGCGCAGAGCAAGGGCTGAGAGCGCCACCCAGGGGCACCGAGGAACCGGCTTCGCCGGGCCTCTGGTGCCGTCCCCCTCCCGCCGAAGGCGAGAGAGGGGGGCTGAGGACCGCGGCTCCAAGCCTGCCTGCGCAGGCTTGGACGGGACGAAGAGGCATCGGCTCCGACGATGCCGCGGCCTGCAAGGCGCGCGAAGCGGCGCGGGGGGTGCCTCAGTGCTTCACCATGATGTGGCGCGCGCAACTGTAGTCCTCCAGTGCGTAGACCGACATGTCCTTGCCATAGCCCGAGTGCTTCATGCCACCGTGCGGCATCTCGGACACCAGCATGAAATGGGTGTTGACCCAGGTACAGCCGTACTGCAGGCGGGCCGCGATGTTCATGGCGGTGCCCACGTTGCTCGACCAGACCGAGCTGGCCAGGCCGTACTCGGAGTCGTTCGCCCAGGCGACGGCCTGCTCCGCGTCTTTCACGCGGGTGATGGACACCACCGGGCCAAAGACTTCGCTGCGCACGATTTCGTCTTCCTGCAGCGCGGCGGCAATGACCGTGGGTTTGTAGAAGAAGCCCTTGTTGCCGACGGTGCTGCCGCCGGCCGTGACCTCGGTGTGGGCCAGCTGGGCCGCGCGGTCAACGAAGCTGGCGACGCGGTCGCGCTGGCGGGCCGAGATCAGCGGACCCATCTCGACCCCGGGTTCCTGCTGGCTGCCGACCTTGATGGATGAGACGGCGCTGCTCAGGTCGGCCACCAGCTTTTCGTAGATATTGTCTGTGGCATAGACGCGGCAGGCGGCGGTGCAGTCCTGGCCCGCGTTGTAGAAGCCAAAGGTGCGCAGGCCTTCGACGACGCTGCCGATATCGGCGTCGTCGAGCACGATCACCGGTGCCTTGCCTCCGAGTTCCAGGTGGGTGCGCTTGATGCCGCGCGCGGCGGCTTCCATGATCTTGCTCCCGGTCGACACGTCGCCGGTGAGCGAGGCCACGCGGATGCGCGGGTCGCGGATCAGGGGCGCGCCCACGGTGTCGCCACGGCCGCAGACGATGTTCACCACGCCCGGAGGCAGGATGCCGGCCAGCAGTTCGCCGAAGCGCAACGTGGTCAGTGGCGTGTTTTCCGAGGGTTTGAGCACCACGGTATTGCCCATGGCGATGGCCGGGCCCAGCTTCCAGGCGGCCATCATGAGGGGGTAGTTCCAGGGGGCGATGGAGGCCACCACCCCCAGCGGGTCGCGCCGGATCATGCTGGTGTGGCCCGGCAGGTATTCACCCGCCAGCGGTCCCGACATGTTGCGGATGGCGCCGCCAAAGAAGCGGTAGACATCGGCGATGGCGGGGATCTCGTCGTTGCGCGCAGCCGCCAGGGGCTTGCCGCAGTTCAGCGATTCCAGCATGGCGAGTTCGTCGCCATGGGCTTCGATGGCATCGGCGATCTTGAACAGGTAAGCACTGCGGTCCTTCGGTGTGAGGGCTGCCCAGGCGGGGAAGGCGGCGCTGGCCGCGTCCACCGCCAGGCGCAGCTGGTCGGCGCTGGCCTCGCGCACTTCGCACAGCATTTCGCCCGTGCAGGGGTTGAGGATGGGTTCGGCGCGCCCTTCGCCGGCCACGCTGTGGCCATTGATCAGGAGCTGGGTGGTGAAGCGGATGGCAGCCATGTTCGGGTCCAGAAGTGGGGTGGAGAAACTGGGGATGAAACGGAAGAGGTTCAGCGTGCGTTCGGGCTGGCGTCACCGTCGCGGGTGAGGCGCCAGGCCAGCAGGATCAGCGGCATGGTGATGACCATGATGACCAGCGCCACCACGTTGGTGATGGCGGCCTCACGGGGGCGCCCCAGCTGGCCCATGAGCCAGATGGGCAGGGTTTTGTCTGAGCCCGCGGTAAAGGTGGTGACGATCAGTTCGTCCACCGACAGGGCAAAGGCCAGAATGCCGCCGGCCAGCAGGGCGGTGCCGAGCTGCGGCAGGATGATGTAGCGCAGCGTGGTCAGGGTGTCGGCACCCAGGTCCATCGAAGCCTCCCACAATCGGCTGGGCAGGCGGCGCAGGCGGGCCGCCACGTTGTTGTGGACGATGACCGTGCAGAAGGTGGCGTGGCCGACCACGATGGTCCAGAAACCCAGGTTGACCTCCATGAGCCTGAAGGCCCAGAGCAAGGCCAGGCCGGTGACGATGCCGGGCAGGGCGATTGGCAGGATCAGCATGGTGGTGAACGCATCCTTGCCCAAGAAGCGGTCGCGGTTCAGGGCCGCGGCGGTCAGTGTGCCCAGCACCATCGCGATGACGGTGGCCATCGCCGCCACCGCCAGCGAAAGATAGATCGCCTCGTGGATGTCGGTGCGTTCGAGTGCTCGGGCGAACCAGCGCAGGGTCAGTCCCTCCATGGGGAAGCTGTAGTTGCTGTCGGCGCTGTTGAAGGCGTACAGCGCGATGAACAGCAAAGGCAGGTGCAGGAAGGCCAGTCCCGCATAGGCGGCGATGCGCAGCAGGCCGGGGCCGCGAAAAATTCTGGGTCTAGAGCGCATTGAAAGCTCCCAGTCGGCGTGCCATGGCCAGGTAGATGGTGATCAGCACGATGGGCACGCAGGTGAAGGCCGCGGCCATGGGGATGTTGCCGATGGTCCCCTGCATGGTGTAGACCATGTTGCCGATGTACAGGCCCGAGGGACCGACCAGCTGGGGAATGATGTAGTCGCCCAGCGTGAGCGAGAAGGTGAAGATGGAGCCCGCCACCACGCCCGGGAAGGCCAGTGGCCACAGCACGGTGCGGAAGGTCTGGAACGGGCGGGCACCGAGATCGCCCGAGGCCAGCAGCAGGTTGGCCGGCACGCGTTCGATGGCGGCCTGGATGGGCAGGACCATGAAGGGCAGCCAGATGTAGGTGAACACCAGAAAGCGGCCCAGGTTGGACGTGGCCAGTGTGTCGCCACCGATCACCGGAATGGACAGCATTTTCTGCAGAACGCCTTGCAGGCCCAGCACATTCACCACCCAGTAAATCACACCGCCCTGCGCCAGCAGCACGGTCCAGGCATAGGCCTTGACGATGTAGCTGGCCCACATGGGCAGCATCACGCCGACGTAGAAAAACCCCTTTTCTGCCGGGCTGGCGTGGTGGGCCATGTACCAGGCCATGGGAAAGCCGATGAGCACGGCGGCCAGCGTCACGGCGATGGCCATGCCCAGCGTGCGCAGCACGATGTCCCTGTTGGCCGGGGCCAGCAGGTTGGCAAAGTTGTCGGTGGTGAATTCGGTCACCACCGACATGCTCATGTCGTCAAACACGAACACACTCTGGCTCAACAGCGTCAGCAGCGAGCCCAGGTACACCACGCCAAACCACAGCAGCGGCGGCGTGAGCATCAGCAGCAGCGTGAGCGTGCGCCGCTGGTAGAACAGGTTGGAGAGGGTGCGCATGGCGGTGGCCTCAAGCATCCAGCATCACCATGTGCTGCTGCGCCCAACTGAGTGCGACCCGCTGGCCCGCCTGGGTGCGCGCGGCCAGTGTTGATGCGGCTTCACTTTCCGCCTGCAAGGCGGTGATCACCTGGCCACCCACCAGCACTTCCAGGCGCTGGCTGGCGCCCAGAAACTGGATGGCCAGCACTTCGCCCTCGATCTGCAAGCGGCCCGTCGCGGGGACGTTGCCCGCCGGGTGCATGGCGATGTTTTCCTGGCGCACGGCAAACGCTTGCGGCTTGCCGGTGAGCGCTTGCGCCAGCTCGGTGTCGATCACATTGGAGCTGCCGACAAAGTCCGCCACAAAGCGTGTGCGCGGCTGGTGGTAGAGCTCGCGCGGGCTGGCGATCTGTTCGATCTTGCCCTGGTTGAACACCGCGATGCGGTCTGACATCGAGAGGGCCTCACCCTGGTCGTGCGTCACATAGACAAAGGTGATGCCCAGCTTGCGGTGCAGCACCTTGAGCTCCACTTGCATCTGCTCGCGCAGCTTCATGTCCAGTGCGCCCAGGGGCTCGTCCAGCAGCAGGATGCGAGGGCGGTTGACCAGTGCCCGCGCAAGTGCCACGCGCTGGCGCTGGCCGCCCGAGAGCTGGGCTGGCGTGCGTTCGGCGTGGTCGGGCAGGGCCACCATGGCCAGGGCCTCACGGGCCTGGGCATGGCGTTCGGCCTTGGGCACTTTTCGCACCATCAATCCGTAGGCCACGTTGTCCAGCACATTCATGTGCGGGAACAGCGCGTAGTCCTGGAAGACGGTGTTCACATCGCGTTCGTATGGCGGCGTGCCAGAGGCCTCCCGGCCCATCAGGGTCAGGCTGCCACGGCTCGGCTGTTCAAAGCCGGCCATCAGCCGCAGGGAAGTGGTTTTGCCGGAACCCGAGGGCCCCAGCATGGAAAAGAACTCGCCTTCCTGCACGGTGAAGCTGACACCATCCAGTGCCTTCACTTCGCCGTAGTGCCTGGAAACATCTTTGAACTCGATAGCGTCGGTCATGCAGAAATCTTCAATCAGGGATGCGTTTCAGTTCGGTTGTGCATGGCGTCGGAGCGAAAATCAGCACAGGGCGCGACGGCTCCCCAAGCCCAGGGCACCGCCGGGCCGGCTTCGCCGGACGGTCAGTGCCGTCCCCCTTCCGCCGAAGGCGAGAGAGGGGGGTGACGCGAAGCGGCGCGGGGGGGGATTCCTATTACCGGCCGCCCATGATCGCGATGTAGTCCATCGCCCACTTGGAATAAGGCACACAGGTGCCCTGGGAGGCGCATTTGGCCTGGGGGGTCTTCCAGAACTTGATCTTGTTCAGGTCGTCAAAGCCGTTGACTTTGCAGAAGTCGCTGCCACCGGGGGCTTTGGCCTTGCAGGCGGCCGGGGTGACCGGCACGGTGCCAAACCATTCGGCCAGCGGGGCCTGCAGCGCATCGCTGAGCTGGTGCTCCATCCACTGGTAGGCGCAGTTCACGTTCTTGGCGTTGACATGCAGCATGGTGGTGTCGGCCCAGCCGGTGGCACCTTCCTTGGGCACCACAGAGGCAATCGGTTTCTTCTCGCCCTTGAGCGTGTTGACCATGAAGCCCCAGGAACCCGAGGCCGCAATGCCTTCGCCCTTGAAGTCGTTCATCTGAACCGTGGCGTCGTGCCAGTAGCGGTGGGTCAGTTTCTTCTGGCCGCGCAGCAACTCCAGCACGGCGGCGTACTGTTTTTGATTGAGTTCATAGGGGTCTTTGATGCCCAGTTCGGGCTTCTTGGACATCAGGTAGAGCGCCGCATCTGCCATGTAGATGGCGCCGTCGTAGGCCTGCACGCGGCCCTTGTTGGATTTGCCGTCGGGCAGGTTCTGTTCTTCGAACACCACCGACCAGGAGTCCGGCGCCGTCTTGAAGACATCGGTGTTGTACATCAGCACGTTGGGGCCGGACTGGTAGGGCACGCCGTAGTGCTTGCCGTCCACGGTGTGCCAGGCGGCGTTCTGCAGGCGGGGGTCGATGTTCTTGTAGCTGGGCACCAGGCCCACATTCACTTCCTGCACCAGCTTGGAGGCGATCAGGCGTCCGCTCGCGTCGCCGGAGGCGGTCACGATGTCGTGGCCGCCCGCCTTCATCAGGGACACCATTTCGTCGGAGGTGGCCGCGGTCTTGACGTTGACCTTGCAGCCCGATGCCTTTTCAAAGCCGGTGGTCCAGTCGTAGGCCTTGACGGTTTCGCCACGTTCGATGTAGCCCGCCCAGGCAATGATGTTGAGCTGTCCTTCGCCTTTGCCGATGGCTTTGGGAGGAGCTGCGAAGCTGGCGGTGGTGGCGGCCACGGCCAGCAAACCGGTGAGAAGTGCGCGGGTTGGGGACATAGGGGACTCCTGAGGTGCGTGGTTGGGGCACGCAGCTGCGAGCCCGAATGGCATCTTAGGCAGCGCCTCCGTGTGGAGCCATCCCGGGCAGACAATACAATCCATCGGAAAAACAGAAACCTTGCACCAAAAAGCGCTTATCTAGTGGATTACCCTATGCCTCAAAACGGTGCTATCGCGGGTTTTCCCTTTAAATGAGCCAGAACAGTGCCTGAGACAGTGAAATGACGCGATGAGCACCTCGTTCAAGAGCATTCGGTATTTCATAGCGGTCGCTGAATCCGGTTCCATCTCGGCCGCCATCCATGAACTGGGGGTCTCGCAATCGGTCGTGTCGCAGGCCATTGCGCAGATGGAGGCCGATCTGGGCACCTTGCTGTTCGAGCGCCGGGCCCGCGGCATGTCGCTCACCCACGCGGGTCACCAGTTCCTGCGCCACGCCCACCAGATCGATGTGGCCATGCGCAACGCACGCGATGCGCTGGCCTCACGGCCGCACACCGTCACGGGCAGCCTCAACGTGGGCGTGACCAGCCTGATGGTGGGCTACTACCTGCCGTTCCTGCTGGACCGGTTCCGCCGCGTGTTCCCGCGGATTCAGGTGCAGATCACCGAGGACCGGCGCGACTACCTGGAGCACCTGCTGATCAGCGGCGAACTCGATGTTGCCCTGATCGTGGTGTCCCAGCTGCAAAACCGCCAGGCGCTGGAAACCGAAACCGTTCTGCGTTCGGGCTGGCGGGTGTGGCTCCCCGTCAACCACCGCCTGGTTGGCGAGGAAAAAATCGAGGCCACCGAACTGGCCCGGCAATCGCTCGTCTTGTTGCAGGTGGATGAGTTGGGTGACGCCACCACCGCCTTGTGGAACGCCGGCGGCGTGGATCCCACGGTGCTGATCCGCACCTCGTCGGTGGAAGCCGTGCGCAGCCTGGTGGCCACTGGCGCGGGCTGTTCCGTGCTGCCCGACATGCTGTACCGGCCCTGGTCACTGGAAGGCGACCGCATCGAAGCGCGACCGCTTGCCCAGGGCCTGCCGCATCTGGAGGTGGGGCTGGCCTGGCGCAAGGGCGCCGTGTTGCCGGAATCGCTGAGCAACTTTCTCACGGCCGTGCGCCCCACGCTCGAAGGGCACGTGCTGGGCGGCGCTGCGTTGATCCGTTAGGCGCCTGCCCGGACGCGGGTCGGGCCGGCTCGGCAGAGGGCAGGCCCGGCGATAATGGCAAGCTGTTCTGAACCCGCACGAAGCACCACCGACATGACCCGCCCAGCCTCCGTTGCCGACATCCGCAAGACCTTCCTGGACTTCTTCGCCTCCAAGGGCCACACCGTGGTGCCCTCCAGCGGTCTGGTGCCGGGCAACGATCCCACGCTCATGTTCACCAACTCGGGCATGGTCCAGTTCAAGGACGTGTTCCTCGGCACCGACAAGCGCCCCTACGTGCGCGCGGCCTCGGTGCAGGCCTGTCTGCGCGCCGGCGGCAAACACAACGACCTGGAAAACGTGGGCTACACCGCCCGCCACCACACCTTTTTTGAAATGCTGGGCAACTGGTCGTTTGGCGACTACTTCAAGCGCGAGAGCCTGAAGTGGGCCTGGGAACTGCTGACCGAGGTCTACAAGCTGCCGGCCGAGCGCCTGCTGGCCACGGTGTACGAAGAGGACGACGAGGCCTACGACATCTGGACCAAAGAGATCGGCCTGCCGCCCGAGCGCGTGATCCGCATCGGCGACAACAAGGGCGGGCGCTACAAGAGCGACAACTTCTGGATGATGGCCGACACCGGCCCCTGCGGCCCCTGCTCGGAAATCTTCTACGACCACGGCGACCACATCGCCGGCGGCCCTCCCGGCAGCCCCGATGAAGACGGCGACCGCTTCATCGAGATCTGGAACAACGTGTTCATGCAGTTCAACATGGACGAGACCGGCGCCGTCACGCCGCTGCCCGCCCCCTGCGTGGACACCGGCATGGGCCTGGAGCGCCTGGCCGCGATCCTGCAGCACGTGCACAGCAACTATGAAATCGACATCTTCGATGCGCTGATCAAGGCCGCCGGCCGCGAGACCGGCACCACCGACCTGAGCAACCCCTCGCTCAAGGTGATCGCCGACCACATCCGCGCCACGGCGTTCCTCATCAGCGACGGCGTGATCCCCAGCAACGAAGGCCGCGGCTACGTGCAGCGCCGCATCGTGCGCCGCGCCATCCGCCACGGCTACAAGCTCGGCCAGAAGACGCCGTTCTTCCACAAGCTGGTGCCTGACCTGGTGGCTGTGATGGGCGAGGCTTATCCGAACCTGGCGAGCCAGGCGCAGCGCATCACCGAGGTGCTCAAGACCGAAGAAGAGCGTTTCTACGAAACGCTGGCCAACGGCATGGAGATCCTGGACGCCGCCCTGGCAGATGGTGCGAAAGTGCTGCCGGGCGACGTGGCCTTCAAGCTGCACGACACCTACGGCTTCCCGCTTGACCTCTCGGGTGACGTGTGCCGCGAGCGCGGCCTGACGGTGGACGAAGCCGGTTTCCACGCCGCCATGGAAGCGCAGAAGGCCAAGGGCCGTGCGGCCGGCAAGTTCAAGATGGACAAGGCGCTGGAGTACGCCGGGGCTGGCAACACTTTCGTCGGTTACGAACAGCTCGAAGCCACGGGCAAGGTGGTGGCGCTGTACCTGGACGGCACGCCCGTGGCCGAACTCAAGGCCGGTCAACAGGGTGTCGTGGTGCTGGACACCACGCCCTTCTACGCCGAGAGCGGTGGCCAGGTGGGCGACGAAGGTCTCATCACCAGCGGTTCGGCGAAGTTCGCCGTGGGCGACACGCAGAAGATCAAGTCCGACGTCTTTGGCCACCACGGCACGATGGAGCAGGGCACGCTGGCCGTGGGCGACACCGTCACCGCGGCCGTGGACACCGCGCAGCGCGCCGCCACCGTGCGCAACCACTCGGTCACGCACCTGATGCACAAGGCCTTGCGCGAAGTGCTGGGCACGCATGTGCAGCAGAAAGGCAGCCTGGTCGACGCCGACAAGACGCGCTTCGACTTCACGCACAACGCGCCGGTGACGGACGCGCAGATCCGCGACATCGAGCAGCGTGTGAACGCCGAGATCGTCGCCAACGCGGCGACGCAGGCGCGCGTGATGGATATCGAGTCGGCCCAGAAGACCGGCGCCATGATGCTGTTCGGCGAGAAATACGGTGAGTCGGTGCGTGTGCTCGACATCGGCTCCAGCCGCGAGCTCTGCGGCGGTACACACGTCAAGGCCACGGGTGACATCGGCTTCTTCACCATCACCGCCGAAGGCGGCGTGGCCGCGGGTGTGCGCCGCGTGGAAGCGGTGACGGGCCTGAACGCGCTGAGCTATGTGCAGGGCATGGAAGCCACGCTCGGCGGCGTGGCCGGCACGCTCAAGGTCACGCCCGGCGAGGTGCCCGCGCGCGTGGGCGCGCTGCTGGAGCAGATGCGCGATCTGGAAAAAGACATGAACGCGCTCAAGAGCCGGCTGGCCTCGGCGCAGGGCGACGAGCTGGTGAACCAGGCGGTGGAGGTCAAGGGCATCCAGGTGCTGTCGGCGGTGCTGGCCGGCGCCGATGCCAAAGGCCTGCGCGAAACCATGGACAAGCTGAAGGACAAGCTCAAGTCGGCGGCCATCGTGCTGGCCGCGGTGGACGGCGGCAAGGTGCAGATTGCTGCGGGCGTGACGGCCGATGTGATGGCCAAGGTCAAGGCCGGCGAGCTGGTGAACTTCGTCGCCCAGCAGGTGGGTGGCAAGGGCGGCGGCAAGCCCGACATGGCCATGGCCGGCGGCACCGATGCCTCGGGTCTGCCGAAGGCATTGGCCTCGGTGCAGGCCTGGGTGGCAGAGCGGGTGTAAAGCTCAGTCAGGGCTGGGCCAGTCCAGGCTCAGCCCGCTCTCAAACTGCCGGTTCTCGCCGGTCACCGGGTCGGTGAACGCCATGCCCTTGGCCAGCAGGCGCAGTGGGACAGAAAAATCTTCCTCTTCGTCCGGCCCGTGCAGCACGGTCGGGTACAGCTGGTCGCCCACGATGGGCAGGCCGACCGCGTTCATGTGCACCCGCAGCTGGTGGCGCTTGCCGGTGACGGGTTCCAGCGCATAGCGCGCCCAGTCGCCGCGCCGCTCCAGCACATCGATGCGTGTCTCGCTGTTCGGCTCGCCAGCCACCTCGTTCATGCGGTAGAAGTCGGTCGGGTGTTCCACGATGCGGCTGCGGCGCGTGTGCGGCCAGGTCCATGCGTCGGTGGCCGGCGCGATGGCTTCGTAGGTCTTGTGCATGGTGCGCCCGCTGAAGAGCGCGTGGTAAGCCCCACGCTCGGCAGGGTTCACGGCCAACAGCACCAGCCCGGCGGTTTCGCGATCGATGCGGTGCAGCGGTGCCAGTTGTGGCAGGCCCAGCTGGCGTTGCAGGCGCACCAGCAAGGTCTGCTGTACGTAGCGCCCGCCCGGCGTCACGGGCAGGAAGTGCGGCTTGTCGGCCACCACCAGGTGCGCGTCCTGGAAGATCACCGTGGCTTCAAACGGCACCACCCTTTCGTCCGGCAGCGCACGGTAGTAGTACAGCCGCGTGTCGCCCCGATAGGGGGCGTCGGGCGGCACGGCCTGGCCCGCTTCGTCGAGCACCAAGCCCGTGGCCAGCCGCTCGGCCCACACGGCGCGGCCCACCGTGGGCAGGCGCTGGTCCAGAAAATCGATCACGCCGGGCCAGCGCTGGTCACCGGCCTTGAGCCCCGGCAGCGCGACGCAGCTGGGCGACACGCCGTCGCGGGCGGAGATGAGCGGATTTCTGGGGGATCGGGCCACGGTGGGGGAGTGTGTGGAAGGGGAATCCGGGTATTCTCTGCGCCTTCAACACAGGACCCCGCCGTGACCGACTTCGCCGCCCTTTCAAACACCCCCATCCGTACCGTCGCCGGCCATGTTCGCCTGGCGCTGGCGCTCGGTGTGGCCAGCCTGCTGCTCAGCGGCTGCGCGGTGGTGGCCGTGGTCGATGTGGCCGCCTCGGCGGTCGTGGGCGTGGCGGGCCTGGCGGTGGACGCGGTCGTGGGCACCGCCAGGATCGGCGGCAAGCTCATCGGTGCGGGGGCCGACGCCGCGCTGGACCCGGACGACGAAGACAACGACGATTGAGACACTCTCGGGATGGGCCTTGCTCCGCCCCTGTGAGCAGCTGCGGTCGGTCGCCAGGGCTCAAGCCGGTCGGACCTCGATCCAGCCGATGGCCAGGCCCAGCCAGCGCCGGTCGTCATTGATGCCGAGGTCCAGCGGGCGGTGTGTCGATGGCACCGTGATGGTCACCATCAGCTCGGCGCGATCTGCGTCACTCCAGTGGGTCGGATCCACATGCGCGTGCCATTCGAAGCCGTGGTCACAGGGCTGGACCCAGGTTGAATCGACCGGGTGTTGGTTCACGCTGAGCGACGAGGTGTTCAGCAGGCCGTCCTGAATTTCGAGCACGACCCTGATCGTGATGTTCACCGGTCGGTCCAGGCCGACCGGCAGCGTCCGCGAGGCTTGGTGGCATGGACCGATCCAGCGGTACCGGGTGCCGCCGGCGTCCATCTCTAGGCCATGCCATTCGAAGCCGGCGAACTCGTCTTCGCAGTCAAAACGCAGTGTCTGGTCCGGCACCAAGGGTGGTCCGGCGGCCTGGCGGTGCGAGCCCTTGAACGCCTGGTTTCGACCGGCTCCCACCGTGGCACCGCGCTCGGCGTTCAACGGGGTTTCGATTCGCAGCAGCCGGTCTTCGCTGGCCGCACGCAGCGCGGTCGTCAGCTCCCTCATGAGGTAGGCCGGGCTGTTCTCGCGCAGGGCAGTCAGACATGCACGTTGTTCGGCCACGTCGCGGAGCCGGTAGGCGTTGCGGCGCCAGGCGGCATTGAACTTGAAGACCGAGATTTCGCCGGTTGATGCAAACCGTGCCCCGGACTCCTGCAGGCGAAGCAGAAACTCCTGGTCCACCGCGGTGCGCGACACCTCCGGGCCTACCCAGCCACCCGCGCGGTGCGCGGCCTCCATCGTGTGAATCAGCGACGAGGGCGGAAAGAAGTGCAGAGGGGTGAACCGGTCGTTGGGAAAGAATCCGGTCAGCGCCCGCAGACCCGAGGTCGGTGGGCCGTAGAGCAGACACCCCGCCGCAAGTACCTCGGCGTGGGTGGCGTCAAAACACTGGCGCGCTGCCTCCAGGTGCCGCGGCGCCCACAGGTCGTCGTGGCCCAGGTAGGCCACATAGCGACCCCGGGCCTGCGACAGACCGACGTTGTTGGGTCCCCATTGGCTGCCGCAGTTGTGGTCCAGGTTGATCCAACGCACCCGCGGGTCGTTCAAGCCGGCCACCACCGCCTCGCTGTCGTCGGTGCACGCGTCGCCGATCACCAGCAGCTCGAAATCCTGTTCGGTCTGATCCAGCACGCTGGACAAAGCCAGCGCCAGTGCGCTGCTCCAGTTGTAGGTGGCGACGATGACGCTGAAGCAGGGAGCGGGCCCCGTGTTCACCAGCCGGGCCCTTTGTCAAAGCTGTAGGGCACGCTTTCGGGCGCCACCCGGTACTTGTCCGGATTCTCGTGGTTGTAGGGCTCGGTGGGCATGTTGATGAACACCGCGTCGGTCAACCCGATGTTCTGCACGGCGTGCACCACGTAGGGGGGAATCAGGAGCAGACCACGGTTTCGCTCCGTCAGGTAGATCTCGTTGACCAGACCGTGTGTGGGCGAGTCCGAGCGCATGTCCCAGAGCACATATTTCACAAAACCCGTCAGCGAGAACATGCGGTCGCACTGATGCTTGTGGTAGACCCAGCCCTTGATCTTGCCCGGCCGGATCAGGGACGCGTACACATGGTGCACTGGTGCCGGGTGGAAGCCCCAGGACTGGCTGAGCATTTCCACGATTTCCCCACGCTCGTCTTCATGGGTGATCGCTTCACGCACCTGGACATCCTGGATCAGGCGCTGCTTGCGCTGGCCCGAGCGGGTGACGGTGGAGATGTCTTTGGTGGCGATGTGCGGGTCAACCGCTTCCATTGGCGTGGTGTGGGTCATGGTGATGGGCAGTTCTTTCTGGCAGAAACAACATCGCGGACGGTGCGATGTGGCAGTGTGGCATGTTGGTGCAGGTGCGGTCCACCCATGTGCACGAAAACAACCCGCCGGAACCATGCTTCATCCACACGTTCCTGCCACATCCTCAACCACCGGAAGCGACGGTCCGTCCAGCGCAGCCCCGCCCGACCCGCCTGCTCAGCGGTGAGGCTCGCTACCCGCGCTGGGCCTTTTCGCCGCTCAGACCCGGCGGAACACGAGGTCCCAGACCCCGTGGCCGAGCTTGAGGCCGCGGTTTTCAAACTTGGTGAGCGGCCGGTAGTCAGGCTGGGGCGCGTAGCCATCGCCCTCCGTTGCCGTGTTCTTCAGCAGCGGCTCGGCGCTCAGTACCTGCAGCATCTGCTCGGCGTAGGGCTGCCAATCGGTGGCCAGGTGCAGGTAGCCGCCGGGTTTGAGGTGGCGCGCCAGGCGGTTGACGAACGGGGTCTGGATCAGGCGGCGCTTGTGGTGGCGGCTCTTGTGCCAGGGATCGGGGAAAAAGATGTGCACACCGTCCAGGCTTTGTTCGGGCAGCATGTGGTCGAGCACCTCGACCGCGTCGTGGCGGAAGATGCGGATGTTCTGGAGGCCTTGTTCTCCGACGAGCTTGAGCAGCGCACCCACGCCGGGTTCGTGCACCTCGCAGCAGAGGAAGTTGTCGTCCGGGCGCACGGTGGCGATGTGCGCCGTGGCGCCGCCCATGCCGAAGCCGATCTCCATGATCAGTGGCGCCGCGCGGCCGAAGGCGGCCGTGGCGTCCAGGGTCTGGCTGGGGTCGTAGTTCAGCAGGAAGCGCGGACCGAACTGTTCGTAGGCACGGGCCTGGCCCGGGCCGGTGCGCCCGGCGCGCAGCACATAGCTCTTGATCACACGCATGAAGGGCACGCCATCGGGCCGTGGTGTGCCGGACGGGTGGGGGGCCGGGTCGGCTGTGGGGGTGTCGGGGATGTCGGGGTTCATGGTGCGGCGCGAGAGGGGTGTCAGATTGTAGAAGCCCGGGTCTGTCACGCCGCGTGTGCTGTGATCGCCCTTCGGGGGCAGAATGGGGGTGACTGCTTCCACAACCTTTTTAGAGAACCCCCATGAACGCCACCAAACTCATCGCACTCGTCCTGATCGCCGGCGGCGCGCTGGCCCTGATCTACGGCGGCTTCAGCTACACGCAGGACAGCACTGCCGTGAAGCTGGGGCCGCTGGAGCTGACCGTGAAAGAAAAGAAGACCGTCAACGTGCCGCTGTGGGCGGGCCTGGGCGCCATCGTGGTGGGTGGCCTGGTGCTGGTCATGGGTGGGCGCAAAGGCTGAGTCTCTCGCTCCACTGGGCCATCCAGGCGCCGAGGGCTTCCGAGACCGATCCCGGAGCCACGGTCAGCCCCAGTGATGCGGCCGCGCGGTGCAGCGCCAGCACCGGTTCGCTCAGGTCCAGCGCCTGAGCCCCGTTCTGTTTGCTGAGCTTTTCACCGTTGGTGCCCAGCACCAGCGGGGTGTGCAGGTAAGCCGGCAGGGGCAGGCCGAGCGCCTGCTGCAGCGCGATCTGGCGCGGTGTGTTGTCGGCGAGGTCTTCGCCGCGCACCACGTGGGTGATGCCCTGCGCGGCGTCGTCCACCACCACGGCGAGCTGGTAGGCCCAGAGGCCGTCGGCGCGTTTCAGGATGAAGTCGCCGACCTCGGCACGGAGGTTCTGGGATTGCGGGCCGAGGCGTCGGTCGGTCCAGCGCAGCTCGGCGTGCCCGTCGTCCAGGCGGAAGCGCCAGGCCCTGGCGGGTTTGCCTTGCAGGCCCCCGCGCTCGGGGCGACAGGTGCCGGGGTAGACGGCGGCGTGGTGGCGCTCGCGGCCCAGCCCTGTCGCGTGCAACGCCGCTTCAACGTCCTTGCGCGAGCAGCCGCAGGGGTAGGCGCGACCGCTGGCGACCAGCTGGTTCAGTGCTTGCTGGTAGAGATCGCCCCGTTCCGACTGCCAGACCTCGGGTTCGTCACTGACCAGGCCGCAGGTGGCGAGCTGCCGCAGGATGAGCCGGTCGGTGCCCGGCACGCAGCGCGGGGTGTCCACGTCTTCGATGCGCACGATCCAGCGGCCGCCGTGGGCGCGGGCGTCCAGCCAGCTGGCCAGCGCTGCCACGAGCGAGCCCGCATGCAGCGGGCCGGTGGGCGAAGGGGCAAAGCGGCCCCTGTAGGCCTTTGTCATGGGCTTTTCACCCGCGACGTTCACACCATGGCTAGAGCGAGTTCGAGCCCGGAGACGAAGGCGTCTTCCACGCGGTGGCCCAGGCACCAGTCGCCGCACAGACCGATGCCAAGCGACTTGTCGTACACGTAGGGCCGGCCCAGCGGCTGCTGCGTCTGCGCGAAGCGCCAGCGGTGCACCACGGCGTGGGTGGGGGTGGCGCGGATGCCGGTGATTTCGGCAAAACCCTTGAGCAGCTTGGCCTTGACGCGCTCGGTATCGTCTTCCAGGTGTTTGGCCGACCACTCGGGGCTGGCCTGGATGGTCCAGCGCTCGATGGGCTCGCGCCTCGGCTTGCTGTTTTCGCGCGCGAGCCAGCTGATGCGGTGGTGGATGCTGCGCGCGGCGTTCCACTGCGGACCGATGTGCGGCAGGCCGGGCTGCATGGCCTGGGGGTAGGCGACCATGAGCGTCCAGCAGGGGGCCACCTGCACGGGGGCGAGGGACTGGCGCAGTTCGGGCGAGTGACCGGAGACCAGCAACAGGTCGTGTGCCTGCAGGTGCGGAATGGCGAGCACCACGCGGTCGAAGCCACCGAGCACGTGCTGGCCGCCTTCGACGTCTTCGGTGCGCAGCTGCCACTGTTCGGGGTGCAGCACGTCGCGTTCGATGTGGGTGACACGGGTCTCGGTGAGCGTGCGCGCGGGCAGGTCGCCGAAGAGTTCGGGGTGGGCCAGCGGCTGGACCCAGTGCTCAACCAGGCCGCTCATGCCGGGTGTGGCCACGAAATGCGGTTCGGACGGCGGCGGGGAACTGGCCAGCACGTGTCCGAATTCGTCGAGCACGCGCACCGTGTTCGCACTCCAGGGGCGCACCACGGACTGGGCCGTCAGCAGGGCCTGGGCGAAACGCTTGTCGCGCACCGTGAAGTACTGCGCACCGTGGTCGAAGCCGCCGAATTCGCTGCGGCGGGTGGACATGCGGCCACCGAAGCCGCGGCTCTTTTCAAACAGGGTGACGCGGTGACCCGCCTGCAGCAGCGTGCGCGCGCAGGCCACACCGGCCATGCCGGCGCCCACCACCGCGATGTGCAGCGGGGTCGGTTTCCTGGGTTGGGTGGTGCGGGCCGGCTTGCGCGGGACGGCTGCGGACGGGGTGCGGGTTTTTTTGCTGGTGGTCATGTCTCGGGGCACCTGTGTTGCGGGACGGTTGAGGTTGACTGTAGCAGCCTGCATGTTGGCGTGAGCCCCGGCTGCATCAAATCTGGTGGTGGTTGTGGAGCAGGGCGGCGCGGGTGGTGGGGTGCTGCAGGCGCTCCAGCCACCAGCGCAGCGCGCGCCCGGTGTCGCCCGCACTGCGCGGCTGGCGCCACGCGTAGGCCACGCGGATGCTGCGGTTGGGGCGCTGCACGGTCTTCACGATCAGGCGCCCGGCGTTGATGAAGGGTTGTGCCAGCGTTTGCGGCAGGAAGCCCGCACCCAGACCGCGCAGTTGCGCTTCCAGCTTGTGCTGCATGGTCGGCACGGTGAGCACGTCCTGCCCGGGCAGCAGGTTGTAGGTCACACCGCTGCCGCGCTGGGTGCTGTCGGCCACGGCCACGGCGCGGTGCACGCGCAGCTCTTCGTCACACAGGCTGTGGGTGGTCGCCGCCAGCGGATGGTGAGGCGCCACCGCGTAGACGAACGGCACGCTGCCCAGCGGCGCGGTCTGGATTTCGGGTTGCGCCATTTCGCTGGGCACGCCGAGCGCCAGATCGGCCTGGCCGCTTTGCAGGGCTTCGAGCGTGCCCGAAAGCGTTTCGGCGCGCAGCTTCAGGCGCGTGGGAGCGCCTTCGGCGTAAAAAGCCTCGCACAGCTCGAACAGGGTCGCGCGGGCAATGATCGCGTCGGCCGCGATGGTGATCTGCGGCTCCCAGCCGGTGGCCACGCGCTTGACGCGCTGGGCCACCGCGTCAAGCTCGTTCAGCAGGTACTGCCCGCAGCGCAGCAACTCCGCGCCGGCGGGCGTGAGCTGGGCGCGGCGCGCGCTGCGGTCGAACAGCAGCACGTCGAGCGCGTCCTCGATCTGGCGGATGCGGTAGGTCAGGGCGCTGGGCACCATGCCCAGTTCGCGCGCGGCGGCGGCCATGCTGCCGAGCCGCGCGACGGCCTCCAGAAGACCCAGGTTCTCAGGGGAAAGGGCGGCGCGGGGGGTGGGGCTGGACATGGTGGCCGGGCGTTTGATTGTTCAATTGAATTGAATGATGCCATCAAAATCGTACAAACACGAGACGGGGGTGTGACGCCCACAATTCAACCCATGCCAGCACCAGACCAAGCCGGTGGCGTGCAGGCCCCACCCCCAGGAAAGGACAACACCATGATGCAGATTCGACGTTCGGAAGCCCGTGGCTACGCCGACCACGGCTGGCTCAAGAGCTTCCACTCCTTTTCGTTCGCCGAGTACTTCGACCCCGCCTGGATGGGCTGGGGCAACCTGCGCGTGATCAACGAAGACCGCATCGCACCGGGCACCGGCTTCGGCACCCACGGCCACCGTGACATGGAGATCATCAGCTACGTGCTTGAAGGCAACCTGGCGCACAAGGACAGCATGGGCAACGTCAAGGGCATTCCGCCCGGCGACGTGCAGCGCATGAGCGCGGGCAGCGGCGTGCGCCACAGCGAGTTCAACCACGCACCCGACCAGACCACGCACTTTCTGCAGATCTGGATCGAGCCGAATGTGAAGGGCATCGATCCCGGCTACGAGCAGAAGAGCTTTGCCGAGGCTGAAAAGCGCGGCCAGCTGCGCCTGGTGGCTTCGCCCGACGGAGCGGACGGTTCGGTCAGCATCCACGCCGACGCGGCCTTGTACGCCGGTCTCTTCAACGGCAGCGAAAGCGCCGGGCTGACGCTGGACCCGAAGCGCAAGGCCTATGTGCACCTGGTGCGCGGGGCGCTCGACGTGAACGGCCAGCGCCTGCAGGCGGGCGACGCGGCGGTGATCGCCGATGCCGACCACGTCAGCCTGGCCCGCGGCGAAGACGCCGAGGTGCTGGTGTTCGACCTCGTGTCCTGATGGACAGACGATTTTTTTGACCCACCCCCAACTTGAACCCCAGGCCATTTCCATGAACACCCTGCAAAACCCCCTCGCCCTGTTGTCCCGCCTGTTGCTGGCGGCCCTGTTCCTGCCCGCCGGCATCGGCAAGATCACCGGTTTTGCCGGTACGGTCGGTTACATCGCATCGGTGGGCCTGCCGCTGCCCGCGCTGGGCGCCGCGGTGGCCATTGCGGTGGAGGTGCTGGGTGGCCTGGCCCTGATCGTCGGCTTCGGCACACGCTGGGCTGCCCTGGCTCTGGCGCTGTTCACACTGGGCGCATCGTTCTTTTTCCACAACTACTGGGCCATGCCGGCCGAGCAGCAAATGATGCAGCAACTGCTGTTCATGAAGAACATCGGTGTGACCGGCGGCCTGCTGGCGCTCGCGGCTTTCGGTGCCGGTGCCTTCAGTCTGGACGCACGCCGTCAGGCCTGAGCGCTCTCTGGGTCCTTCGTTTCCACCCCGCGCAGCGGCGCTTTTCTGAAAGTTTTCCAATGGTCAACATTGTTGTGATTTACCACTCGGGTTACGGTCACACCCAGCGCATGGCGCAATCGGTGGCCAGCGGCGCAGGCGCCGAGCTGGTCGCGATCGATGCCGACGGCAACCTGCCCGAGGGCGGCTGGGAAACGCTGGCCGCGGCGGACGCGATCATCATGGGCTCGCCGACCTACATGGGCAGCGTGAGCTGGCAGTTCAAGAAGTTCGCCGACGCGTCGAGCAAGCCCTGGTTCACCCAGCAGTGGAAAGACAAGGTCTTTGCCGGCTTCACCAACAGCGCCACCATGAACGGCGACAAGCTGTCCACGCTGCACTACCTGTTCACCCTGGCCATGCAGCACGGGGGCATCTGGGTGGGCATGGGCATCCTGCCCAGCAACAGCAAGGCCGCACAGCGCAACGACGTCAACTACGTGGGTTCGTACAGCGGTGCCATGGCGCAGAGTCCGTCGGATGCCGGCGCCCACGAGATGCTGCCGGGCGATCTGGAAACCGCGCGCCTGTTCGGGGAACGCGTCGCCGGGGTGGCGGCAAAATTCAAGGGCTGACCGGCCGGTTGGCGGCTTCGTGCGGCTAACATCCGCCGGATGAAGATCATCGACATCCTCCCCTGGGCAGACTGGCTGGCACTGGTCTGCTTTTTTGCCTTGTGGGTGGGCTACGCCTGGTTCGCCAGCTTCTGGGGTCGCCGCCGCTCCTCGCTGCTGGTGACCACCAACCGCTACCGGGCCTACTGGATGCGCCAGGCGGCGATGCGCGACCCGCGCATGCTCGATGGCCTGATCACGCAGACGCTGTCCAACACCCCGGCTTTTTTCTCGTCCACCTCGATTCTGGTGATTGGTGGTCTGTTTGCCCTGCTGGGCACCACGGACAAGGCCTCCGAGCTGATGAGCGAGATCCCTTTTGCACAGACCACGTCGCTGATCGTCTTCGAGTTCAAGATCCTGGTGCTGGTGGCGATCTTCGTTTACGCGTTTTTCCGCTTTTCCTGGTGCATGCGCCAGTACACCTTTGTCGCGCTGGTGATCGGCGCCATGCCGCCGCCCGAGGACTTTGAATCGGGCAAGTTCGACCGCGACCAGTACGCCGACCGGGCGGCTGCGATGGTGGGCGCAGCGGCTGAAACCTTCAACGACGGCTTGCGTGCCTACTATTTTTCGTTTGCCGCGCTGGCCTGGTTCGTTTCGCCGCTGGCGATGGTCCTGGGCACGCTGACGGTGGTGGCGATCCTGTACAGCCGCGAATTCCACTCGGACGTCTTGCGCGTCCTCCGTGACTGACTGCTGAGCAGGTTCAGGCGGTGTTCTTCACGTGGGCCAGCGAGGCGGCCGCGAAGGCCAGTCCCACCACGACACCCGCAAACACGTCGAGGGCGACATGCTGCAGGGTGGCCATGGTCGACCAGACGATGGCCACACATTGCACGGCGGAGAGCCACTGCAGCACCCGGGGGGCGCGCAGCTGGGCCAGGATGCGGTGCAGCCAGCACAGGCTGAACACCGCCGAAGCCACATGCAGCGAAGGGCAGGCGTTGCCGGCCGCGTCCACCCCCTTGACCACGGCCAGGCCGGGGTAGAGGCTCCAGTCCATGTCGACCAGGGGTGTCTGGGTCGGAAACCACCAGAACAGCGCCAGGCAGAACAGGCACATGGCCCCCACCCAGACGCCAAACCACACCAGGGCACGCAGATTGCCCATCACCGCGGGAGGCAGGGAGACGTAGAGCCAGAGCGACACGTAGATCGGAAACGCGGACGGCACGAAACCGATCCAGCGGTCCAGCCAGATTTCGGGCATGACCACGGCCACGCTGCGCGGGTGCTCCAGGATCCAGAAATAGCTCCAGAAAAACAGCGCCATGAAGGTCGTGGTGCCAAATCCCTTGAGTGGCCAGTAAATGACAAAGCGCCGCCCGAGCCTGCCCAGCCATCCCGATGTCCCGGCAGGACAGGGCGTGATTTCGGAGGTGGGCATGGCAACAAACGGTGCTTGCGGGCGTGCGGTGTCTCGCTGAGGAAGGGTCATGGTGGGGACGGGTGAAGGGCAGCCCGCATTGTGCCGGCTGTACAATCAAATCACTGAAAATTCCGCGCTGATCGGCGGTCTGTGCCCGGGTTGAGGCTCCTCGCCGACCCTCCGGACCTGCTGGGCATTCGTTACCGGGTGTCGGGGTCGAGCAAGACAGCCAGCCATTGAATGTATGCCATGCAATCGACCGAACTGATTCGCCAATTTCTCCATGATCGCCTGGGCGCAGCGCCCGAGGCGGTGGTTCCTGGTGCGTTGCTCGCTGACCTGGGTGTTGATTCGCTGATGCTCGCCGAGCTGATGTTCGAGGCGGAAGACCGCCTGGGTATTTCCATCGACTCCCGTGTGGTTATCCCGAAGACTGTCGGCGAGATGGTGACCCTGATCGACTCCCTGCGCGCAGCCAAAGTCGCCGCATCATGACCCGGCGCCGTGTGGCCATCACGGGGCTGGGTCTGGTCAGCCCCTACGGGGATGGTGCGGCCTCTTTTTTTGAACACCTTCTCGCGGGTCGTTCGGCGGTGCGTTACCTCCAGACCGATGACAAGCCCAGGCCCCTGGCCATGCCGTTCGTGAGCTGCACCGGGTTTGACCCTGTGGCAGCGCTGGGCAAACCGCTGGCGTCGATGATGGAACGCTTCGCGCAGCTGGGTGTGGCCGCGGCTTTCGAAGCGTGGCAAGACGCCGGACTGGAGCGATTGCCCGCCGATCTGGACGAGCGCAATGACTGGGCCTGCATCTGGGGCACGGCGCTGGGTGGCATCATGGCCTTCGAGAAAGGCTACCGAGACATGTGGCAAAACGGGCGTGAGCGCCTGTCGCCGCTGAGTGTGGTGATGGGCATGAACAATGCCGTCAATGCACACCTTTCCATTCAACTCGGCCTGGGCGGTGTGAGCATGAGCCACACCGTGGCCTGCTCTTCTTCTTCGGTGGCAATTGGTGAGGCCTTCCGGCGCGTGCGCTCGGGTGAGGCGACGGTGGCGATCACGGGAGGCTCCGACGGCACGCAGACCTACGGTGTGGCGCGTGCCTGGGAAGCCATGCGTCTGATTTCGCCCGGCGACGAGCAGACCGCACCTTCGGCCTGCCGGCCGTTTTCGGCCGATCGCCGAGGTCTGGTGCTGGGTGAAGGTGGCGCTGCGCTGGTGCTGGAAGACTGGGATCACGCCATGGCGCGGGGTGCCCGCATCCAGGGGGAGATCGTCGGCTACGGTGCGAGCTGCGACCGCAGCCACCTGGTGCGCCCCGACCCACAGGGCCAGGCCCGTGCCTTGCAGGCCGCGTTGTCGGATGCCGTGCTCACACCCGCCGATATCGATTACGTCAACGCCCATGGCACCGCGACCCAGGAGGGTGACCCGGTGGAAATCGCGGCCCTGCGCCAGGTCTTTGGTGATCTGGCGCCCGCGCTGCCCGTGAGCGCCACCAAATCCATGCATGGTCACCTGATGGGCGCCGCGGGCGCCATCGAGGCGCTGGCCACCGTGCTGGCGCTGCGCGAGCAGGCAATCCCACCCACCGCGCACCTGGAGGGCCGGCTTGATCCGGCCTGCGAAGGGGTGGATCATGTCTATCAAGGCCGCCGCCAGATTCCCTTGCGTGCTGCCCTGTCCAACTCCTTTGCGTTTGGTGGCAGCAATGCCGTGCTGGTTTTTGCCGCCGCCCCGACGCCTACCCACTGAATACCAGGGAATCCCATGTCAGAAAACTTTGCCAACGTTCCGTTCGAAGACCTCATGAGCGAGGTGGCTGCGCTGATCGTGGAGGCCCTCAACCTGGACGTGCAGCCCCAGGACGTGAAGCCCGACGATCCGCTGTACGGTGAGGGGCTGGGCCTCGACTCGATCGACATGCTTGAAATTTCGCTCGTCATTTCCAAGCACTACGGTTTCCAGCTGCGCTCGGACAACGAGAACAACGACAAGATTTACGCGTCCCTGCGGGCGCTGACGACCCATATCGCCAGCCAGCGCACCAAATGAGCTTGGGCGTTTTGCGAGCCAGGGGGCGTTGGCGGATTCGGGTGGCTGGCGCATGCGCCGCCGGACCGTTCCCAGGGCGCTCAGCCCCGCAGTGCGCAGCAAGGAGGGTGGTCCAGTGAGCGGGCTGCCACTGATCAGCCGTCACGGACTGGACGATGTGCTCGCCTGGCGGCCTTCGGGTCCCGTGACGGTGCGCGACTTCCTGGCCGATGCACGGGCCGTGGCCGGCGTTTTGCCAGCGGGCCAGGGGGTGCTCAACCTGTGCGAAGACCGGTACCACTTTGCGGTGCTGTTTGCCGCCTGTGTGCTCGCGGGCAGGACCAGTCTGCAACCGGCCTCGCACTCGGGGGAAACCCTGCAGCGGCTGGCGCAGGACCATCCCGGTGCTTTTGGCGTGGTGGATGGTCCCTTCGACGTGGCCGGTCTGCCTTGCATCGATTTCCCCGACCTGGCTGTTGTGCCGCGCTCACCGGTGCAGGAGATGCCGGTGGTGGATGCCGATCGTGTGGTCGCGATCCTGTTCACCTCGGGTTCGACCGGTCTGCCGCAGCCGCACGCCAAGACCTGGGGCCGGCTGGTGCAGAACGGGCAGGCCGAGGCTGATGGGCTCGGGCTGCGGGATCACCCGCCGGTGCTCGTGGGCACCGTGCCGGCGCAACACAGTTACGGGTTTGAGTCCACCTTTCTGCTCGCGCTGCACGGTGGCTGCAGTTTCTGGAGCGGCAAGCCGTTCTACCCGCAGGATGTCGTGGACGCGCTGCAAGCCGTGCCGCGGCCGCGCATGCTGGTGACCACGCCCTACCACCTCACGGCCCTGCTGGCGTCGAATCTGGCCTGGCCGGCGCTGGACATCTGCCTGTCCGCCACCGCGCCCCTGGGCACCGAGCTCGCCGCGCGGGCCGAGCAGCGCAGCGGGGCACCCGTGCACGAAATCTACGGCTCGACAGAGTCGGGCCAGCTGGCCTGCCGGCGAACCACCGACGGCCCGGTGTGGCATCTGCTGCCGGGTGTCGTGCTGGAGCAGGAGAACGACACCACCTATGCGCGCGAGGGCCACGTGGAGGGCCGGGTGCCGCTGTCGGACATCATCGAACTCCAGGGTGCGGGCCGTTTTCTTCTGCACGGCCGGCATGCCGACCTGATCAATATCGCCGGCAAGCGCAGCTCGCTGGCCTACCTGAACCACCAGTTGTGCGCCATCGATGGTGTGCAGGACGGGGCCTTTTTCCTGCCCGATACCGCCGTCGACGACGCAGGCGGCATCACCCGGCTGACGGCGTTTGTGGTGGCGCCCGGTGTGTCGGTGCACACACTGCAACGCGCCTTGCGCCAGCGCATCGACCGGGTCTTCCTGCCGCGCCCGCTGGTGCTGGTCGAGGCGCTGCCGCGCAACAGCACCGGCAAGCTGCCGCGAACCGCCTTGCTGGCGCTGTACCAGGAGCGGTCGGGTCATGGCCGTGTTTGAGCAAACCTGGCGCGTGCCGTCCGACCACCCGGCCTTTGCCGGTCATTTTCCGGGGCATCCCATCGTGCCCGGCGTGGTCCTGCTGGATTGGGCGCTGCTGCTGGCGCAGGCGCAATGGGGGCTCCCGGGTGGTGCCTGGCAGGTCGCGCAGGCCAAGTTCCTCAGCCCCTGCGGGCCGGATGACGCACTGGTGTTCACGCTGCAGGATGGAGTGCGCAGCGGGCTGTCGTTCATGGTGCGCTGTGGCGACCGCGATGTCGCTTCGGGCAGCCTGCAGCCCTGGACCCCATGAACACCGGAACCGGACAGACCGACACACAACCCGAATGGATGCGGCGCCAGGAGCGCAGCAACCTGGCCATCCTGCGCCTGATGGTCTGGATCTCGCTGGCGTTCGGGCGGCGCGTGGGGCGTCTGGTGCTGCACGGCATCGCCGTCTATTTCGTGCTGTTTGCGCCAGCGGCGCGCCGCGCGAGCCGCGCCTACCTGCACCGTGTCCTGGGCCGCTACGCGGGCTGGCGCGACGGCTACCGCCACGTGTTCAGTTTCGCCAGCACCATCCACGACCGCATCTACCTGCTGAACGACCGTTTCAACGTGTTCGACATCGAGGTCCGGGGTGACCAGGCCCTGCTGGCGGCGATTGAAAAACAGCCCGGCGCGCTGCTCATGGGGGCCCACCTGGGCAGCTTCGAGGTGCTGCGCGCCATGGGGCGCGGCAAGAAAGGCCTGCGCGTGGCCATGCTGATGTACGAGCAGAACGCGCGCAAGCTCAACGCCACCCTGGCGGCCATCAACCCCAGGGCGATGCAGGATATCATCTCCCTGGGGCATCTGGAGTCGATGCTGGAGGTGCGCGACAAGCTCGACGAAGGCTACCTGGTGGGCATGCTGGCGGACCGCTCGCTGAACGATGACACCACCCTGTCGGTCGAGTTCCTGGGTGAACAGGCGGCTTTTCCGCTGGGCCCGTGGCGCATGGCGGCGATGCTCAAGCGGCCGGTGTTCCTCATGGCGGGTCTGTACCTGGGGGGCAACCGCTACCAGCTGCATTTCGAGCAACTGGCCGACTTCTCGAACATCGAGCGCGGTGGGCGTGACGCGGCGATCAAGGCTGCGGTGCAAGCCTACGCCGACAGCCTCGCCCGACTGTGCAGGCTGGCGCCCTACAACTGGTTCAACTTCTTCGACTTCTGGAAATCATGAACAACCCCCCTGCGTCGCTTCGCGCCTTCCCCCTTTCTGCGAGGGGGGGCGCAGCCTGTGGCCCGGCGGAGCCGGTTCCACGCCTGCCCGGGTTGTTGCGCTCCACCGTGTTGGCGTGGTTCTGTCGCTGTGCTGCCGTCGCGGTGCTGGGCATGGGCCTGTCTGCCGGTGCACACGCGGCCTACAACATCGAACAGTTGATGACCGATCTGGCCAGCCACAAGGGCGGCCGGGCGCGTTTTGTCGAGAAGCGGCACATGGCCCTGCTCGACAAGCCGGTGCAGGCCAGCGGCGAGATGGTGTACAGCCCGCCCGACCGGCTGGAAAAACGCACCCTGTTGCCCAAGCCCGAGACCCTGGTGCTGGACAAGGACATGCTCAGCATGGAGCGCGACAAGCGCAAGCTCTCCATCAGCCTCGCCAGCCGCCCCGAAGCGCTGGCGTTTGTGGACAGCATCCGCAGCACGCTGTCGGGCAACCGCAAATCCCTGGAGCAGAACTACACGCTTGATCTGCAAGGGGAGAGCAGCCAGTGGGTGTTGACCCTGGTGCCGAGCGAACCCGCCATCGCAGCCTTGCTCCAGCGCATCACCGTCAGCGGTGGCCAGCGTCAGGTCCGCCACATCGAGTACCTGCAGGTCGACGGAGACCGTTCGGAAATCAGCATCGAACCGATCGAAACCCCATGAGGCCGGCCGCGGTCCGGGTATTCCTGGTCTGGCTGGCGCTGATGCTGGCCGGCGTGGCGGTGGTCTTGAATAGCCGTTTTTCGGCCGACATGTCGTTTTTCCTGCCGTCCAAGCCGAGTGCCGAACAGCGGGCGCTCGTGGGGCAGTTGCGGGACGGCACGGTGTCTCGACTGCTCATGGTTTCGGTGGGCGGCGGGGATGCCGCGCAGCGCGCGGCCATCTCGCGCGAGCTGCGCGAGCGCCTGGCCAGTGATCCGGCCTATGTCTCGGTGCAGAACGGTGAAGCGGGCGGACTGGACGGTGAGCGCGATGTGCTGCTGCGCCACCGCTACCGCCTCAGCCCCACAGTGACTCCCGAGCGCTTCACCGAAGAGGGGCTGCTGTCCGCCGTGACCGACACCATCGACCTGGTCTCCTCGCCGGCCGGTCTGCTGCTCAAGCCCAACCTGGCGAACGATCCCACGGGAGAGGTGCTGGCCGTGCTGGGTCAGCTCAACCTGGCGTCGCAGCCGCAAACACGCGCGGGTGTCTGGGCCTCCCGCAACGGCGAACGCGCCATGCTGCTGCTGCAGACGCGCGCGCTGGGCTCGGACACCGACGGCCAGGCCGTCGCGATCGACGGCGTGCGTGTGGCTTTCGCGCAAGCGGTGCAGGCCACCGGTCATACCGGTCTGGCGCTGGAGATGTCCGGCCCCGGGCAGTTCGCGGTCCAGTCCCGCGAGGCCATCAAGCAGGAAACCTCAAGGTTGCTTCTGATCAGCATGCTGGGTATTGCTGGTGTGCTGCTCTGGGTCTATCGCTCGCCGCGCCTGTTGGCGCTGGGTTTGTTGCCCATGGTCAGCGGCGCGCTGGCGGGCGTGGTGGTGGTGAGTCTGGTCCACGGCACGGTGTTTGGCATCACGATCGGCTTTGGCACCGCCCTGATCGGCGAAGCGGTGGATTACGCCATCTACTTTTTTGTGCAATCCGGGCGCATGGGCCTGTCCGCCTGGCGTCAGCAGTTCTGGCCCACGGTGAGGCTGGGCGTGCTGACCTCGGCGCTGGGCTTCGGCGCCCTGCTGTTCTCGGGCTTCCCCGGCCTGTCGCAGCTGGGTCTGTACGCGCTGACCGGCGTGGTGACGGCGGCGCTGGTGACGCGTTTCGTGCTGCCCGTGCTGGCCGGAACCGCGTTCGAGGTGCCAGCGCCCGGGGCCTGGGTGCACCGGGTGCATGCCCTGCTGGGGCAGGCCTGGCGGCTGCGTGCGGTGGTGGGTTTGCTGGCGGTTCTGTCGCTGGCTTACCTCTGGCAGCAGCGCGACAACCTCTGGCACGCCGATCTCTCGGCGCTGTCGACCGTGAGCCAGGCCGAGGCCGAGAGCGATGCGCGCATGCGCGACGACCTGGCGGCCCCCGACGCCCGCTACCTGGTCAGCATCCACGCGCAAGACCCGGAGCTGGCACTGCAGGCGGCTGAACGGGCTGGTCAGCAACTGGACCGGTTGGTGGAAGAGGGTGTGATCGGCGGCTACGACAGCCCGGCCCGGTTCCTGCCCAGCGCCCGGCTGCAACAACAGCGACTGGCCAGTCTGCCCGAGGCCTCGGTGCTTCAAGCGCGCCTGCAGGCGGCCCTGATCGACTCGCCCCTGTCGGCCGCCAAACTTGGCCCGTTTTTGGCCGATGTGCAGGTGGCACGCGCGGCCGGTGTGATGCAGCGCGCCGATCTGGACGGCAGCGCGCTGGCGCTGGCGGTGGATTCGATGCTGATGCCCGGTCAGGACGGTGGCTGGAATGTGATGATGCCCTTGCGCCCGGCGCCCGGCGCACCGGACGCCAACCTGCCGGTCGAGCGCCTGCGCGCGGCCCTGGAGGGCACCGGTGCGGTGTTTGTCGACCTCAAGACCGAGTTCGAAACCCTGTACGGTGGTTATGTGGGTGAGGCGGTTCAGCTGTCTCTGGCGGGATTCCTGGCCATCGTGGTGCTGCTGGCGGTGGCCTTGCGTTCACCCGGACGCCTGTTGCGTGTGCTGTTGGCGTTGGCCATCACCGTGATGCTGGTGATTTCGGTGCTTCACCTGTCCGGTCAGCGCCTGCATCTGCTGCACCTGGTGGGCATGCTGCTCACCGTGGCCGTGGGTTCCAACTACGCGCTGTTTTTTGACAGGGCGGCCGGTGGTGAGCCGCTGGATGCGCCGACGCTGATGTCCCTCTCGGTCGCAACCGTGACCACGGCGATCGGCTTTGGTGCCCTGGCGACATCCAAGGTGCCGGTGCTCAACGCCATCGGTATCACCGTCGGGCCGGGCGCGCTGATCGCGCTGCTGCTGGCGGCGGTGCTGGTGTATCCGAAGGCGACAGCGGACCGATGAATCCGACCGAAAGCCAGCTCTGCGGAGCCGCCAGTGTGCTGTTCATGTTGCCAGGAGCCCTCATGACGCCGCAGCACATGGTGCAGGCGGGCCTGTTTGCCGAGGTGCAGCAGCGGGGTCTGGCGCTGGACCTGGTCGCGCCCGACCTGCACGCCGAGGGTGCCGACAACCAGCTGGCGCTGCGCTGCCTGGAAGAAGACTGGCTGGCGCCGGCGCGTGCGCGGTACCAGCGGGTGTGGCTGGGGGGCATTTCGCGCGGCGGTCAGCTGGCGCTGTCCTGCCTCGCCGGGCGAACGGGCGAGGTGCATGGCCTGTGCCTGCTCGCCCCCTACGCGGGCGGTCGGCTGACCACCAACGCGATCGATCGCGCGGGCGGGCTCGACGCCTGGCAGGCACGCCCCGACCAGCAGACCGACCCCGACGTGCGCCTCTGGCAGTGGCTCAGGCAGCCCCTGCCCCGGGTGCCGGTGTTCATGGGTTATGGGGCGCAGGACCGTTTTGCCGATGGCATGCGCCTGCTGGCCCGGAACCTGCCCGACGCGACCCACGTCACCTTGCCGGGCGGCCACGATTGGGCGGCGTGGTTGCCGCTGTGGCAGCATTTCCTCGACCAGGGCCACTTTCCCGCTGTGCCATGAGCCGCCCCTGGACCGCCTCGCCCGCGCTCAAGGCTTCTGCCGCCCTGCACGTGGGTGCTGCGCTCGGCACCATGGCCGCACCGGCGATCTGGCCCTGGGCCCTGGGGGCGGTGGCGCTCAACCACGCGGTCATCACGGTGGCGGGCCTCTTGCCCCGCTCCAGCCTGCTGGGCCCCAACCTCACGCGACTGCCCGCTGCGGCGCAAGCCCGGCGCGAACTGGCACTGACCATCGACGACGGCCCCGATCCCGAAGTCACGCCGCGTGTGCTGGATCTGCTGGACGCGGCGGGTGCCAGGGCCAGCTTCTTCTGCATCGGCTGGCGCGCACGCCAGAGCCCCGCCCTGTGCCGCGAGATCGTGGCGCGTGGTCACCGGGTCGAAAACCATGGCGACTCGCATTCGAACGCGTTTTCACTCTTCGGCCCCAAGCGCATGCGCGCCGACATCGTGGCGGCCCAGGCCAGCCTGAGCGACATCACCGGCCAGGCGCCGCGGTTCTTCCGCCCCACCGCCGGCCTGCGCAACCCCTTCCTGGAGCCGGTGCTCGCCAGTCTGGATCTGCAACTCGCGGCGTGGACGCGTCGGCCCTACGACACACGCGACGGCCGGCCGCAGCAGGTGCTGGCGCGCCTGACGCGCGGCCTGGGGCCGGGCGACATCCTGCTCATGCACGACGGCCACGCCGCGCTCACGCCCGCGGGGCAACCGGTCATCCTGGCCACCTTGCCGCTGCTGCTTGACCGCCTGAACGCGGAGTCCTTGCGGGCCGTGACCCTCCAGCAGGCGCTAAGGCCATGAGCGAAGCGCCGGGCCGTTCCCAAGCGAGCTCGCAGGGCGGCGCTGGGCCAGCGCCCCGGGTGTTTCTGAAAATCCTGCGCGCCGACGCGAGCCGTCTCTTCCGGGCCGCAGGCCGTTTCGCCCATTTCCACGCCTGGGGCAAGCTGGGCGGCGACCCGATCTTCCGGGAACTGTTGCGGCGCGGCCTGTTGTCCAGGGGCGGGCGGCTGCTCGACCTCGGTTGCGGACAGGGTTGCCTGTTCGCCTGGCTGCTGGCGGCGCAGCGCCTGTCGGAACGCGGGCAGTGGCCGGCCGGCTGGGCGCCCGCGCCCCGTTGTCAGAGCCTGCGCGGTGTGGAACTGATGTCGCGCGATGTGGAGCGCGCGGTGGCGGCGTTCGGCGGCCAGCACACGCTGGTGCAGGTGGAGCAGGGCGACATGACCCAGGTGAATGTCGGCCAGGTGGACGCCGTCACCATCCTCGATGCGCTGCACTACGTGGACCCCGCCTCGCAAGAGCGCCTGCTGCGACGCATTCGCGCGGCCCTGCCGCCCGGCGGCCTGTTCCTCACGCGTGTCGGTGACGCCGAAGCGGGCTGGCCCTTTCTGGTGTCGAACTGGGTGGACCGCGCGGTGACCCTGGCGCGAAGCCGCCGTCCGCCGCGTCTGTACTGCCGCAGCCTGGCCGAGTGGCAGGCGCTGTTGTCCGCGCTGGGCTTTGAAGTGGAAACCGAACCCATGAGCGAAGGCAAGCCCTTTGCCAACGTGATGCTGGTGTGCCGGGTGCCTGACGGATCGATGCCTTCCTCTACACTGCGGTTTTGACGAACCACCACCCGACGTGACGCCTCTGCAGCTTTCCGCCTACACATTGACCACCTGCCTCGGCCGGGGCCTGGAGACCAGCCGCGAGGCCTTGCGCGCCGAGCGCTCGGGGCTCGCGCCCTGTGCCTTTGAATCGGTGGCGCTCGACACCTGGGTCGGCGAGGTCGCGGGCGTCGATGCGCAGCGCCTGCCCGAGGCGCTGGCCCGTTACGACTGCCGCAACAACCGGCTGACCCTGATGGGCCTGGAGACCGACGGGTTTGCGCAGCGTGTGCGCGAGGCGGTCGCGCGCTACGGCGCCGATCGCGTGGGTGTGTTCCTGGGCACCAGCACCGCTGGCATCCTGCAGACCGAGCTGGCCTACCGCCGGCGCGATCCGGTCAGCGGCGCCTTGCCCGACGATTTCCATTACCGCACCACCCACAACGCCTTTTCGCTCGCCGAGTTCACGCGCAACTATTTTGGTCTTGAGGGCATGGCGATGGCGATTTCCACCGCCTGCTCCTCCAGCGCCAAGGTGTTTGCGGCGGCCGCGCGCCAGCTCGCGCTGGGCCAGATCGACGCGGCCATCGTGGGCGGTGTCGATACGCTCTGCCTGACCACGCTGTACGGTTTTGCCTCGTTGCAGCTCACCTCTTCACAACCCTGCCGGCCCTACGACGCCGCACGCGACGGCATCTCCATCGGCGAGGGCGCGGCCTTTGCGCTGCTGGAGCGCCCGGACCAGCCGGCGCCGGGCACGGTGCTGCTGCTGGGCGTGGGCGAGTCCAGCGACGCGTACCACATGTCGGCGCCGCACCCGCAGGGCCTGGGCGCGCGCCTGGCCATGGAAGCCGCGCTGCGCTCGGCGGGTCTGGGCGCCAGCGATATCGATTACATCAACCTGCACGGCACGGCCACGCCCGCCAACGACTCGGCCGAAGGCCAGGCGGTGAGCGCGCTGTTCGGTGACACCGTGCCGGGCAACTCGACCAAGGGCTACATGGGCCACACACTGGGCGCGGCGGGCGCGATCGAAGCGATCATCTGCGCGATGGCGCTGACCGATGGCCGCCTGCCCGGCAGCCCCGGCACCGGCGCGCTGGACCCGGCCATACCGATCCGTTACCAGCTCCACGGCGCCGACGCGCCGCTGCGCCACGCGCTGAGCAATTCGTTCGGATTTGGCGGCAGCAACTGCAGCCTGGTTTTAGGGGTCACGTCATGATCGCGGCGCCCTTGCAAGCCTGGATCAACGGCATCGGCCTGATCGCACCCGGTCTGCCCGACTGGGCCACCGCCGCGGCGGTGCTGCGCGGCGAGTCGGCCTATGTGCCGGCGCCCAGCGTGTTGCCGGTGCCGCTGCTGCTGCCTCCGGCCGAGCGCCGCCGCGCCAGCCGCGTCATCCGGCTCAGCCTGGGCGTCGGGCAGGAGGCCGTGACCCAGGCGGGTGCCGATGCGTCCACGCTGGCCACGGTGTTTGCCGCATCGGGGGCCGACGGCCACAACTGCCATGCGCTGTGTGAGCAGCTCGCGGGCGAGGACCGCCAGATCTCGCCCACGCGCTTTCACAACTCGGTGCACAACGCCGCCGCCGGCTACTGGGGCATTGCCACGCGCAGCATGGCACCGTGCCAGGTGCTCGGCGCGTTCGACGCCAGTTTTGGCGCCGGCCTGCTGGACGCGCTGGCCCAGGTGGCCCTGGACGGCCAGCCGGTGCTGCTGGTGGCCTACGACAGCGAATACCCCGAACCGCTGCACGCCAAGCGCGACACGCCCGACTGCGGCGGCGTCGCCTTGCTGCTCAGCGCCCAGCGCGGCAGCGCTTCGCTGGCGTCGATCACGGTCACACCCAGCCGGGCGTCCGCCGAAGTGCTGGATGTTCCAGCCCTCGAAGCTTTGCGCTGCCACATCCCGGCCCTGCGTTCCTTGCCCCTGCTGCAGCGCCTGGCGCGCGGCATGGCCGGCCCCGTGGTGCTCGACTACCTTGCGCCCATGCAGCTTCAGGTGGACCTTCAGCCGTGTTGAACCACGCCTGGATCGCCGCGCACATTCCCCACCAGGGCCGCATGTGCCTGCTGGAGAACGTGCTCGAGTGGAACGGGCAGCGCATCGTCTGCGAAGCGCTGAGCCACACCGACCCCATGAACCCCCTGCGTGCCGCGGACCGGCTGGGCGCGGCCACGGGCGTGGAATACGCCGCACAGGCGATGGCGGTGCACGGCGCCTTGGTCGCACCGTCCGACGCCGCACCCACCCAGGGTTACCTCACCAGCGTGCGCGGCCTCAGCCTGCACGTGGACCGGCTGGACGATCTTGCCGGCCCCTTGCGTGTGACCGCCGAGAGAATGTCGGGCGATTCGCGCCTCATCCTCTACCAATTCCACATCCACCACGGTGAACGCTGCCTGATCGAAGGCCGGGCTTCGGTGGTGCTCGACGCACAGACCCTATGACTTCTTCCTCCAAGCCCCGTCGCGCCCTGGTCACTGGCGGCAGTGGCGGCATCGGCGCCGCGATCTGCCAGCGCCTGGCCGCCGACGGCCACCACGTCATCGTGCACGCCAACCGGGGCCTGGAGAAAGCGCAGGCCATCGTGGCGCAGATCCAGGCCGAGGGCGGCAGCGCCGAAGCCGTGGCCTTCGACATCACCGACCGGGCCGCGACGGCTGCCGCGCTGGAGGCGCTGACCGAGGCCGGGGCGATCCAGATCCTGGTGAACAACGCCGGCATACACGACGATGCGGTGTTCCCGGGCATGAGCGGTGCGCAGTGGGACCGCGTGCTCGACGTGTCGCTGGGCGGCTTCTTCAACGTCACCCAGCCGCTGACCATGCCCATGATGCGCACGCGCTGGGGCCGCATCGTCAGCATCTCGTCGGTGGCGGCCGTCGCGGGTAACCGCGGGCAGGTGAACTACTCCGCCGCCAAGGGCGCCTTGCACGCCGCTAGCAAGTCGCTGGCGCTGGAACTGGCCAGCCGCGGCGTGACCGTCAACGCGGTCGCGCCGGGGCTCATCGCCACCAGCATGATCGAAGGCGCCTTCGACGCCGATATGGTCAAGCGCCTGGTGCCGATGCAGCGCGTCGGTCAGCCCCAGGAGGTGGCCGATCTGGTGGCCTTCCTGGCCTCCGACCAGGCGGGCTACATTTCCGGACAGGTGATTTCCATCAACGGCGCGATGATCTGATCACATCGGCCGTGACCGCGTGCCAAGGAGACCCAGCAGCATGAAACACCACACCTTCACTCGCAGCGTCCTGATCGCCGGTCTGATCCTGGGTGGCGCCACCGGTCTGGCACGGGCCCAGGACAACGAAAGCGGCGCGCTGCAGGCCTGCCTGAAGGCCTGGGGCGAACATCCCTTCGGCCCCAACCCCGCCTACAGGACCCTGGCCACCTCGGTCAAGGTGTTCGGCATCGGCCAGGGCACGGCGGACCGCGAGGTCACGCCGGGCCCGAGCCTGATCATGGTGAACCCGGGCGTGAACGTCATGGGTGGCTCGGAAATCGAGCTGCTCAACCCCAACGGCTGGTACTGCCTGCGCGCGGCGGTCAACGTCATGGGCGGCATGGACATCAAGCTGCACTGCGGCGCCCGCCTGGCCTCGGCCAGCAGCGGCACCACGGTCATGAGCGGCGAAAACGCTGCCAAAGGCGTGTCGGTGATGGGCTCGATCAAGGTCGAGCGCGTCGGCTGCACCAGCTCCTGATCCGCGCGGCTTCAGCTGTTTCTAGCGGCTGAACCCGCCAGCGCGCGAGAGCGGCGCATCTGTGGCTCCACCATCGGCACCGTCAGCATGGTGCTGGCCACCGCCATCAGCAGCAGGGCGGTGAAGGCTTCGCTGGTGATCACCTGTTTGTCGAGCAGGATGTTGGCGAAGATGATCATGATCAGCGCCTTGGTCTGCAGCAGCCAGCCGATGATCGACGCATCACCCGGCGCCCAGCGCAGCACCCTGGCGGCGATGCGCACGCCGATCAGCTTGCCGGCCACCGAGGCCACGAGCAGCAGCGCGGCGGCGGCAAACACCTCGGTGCCGCCCACGGCCCAGTTGGTGCGCAGGCCGGTGGAGAGGAAAAACACCGGCATCATCACCAGCAGCACGTGGTGGCGCAGCAGGTCGAGTTTTTCCTGGTTGAACCAGTGACCGTCCATGATGGCGCCAGCGAGGAAGGCGCCCACCATGAAATGCAGGCCCGCCCAGTCGGCACCCAGGCCGCACAGGGCCAGCCAGATCGGCGCCACGTACCAGCGGTCCGCCTCGTCCAGCCAGGCCATGAGGCGGCGAAATGCCAGGCCCAGCACCACGAAGGCGATCAGGAAGGCGAGCTGTTTGCCGATGCGGCTCCAGTCCATCAGGATCAGCGCCAGCACGCCCCAGATCGCGATGTCGTCCAGGCTGGCGTAGCGCAGGATGCGCTGGCCCAGCGGCTGGCGCAGGATGTCGAGTTTCTCCATCAGCAGGATCAGGATCGGCAGGGCGGTGACGGCGCAGGCCATGCCGATGCCCACCACGAACTGCCAGGTCTGCGCCTTGGGGCCCATCCAGCCATCAAAACCCAGCAGCACGGCGGCCGCGCCACAGCCCAGCAGCAGGGGCGCGCCCAGCGCCAGGCCGGCCGTGATGCCGCTCTCACGCCGGTGTTGCCAGGCCTTGCCCAGGTCAAGCTCGACGCCCGCGATCATCACGAACAGCATCACCGCCCACCAGGCGATGCCGTTGAGCGAATGCACCACCGTGGGCGTGAAGACGAATTCGTAGTAGGCCGGGAACCAGTGGCCCAGCACGCCCGGGCCGAGCACGATGCCCATGACGATCTGCACCACCACCAGCGGGGCGAAATAGTCGGTCTTGAAGAGCCGCCAGACCAGCCAGGGGATGCTGAAGATGATCAGCATCGCGATCAGGAAGATCTCGGTGGTGTTCACGGGCGGCGCCCGGTGTACTCGCGGAAAACACCCAGGGTGACCGAGCAGTGCACATCGGCAAAACCGGCGCGCCGCAGCGCATCGAGGATGAGCTCGGGCTCCAGCGCCGATTCGATGGTGTCGCCGTAGTATTCCCACAGGCGCTGGACATCGGCGTGGCGGCGCGTGAGGCGCGCGAGCACCGGCACGACCACGGCGATGTGAAAGTGCAGCAGGCCGCGCAGCAGCCGGTTGCGGGGGCGGCTGATCTCCATGATGCAGACGCGGCCACCCGGTCGCAGCACGCGCAGGTATTCGGCGAACGCCAGGTTCAGGTCGCCCACGTGGCGCAGCGCGTAGCCCATGGACACAAAGTCAACCTGGGCATCGGGCAGCGGAATGGCCTCGGCGTAGGCGACGATGGTCTCCACGTCCACCTTCTTGCGCAGCTCGGCGAGCATGCCCGGCGATGGGTCAAGCGCCCACACGCGCCCTTGCGGCCCGACCAGTTCGACACCGGGCACGGTGACCAGACCGGTGCCCGCGGCCACGTCCAGCAGGGCCATGCCGGGCTTCAGGCCGTTGCGCTGCAGCACCTCGCGCCGGTACCAGGCGCCGCTGCCCAGACCGGTCAGCGCTTCGGCCTTGTCGTAGCCCGGCGCGGCTTCGTCGAACAGGGTCTGCGTCATGCGGCGGCGTTCGTCCTCGCTGGCGAAATAGTGTTTCATGCGCGGGTCGGACTTCAGCGCGCCGGTGCGTTCTTGGGGTTCGGTCATATCAGCTTTCTATAGTGCGACGCGTCTGCCGAGGTGCCTGGATGGAAGCGGTGCCGTCCAGCACACACCGTGGAACCGGCTTTGCCGGGCCACAGGTGGGGTCCCCCCTTCCGGGGGGGAAGACGCGAAGCGGCGCAGGGGGTCATTTCAATCTGCGCCAGATCAGCAGGGGCAGTCGCAGCACGAAACCGAGGAAGAGCCGGGTGTGCATCCAGGTGAGCAGGGCGTTGTCGCGCAGGTATTTGAAATGCGAGACGCCGCCTTCTTCGGCGCTGAGGTAGCGCACCGGCGCGTCGATGTTGAGCGGCCGCACGCCGGCCCAGCACAGCCGCACCACCGCTTCGGGGTCGAAGTCGAAACGCCGCATGAAGGGGTTGGCCCGCATGATCCGGGCCAGCGGTGCGATGGGGTAGACACGGAAACCGTAGAGCGAGTCGCCGATGCCCATCCACAGCGTTTCCAGGTTCGCCCAGCCGTTCGACACCTTGCGGCCGTTGACGCGAAGGGCGGGGGCTTCGGGGCCGAACACCGGCTTGCCCAGCACCATGGCCTGGGGCGCCTTCAACGAAGCGGCCATGAAGGTGGGGATCAGGTCCGCCGGGTGCTGGCCGTCGGAGTCCATGGTGAGCGCGTGGGTGAAGCCGGCGCGGGCCGCGTGGTCGATGCCTTCGAGCACGGCCGAACCTTTGCCGCGGTTTTCCGGCAGCACGATCACCCGCAGTCCGGGGTCGCCCTGGGCCATGGCCTGGAGGCTGGTGCCGGTGCCATCGGTGCTGCCGTCAACGACGACCCAGACGGGTGTCCATTGCGCGCGCGCCTGGCGCACCGTTTCCAGCACCCCGGGGCCGGGGTTGTAGCTGGGGATCAACACCAGGTGGGTGGTTGAAGGGGCGGTGGTGGTTTCAGGCATCTTGGACGGCTTGGGCGGGCGGGGTCATTTCCTGCCGGAAATAGGCTTCCAGTTCCCGGGTGAACGCATGGTGGTCGGTGGGCGCGTCGAAGCGGCGACCCAGGCGGGCGCGGCAGTGCAGCGGCAGCGTTGGCTTGCGGAACAGGGGCCAGGCCTTGCCGAGGTAGGGGGTCGAAAACTCCAGGATCACGGTCTGCACCGGGGCGCCCGAGCGCCGGGTGATCAGGCCCAGTGTCGGCGTCAGCGGGTCCAGGGGAAAGGCCCTGGTGCGCGTGCCTTCGGGAAACATCAGCACCTGTGCGCCGGTCTGCAGCGCTTCACGGCTTTGCTGGACGATCTGCAACATGCCGTCGTTGCGGATGTAGCGCGCCAGTCGCGCCGCCGAACCGAACAAGGGATGCCGCATCAGGACCGCTTTCATGACGCAGACCACGTTGGGCAGCCGCGAGATGATCAGCACCGCGTCGAGCAGGGAGGGGTGGTTGGCGGCGATGATCAGCGGCCCCTGGTCGCGCAGCGTGTCCAGTTCGCTCAGGTCAAAACGGCACGAGCACAAGGCGCCGAGCAGGCGCAGGTAGGCGCGGAAACCTCCCATGATGACCTGGCGACCCAGGCGCTGGCCGATCGTGCGTGGCAGCAGCGGGTGCAGCAGCATGGCAAACGGCAGCCAGGCCAGGCACAGCGCGGCCAGGCTGCCCAGTCCGATGAGCATGGCGACATGCTCGTACAGCGTCCACAGCGGACCGTTCGGCGGGTGGTGCTCACTCATCAATCAGGACGCGCGTCGTCGATTCACCCAGGATCCAGGACACCGCCACACCGGCGGCGACGTAGTTCCGGGTGCGCACCAGGGGGCTGTCCACGAAACGGGCGCCGCTCAGGTTGTCGTAGCGCAGGAAGGCGCCGAGCCAGTGTTTGGAATAGCGCTTGGACACGCCCACGATGGCCTGCATGCCCGCGAAGCCGCCACCGGCGGCGTAGGCCGGCCGGTCGCTGGTGGCGTAGGCGGTGTCGACGCCGTAGAAGTAGCCGTGCTGCTTGCGGTCGCCGAACAGGGGGCCGAACTGCAGCCCCAGGTTCCAGCCGGGGAAGCCGGACAGGTCGCTGATGTCCAGGTTGAGCTTGGGGTGCACCACCCAGCCCAGGCTCCGGGACTGTTTTTCCAGCGTGAAGGCCGCGCGCAGGGGCAGCAGCAGTTTGAGCTGGCGGGCGCGATCATCGGTGCGCCAGAGGGTCAGGTTCAGTTGCGGCCCGAGTTCGAAGTTGGCCTTCAGGTCCGGCATGCCGGCGCGCGCGCGGATGTCATCGCTGGAGGCCGGCGGCGAGAGCGCGGCCGAAAAGGTCAGTTCCACACGATCCGAGTCGAACAACTGTGCGCGCACGCCATCCCGATCGGCCTTGAAGAACTCGCCACGGTAGACGAAGTAGGGCGTGGGCAGGAGAAAGTTGTGGCGCTGGTCCGATCCCCGATAGGCCGGGAAACTGACCGTGGCCACGCCGATGCCGGCTTCCCACAGGGGCTTTTCTTCGGCGGCGTGTGCGGCCTGGCCAGCGCTGCACAGCAGCAAGGCACAGGCGGCGAGCCGCTGGAAGTGATGCCGTGCCGGATGGCGGCTGTGCGTGGGTGTCATGCGTTGTACAGGGCGGGGTCGTCCACCTTGCGGATGTTGAAGCGGCGCTGTTGCCAGGCCATGAACGCGCGCTTGGGCTGCAGGATGTTGGCGGTGTAATACATCGCCTTGAACACCAGGATGGAGCGCCAGATCGGCGTCTTGCCGAACACGTCGCCCGCGAGCACCGACAGGATCGCTTCCTTGACCCGCAGGATGTTCCTCGGACCCATCAGGAAGTCGCGCATGATGGGGTTGGTGACGCGGTAGATGAACCAGGAAAACTCGCGTGGTCCGTGGCGCATGACGCGGTCGAAGCGTTTGAGCGCTGCGCCGGCCCGCCGCGGTTCGCGCAGGCAGGTGTCGACGGTGTCGGCGCCCACCACCGCGCTGTGCATGGCCAGCCAGACACCGGACGAGAACACCGGGTCGATGAAGGCGTAGGCATCACCCAGCATCAGGTAGCTGGGGCCGTGGTTGCTCTGCGAAACGTAGGAAAAATTGCCGGTGGCCTCCGCCGGGCTGACCTGGCGGGCGTCCTTGAGGCGTTCGACGAGCGGCGCGCAGGTGGCGATGTTGTCCATCATGAACTGCTGCAGGCTGCGCTGCCCGCGTGTCTTCATGTGGTACGGCCAGGTCACCATGCCGATGCTGGTGGTGCCGTTGGTGAGCGGGATGAACCAGAACCAGCCGTGGGCAAACCAGAAGATGGTGATGTTGCCCTCGTCGGCGCCTTCACGCCGCCGTGCGCCGTCAAAGTGCGCGTACACCGCCGAGCTGTTGTGGCGCGGGTTGCGCTGCTTGATCTTGAAGCGGTTGGCGAGAAAGGTGTCGCGTCCCGAGGCGTCGATCACGAAACGCGCGCGCCATTGCATCTCGTGGCCGTCGTCGCCGCGCGCGCTGACGTCGGCACCGCCTGCGGCCAGAAAATCCACTTGCGTGACCTTGACGCCTTCGTGCGTCACGGCACCCTTGCCGGCGGCGTGGCGGAACAGGATCTCGTCAAAGTCGGCGCGCCGGACCTGGTAGGCGCCGGGCATGGACTTGTCCCAGGCGTCCGCAAAGTGAAACGTCTGTGCCATTTCGTGATCGGGCGACACGAACTCGGCGCCGGGCTTGTGCATGCCGATGGCCCTGATCTGGTCGGCGATGCCCATTTTTTCGAACAGCGGCAGGTTGGCCGGCAGCAGGGATTCACCGATGTGGAAGCGGGGGTGGTGGGCTTTTTCGAGCACCACCACGTGGTGCCCCTTCTCGGCCAGCAGGCTGGCCACGGTCGAGCCGGCCGGGCCGCCGCCGATCACGAGCACGTCGCAGGTTGGGCCTGGTTCCCCCTGGGCCTTTGGATTCATGGGATGGGACTCTGGAATGCCGATGGGCGGCTGGAAGCCCCGAATGATAGTCTCTCCGCCCGGATCGAAAGCTTGCGGCGGATGCAGCGCCATGAGGCCGTGCCACCGGCAGGACGGTGGGTGGTCCGGGTCTTCAGAAAACCGTTTCGGGCAGCATGCGGGCGCCGTTCGAACGCGACGGCGCGTCAGCGGTCGCTGGCAGCAACGCGGCCAGTTCGTCAGCCTGGAGGTCCGGATGGTCATCCCGGGCCCGCTGGAGGATCTCGCCAGCCAGCTGTTTCAGGCGGGCATGGGATTCGCGGATGCGCACCAGGAACGCTTCGGTGTCCAGATCGTCGTTCAGGCTGCGGTTGAGTTCCGCGAACCAGGGCATCCCGGCCTGGTCCAGCATCACCGCCGGATTGCGCTTCTGGCTCACCAGCGACCACCGGCGCAGGAACGCCTGCACCTGCCCGTTGAGTTGCTGGCATTCGGCCAGCTCGCTGCGCAAAGCCGCGAGTGACGAGAGATCGGTCAGGCGCTGGTGGAAGAAAAACTGGGCCAGCACGCCCCAGTAGTAGGTGTAGTCCCAGATCACCTTGACCGGCAGCACTTCCGGATCGCCAAACAGCGGGTACTGGTCCTGGTACAGCACCATGGTGCTGTCATAGAAGGAATGGAACAACTGGTCGAAGATCTGCGCGCGCGCGCCCAGCCGCTCGCCGCGCCGGTCCATGGCGATCAGCTCGGTGATGTAGGTGTTGCTGATGGCGATGAAGTCGCTGCCCGGTGAATAGAAGGGGTCGAGGAACAGGCCGGCCTCGCCGGTGAGGGCCCAGCGGTCGGCCGAAAACACCTGTTTGCACCCATAGGAGAAGCGCTTGAAGAAGGCAAAGTCCTGCAGCAGGTGCCGCTTGGGGTCCAGTTCGTCGAACAGCAGCGGCTGGTACTGCTCCAGCCAGGTCATGGCCTTGTCGAAGGTGTCCATGGTGGCGAGGGGGTGGATCGCCGGGTCGGCCACGATGCCGACCGAGTGGGAGCCGGACGACAGCGGGATGAGCCAGACCCAGTAGCCGGCGCCCACCAGGTGGTTGGTGGAGAGCCAGCGTGCCTGCGGGTCGCAGCGCTCGCGCCAGGCGGTGTTGTCGCTCCAGCCGTCGATGTGGATGCGGTCCTTGATGCGGAACCAGACCGCATGGGCCGGGTGGTCGTTGAGTTCGGCCAGGTTCAGTTTGCGCTTGAGCAGGCCGGCGCGGCCACAGGCGTCCACCACCCAGCGCGCGTTGACGGTGTGGGATGCGCCCTGGTGTTGATAAACCACCTGGTGCGTCGCATGGGAACCCGGTTCCCCGTCGGTCAGCTCAACCTGCCGCACCATGGCGGTCTCGACAAAACGGATGCCCCGGTTTTGGGCTTCGATCGCGAGGAAGTTCTCGAAAATGCCGCGATCGATCTGGTAGCTGGGCACCGACAGGTGGCGGCTGGCCCCGATCTCGGTGACCTGGTGAATGTCGCGCCGGCCCTCGGAGAAAAAGAAGCGGAAGCCAAACTTGCGCAGTTGTTTGTCCCTGAGGTGTTCGCCGAGGCCGAGCACCTTGTCGAAGTAGTGCGCACCGATCTCGACGGACGACTCGCCGATCTTGTGGATGGCCTCGGGGGCCGGGTGGGCGCGCCGCTCCAGCACCAGGATGTCGATACCGGGATCGCGTTTCTTCAGCTGCAAGGCCAGGGTGAGACCGGCGAGGCCGCCGCCGAGGATGACGACGTCGTGAAGAGGGGATGTGTGGTCCATGGGGAAGTATCGCCTCAAACGCTGGCTGGGCTGTCCGGGTTCAGGTGGTGCAGCCAGTGGCAGCGGCGAGGACGGGCTCCGGGGCTTCTGGTGGCCCCGAAGCCCAGTCGATGTGCAGGGCTTGGTGGGCCGAGAGCGGCAACGCGATGGTGGTCTGCTCGCCGCGCGCCAGCGCTTCGAACACCGGCAGCGCGCCCGACATGCCATTGCCGGACAGTGCGCGCGCCGCGCCGCTGCGCAGGGCCGGTTCAGCGACCCGGTCCGGCGTCAGCCGCCAGCGCCAGACGGCCTGCGTGCGACCGTTGCAACCGGGGCTCAGCACCAGTGCCACGGCCAGCGCGCCTGCGCTGCGGGTGGTGTGCTGGAGGGCCCCCACGGCCGCCGTGTCGTAGGCGGTGAGCAGCACCGGGCAGCGCTCGGCCTCGCACAACACCAGCGCTTCCAGCAGGCCGCAGGCGAAGCTGTGAGCGGCGCCGCTGACCGCGGTGTTGGCGTGGGTGTTGTGGTTGAGCATGCTCCAGAGGCCCACCGGCGCGTTGTGGATGGCGTGCAGGAACCGGGTGGGCGACAGCAGCAGGGGTGTGTCCACCAGCGTGCTGCAGAGGTGGTCGATGACCGGCAGGTCGCCGTGCGCCGAGCAGAAGACGGCGAGCAAGCCGCTGGCATCCTGGCCCGATGCGCGGATGGCCTCTTCGCTGGCGGCCAGCGCCAGCGCCACCGTCTGTGGAGCGCGGCGGCGCTCGGCCGGCGACAGCATCAGCGGCGAGGGAACCGGCAGCGGCGGATGTTGCGCAGCAGCCTCGCCGCGAAAGACGGCGCGTGCCGTGGGCCAGCCCGGCAGGCTGGGCGCCCAGAGTCCGATGCCTTCGATGTGCGTGGTGAAAACGCTCATGCGTCGCGGTCTCCCGGACCCTGACCGGAGGCCTGGCCGAACAGCAGCACGCTGTTGCTGCCGCCGAACGCGAAGGCGTTGCTCACCACATGGCGCACCCGTGCCGGTGTCGGTCCGACGCGCAGGAAGGGCACCATGCCCGGCTCCACCGAAGCGGTGTTGACCGTGCCCGGCAGGACGCCGGACTCCAGCGCCAGCAGGCTGAACACCGCGCCCAGCGCCCCGGCGGCGCCCAGCGTGTGACCCGTCATGCCTTTGGTGGAGCTGGCCGGTGTGCCGGGCGCGAACCGCCGCACGATCAACTGGGCTTCCACGTCGTCGTTTTTTGGGGTGGCGGTGCCGTGCAGGTGGATGTAGCCGATGGCGCTGGCGGGCAGGCCGGCCCGGGACAGCGCCTGGTCGAGTGCGGCCTCCGCCCCCTGGCCTTTCGGGTCGGGTGCCGAAAGGTGGTGGGCGTCGCTGGATTCGCCGCAGCCCAGCAGCTGCAGGCCGCCCGCGCCGCGTTCGAGCAGGGCAAAGGCCGCGGCTTCACCGATGTTGATGCCCTGGCGCCGGGTGTCGAACGGGCGGCAGGGCTCGGGCGAGACCAGTTGCAGCGCGTGAAAGCCGAACATGACGCTGCCGCAGAGGCTGTCCACCCCGCCCACCACGGCGGCGTCGGCCAGGCCGAGGCGAATCAGCCGTTCGGCTGAGGCAAAGGCCTTGGCGCTGGACGAGCAGGCGGTGGAAATGGTCTGGGCCGGCCCGCGCAGACCCAGCGCCTCCTGTACAAAACCGGTGAGTGAATGCAAGGTGTGCAACGCCGGGTTGGCGGGCTGAGGCGGGAATTCGCCGCACTGGGCGAGCATTTTGTAGCCGTCCTCGGTGGCCCCGATGCTGGCGGTGGAGGAGCCCAGCACCAGCGCCACCCGGTGCGCACCGTGTTGTTCTGCGGCATGTCGCACGGCACACATGAAGCCATCGTTCTGCAGGCCCAGCCAGGCCAGGCGGTTGTTGCGGCAGTCCCAATGCGCCCACGGCTTGGGCAAAGGCACTTCGAGGCCCGGCACGCGGCCGACCCAGGTGTCCAGCATCTGGGCCATCGGGGCGATGCCGAAGTCGTGCGCTCCCAAAGGCGTCAGGCCGCTGCGGCCATGGACCACGGCATCGAGATGGGCTGTTTTTCCCGCTCCCAGGGCGGAAACGGCGGTGTAGGCGCTGACACGAACGGGGCTGAGTCGGGACGTCACGGCGGGGCTCGGCGGGGCGAAGGTCGGCAAGATGGCGCCTCTGCATTGTAGGGACGCTCAATAGGCCGTGCCGGCTAGGGGACTCGTTAAAATTGCGGTTCTTGACCACCGGCTTGCCTTGGCTCCGTCGAGCACCGCCCGGCTTCTACACACAGCGTGCCCGCCATCGGGTCGGCCGCTCCGCCCCCCCACTCGAAACGCCCCCACGATGCCACCCCATTTGCCCGACGCCGTTGAAGTCCTGCTGCCCGAGCCGATCGGCACGGGACTCGGGTCGGACTGCCCGGTGGAAAAAACCGGCAAGTCGACGCTGTGGCCCGTCCTGCGCGGGCTGGGCATTGCCTTGCTCGGTGTGGCCTGGGCCCTGACGGCCCATTTCACCAGCGCGGGCAACGAGTCCTCGGGCTGGGGCGCGGCGCTGGCCCTGACCCCGATGACCACGGCGCTGGCGCTGGGACTCTGGCGTTTGCCCGTCCGCTGGCTGGGCGCCCTGATCGGCCTGGCGGTGGCGGCGGGTCTGGTGGGCTTCTGGCCCTTCCTTAAGGGCCAGGTGGCGTTGCTCTACTACCTGGAGCACCTGGGCGTTTACATCCTGTTGTCGGCGTTTTTTGGCCGCACCCTGTTCGGGCCGGAGGAGTCGCTGGTGACGCGCATGGCCCGCAGCGTGCACGGGGGCGTGCTCTCGCCCGCTCAGGCGGCTTACACGCGCCGGGTCACCCTGGCCTGGAGCCTGTTTTTTGCCGGCATGGCGCTGATGTCCACGCTGCTGTTCCTGCTGGCACCGGTCGTTGTCTGGTCGACCTTCGCCAACTTGCTGGGCGGGCCGCTGATCGCGCTCATGTTCGTGGGCGAATACCTGTGGCGCCGCCGCGCCTTGCCCGAAGAAAAACCGGCCACGATGGCCGAAGCCGTGCGCGCCTGGAAAGCCCAGCGCTCAAACAAGGCACCCTGAAGGCGCTGAGCGCCTTTCACGCCTGCCCGCAGACCCCTCCCGAGACAAAACCGACCGATGTTCATCCACCTGCGCCTACACACCGAGTTCTCCGTCGTTGACGGCACCAACCGCATCGACGAGGTGGTGGCCGCCGCGGCGGCCGATGGCCAGCCCGCGCTGGCGATCACAGACCTGAGCAACCTGTTTGGCGCGGTCAAGTTCTACAAGGCCGCTCGCGGCGAGGGCGTGAAGCCCTTGCTGGGTGCCGAAGTGATGCTGCAGGGTTTCACCGAGGAAACGCCGAACGCCATGCCCGGCAGCCACCAGCCGGCCGCGCCGCGCGTGATCCTGCTGGTGCAGGACAAGCAGGGTTACCTGAACCTGAGCGAGCTGCTGGCGCGCGCCTGGACGCGCAGCGACGGCCGGGGCGGGGCGCTGGTGCAGCGCGAGTGGCTGGAAGAACTCAATGGCGGTCTGCTGATGTTGTCGGGCGCGCAGGCCGGGCCGGTCGGGCAGGCGCTGATCCAGGGCGATGCGAACCGCGCCGCCGACGTGGCCCTGAAGCTCGCCGGTCTGTTTACCCACCGCTTCTACATCGAGCTGCAGCGCGCCGGCCGCGTGGACGACGAACGCCATGTGACGGCTGCCGTGCAACTGGCGGCCCGGCTGCACCTGCCGGTGGTGGCCACACACCCGGTGCAGTTCCTGGAACCCGACGACTACGAGGCGCATGAAGCGCGGGTCTGCATTTCCGACGGCGAGATCCTGGGCAACAACCGGCGTGTGCGCCGCTTCACGCGTGAGCAGTATTTCAAGAGCGCGGCGCAGATGGAGGCGCTGTTCGCCGACATCCCGAGCGCCGTGGCCAACACGCTGGAGATCGCCAAACGCTGCAGCCTCACGCTGGTGCTGGGCAAACCGCAACTGCCCAACTTCCCGATCCCGCCGGTGAACGGCGTGGTCATGTCCGTGGAGGACTATTTCCGCCACGTCTCTTACGAGGGGCTGGAAGGGCGGTTGCGCCACCTGTTCCCGAACGAGGCCAAGCGCGAAGAGGTTCGTGCGCGCTACGTGGAGCGGCTGGAGTTCGAGCTCAACACCATCCTCAAGATGGGCTTCCCGGGCTACTTCCTCATCGTGTCGGACTTCATCAAGTGGGCGAAGGAAAACGGCTGCCCGGTGGGCCCGGGCCGGGGCTCCGGCGCCGGTTCGCTGGTGGCGTATGCGCTGCTGATCACCGACCTCGATCCGCTGCAGTACAACCTGCTGTTCGAGCGTTTCCTGAACCCGGAACGCGTCTCGATGCCCGACTTCGACATCGATTTCTGCCAGTCGAATCGCGACCGCGTGATCGACTATGTGAAGGACCGCTACGGCAAGGACGCCGTGAGCCAGATCGCCACCTTCGGCACCATGGCCGCGCGCGCGGCGATCCGCGACGTCGGCCGCGTGCTCGATTTTTCCTACGGCTTCTGCGACGGTATTTCCAAGCTGATCCCGAACAAGCCGGGCATGTCGGTCACGCTGCAGTACCCGCCCAACCCGAAACCGGAGGGCGACAAGAACAACTACGCGATCGAGATGGAGCCGGTGCTGGCCGAGCGCATCCAGAAGGAAGACGACGTCAAGACCCTGATCGAGCTGGCGCAGAAGCTCGAAGGCATGACACGCAACATCGGCATGCACGCCGGTGGTGTGCTGATCGCGCCGGGCAAGCTCACCGACTTCTGCCCCCTCTACATGCAGCCCGGCAGCAACTCGGCGGTGAGCCAGTACGACAAGGATGACGTGGAGGCCATCGGCCTGGTGAAGTTCGACTTTTTGGGGCTGGCCACGCTGACCATCCTGGAGATCGCGCGCGAGTTCATCATGAAGCGCCACAAGGGGCAGGAAAACTTCCGCTTCGAAGACATTCCGCTGGACGACCAGCGCGTGTATGCGCTGTTCTCGCGTGGCCAGACCGAAGCCGTGTTCCAGTTTGAAAGCCGCGGCATGCAGGGCATGCTGAAAGACGCCAAACCGAGCCGCCTGGAAGACCTGATCGCCCTGAACGCGCTGTACCGTCCGGGGCCCATGGACCTGATCCCCAGCTTCGTGGCGCGCAAGCACGGGCGCGAGGTGATCGAGTACCCGCACCCGCTGGTGGCCGAAATGCTCTCCGAGACCTACGGCATCATGGTCTACCAGGAGCAGGTGATGCAGACCGCGCAGATCCTGGGCGGTTATTCGCTCGGCGGCGCCGACATGCTGCGCCGCGCGATGGGCAAGAAAAAGGCCGAGGAGATGGCCGAACACCGCGCGATCTTCCGCGCCGGTGCGGCCAAGAACAACATCAGCGAAGAAAAGGCCGACGAGGTTTTTGACCTGATGGAGAAGTTCGCTGGCTACGGCTTCAACAAGTCGCACGCCGCCGCCTACTCGCTGCTGGCTTACCACACCGGCTGGCTCAAGGTGCACTACACGGCCGAGTTCTTCTGCGCCAACATGACGGTGGAAATGGACGACACCGACAAGCTCAGGGTGTTGTGGGAAGACGCGAAGAAGATGGGCATCGCCTTCGAGGCGCCCGACGTGAACCGCGGCTTCCACCGCTTCGAGCCCATCACCGACAAGTCCATCCGCTACGGCCTGGGCGCCATCAAGGGCACCGGCCAGCAGGCGATCGACGCCATCGTGGCGGCGCGTGAAGGCCGCGGCGAAGGCCCCAACGGCGCAGAGTCCGGCCCGTTCAGGAGCCTGTTCGATTTCTGCCGCCGGGTGGACCGCCAGCGCCTGAACAAGCGCACCGTGGAGGCGCTCATCAAGGCCGGTGCCTTCGACTCGCTGCACCTGAACCGCGCCGAGGTGCTGGCCTCGGTGGAGCGGGCCTTCGACTTCGCTGCCGCCAGCGTGGCCAATGCCAACCAGGGCGGTCTGTTCGACATGATGGGTGAGGACGACCACGGATCCAGCACGCAGGAGCCCGACCTGGTGCCCACCACGCCCTGGGGCGTGAAAGAGCAGCTCACGCTGGAGAAGACCGCCATCGGTTTCTACTTCTCCGGCCATCTGTTCGACGAGGTGCAGCGCGAGGTGCGGCGCTTTGCCCGCACCGAGCTGGCCGATGTGAAAGAGAGCCGCGACCCGGTGATCCTGGCCGGCATCGTGACCGACTTCCGCATCATCAACGGCCAGCGCGGCAAGCTCGCGCTGTTCAAGATCGACGACAAGACCGCCGTGCTCGAAGTCAGCGCCGACGAGAACCTGATCAACCTGCACCGCAACCTGCTGAAAGACGACGAACTCATCGTCGTGCAGGCCGTGGCCCAGCCCGACCGTTTTTCGGGTGGCCTGCGGCTGAAGATCCAGCAGATCTGGGACCTGGCCGCGGCGCGCTGCCGTTTTGGCAAATACCTGCGCGTGGCGGTCAACGGCCATGCACCGGCGGTGGCCGATCTGGTGAAGGCGTTTCCGCCCAAGCGCGAAGCCACCGAACAGGGTGAGCTGGTGCGTGGCCTGCCGGTGCGGCTGGCGCTGCACCGCGCGGGCGCGCAGTGTGAGCTGCAGCTGGACGACCGCGCGCTGTTCTTCCCGACCGACGCGGCGCTCGCGAGCTGGATGGCGCAGGCGCACGATCGGCGCGCCGAAATCGTGTTCGACTGACGGTTGCGCGCCCTGCCGTCCTTCCGACCGGGTGCCAGAAGCGGGCTCAATGCCAACTGCGTCACCCCGCCGGGGCTTTCGCACCTCAACCCCGGCCCGATGGCGTGGGTCTCGCGCATCGCATCCGCGCCACCACCTCACCCCCACCCATCGTGCTGATGAGCGGGCATGCGAACGAGGTCGCGCCCGAGCTGCTGCAGTCGCTGTTTGCCGCCGTGCTGCACAAGCCGGTGGATGCGGCCGAACTCCAGCGCGTGCGGCAAGACGTGCTCGCTGGCGCCGAGACCTCGTCGACCGGGGACCGAGTGGCACCCTGATCGCCAGCGGGCCGGGCACTGCCGAAGCTTCCCGTTAGAATCAAAAGCTTTCATGACCACCGGGCTGCGCTGCATGGCGTCACCCACCCGGCTCGGTCCCGTTTCCGGAGTCACCCTTGTAAGTTCCAGCGATCCTCTCGTCCACGGCTGTACCCGGCCCCGCGCGCGCTTGTGCGCAGGCCGGGTGAGGCGCAGGTCGGGGACTGGATCAAAACTTGCTGGGATTTTCATGGCCGGTGTGCCTCCGGTTGACCGTTGTGCTGGCGCCCGACGGGTCGGTTGTCCTTTATTCCCCTGTGTCGTTTTGTGCGGCGGCGGCTTGTCCGCTTTGTCACTGGAGTGTCTGTTTTGTTCAAGAATTTCCAACAGGACTGGATGTCCAACGTCCGCAACGATGTGCTGGCCGGCCTGGTCGTGGCGCTGGCACTGATTCCCGAAGCCATCGCGTTTTCCATCATCGCCGGGGTGGACCCCAAGGTCGGCCTTTACGCCTCGTTCTGTATCGCGGTGGTGATCGCGTTTGTGGGCGGGCGCCCGGGCATGATCTCTGCCGCCACCGGTGCCATGGCGCTGCTCATGGTCACGCTGGTGAAAGACCACGGCCTGCAATACCTGCTGGCGGCCACGGTGCTGACGGGTGTGCTCCAGATCGTCGCGGGCTGGATCAACCTCGGTGCGCTGATGCGCTTTGTGTCGCGTTCGGTGGTCACCGGCTTCGTCAACGCGCTGGCCATCCTGATCTTCATGGCACAGCTGCCCGAGCTGACCAACGTCACCTGGCATGTCTACGCCATGACCGCCGCCGGTCTGGCCATCATCTACGGCTTCCCCTACATCACCAGGGCGGTGCCTTCGCCGCTGGTCACCATCGTCGTGCTCACGGGGGTCTACATGTTCCTCGACCTGGACATCCGCACCGTGGGCGACATGGGCGAACTGCCCGACAGCCTGCCGGTGTTCCTGATCCCCGACATCCCGTTCAACTTCGAGACGCTGAAGATCATCTTCCCGTATTCGCTCACGCTGATGGTGGTGGGCCTGCTCGAATCGCTGATGACCGCGACCATCGTCGACGACCTGACCGACACCAAGAGCGACAAGAACCGCGAGTGTGTGGGCCAGGGTGTGGCCAACATCGCCAGCGGCTTCATCGGTGGCATGGCCGGCTGCGCCATGATCGGCCAGAGCGTGATCAACGTGAAGTCGGGCGGGCGCGGGCGCCTGTCCACCCTGGTGGCCGGCGTGGTGCTGCTGATTCTGGTGGTGTTCCTGGGCGAGTGGGTCCAGCAGATCCCCATGGCCGCGCTGGTGGCCGTGATGATCATGGTCTCGATCGGCACCTTCAGCTGGGGGTCGATCAAAAGCCTGCGCGAACACCCGGCCAGCTCCAGCGTGGTGATGGTGGCGACCGTGGTGGTCACCGTGGCCACGCACGATCTGGCCAAGGGCGTGCTCACGGGCGTGCTGCTCTCCGGCTTCTTCTTTGCCCACAAGGTGGGGCAGATCCTGCGCATCCGGTCACTGGCCGAGGATGAAGGTCGCCTGCGCACCTACACCGTCACCGGCCAGGTGTTTTTCGCCACCGCCGACCGCTTCAACAACGCCTTCGACTTCAAGGAAGTGATCGAGCGCGTGCGCATCGACGTGGGCCGCGCCCACTTCTGGGACATCACCGCCGTGAGCGCGCTCGACAAGGTGGTGCTGAAGTTCCGGCGCGAGGGCACCGAGGTCGAGATCATCGGTTTGAACCAGGCCAGCGCCACGATGGTGGACAAGTTCGGCGTGCACGACAAGGACGGCGCCGAAGACATGCTCATGGGCCACTGAAAGACACAACATGACCATCGACAACAAAGTTCTCGCCTGTGTGGACCAGTCCGCCTATGCCGACCATGTGACCGACTACGCCGCCTGGGCGGCACAGCGCATGGCCGCGCCGCTGGAGTTGCTGCACGTGATCGATCGCCACCCGGAAACCAGCCGGAGCCAGGACCACAGCGGCTCGCTCACGCCGAACGCCCAGGAGCACCTGCTGGGCGAACTCGCCGAGGCCGACGAAGCGCGTACGAAGGCCGCGCGCGAACAGGGGCGCCTGTTTCTCAACCGCTTGCGTGAGCGCGCGCTGGCCGCCGGCGTGATGACCGTGGACGTGCGCCAGCGCATGGGCCATCTCGACGAGACCCTGCACGAACAGCAGGCCGGTGTGCGCCTCTTCGTGCTGGGCCGCCGCGGTGAGTCGGCCAACAACACGCAGCGCGACCTGGGGCGCAACGTGGAGCGGGTGGTGCGCGCGCTGGACCGCCCCATCCTGACCGTCACCGAAGGCTTCAAGGCGCCCGAGCGCGTGCTGATCGCTTTCGACGGCAGCAGCATCACGCGCCGGGGTGTCGAGATGGTGGCGGCCAGCCCCTTGTTCCAGGGACTGCCGGTGCACGTGCTGATGTCGGGCAAGGCCAGCCAGGACGGCCCCAAACAAATGGCCTGGGCGACGGAGACGCTGGAAAGTGCCGGCTATGGCGTGGTGGGGGAGATCGTGCCGGGCGACCCCGAAACCACGATCGCGCAGGCCATCCAGTCCAAGGGCATCGACCTGCTGGTGATGGGCGCCTACACCCACTCACCCCTGCGCAGCCTGTTCGTGGGCAGCCGGACAACCGACCTGCTGCGTTCGGCGCGCATTCCGACGCTGCTGCTGCGCTGAGCGGCCGAGCCGGGCCCCGGTGCGGGGCTGGGCTGGGCAGTGCGGGTCAGTCGAGCGGGCGCATCTCCACGATCATCGGCGATGGCACGCGCCCGTCGGTGTCGCGCGGCAGGCTGCCGGTGCGGTCGATGGCGCGCAGGGCTGCGTCGTCCCAGGCTGCATTGCCGCTGCTTTTCACCACACGGCGCGAGGAGATGGTGCCGTCGGCCAAGGTCCGAACTTCAATCTCGGTCAGCAGATTCCGGGGAAGCTCTTCCGAGTAGCGGATGTTGGGGCGGATGCGCTCGCGAACACGGTTGCCATAGCCCGACGACGGGGCGCTTGATTGGGCAGCAGAGCCGCGAGCGTCCGGGCTGCCGCTGGCGCCGACCTGCCCCATCATGCGGGCAACCTGTTCGCGCCGAAGCTGGTCGCGCAACTTCTCTTCTGCGACTTCTCTGGCCCTTTCGGCCTTCTCCGCTTTCTCCGCTTTCTGATCAGCCAGCTTCTCCTCTCGGGCCTTTTTGTCGGCAGCGAGTTTTTCAGCGGCTTTCTTCTTGGCCTCTTTTTCTTTTTCCAGTGCCTCGGCCTTGCGTTTGGCCGCGGCTTTCTCCGCCAGTTCCCGCTTCTCGGCATCGGCCTTCTTCTTGGCCTGAGCGGTGGCGATATCGGCCTGTTTCACCGCCGGCGGTGGCGGCGGTGCCGGGCGCGGTTCGGGTTTGGGTTCGGGCCGCGCCTCGGGTTCGGGCGGCGGTGGAGGGGGTGGGGGCGGCTGCACCGCGCGTGGGGCGGCTTCACGCGGCACGCTCGACCAGAGTTCGGCTTCGAACGACACCAGCGGTTCGTCCTTCTGCCAGTGCACACCCCAGGTCAGCGCGCCCATGAGCAGGGCATGGGCCACCAGCGCAAGACCCACGGGCCCCAGCCAGCGGCCCGGGCGTGGCGGTTTGAGGTCGTGGGTGTCGGCGGTGATCTGCATTGGCGGGGGGGTCAGCGCGAAGTTTGAACAGACAGGCCGACGCGTTCGACACCCGCGCGCTGCAGGGTGTCCATCGCCTTGACCACGGTCTCGTACTTGATGCCCTTGTCCGCGCTGATGACCACCGGTACCTTGGCGGCTTCGGCACCATTCGACGCCGCCTGCAGCTTGCGCACTTCGTCGGCCAGTTGCGTCATCTTGACGTCGCGACCGTCCTTGTTGGACAGGCCTTGACGCACTTCGATCATCTCGTCCTTGTCGATGATGATCTGCACGAAGTCCTTGGGCTGCGCGTTGGCCTGGCCGACGCTGGGCAGATCGATCTGGCTCGGCGAGATCAGCGGCGCCGTGACCATGAAGATGATCAGCAGCACCAGCATGACGTCGATGAACGGCACCATGTTGATCTCGTTCTTGGTGCGCCGCGCGCGGCGGAGTGAGCTGGCTGCCATGTCAGTGACCCGAAGCCGACTGGTGGCCCAGGTTGCGCTGCAGGATGTTGGAGAACTCTTCCATGAAGGTTTCCATGCGGTTGGCTACGCGGTCGATGTCGTGGGCGAAGCGGTTGTAGGCGACCACGGCGGGGATGGCGGCGAAGAGGCCGATGGCGGTGGCCACCAGGGCTTCGGCGATGCCGGGCGCCACGCTGGCCAGCGTCACCTGGGCGAGCGCGGCCAGGCCGGTGAAGGCGTGCATGATGCCCCAGACGGTGCCGAACAGGCCGACATAGGGCGCCACCGAGCCGACCGTGCCGAGGAAGGAGAGGTTGGCTTCCATCACGTCGAGCTCGCGCTGGAAGCTCGCGCGCATGGCGCGGCGTGCGCCGTCGAGCAGGGTGCCGTTGTCGCTGATGTGGCGTTCGCGCAGTTTCTGGTATTCGCGCATGCCGCTGGCAAAGATGCGTTCCAGCGGGCCGCCGTGGCGCGCGCTCTGGGCGGCTGCGGCGTAGAGGTCGTTGAGGTTGGCGCCCGACCAGAACTCGCGTTCAAAAACCTCGTTGTGCGCGTTCACACGCTTGAGCGCGAAGACCTTGCGGAAGATGGCGGCCCAGCTGACGATGGACACCACCACCAGCAGCAGCACCACGGCCTGGACCACCCAGCTGGCGTTGAGCAGCAACTGGACGATGGAAAGATCTTGGGTCATGTCGTTCGGAGTGGTTGGAGGGGGAAAGGTTCAGGTGTTGGGTGCAGGCGCTTGGATCACGTCCAGCACCTCGGCAGGGATTCGCTGTGGCCGCATCGTAGCGGTGTTCACCCAGCCGATGCGGATGCTGCCTTCACACAGCAGTGAATCGGCTTCGCCATCCTGCTGCGCTTTCAGGAGCGCAGTCTGACTGATTGTGAGGGACGCCTTGCCGACTTCCAGCACGTGGGCGGTAACCAAAAGCAAATCGTCGAGGCGCGCCGGGCGCAGGTAGCGCACCTGGGTGTCGGTCACCACGAACATGCCGCCCAGCTTTTCGCGCAGGCCTTGCTGCTGGATGCCGAGGCCACGCAGCCACTCGGTGCGGGCGCGCTCGAAGAACTTGAGGTAGTTGGCGTAGAACACGATGCCGCCAGCGTCGGTGTCCTCCCAGTACACGCGCACGGGCCAGCTGAACGGGCGGCCTTCCGCTTCGCTCACAGGGCCGCCTCCAGCCGGGCCACCGCTTCGCGCAGCTGCGCCATCGAATTGGCGGTGGAAAAACGCAGGTAACGCCCGGGGTCGGCGTTGCCGAAATCGCGACCGGGCGTGGTGGCGAGCTGGCAGCGTTTCATCAACTCAAAAGCCAGCGTCCAGCTGCCGCCTTCGTCGGGCCGCGCGCCCTGCGGCGGGATGCCCCAGCGTTCGCACAGGCCGCTCACGTCGGCCCAGGCGTAGAACGCACCGTCGGGCATGACCGGCACGGTCAGGCCGAGGCGGTTGAGTTCGGGGATGAAGAAGTCGCGCCGGGCCTTGAATTCGGCGCGGCGGCGCTCGTATTCCGCCAGGCTCTCCGGCTCGAAGCAGGCCAGCGCCGCGTGTTGCGCGATGGTGCTGGCGCAGATGAACAGGTTTTGCGCCAGCCGTTCGACCACCGGCACCAGCGCGGGCGGCAGCACCAGCCAGCCCAGGCGCCAGCCGGTCATGTTGAAGTATTTGGAGAAGCTGTTGACGCTGATGATTTCATCGCCCAGGCCGTCGGGCAGGCCGAGTGCGCTGTGGCCGTAGTCGGCATCAAAGCTGAGGCCGAGGTAGATCTCGTCGACCAGCGTCACGCCACCGCGCTCGCGCACGTAGCGGGCGATGCGTTCCAGCTCCTCGCGCGCGATGCTGGTGCCGGTGGGGTTGGACGGCGAGGCGAGCAGCACGCCGCGGGTGGCCGGTGTCCAGGCCGCTTCGACGTGGGCCGCGCTGAGCTGGAAGCGCTCGGTCGGGCCGGAGGGAATGAGCACGGCCTTGCCTTCGGCCGCCTGCACGAACTGGCGGTTGCAGGGGTAGCTCGGATCGGGCATCAACACTTCGTCACCGGCCTCGATGAGCGCCAGGCAGGCCAGTTGCAGCGCCGCCGAGGCGCCTGCGGTGATCACGATGCGGCCGGGATCGATGTCCAGCCCGAAGCGCGATGCGTACCAGCCGCTGATGGCGCGGCGCAGGGCGGGCAGGCCGGTGGCCGGCGTGTACTGGCTGCGGCCATCGTGGATGGCACGTTCGGCGGCCTGCTGCACCAGGGGCGGCGCGGTGAAGTCGGGTTCACCGATGTTGAGCGTGATCATCGGGCGGTCGCCGGGCTGGGCTTGGACCGCCAGATCGGCCGCGGCCTTGGCCAGCTCCATCACATAAAAAGGCTCGACCCGCTGGGCACGTTGGGAAATCCGCATGCTGTGGCTGGTGTTCCGGTCTCAGACTTCGTCGGCACCATCGCTGCGCGGGCCCGAAGGCTTGCTCGCCGGCGCCTTGCTCGGTGCAGCGGCGATCTCGGCCGGTCGCAGCTGGGCGGCGAGCTGGTGCAGCACGCCGTTGACGTATTTGTGGCCGTCGGTGCCGCCGAACGACTTGGCCAGCTCAATGCACTCGTTGATGACCACGCGCCAGGGCACGTCGAGGCAGTTCTGAAACTCGTAGGCGCCGATCCAGAGCACGCCGCGCTCGATCGGCGAGAGTTCGACCAGCGGGCGATCGAGCAAGGGCGTGATCAGCGCGTCGAGCGTGCCGGCCTGGGCCACGCAGCCGTGCAGCAGGGCATCGTAGTGCACGCTGTCGGCCTTGTGGAAGCCGGAGAGGTCGCGCGTGAAGGCGTCGATGTCACCGGTGTCGTTGCGGCCCACCATGTGCTGGTAGAGCGCCTGCAGCGCGAATTCTCGGGCGCGCGTGCGGGCCGATTTGTCGGCGGCCTTGCGCGCCTTGGGTGCACTGGTTGGGGTGGTGGTGTCGTTCATGTCAGCCGATGTCTTCCAGCAGGTGGGCCATTTCGATGGCCACGCGTGCCGCGTCACGGCCTTTTTCTTCCTGGCGGGCGACCGCCTGCTCCAGGTTCTCGGTGGTGAGGATGGCGTTGGCGATCGGCACCTGGTAGTCCAGCGCCAGCCGGGTGACCGCGGCGCCGGATTCGTTGGCGACCAGCTCGAAGTGGTAGGTCTCGCCGCGGATGATGCAGCCCAGGGCGATCAGGGCGTCGAAGTCGTCGCGCTCGGCCAGGGCCTGCAGGGCCACCGGCACTTCGAGCGCGCCGGGGACCTTCACATGGGTGATGTTTTTTTCCTGCACGCCCAGCGCCAGCAGCTCGGCGTGGCAGGCGTTGAAGAGCGCATCGGTGATGCCTTCGTTGAAGCGGGCCTGCACGATGCCGATGGCGAGCTTCTTGCCATCGAGCGGGTTGGGGGTGCCTTTGTCTGCGCCGAACATGGGGTTTTCTTTCTGGTTATGTGTGAGGAGGTTCAGGCGGTGCGACTGAGGTATCCGGTGATTTCGAGGCCGTAGCCGGTCATGCTGGGCATGCGGCGCGGGTTGCCCATGAGCTGCATCTTGTGCACGCCACATTCGCGCAGGATCTGCGCGCCCACGCCGTAGGTGCGCAGGTCCATGCGGCCGCGTTCGGGCGCCTGCGCCGAGCGGGCCGTGCCTTCGAACTGCGCCAGCAGCTGCCCGGCGGTTTCGCCGCAGTTGAGCAGCACGGCCACGCCCGCGCCGGCTTCGGCGATGTGGCGCAGGCTGGCCTCCAAGCTCCAGCTGTGCATGGAGCGGCCGACTTCGAGCGCGTCCAGCACCGACAGCGGTTCGTGCACGCGCACGGCCACGCTCTGGTCGGGTGTCCACTGGCCCTTGACCAGGGCCAGGTGCAGGGCACCGCTGGGGCCGTCGCGGAAGGCGTGGGCGGTGAATTCGCCGAAAGCGGTGTTGAGGCTGCGCGTGCCGAGCTTCTGCACCAGGCTTTCGGTGCGGCTGCGGTGTTCGATCAGGTCGGCGATGGTTCCGATCTTCAGGCCGTGTTCGGCGGCGAACAGCTGCAGGTCGGGCAGGCGGGCCATGGTGCCGTCGTCTTTCATGATCTCGCAGATCACGGAAGCGGGCGAACAGCCGGCCATGGCGGCGAGGTCACAGCCGGCTTCGGTGTGGCCGGCGCGCATGAGCACACCGCCTTCAACCGCCTGCAGCGGAAAGATGTGGCCGGGTTGCACCAGATCGTCGGCCTGGGCCTTCGGGGCCACGGCGGCCTGCACGGTGCGCGCGCGGTCGGCCGCCGAAATGCCGGTGGTCACGCCCTCGGCGGCTTCGATCGACACCGTGAAGGCCGTGCCCTTCTTGTCGCCGTTGCGAACGACCATGGGCGGGAGCTTGAGCTGTTCGCAGCGCTCGCGCGTGAGCGTGAGGCAGATCAGGCCACGCCCGAAACGCGCCATGAAGTTGATCGCTTCGGGCGTCACGTGGTCGGCGGCGAGCACCAGGTCGCCTTCGTTTTCACGGTCTTCCTCGTCGACGAGGATCACGATGCGACCGGCGCGCATGTCGGCGACGATGTCTTCCACCGGGGAGATGACCACGGGCGCCAGGGTTTCGGGGGCGTTCATGCTGAAGGGTCCTTGGGTTGGGTGCCGGTGGCGCTGAGCATGCGCTCCACGTAACGCGCCACGGTGTCGATTTCGAGGTTGACCTGGCTGCCATCGCTTAGCTGGCCGAGCGAGGTGTTTTCCACCGTGTGGGGAATGAGGTTGATGCTGAACTCGCAGCCCGCGGCGCTGTCCTGGATCTGGTTCACTGTCAGGCTCACGCCGTTGACGGTGATGGAACCCTTGTAGGCGAGGTATTTGCCCAGCTCGGGCGGCGCCATCACGCGCAGTTCCCAGCTCTCGCCGACGCGGGCGAATCGGGTCACGGTGCCGATGCCGTCCACATGGCCGGAAACGATGTGGCCGCCCAGCCGGTCGTTGCCACGCAAGGCTTTTTCGAGGTTGACCCGGTTGCCCACCGTGTCCAGGCCCGCGGTGCAGGCCAGCGATTCGGCCGACACGTCGATGGTGTAGCGGTGGTTGGGGGCGTCCAGCGTGGTCACGGTCATGCAGGCCCCGTTGTGCGCGATGCTGTCGCCCAGACCCACGTCGTCGAGGTAGCCCGGCGGCGCCTCGATCGTGAGTCGCTTGCCGTGGTTCAAAGAGCTGCCCAGAGCGTGGAGGTCGGCGATACGCCCCACGCCGGTGATGATGCCGGTAAACATAGGCGCGTATTTTCGCAGGGTTTGCGCGCGCTTTCCGGCCGAGGGTCACCGGAAAGGCAGAAATGCCCGGCGGCCGGGCGCCAAAGGGGTGCCCGCCCAGGGCAGACGCGGTGCTCAGGCGCGCAGAAAGGCGTCGCGGCCGCGCACCCGGGCCACGATCCTGAGGTCTTCACCCACCGGGTCGATGGCATGAAAAGCCAGCTTCAGGCCCTCATCCAGCGCCTGCAGTGGGCCGAAGCCGGCCATGCCGTGGCCCCCCGTGCCCAGCAGCAGCGGGGCCAGGTAGAGCAGCAGTTCGTCCACCAGGCCTTCGCGGATGAACGAGCCATTGAGTTTGTGGCCCGCTTCCAGATGCAGCTCGTTGACTTCGCGCTGGCCCAGATCGCGCAGCATCGCCGCCAGGTCCACCTTGCCCCGGGGGCCGGGCAGGCAGAGCACCGTGGCACCCAGGGTTTCCAGCGCCGCCTGCTTTTGTGGTTCTGCGGCGGCGCAATAGATGAGGATCTTGCGCGCCAGTCCATGAGCAGGCGCACCGAACAGGCGCGCGGTCAGTGGTGTTTCCAGCCGGCTGTCAACGATCACCAGGTGCGGCTGGCGTGGCGTGTCCACGAGCCGAACATCCAGCATCGGATCGTCCTCGAGCACGGTGCCGATGCCGGTCAGCACCGCGCAGGCGCGGGCGCGCCAGGCATGGCCATCGGTGCGCGCGGCTTCGCCGGTGATCCACTGGCTCGCCCCGTTGCCCAGCGCCGTGCTGCCGTCCAGCGAGGCGGCGACCTTCAATCGCACCCAGGGCGTTTTCCGGATCATGCGGCTGAAGAAGCCGATGTTGAGTTCGCGCGAGGCACGGGCGGCTTCGCTGTCGGGCGGCAGCAGCTCCACCGCGATACCCGCCGCACGAAGGCGCTCCAGGCCGCGACCAGCCACCAGCGGATTGGGATCGCTCGTGGCCACCACCACCTTGCCCACCTGCGCGGCGATCAGCGCGTCGCAGCAAGGTGGCGTGCGGCCGTGGTGGGAGCAGGGTTCGAGCGTGACATGGACCGTGGCACCCCGGAGATCCGCACCGCCTGCCTCAGCCGCGCGCAGGGCCATGACTTCGGCATGCGGACCGCCTGCTTGCTGGGTGAAGCCGCTGAAGGTCCGGCCATCGGCGGTTTCAATTCGACAGGCGACGCGCGGATTCGGCTCAGACAGGCCCACGGCGTTTTCCGCGATCCGGCTCAAGCTTGTCATGGCTTGCATGGGTTCCTTGCGCTCCACCGTGGAAGGCACCGGCCCGGCCGCGCCCGGTTTGTGCCAGGCGCCGCCCGCGGTCTCAGCGGTTGTTGTTGTTGATGCGCCAGTAGAGGGGGCGGCGCTTGGGTGACACCAGCGGCGTGGGATCGGTCACCGTCAGGGGTGAGGGGCCTGCGCCACCAATCAGAAATTGCTGCTTGGTGGTGGTGGTGGTCCCGTCTTCGCCCTGGGTTTCCAGCAAGACCACGCCGGTCACCGGCGAGGGAATCATGCCGCCGCCCAGGATGGTGGTGGGCTTGAGTGGCACACCGCAGAACAGCGGGAACTGGTAGGCAAAGCCCTGACCGAGGTTGCCCACGCAGGTGTTGGAGCTGTCCGGAGCGGGTCGGTTGGTGCCGAAATAGGTGACACCCGACGCCGTCAACGGGGCGTTGATGACCTTCTCGCCGTTGGTGGCGAGCTGGATGTAACAGCCGTTTGCACTGACCGTGGTGCCTGTGGGCTCCGGCACCATGGTGGTGTTGTTGACGGTGGCGATCTTGGTGATGTCGGTGAGACTCAGCGCCGTGGTGATCGGGGCCGCCAGTGGATCCTTGATCAGGAAGAAACGGTCGCTGGTGACCTTGAGCGTGGGCTTTTCCCGGTCGCCGGTGCCAACCAGGATCGCCGCGAAGCTTTTGGTCATCACCACGTCGGGACGGTAAAACACCTTGCCCTCCAGCACGGCGATCTTCGTGGCCTCGACGCCGTTCCAGGCGGCGGACGTCAGCAGGTCACCGGTGGCGGGCACCGTGATGCGGTACAGGTTGCCGCGCACATCGGCGAAGTACAGCCGGTCGGGCCGGCCGTCCCGATTGGTGTCGACCAGTGTGATCTCGCTCGGCACCGAAAACTCGGTATCGATGCGCTTGACCAGCGCCCCCGTGCGCCCGTTGACGATGAACACCGCCTTGCCGATGCCGTCGGAGGTGTTGCTGTCCTCGGCGGGGTCGTAACCACCACCCAGCACGGTGAGCAGGTCGGGTGTCGTGCCGGTGCTCACGGGGATGGTGCGCGGCATGGACCAGGTCTGCGCCAGTTTGTCAAAATCGCCGCCGGCGCCACCGCTGATCTTCCACTTGAACCGGGGGGCGTCCTTCGTTGTGACGTCCAGCGCGTACACCGTGCGCCCCCCGCGGCGCATGGCCGGGTAAACGATGGCTTCCTGCAGCGCTCCACTGGCGTCGTAGCGGGTGTAGCTGCCGATGGGGCCGTCCATGCCATAACTTCTCGGAGCCTGCCCGGTGGTCGGTGTGATGAGTTCACCCTTGTCATTGTTTTCGGGAAGTTGCAGTAGCGGCTCTCCCGCGCGCAGGCGCGTTTGCAGGCCGTAGTGCTCCCGCGGGACGAAGGACCAGAGTTCCGAGCCCGCGCCGGTGCCGCTCTTGCGGCCGTCGATGGCGTGGAAGTGGCCGTCGTTGGTGCCGTAGTAGACCACCACATCGGTGCCACCGTAGTTGATGGCCGTGGGCGTGGCGTGCAGCACGTCGCCGTGAATGCTGTGGCGCGCGCCGGTGTTGCCCAGCGGGGTCACGGTGGTCCCGTTTTTGTAGGAGCCGTTGAAGACCTCTGTGCCGAGGTGGGTGGGCTGGTCCAGCAGGTTGTTTTCACCGCGGGCCCAGGCGACCAGGTCCGCAGCCAGCCCGGTGTTCGTCGTATCGAAGGGCGTGTTGGACAGGAGCGCGTTGCCGGCGGGGGTGGTCGGCAGGGTGTAGACCTTGCGCTGGCTGGCACCTTGCAGGTTGGCTTGGCGCAGCATCTGGGCAGCGCCGCCTTTTTCGGTGACCGCACCGTCGGGGCTGTCGCTGCTGCTCGCGGGCGTTCCCATGGGGTTCAGGTCGAAGAACACGCTGTCCTCGGTCCAGAAGCTTTTGGCCGTGGCGGCGAAGAAGCCGCCGGACGTGGCGACTTTGTTGTTCGCGTCCATCAGGGTGAGCGCGCCGTTGTCGATGCCGATCTGGTACTGGCGCATGTTGCCGATCCAGCGCGGGCGGAAGCTGCCGTCCGGGCGGAACATGCCCACGTACACCTGGTTCAGGAAGGTGCCCTGGGCGTTCGTGGCCACCGGCAGCGCCGTGGACGCAAACACGCTGTCCACGGTCGCTACCTTGAGGAACGCGTCTTCGAATTCGGAAATGAGCTTCAGCAGGTCGCCGCCGACCTCCACGTAGACATTGTCCGGGCTGCCCACCGAAGCCATGGATTTCAGCAGCTTGGTCTGTTTGAGATCAATGGCCGCGTTGTACACGTTCACGGTGTACGTGTAGAGGGGCTGCACACCCGACGCCGCGTTGACATCGGTGTTGGCCGCGAAGTAGGCCCATTCGTCGGCCAGGCGGCTGGTGTCGGAATTGGTCGCCGACAGGGTGGGCGGCGTGTAGCCCAGACCGTTGAACGACAGGGGCCCCGTTTTGGTCTCTTCGTTGGGGTAGCCATTGCCCACCAGCAGCAGGTAGTTGCTGTTGCATTGGGATTCGGGCGGTCGGTATGTCGTGTGGGTGTCGCTGGTGAAGGCCGCCGGGTCATCGAGAGAGGTCTTTGTGGCGCCGAACCGGCCGGGGCCATACGCCGAGCGGCTCACCGGGCTGCCCGCCGTGTCGGAGGCGACCAGGTTGGGGTTGGTGTAGCCACCGAAGTACTTGAAGGCTTCGTACACCGCCGAGCCGTAGTTGGCATCCGCCGGTGCCTTGTACGCTGGTGTGTTGATGTTCTGATCGAGGGTGTCAATCTTGTCTATCAGCGCCATGCACGTGTCGGCGGTTGAGCTTTTCACCAGGGGCTGGACCGCGTGGTAGATGACCGCAGTGCCTTCACTGGAACTGAGCACCGAGCCTTTGGTGCTGTTGAATATCGACAGGCCGACGTTGATCCCGACCTTGGGTTCGGTCACCGCGCACACCATGCTGTTGAGCACGTATTTGAGGGCTCGCAACTGCACCTGCCCCTGGGTGGGTGCGTTGCTGCTGCTCCATTCTTTAAAGCCCGTCTCCCACGGCCAGAGGAGTTGGGTGGTCTTGTTGGGGCCGAAAACCGCCAAGATGGCATCCCGACAGGGGGTTTCCCCACCGGTGTCCGCCGCCTTGCATTTGTTGTACACGCTGCCGGGCTGCCACGCATTGCTCTGGGCCGACCAGTTCGACGTGTTGTCGAAGTGGATCAGCACATTGGGGGCGAGGGAGGCGCTGGATGACGGCCCGTAGATGTCGGTGTCTGCCGCCCAGACCGTGGCCACGGCGGTGAGCGAGAACAGCACGGCGCCGCCGTGGAGCAGGCGTACCGGGCGCCGGGTGCGTGGGGGGAGTGTCTGGCTGGTGGTCATGGCTGGGTCCTTTCCCGCAGGCGGGTCAACGGAGGGTGTGGCGGGGCGCAGAAGCGGCTTGGGGATCAGAAATTGCAGACATCGGCAACGCTGTTCACCCGCACGCCCACACCCTGCTCAATCTGGACGTTGGCCTCGCTGACCGTGTCGGTGGCGGTGAGCGTCACGCCGAACTGGACTTCCGAGCAAACCGCAGGGGGTTCGCCCATCTGGTTGGCGCTGCTGCCGAAACATTGTTGGTCTTCCGGATTTTCCTCGTCGAGATCTTCCCACTTGACCGGGGCCACATAGTTGCACTTAAGGTTCGTCACGTTGACCGAGATGTCGGGATTGCCATCGCCATTGACGTCGGACGAAAACGCGCCACTCGGGGCACCCGGGCCATTCATGCCGTGGGTCAGTGCGGGCTGGATGAAACCGGCGTAGTCGCTGAGGATGTTGGCCACCACTTCGTTGGTCGCATTGATGGCCTCGGTGCGCCACTGCATGTTGCCTACCGCCTGGACGCTGGTCTGGGAGCCACGGAACACCGCGGTTGCAACGATGGCGAACAGCAGCAGGAAGACCATGGTGACCAGCAGCACCGAACCTTGTTGCTGGCCGGGCCGCTGTTGAGGGCATGGGTTCATCATTCTCTCCGGCTCCCTACGTTGGTCAGCGGCACGGTGGTGGTGAGCAGGGTGCGTCTGTAGCCGGCGGGCAAATCGGCCGGTTCAAGGGTGAGCGGCCCCATCTGGAAAGTGCGTTGTTCGACCTGGCCCGGATCGCGCTGGCTGGAGCGTGTCAGCATGTGCACCCGCACGGCCACGACATTGCGCCATTCGTAGGACGCCGCACCGGTGATGCCCGCGAAAGCCAGCCACTCGTCCACCTGACCGTCGCTGTCGGTGTCCACGCCGTATTCAAACTGGAGTTGTTCAACCCCTTCGGCCACGGTGTTGACCACAAAGCTGTTGCCGATGAGCTCGCCCCGCTTGAGCGAGGGAATGCCGTCGTTGCTGGTGCAGTTGTTGCAATCGGAAAGGAAATAGGTGCGCTGCATCAGGCGGTGCACGGGGTTGGGCTTGGTGGCGTCGCACTCCTGGGTTTTCAGCGGGAAGTTGACGGCCGGGCCGCCGGTGTTGACTTTGACCCGGTCCGTGTCGGTGGCGCAACTGGTGGTCTGGATGTAGAGGTTGGAAACGTCCGTGCTGGCCGGCGTCTGGGAGTCTCCGGTTTCGGCGTGGGTCACGGTGATCACGTCGGTGCCGGCGCGCAGGCCCGTGAGGCAGCTTTGCGCGGCATCGGTCGGGTCGGCCGGAAGCCCCTGCACGGCCGGTGGCATTTGGGTCGCGTCCTCGCTCCAGCCCAGTTTCAAGATGTCAGCAGGCAAGATGTCAGCAGGACAGGGAACGATGGCGTTGTAGGAGGCGCCGCTGTCCGGTACATGCTGGGCGTAGTAGCCCGCGTGCAGCAGGTCCTCGGTCAGGGTGTCCAGCGCAAACCGTGAATTTTCCAGTCGCACGATGCTGCGTTCCAGATCGTGCTGGTTGCGCGAGTTGTAGGAGAAAAAGACCACCAGCCCGAGCAGCACGATCAGGCCGATGGTGATGCCGATCATCAGTTCGATGAGGGTGAAGCCGCGCATGCGGCTGGAGCGCCCGGCGCGATGGATTTGGTGGGGTCTCATCGTGCGCATCAGTTCTCGAGGTCAGGAATTCGCACCGTCGTGCGCAGGACGCGCCGGTAGGCATCGTCGCCAAACTGGTCTTCACCGCAGTCGCTGTTCGGACTCGCGCCGGGTTCGCCGGGGGTGGTTCCGCCCCAGGCCACCGTGATGGTGAAGATGGGCGCCGCCACATCCCGGGACAGGCAGCCCCGGTAGCCCAGCGCGGCGGCATTGCCGTCGGTCTGGGCGTCGTTGGCGCCGAGCAGCAGGTTGTGCCAGTTGCAGAGATCCGCACCCGCCACGCCGGCGCCAGGGCACACCGTGCTGGTGGCTCCGGGCGTGCCATAGCCGGTGGCGGGTTGTGTCGCGGCCACGTAATCGCCGGCCACGGCAAGTTTCTTGTTCGTGACGAGGCGCCCCGACATGTCGCTGAGCAGGGCGGACGCCCGTGTGCGCTGGACGGTGTCGACGGCCAGGGTGGTGGCCTTGGTGACGAAACCGGCCAGGGCCAGCAGCCCGAAGGCGATGATGACCAGTGACACCAGGATTTCGATCAGCAGGAAACCGTGTTGCGCTGCGGGCGGGTGGTTGCGGCGTGGGCGCGAGATCATGATGGGCAAGCCTCCGACTGGGCCGATCCGCTCGCCTGCAGCTTGACGCAGCGGGGGGATACACCGGTCAGCGTGGAGGTGATCGTGAGGGCGGTTTCGGCGGTGGGTCTGCCGTTGCCCTGGAAGTTGATCGCTGTCACGGCGGATTCGACGGCGATGGATTCGCTGAGGGGCTCGTGGCTTTTCAGGGTGGTGGCACCGGTCGTGATGCTCCACCCCTGCTTCCACTCACCGCCGACCGCTGAAATCACCACATCAGCATTCCGCTTGATGGCTTCCGATCGGGCGGTGTTCAGATCATTGACCAGATCAAATGAAATGGATTTGATCCGCATGGTCGCGATGGTGTTGCTGAAACTGGGGGCTGCCAGCGCCACCAAGATGCCCAGAATGGCTATGACCACCATGGCTTCAATGAGCGTGAAGCCGGTTTCTTTTGGATGGCCGGCAGCGCGGCCGCTGGTTGACCCTGTGTTCACCAGCATCCCCCTTTGTCTGCGCCTTTGACGCCCTGCGCATTCAGGGTCAAGGTTCCGCAGGCGTCGCTGGTTTGACCGTCTTTGGGTGCCGCCTGCAGGGTGAAGCCCATGGGTTGAGCATCGTTGACCACGCTGGGCAATGTGATGACGTAGTGCGGACTGACGCTGCTGGGGGTCGCCAGGCCCAATGCGGCCAATGTGGTCGCATACATGCGCCGGTCCACCAGAAAGTGTTGCTGCCGCGCGGCGACTTCGTACATGAAGGCTTGCGCATCGGCACGCCGGCCCTTGCGCACGTAATCCTGGTAGCTGGGTAAGGCAATAGCCGCCAGGATGCCAATGACCGCCACCGTGATCATCAGTTCAATCAGGGTGAAGCCGCGGTGCTGGTTGTTGTAATGACTGTTCATGGGGGTGTTGCGTTGGCTGTGCGGCATCCTAGCGTTCAAAGCAGAACGAAAGGTGGGCCTTGCTGACCAGCGGTTTTTGCACCTGACTCAACGGTGATCGCGGGACCCGTTCCTGGATGTTGGGTTGACCGGGGGTGTGGCACGCGTGATGGCGTGCTTGTTCGAGCATCGCTGCCTCATACCCCATCAGTGGGAAGTGTGCGTGCCTCCCGAAATCCCTTGGGCCATTTCGATTGCACAATTCGCCGGTGAATGGTCATTGCAGGCGCAGAGCCTCCGGCATCTGCGCCACCGTTTTCAATTCCTGGAAATGAGGTGTGCAAAAAAATACCCAATGATTTGCGACATTGTTTTTTTGAGTGGATGGTGGTGTTCAGGGGTGCAAAACCAGGGAGGGGGTATGAAGAAGCGTCAATGTGCAGGTTTCACTTTGATTGAATTCATGTTTGTTGTGGCGATCATGGGCATATTGTTGATGATGGTCATGCCCGATTTGTCCGGGTTCGGACACGGAGCCCGTCTCTCGGCGTATTCGAACAAATTTTTGGCCTCTGTGTTCTTGGCCAGAAGCGAGGCCATCAAGCGGAATTCTCGGGTGACACTCTGCAAATCCAACGATGGGGCATCGTGCGCGTCCGATGGGGATTGGTCGCAGGGCTGGATGGTGTTTTCTGATCCGAACAACAATGCGCAACGCGATGCGGACGAGCCATTGTTGATGAGGGAGGCGGCGATGCCTGACCGTTGGCTGGTTTCAGGCAATGCGCCCGTGGCCAGGTTTGTCTCTTACTCGGGCGCAGGATCCAGTCATCTGGTGAACGGTGCTTTTCAGGCGGGAACCATCACCATTTGCCGAAAAATGACCGTGAACGCTGAATCTACTCGCATCGTGATCAACAGTGCGGGACGACCGAGGACCATCAGGGTCATGCGGCCGTCTTGTCCGTGATGACAAGGTGCCGGCGGCGGCCTGGTCTTTCTGCCAGGTTCACGGGCTTCCTGCGTTGGTCGCAGAAACGGGCGTTTATTTTCTCACTTCGTCCACCAGCGCCCGGAACTCGTCGATGTCCTCAAAGCTGCGGTAGACGCTGGCAAAGCGGATATACGCGACCTTGTCGAGCTTCTTGAGTTCGCGCATCACCATCTCGCCCAGCCGGGTGGCCGGGACTTCGCGGGCGCCGAGGTTGAGCAGTTTTTCTTCGATGCGCTCGATGGCTGCGTCGACCTGCTCGGTGCTGACCGGGCGTTTGCGCAGCGCCAGCGCGAACGAGGCCCGCAGCTTGGCCGGCACGTAGTCGACGCGCCGGCCATCTTTCTTCACCACGGCCGGGAAGCTGACTTCCGGCCTTTCATAGGTGGTGAAGCGCTTTTGGCAATGGCCGCACTGGCGGCGGCGGCGGATGAAGTCGGCGTCTTCGGAGATCCGGGTCTCGACGACCTGGGTCTCCAGATGACCGCAGAAAGGGCATTTCATGGTTTCAATGGCACCTTGCTGCGGTGGCGGCTCAACGGTAGACCGGGAAGCGGGCCGTCAGGGCGTTGACCTTGGCGCGCACGGCTTCGATGTTGGCCGGGTCGCGCGGGTTGTCTAGCACGTCGGCGATCAGGTTGGCGGTCAGGCGGGCTTCTTCGTCCTTGAAGCCGCGGGTGGTCATGGCGGGGGTGCCGATGCGAACGCCGCTGGTGACCATGGGCTTTTCCGGGTCGTTGGGGATGGCGTTCTTGTTGATGGTCATGTGGGCGCTGCCCAGCACGGCTTCGGCTTCCTTGCCGGTGATGCCCTTGGCGCGCAGGTCGACCAGCATGACGTGGCTTTCGGTGCGGCCGCTGACGATGCGCAGGCCACGCGAAACCAGGGTTTCGGCGACGATGCGGGCGTTGGTGACCACCTGTTGCTGGTACAGCTTGAAGTCGGGTTGCAGCGCTTCCTTGAAGGCCACGGCCTTGGCGGCGATCACGTGCATCAGCGGGCCGCCCTGCAGGCCGGGGAAGATGGCGCTGTTGATGGCTTTTTCGTGTTCCGCCTTCATCAGGATGATGCCGCCGCGCGGGCCGCGCAGGCTCTTGTGGGTGGTGGAGGTCACGACGTCGGCAAACGGCACCGGGTTCGGGTAGACGCCCGCGGCGATCAGGCCAGCGTAGTGCGCCATGTCGACCATGAAGATCGCGCCGACGTCTTTGGCGACCTTGGCAAAACGCTCGAAGTCGATGCGCAGGCTGTAGGCCGAAGCGCCGGCGATGATGAGCTTGGGTTTGGTCTCATGGGCCTTGCGCTCCATGGCGTCGTAGTCGATGGCTTCGCTGGCGTCCAGACCGTAGCTGACGACGTTGAACCACTTGCCGCTCATGTTGAGCGCCATGCCGTGGGTCAGGTGACCGCCTTCGGCCAGGCTCATGCCCATGATGGTGTCGCCGGGTTTCAGGAAAGCCAGAAAGACGGCTTCGTTGGCGGACGCACCGCAGTGGGGCTGCACGTTGGCCGCGTCGGCGCCGAAGATCTGCTTGACGCGGTCGATCGCCAGTTGCTCGGCGATGTCGACGTATTCGCAGCCGCCGTAGTAACGACGGCCGGGGTAGCCTTCGGCGTATTTGTTGGTGAGCTGGGTGCCCTGGGCGGCCATGACGGCGGGCGAGGCGTAGTTCTCGCTGGCGATCAGCTCGATGTGGTGTTCCTGGCGCGCATTTTCGGCCTGGATGGCGGCAAACAGCTCGGGGTCGGTTTGCTCGATGAGGATGTTGCGGTCGTACATGGTTGGCAGTCTTGGGAAACGTGGATCCCGGCGCGCGTCAGCGGGGTGACGACGGCAGGGGCTGCCCAGGCGAACGGCTGATCACCTGGCTTGGCAGCCAGGCGGCACGCTTCCCAGTGGTTGTCCCTGCGGTCCCGGGTGGGGGCAGGGGGGCCACGTCAGCACCGAAGGTCGGGCAGCGAGCCCTGCGCCTGGGGTGCCTATCGCCAGTTGCGTGCGGGGCCTAGTTTAGCCGAGCAGGGCGGCCAACTGCCCGGGTGGGCGATATCCCCAGGCCCGAGCCGGTCACGAACGGACCGGCAGCAGGGGTTTCATGGTTTCCGCAGCGGGGGGCGTCGCATCGGCGGCTTCCAGTTCGGGCGCGTCGGACGCTGGCAAGGCCTCGGTATCCGCGGGTGCGACGACCGTCGTGGCCCTTCTGTAGACCGGGAAGCGGGTGGGCATGGGCTTGCCCAGCGCCACGCTCTGGATGCGCAGGTGTTCGGCCATCACCTTGTTGATGTAGCCGCTGCCATCGGTGGTGACCGCGCCGACGTACAGGCGCAGACCGCCTTCGATGGAGCCCGCCCGTTTGATGCATTCCTGCAGCACCCGTGCACCCACCCGCAGGTTGGACACGGGATCGAACGCCGCCAGCTGGCCACCGAAGTCTTCGTATTTTTCAGTGTGCACGCGTGTGAGCACCTGCATCAAGCCTTGAGCGCCTACGGGGCTCTGGGCAAACGGGTTGAAGCGCGACTCCACGGCCATGACGGCGAGGATCAGGGTCGGGTCCATGCGCGCCTTTTCGCCGACCTCGAAGGCTTCGGCCACCAGCACGCCCAGTGGTTCGGGCGCGACCCGGTACTTGCGGCTCAGCCAGAAGGCCACGTTGGCCTGCTGTTTGGGCAGGTGGTGGGGCAGCACGGCGGTCACCCGTTGCACGGCATCGGGGTCGGGCTCGAACGCGAGCACCGGTTCGCTGGCCTCCTGGCGTTGCTGCAGCCAGCCGAGCAGGTGTTGCTCGGCGTCCTGGCGCAGGTCGCTGCGTGCAGCGAGGGTGATCAGGCCCAGCGCGAGGGCCATGCCCATCAGGGCCAGGCCATTGTGGGTGATGGCGACAAAGCCCTGGTAGGCGTCGCTCAGGGTGGTCTTGAGGGATGCCGTGGCACCTGAGGTGCTCTTGTGGGGGCGGTGGGTATCGTTCATGTGGTCTCTCCTGTCGGTGCCGCGGTGACCGGATGGGTCGGTGCGGCTGGCTGGGCACCTCATCGAGGCGGGCTTTGTGAGCCTTGCGGTCGATGGACCCTGCTGGGTCAGCGGCTCGGGTTTACCCTGAATGGGCAAAACCGGCGAATGTTAGGGGAGGTTTAATATCAAGTCAATGTTTAAGAATTAAATTCTAACTACTTAAAAGTATATTAAATGGTGATTTTGGCCCCTCTTTGTGTCTCGTGCTAGCACGGATGCCAGCCCGGCCCGGCGCTGCTCGCCGGTCAGCGATCGGGGTGCCGTTGGTCGATTCGGGTGGGGGCGGGTGGTTGTTGCGGCTGCTGACCGGGTGGCTTGCATCACGCTCGCATCGCGATTGAAAATTTCCATGACCTTGTTCAGGTCAACACCTTGAACCCGATGCGGAACCCGGTTAACCTGCAGTTGCCCGTCGTTGATGGGCATCAAACCGGCGACGCGGAGCATCCGCCAACCGGTTCCAAACGGGAGCAATCTGTTGCTTCCAGGCTGGAGAGACATCCGACTCCCTCCGCCAAAACTGACGGCAAGTGCAAGTTGCCCGCCGTCAACCCCGGTGGGTTCTGCTCACCGGGGTTTCTTGTTTTTGGACGTGCGTGATCGGCATCGGAAGCAACAGCAGCGACAATACGGGCTTCGCCAGGCGCTTTGACGTGCCGGCCCCTATATCTAGAACGATCCCCGTATGTCGCTGTTCTCCCTGCGAAAAAGCCCCCCCCAGTCCAATGCCCCTGAATCTGCCGTGAACACGCCCGCCAGTTCCAAGCCAGCCGCTGCCAGCGCCACCCACCCTCTGGATGCCCTCACCGGTGGCGCGTTTTCTGCGCCCACCTCGGGCGAGCGTGCGTCCCGCATCCGCGAATGGCTGGCCAGCGAACCGGGGCTTGAGCAGATGACGGAGGTGTTCAAGGAACTGTCGCAGCGCGACCGTGGCGCGGCCAAGCCACTGAAAGAAAAGCTGGACGAACACAAGCGTTTGAAGGCCCAGGAACAGATTGCTGCCGAGTGGGCCGTCAAGGCCGAGGCCCTCATCGGGCAGTCCCGTTTGAACCTGGCCGATGCCATGGCCTGGCAGCGCGATGCCGCGCGTGCCGGCGCGCCGTTGTCGCGCGAACCCCTGGCGGGTCTGAAGCAAGCCCTGGCCGAACGGGTCAAGGCGATCGAGGATGTGCAGCACCGCGTTCAGGTGGAGCGCGAGTCGGCGGTGCTGATGGCCCAGCGCATCGAAGTGATGTCGACCAAGCCGTGGCGCGAAGCCCTGCAAAGTGCCGAAGCGCTGCGCGCCGACGTGGCTCAGTGGCAGCAGCAGGCCAGCACCCTGGCCGACGACGCCCAGTGGCCCAGCGTCGAGCCCAAGTTTCCCCCTATGCTCCAGGCTTCCCGCAGTCAGCTGCAACTGGTGTGGGAGGCTTTCGAAGCGGCCCTGGCCCAGGCGGTTGCGGCCGATGCGAACCCGCAGGCACCGCTGCCGGCCGTGCCGGTGTGGGCGGATGAATTGCGTGCCGCGCGTGGTGGCGACGCCGCCGTGCCAGGTGAAAAAGCCGCTCACGATACCCAGGCCGCCCAGGAGCGCCGGGCCAAGGTGCTGGCCGAGCTGGACCGTGCCCTGGGTGTGCTGGAGCGCGAGCTGGCCGAGGGGCATGGCAAAGCCACGCCGAAGGCCGCGGCCGACGTGCGCGCTGTGCTGAAGTCACACGCCCGCCTCATCGGCCCCGAGCTGGAGGCCCGCGCCCACGCGGCGCTGACCCAGGCCGGTGACCTGGAAGACTGGCAACGCTGGCGCGCCGATCAGCTGCGCGAAGAGCTGGTGAAAAAGGCCGAAGCCCTGTTGCAGCCGCCCGAGGGCCAGCGACTCGGCGGGCGCAAGATGCAGGAGACCCTGCGCAGCCTGCGCGATCAATGGAAGGCGACCGACCAGGGCGGCCAGCCCAACCACGCGTTGTGGAAGCGTTTCGACGAAGCCTGCACCCAGGCCCACAAAGGCGTTGAGGCCTGGCTGACCCAGGTCCGCCAGCAGGCGGAGGCCCACAAGTCCCAGCGCATGGCCATCATTGAAGAACTCAAGGCCTGGACGGCTGCGCACGCGGAGAGCACCGACTGGAAGGCCCAGGTGCGTGAACTGCACGCGTTCTCCGAGCGCTGGCGGGAAGCGGGCCACCTGAGCGAGAAGGCGTTTGCCGAAATGCAGCCGCTCTGGAAAACCGCCATGCACGCCGCGCACGCCGGTCTCGAAGCCGCACAGGCACAGAGCGTCGAACGCCGCCGTGCCCTGATCGACGAAGCCAGGACCATGGGCGATGCGCCCCAATTGCGCATCGACGCGGTCAAGGCGCTGCAGCAGCGCTGGCAGTCCGAGGCGCACGCGGTGCCACTGGAGCGCAAGCAGGAACAGAAACTGTGGGAGGCCTTCCGCCAGCCCATTGACGAGGCTTTTGCCCGCAAGAGCAGCGAACGCGAGAAAGCATCCACGGCACTCAACGCCCACGACCAGCGTGTGCTGGAGGCGTCGCAGGCGGTGGATGCCGCCAGCGCCAGCGGCGACGCCCAGCAGATCCGCGCCGCCATGGCGGCGCTGGAGGCCGCCTTGCGCGGCCAGGCCGCGGCCGCAGACGAACCGGCCAGCGGCACGGTGAAGGCCGTTGCGCCGCAGGCCGGGGTCGGGCCCGCGGAGGCGATGGCAGAGGACCAACCCCTGGCGCCGGCTGCGGAGGGGTCTGCGCCGGCCGATGCCGAAGGTGAAGGCGAAGCTCCCGCGGTGGACGCCGCCGTGCCCGCCAAACCAGCCGCCCCGCCGAAGAAGATCGTGGCGGTGCGTGGCGATGACCGTCCGGGCATGAAAAAGACAGAACCCGCCGGGCGAGACGACCGCCGTGGCCCCCCGGGCCGCGACAGCCGCGATGCACGGGGTGGTTTTGGCGCTCGCGGTGATGCGCGGGATGGTCGCGATGGGCGAGGGGGTGACCGCTTTGATCGCGAGCCGCGGGGTCCGCGCCTGGGGGACGCCGCTTTCCGCGCCCAGCGCCAGGCCATCGAACACGCCGAAGCGGCGTTGCGCAAGCTCGCAGCCCAAGCGCATGGTGAGGTGTTGACCCAGTTGCTGACCGCCTGGGAGCAGCGCGATGCGTCGCAGCTGCCGACCGCGCAGGCGCTGGGGTCGCGGGTCAACGCGGCGACCCGCAGCGCGTGGTCGCAAAGCCTGAACGGGGGGGCGCCCGCCGCGGTGCCTGCCGACGCCTTGTTGCGGCTGGAAATGGCGGCTGAAGTTCCGACGCCGGCTGAACTGCTGGATGCCCGCCGCATGCTGCAGCTGCAGTTGCTCACACGCCGCCACGAAGCTGCGCCGGTCGACACCTGGGCTCAGGATGTGTCGCGTGTGCTGGCTGGTGTTTACGATGCAGGCGCTGCGCGGCGCTTGCAGAACACGCTCAAGGTCCTGCTCAAGCGCTGAGCGGGCGTCGGTGGCCTGCCTGCCATTGGCGGGTTACCGACAACTATGCTTGGTCAGCCCGAAAAAACCCGTCATACAGCGACAGCAGGGTCGGGAATTCGAGAGCGAAGCGCTCGCGGTTGACAAAGTAGGCCTCGCAGGTCACTGCAAAAAACTCGGCGGGGTCCTTGGCGGCATAGCTGTCCAGCCAGGGCCGTTCGCCGCCGAAGCGTTCGGCCAGACTCAGCGTTTCGCGAAACTGGGTGAAGGCGATGGACATGGTGTCGCGCCAGTGTTTCCTCGCCTGGGCCGGGCGGGTCGCGCCCCACAAACCTCGGGGCAGCACGGGTGCGCCATCCGGGGTTTCGCCGGCTTGCATGCCGCGCATGTCCATCTTGTGCACGAATTCGTGGATCACCACGTTGTTTCCGCTGGTCGCGGTCTGGCCGGCTTGTGCGACTTCCTCCCAGCTCAGCATCACGGGGCCACGGTCCATGGCTTCGCCCGCGAGGACCTCGCGGTAGCGGTGCACCACACCCGCGGCGTCGGCCGTTTCCCTCACGGCCACCGCAGCACCCGGCTGCACCACAATGCCGACGAAATCGTCGTACCAGTCCAGCGCGTCCATCGGGCTCTGGTGATCCCGGTCCGCCGGTCCGGCGATGTGCAGCAGCGGCAGGCAGGCCTGCGCCGCGATGCTCAACGCCATGGTGTCGGTGATCTTCAGGCCGTGGGCGCCGTGGAACTCCTTCTCCAGCAGGAAATGGCTGCACAGTTGCTGCAGGTGGCTTTGTTCCGTTGCGGTGAGTTCGGCCAGGAAGGGGTGTTGTGCCAGCGTTTCGCGCCACAGCGCTGCGGGCAGCGGCTGCGGGTTGCGCCAGCGTCTGGGCAGCCAGCGTTGCAGCAGACGGACCACCGGCTTCAACACAGGGGCAATCGCTGCAACCCGTCCTGCGGGCTGAGGCGCAGCACTTCGGCCCGCGGCGGCCGGGCGGTCGGATCCCAGTCGCTGAGCACCACGCGCCGCAGGCCCTGACCCAGGTCGTGCTGATCCGGGCGGTGGGTGTGGCCGTGGATCAGGGTCTGTGAGCCAGCCGCCTGCAGCCACTGTCTGGCCGCATCCGCATCGACGTCGGCCCAGAGGGTGTGATCGTGTGCGCTGTCGCGCTTGCGGGCTTCGCTTTGCTCGCGCAGCCCGCGTGCAATCGCCTCACGCTCGCTCAGCGGCCTGGCCAGGAAATCGCGCTGCCAGTCGGCAGAACGCACCGCGGCGCGGAAACGCTGGTAGTCGGTATCGGCCAGGCACAGGGCGTCGCCATGGCTGAGCAGCCAGTGTTGGCCGTGAAACTCCAGCACCGTCGGATCGTTCAGCCCGACCATCCCGCAGGCGGCCAGTGCCTGGGCACCGAGCAGGAAATCCCGGTTGCCGTGCATGAAATACACCGGGGTGTGGCGGCTGTGCTCCCGCAGCAGCTGGGCGCAGGTGTGCCAGAAGGACGGGGTGTCGGACGTCTGGGGCGCGAGCACGTCGTCGCCGATCCAGACTTCAAAGAGATCGCCCAGGATGAACAGGGCATCGGCCCGCAGGGCCGGGGCCTGCTGCAGGTAGTGTTGCCAGAGGGCCAGCGTGGCGGGTTCCGACGCCTGCAAATGCAGGTCGGAAATGAAATCGACCGCTTGCCAGTGCGCGGGTGCGCGCAGGGTGGCGAAGCGGTCGGAGGTCGTGTCTGGCATGGGGGAGGGGCAAGGAGCCCCTGTCATCAAAGGGCGACGGCTTTTTCGATGACGACGTCTTCCTTGGGCACGTCGTCATGGAAGCCTTTGCGGCCGGTGGCAACGCCCTCGATCTTCTTCACGATGTCCGATCCGGAAACCACCTTGCCGAACACGGCGTAGCCCCAGCCCTGGGCGCTGGGTGCGGTGTGGTTGAGGAAACCGTTGTTGGCCACGTTGATGAAGAACTGGGCGCTGGCCGAGTGCGGGTCGCTGGTGCGCGCCATGGCCACGGTGTAGAGCTCGTTTTTCAGGCCGTTGTTGGCTTCGTTGTTGATGGGGGCGTCGGCGGGCTTCTGGTTCATGCCCGGCTCAAAGCCGCCACCCTGCACCATGAAGCCGGGGATGACGCGGTGAAACACCGTGTTGTTGTAGTGACCCTTGTTCACGTACGACAGGAAGTTGGCGGTGGACAGGGGCGCTTTTTCGGCGTCCAGTTCCAGCGTGACGACGCCAAAGTTGGCGATGTGCAGTTCGACTTGGGGATTGGCCATGTTCATTTCTCCAGGGTGGCTTTAAGGATGGTGAGGGGTGTCTTGGGCACGTTCTGGTGCATGCCCTGGTTGCCGACTGGAACGAGCTTGATCTTGTCCACCACATCCATGCCCGCGGTGACCTTGCCAAAAACGGTGTAGCCGTATCCGTCGGGGTTGGGGGCGTTCAAGGCAGCGTTGTCGACCACGTTGATGAAGAACTGTGCCGTGGCGGAGTTGGGATTTTGTGTTCGGGCCATGGCGATCGTGCCACGGTCGTTTTTCAGCCCATTGCTGGCTTCCAGCGGAATGGCCGCGCGGGTTGCTTTTTGCTGGAAGTCGGCGTTGAAACCGCCGCCCTGGATCATGAAGTTGTTGATCACGCGGTGGAACACCGTGCCGTCGTAGTGCTTGTCACGCACGTATTGCAGAAAGTTCTCGACCGTTTTCGGACTCTTGTCGGGATACAGCTCCAGCACGATGTCACCCATGGAGGTGCTCAGGCGCACCTTGGGCGTCTCGGCGACCGGCGTGCCCTGAGCCCATGCGGCCACCGGAAGCAGGACTGCTGCAGCACTGGCGACGAGCAGGGAGGTCAGATGACGGCGCAAAGGGCGCTGCTTGAAAGGGGTGTTTTGCATCAAAGGGTACCTTCTGAGAATATTTTCCACTGGTCGCGTTCCAGCGCCCAGTACTGCCGGCGTGTGACGCCGCGGGATTGGCCCAGAGGGACCTCGCCAAAGGTCACCACCATGGTGTCCTGGGCGTCGCGCCAGCGAAGCAGGGAGAGCTCCTTGAGCTGCAGCTCCCGGGAGCCTTTCGCGGGGCTCAGCTCGCTCTCGACCTGTGGCCACCATTGGCCCAAGTCGCGGCCCTGGTTCTGGAAACGGCTGGAGTAAAACCCCTTGAGCTGCCCGAGATTGCCCTCGCTTTTGGCGACGCGCCAGGCTTCCAGCGCCGCCTCAAAGGCCTGACGCTCGGTGTCAAGTGCCTCGGGCCGCACCCATTGGAGTTCGGGCGCGATCACGACTGGCGTGGTGCGGATCTGCACGGTCTTGAGCAGCCGCTCCAGGTCGGGGTTGGACAGGACCACGCAGCCATCGGATGCCTGGGGCGCGCGCACAAATTGCTCCCTTGGCGTGCCATGCAGCCAGATACCGCTGCCGGTCTTGCCGCGCTGCACGTCAAGCGGGTTGGGGTAGTTGATGGGCAGTGCACCCACACCGTACAGGTCGGGCAGGTTGTCCGGGTTGAGGTTGCTGGTGATGTAGTAAACGCCCAGCGGTGTGCGCTTGTCGCCCTCAACGGTCTTCTCGATGCCGGACAGGCCAACGGAAATGTAGAAATCACCCACCAGGCGCAATCGGGGCGGCTGAGCAATCAGGTTGCCCGATGCGGAGGGAGTCTGGTTCTCGAACAGGTACAGGCGCGAGCGCGAAGCATCGATGGCAATCGCATGCCGGCTCTGGGATGACAGGGCGAGGAACTGTGCGGGGATGCTCCCGGCGGGTGGTCGCTCCATCAGGGCCCGCAGACGGCGGCGCGATTCTTCACGCAAGGTCTTGAGTTGCTCGAAAGCAGCAAGCGCCTTGGTGTCAGGCACATCGCCGAGCTGGCGGATCGGGCGCGTTTGCAGGCTCAGCAAGTCACCATGCACCAGGTGCGCCAGGTGAAAGTTCGGATGATCGCGCACCAAGGTGTCGGCCTTGGTCAGCGCTTCGCGCGCCAGGCCCTGGCTGATCAGTTGGTAGATCTCAATCAGCTGGGCCTCGGCTTGGCCCATCAGAGGCATCACCTGCTGCAGGGCTTCACCGGAGAGCGGGCTGGACTGTAGCCCGGACGCTACTTCTGGCGCCCCAAGCAACTGTGCTGCGTCCTGGACCCTGCTCAGCGCGTTGTCGAGCATGGAAGGAGCCGAAGGCGCTCCGGCGGGATCATCGGCGGTTACCACGGAGGCCATCCGGTTCAGCAGGCCACCGGTCGGGGCGGACGGACCCACGCAGGAGCTGATCAAACCGAGGGCCAGCGCCATCGCAGCCAGAGCGGCCAGTACAGTGGCGGGACGCAGCAGGCTGCCAATGCCCGAACTCAGGTTGGCGGTTGTGATGCTGGCGTGGCCATGCTGGAAGTACCGCCGACCGGCCATCAGGAACCCGTGGTTTCGCGCACGATCAACCAGCGGTTGCCACTCTTGACGAAATCAAGTTTCTTGCGGCTGGTGACATTGAGCGTGTCGGAACTGTAGTCCTGCTTGAAGCTGGCCGATGCGCGATCACCATCAGCCGACACCGACAGTTCGCTGATGGCCACGCCAATGTGCGAGCGCGGCACGATGCGGGCCTTGCGGTCTGCTTCCCATGCCCTGCGGGCCTGACCGCCGGGAGGGGTGAAATTGCCAGCGTAGGCGCCCAGGTAAGCCTGCATGTTCTTGCTGGACCAGGCCTTGGCCCAGGAAGCCACGGCGGCTTCCACGTCTGCCTCGGCTTTGCCAGAGGCGGCGGGCACCGGAGCTGGCGCAACAGGGTTGACCGTCGCCACAGGCGTCGCTGCAGCCACAGGGGCGGGTCCCGCGGAGGGAGGGGTGGTGCCGGTGCGGGCACCCTTGCCATCTGCGCCGAACAGGGTGCGGATCAGGCTGAGCTTGGGGGCCACGGCGGTGTTGCCGGAATCCAGTTGAAGTGCCTTGCTGTACGACTGGCTGGCCAGCTTGGCGTACACGTCACCCAGGTTTTCATGGGCGGTGGCGTAGCTGGGGTTGGTGCGGATGGCCATTTCGAGGGCTGCGCGCGCCTTGTCAAACTGGCTCTGTCCGGCGTAAAGCACGGCCAGGTTGTTGTAGGGCTCGGGCAGTTCGGGAAATTCTTCGGTCAGCTTGGAAAAGGTGGCAATGGCATCGCTGTGTTTGCCGCCTTCGGTCTGGATCACGCCTTTGAGGAAGCGCATCTGGGGATCGCGAGGCTTGCTGGCGATGTACAGGTCCACCTTGCTCAAGGCCTCGCTCAGTTGCCCGGCCCGCATGAGGCGGTTGACCTCGGCGTAGTCGTCGGTCTGGGCCATCACCACAGAAACCCCCAGCGCGGCCGAAACAGCCACCGAAAGCGCCAGCAGGCGCAGCCGGGAAGTGACCAGGGCGGAGGAGCCGCCGCGACTTGAAGCAGACAGCATGGGCAAAGGTTTGGCGGGGTGATGCATGGGACCTCAGAAGAGCGAATGCGGGCAGACCGAAGACCGCGGGCGGGCCTGTGAACATGAATATAGCGCCTGTCCGAGTGCGCTTGCCCAAGACCAAGCTGGCTATACTGACAGATTGTATCTGAGGGTGTAAGTCCAATGGCTTCCTGATGCCGGTCGGGCGTGACATTCGGCCCGCTCGCACCCACTGTTCCGACCTTTTGTTCCGCTTCGCATCTGCTGGCAGGTGTGAACGGAAGGCGCTGTGTTCGGCCGCCGCTTCCGTTCGCCCCCCGAATCCTGTTCCCATGACCCTGAGCATTTTCAATACCCTGTCCCGTCGGCCGGAGCCGTTCGAACCCCTGGAGTCGGGTCATGTGCGCATGTATGTCTGCGGCATGACCATCTACGACCTGTGCCACATCGGCCACGCCCGGATGATGATGGCGTTTGATGTGGTGCAACGCTGGCTCAAGGTCAGTGGCTACCGCGTGACCTACGTCCGCAACATCACGGACATCGACGACAAGATCATCCAGCGGGCGCTCACCAGAGGCATCACCCTTCGTTCACTGACCGACGAAATGACGCTGGCCATGCACCAGGACATCGCTGCGCTGGGCATCGAGGCGCCCAGTTTCGAGCCGCGCGCAACCGCCTACGTGCCGCAGATGCTGTCGCTGATCGGGCAGCTCGAAGCCAAAGGCCTGGCCTACCGCGCTCAGGATGGTGACGTGAATTTCGCGGTGCGCCGGTTTCCCGGCTACGGCAAGTTGTCGGGCAAGTCGCTGGACGACCTGCGTGCCGGCGAGCGCGTGGCGGTGGCCATTGACAAGAACGACCCGCTGGATTTTGTGCTCTGGAAGTCCGCCAAGCCCGATGAGCCGGCAGAAGCCCGATGGGAAGGACCCTATGGGCCAGGACGGCCGGGATGGCACATCGAGTGTTCTGCCATGAGTTGCGCGCTGCTGGGTGAGACCTTCGATATCCACGGCGGCGGGGCCGACCTGCAGTTTCCGCACCACGAAAACGAAATCGCCCAGTCTGAGGGTGCGAGCGGAAAGCCGCTGGCGCGCTTCTGGATGCACAACGGTTTTGTCCGGGTGGACAACGAAAAGATGTCCAAGAGCCTGGGCAATTTTTTCACCATCCGCGAGGTGCTGGCCAAGTACGACGCCGAGACGGTGCGTTTCTTCATCGTCCGCACCCATTACCGCAGCCCGCTCAACTACAGCGATGCGCATCTGGACGATGCCCGCGCCGCGCTCAAGCGCCTCTACACCGCCTTGTCGCTGGTGTCTGCCGAACCGGTGGCCACCATCGACTGGTCGCATCCGTTTGCCCAGCGCTTCCGCGCCGCGATGGACGAGGACTTTGGCACGCCCGAAGCGGTGGCCGTGCTGTTTGATCTCGCGAGCGAAGTCAATCGCAGCAAGGATGCGGCGCTGGCCGGGCTGTTGCGTGCCCTCGGCGGCACGCTGGGACTGCTGCAGGTTGAGCCGGCGGCCTTCTTGCAGGGCGGTGGTGGCGCGGCAGGTGGGCTGGACGAGGCGGCGATTCAGGCGCTGATCGTGGACCGTGCCGTTGCCAAGCAGGCGAAGAATTTTGCCGAAGCCGACCGCATACGCCAGGACCTGCTGGCGCAGGGTGTGGTGCTGAAGGACAGTGCCCAGGGCACCACCTGGGAGCGCAGCTGATGGCGTCTGTGCTGCCCGACGTGGGACTCGAGGCCCCGGTGTACTGGCAGGAGGCCTGCCGCCACTTGATGAAGCGCGACCGGGTGATGAAAAAGCTCATTCCCCTGCACAGCGGCGTGAGCCTGCAGTCTCGGGGAGATGCCTTCGTCACACTGGCGCGCAGCATTGTGGGCCAGCAGATTTCGGTCAAGGCGGCGCAATCGGTCTGGGACCGGTTTGCCGTGTTGCCCAAGAAGATGTTGCCCGCCCAGGTGCTCAAGCTCAAGGTGGACGACATGCGCGCGGCCGGCCTGTCGGCCCGCAAGGTCGAGTACCTGGTGGACCTGGCCCTGCACTTCGCCAACGACCAGGTGCATGTGAATGCCTGGGCCGACATGGACGACGAGGCCATCATCGCCGAGCTGGTGGCGATCCGCGGCATCGGTCGCTGGACCGCCGAGATGTTCCTGATCTTCCACCTGATGCGGCCCAACGTGCTGCCGCTGGACGACGTGGGCTTGCAGAACGGCATCAGCCGCTGCTATTTTTCGGGCGAACCGGTGAGCCGCAGCGAGATACGCGAAGTGGCCGCTTCCTGGGCGCCGTTCTGCAGTGTGGCGACTTGGTATATTTGGCGCTCGCTGGACCCGGCCCCCGTGGCCTATTGATACAAAAAGACGTCGTTGAAACACCGTCCTGATCACTTCAGGACACGGAACCGCGAGCCGCATGCGTGCGGACCGCGGAAGGGTCGTCACAAGACCACAGGAGTCACACCTTGGCCAAAAAGAACTTTCTCGATTTCGAACAACCGATTGCCGATCTCGAAACCAAAATCGAAGAACTGCGCTACGTCCAGACCGAATCGGCGGTCGACATCTCCGCCGAGATCGAACAGCTGTCAGGCAAAAGCCTGCAGCTCACCAAAGACATCTACAGCAACCTCACGCCCTGGCAGATCACCAAGATCGCGCGCCACGCCGATCGGCCTTATACGCTGGACTATGTGCGCGACATCTTCACGCACTTCCAGGAACTGCACGGTGATCGCCACTTCTCCGACGACCTGAGCATCGTTGGCGGCCTGGCCCGCTTCAACGGGCAGCCCTGCATGGTGCTGGGTCACCAGAAAGGGCGCGACACCAAGGAGCGTGGCCTGCGCAACTTCGGCATGACCAAGCCCGAGGGCTACCGCAAGGCGCTGCGCCTGATGAAGCTGGCCGAGAAGTTCAGGCTGCCGGTGTTCACCTTCGTGGACACCCCGGGCGCCTATCCCGGCATCGACGCCGAGGAACGTGGCCAGTCCGAAGCCATTGGCCGCAACATCTTCGAGATGGCGCAACTGGAAGTGCCGATCATCTCCACCATCATCGGAGAAGGTGGCTCGGGCGGTGCGCTGGCCATCTCGGTGGCCGACCAGGTGCTGATGTTGCAATATTCGGTGTATTCGGTGATCAGCCCCGAGGGTTGTGCCTCCATTCTCTGGAAGACCAGCGACCGCGCCAGCGATGCCGCCGATGCCCTGGGCATCACCGCGCACCGCCTCAAGGCGCTCGGACTGGTGGACAAGATCGTCAACGAGCCGGTGGGTGGCGCGCACCGCGACCACCGGCAGATGGCCGCGTTCCTCAAGCGCGCACTGACCGATGCGTGGCGCCAGGTGGCCGACCTCAAGGTCAAGGAGCTGGTGGACCGCCGCTACGCGCGCCTCAACAGCTACGGTCGCTACACCGACACCAAGGCCGAGAGCAAGTCGGACAAGCGCTGAGGTGAGCGCCTTGCCTGCGCCCGCCAACCCCTGCGAGCAGGCGTTGGCGGCGTGGTGCGCGCACTGGCTGTCTGCCAGCGGGGCCGCTCACACCTCCTTGAAGCCGGTGGCGGTGGCCTACAGCGCCGGTGCCGATTCCACGGCCTTGTTGATGGCGGCGAAACAACGCTGGCCCGACCGCGTGCTGGCGCTGCATGTTCACCACGGGCTGCAGGCGGCAGCTGACGGGTTCGAGGCACACGCCCGCGATTTCTGCGCGCTCCACGGCATCAGCCTGCGTGTGGAGCACGTGCAGGCGGCGCACGCCCCAGGGCAGAGTCCCGAAGATGCTGCGCGGGACGTGCGCTACACCACGCTTGCCGGTATGGCTCAGCAGATGGGTGCGTCCGTGGTGCTGCTCGGGCAGCACGCCGACGACCAGGCCGAAACCCTGCTGCTCGCGCTCAGCCGCGGTGCGGGACTGCCCGGTCTGGCAGCCATGCCCGACCGGTTTCAGCGGCACGGTGTGGTGTTTGGCCGTCCATTGCTGGGCTTGCCGTCCCGGGTTTTGCGCGCATGGCTGGGGGCCGCGGGGCATGCCTTTGTGGACGATCCGTCCAACACCGACCTGCGCTACACCCGCAACCGCATCCGGGCGATCCTGATGCCGGCCTGGGAGGCCTGCTTTCCCGGCTTTCGCCCTTTGCTCGCGCGCAGTGCGGGTCACGCGGCGCAGGCGCAAACCCTGCTGGACGATCTGGCCCGGATCGATCTGGCACAGACCGGCATGCCGCCTTCCATCACGGGCCTGCAGTCGCTCGGTCGCGATCGCCAGGCCAATGCGCTGCGCCACTGGTTGCGATGCAGCGCTGGCGTGGCCGCGAGCACGGCCCAGCTGGACGAGCTGCTGGACCAGGTGGCCGATTGCCGCACGCGGGGTCACCGGATCCGCATCAAGGTGGCCAGCGGTTTCGTGACGCGCGATGGCGGGCATCTGGCCTTCGCGAGCCCGGCCGGCACCTCACCGATATAATTCCAAGGCTTTGTCCAGCGCGTTTCGCGCCACACAGGTCGACCGCAACGCCCGGCGTCGCGGCCCCTGTTTCAACGATCTTTCCAACCCAATCCAACCCGATGGCTTTGATTGTTCACAAGTACGGCGGCACCTCCATGGGGTCGACCGAGCGCATCCGCAACGTCGCCCGGCGCGTGGCCAAGTGGCACAGGGCCGGTCACCAGATGGTGGTGGTGCCCAGCGCCATGAGCGGCGAGACCAACCGCCTGCTGGGCCTGGCCAAGGAGCTGGCCCCGAGCAAGACCGGCAGCGCCTACGGCCGCGAACTCGACATGCTGGCCGCCACGGGCGAACAGGCCTCTTCGGCCCTGCTGGCGATTGCGCTGCAGGCCGAAGGCATGGCGTCGGTGAGCTACGCCGGCTGGCAGGTGCCGATCAAGACCAACAGTGCCTACACCAAGGCGCGCATCGAATCGATCGACGACCAGCGCGTGCGCGCCGACCTGGATGCCCGCAAGGTGGTGATCGTGACCGGCTTTCAGGGTGTGGACCCGGACGGCAACATCACCACCCTGGGCCGCGGCGGCAGCGACACCTCGGCCGTGGCCGTGGCCGCGGCGCTGAAGGCGGCCGAATGCCTGATCTACACCGACGTGGACGGCGTCTACACGACGGACCCGCGCGTGGTGCCCGAGGCGCGCCGCCTGTTGCGCGTGAGCTTTGAAGAAATGCTGGAAATGGCCAGCATGGGCAGCAAGGTGCTGCAGATCCGGTCGGTGGAATTCGCCGGCAAGTACAAGGTGCCCCTGCGCGTGCTTTCGAGCTTCACGCCCTGGGACATCGACCTGAATGAAGAAGCCGCCTCCGGCACCCTGATCACTTTTGAGGAAGACGAACAAATGGAACAAGCCGTCGTTTCCGGCATTGCCTTCAACCGCGATGAGGCCAAGATCTCCGTGCTGGGCGTGCCCGACAAACCCGGCATTGCCTACCAGATCCTGGGCGCGGTGGCCGAGGCCAACATCGAGGTCGACGTGATCATCCAGAACCTGAGCAAGGACGGCAAGACCGACTTCAGCTTCACGGTGCACCGCAACGATTTCCAGAAGGCCATGGACCTGCTCAAGAGCAAGGTCGTGCCGGAGCTGGGTGCGGCCGACGTGGTGGGTGACGCGCGCATCTGCAAGGTCAGCATCGTCGGTATCGGCATGCGCAGCCACGTGGGCGTGGCCAGCCGCATGTTCAAGTGCCTGAGCGACGAGGGCATCAACATCCAGATGATCTCCACCTCGGAAATCAAGACTTCTGTCGTGATCGACGAGAAGTACATGGAGCTGGCTGTGCGCGCACTGCACCGCGAGTTCGACCTGGACCGCACCGAGGACAGCATCGCCGGCTGAATCCGGCAGCGACAGCCCTTGCTCCCTCGCGAGAGGCTGGCAACTTGAGGCATAATATGAGGCTCCGGAGCGATGACCGAGTGGCCGAAGGTGCTCCCCTGCTAAGGGAGTATGGGGTGTAGAGCCTCATCGAGGGTTCGAATCCCTCTCGCTCCGCCAATCAGAGAAACCCGTTTCAGCGCAAGCTGGAACGGGTTTTTTCTTGGGGCTGCTTGCTCAAGGACAATTCCCGCATGTCTTCTTCCCCAACACCAGCCGCGCTGTCGCGCGCTGCCTTTGCCACCCTGCTGCTGATCGCCTTCATGATGGGGGCCAACCACGTGGCGGCGCGCATGGCGTTCGACAACGGCGTCGATGTTGCCACCGCGGTGGTCTTTCGCAGCGGTGTCACGGCGCTGGCGGTTGCGTTTCTGCTGCACTGGTTCCGTGTGCCGGTACGGCTCGGGCCGCGGCACCGCAGGGCGCTGCCTGCGATTGGCCTGCTGGTCGGTGTTCAGAGTCTGTGCCTGTATTCGTCGGTGGCCCGCCTGCCGGTGGCGCTGGCGCTGCTGGCGTTCAACACCTACCCGCTGTGGACTGCGCTTTGGGCGCGTGTGGTCTATGGCCACCGGCCCGAGGCCCGCATGGTGCGCGCCATGCCGGTGATGTTGCTCGGTCTGGCTCTGGCGCTGGATGTGTCCGGTGCCGCCTCGGGCCTGGGCGCTTCGGGGCATTGGGCGCAGATTGGCGTGGGCGTGGCCTTCGCGCTCACCGCCGCCGCGACGTTTGGCCTGGCGCTGGTCTTGACCCAGCACGAGACGGCCGATCTGGATGGCCGCCTGCGCACCGCGAGCACCATGGGCATCGTGGCGGTGCTGGCCCTGGCCGGGGTGGCGACACAGGGCGGGTTCCACCTGCCGGTGGCTGCCGCGGGCTGGTGGGGCCTGCTCGGACTCACGGTCCTGTATGGCACGGCCTTCACCATCATGTTCACCGTGTTGCCGCGCCTGGGCGTGGTGGGCAACTCGGCGATCATGAACATCGAACCCATTTTTGCGCTGATGCTGGCCTGGGCGATCCTGGGTCAGAGCATCGCCCCGGTGCAGGTGGCCGGTGGCCTGCTGGTGGTGGCCACGGTGGTGTGGCTGGGCACTCGAAAAAATTGACTGGCCGCTCGACGATCAGTCATCGTCCATCGAGGCGCTCCAGCGTTCATTCCAGCCCGGGGCCTTGCCCTCGTCGCGCAGGCCTTCGATGTGGCGTCGGTCGCGTTTGGTCGGGCGACCCTGTGTGAGGCTGTGGGCCGGCTCGGGCGCCAGGCGCCGCTGCTCGGCAGCGGCCAGACGCAGTGCCACCGACTCGGCGGTTTCTTCGTAGAGCAGGGCAGCGACCGGGGCCGGGCCGCGCACGCCGCTGAGCGCGCGCACGAGCACGGTGCGGACGATGGGGCCGGACCGGATCTCCAGCGTGTCGCCCGGCTTCACGTCGTGCGAGGGCTTGACCGGCTGGCCATTGAGCCGCACACGGCCCTTGTCGATTTCTTCGCAGCTCAGGCTGCGGGTCTTGTGGAAGCGCGCGGCCCAGAGCCACTTGTCGAGCCGGATCTTGCCGCTGCCAGCGCTGGAGGGTGGGGCGTTTTTCATTGAAAGGGTTTGTGGCGTTCAGGCGGTGGCCAGTGGCAGGCGCACGGTGGCGTCGAGCCCTCGCACCTGCCCGTGGGTTTCGCGGTTGACCAGGTCGATGCTGCCGCCGAGCGACAGCGTGACGCCGTGGCAGATGGCCAGTCCCAGGCCCGAGCCGCTGCCCGGTGCGCCCGCGCGCTGCGGGTCGGTGGCGAAGGGCTGGAACAGGCGCTCGCGCAGCGCGGCCGAGATGCCGGGGCCCCTGTCGCTGATGGTGAGCGCCGCGGTGCGGGCGTCGCGCACCAGTGTCACCGCCAGGCGGGAGCCTTCGGGCGTGTTCTTGATGGCGTTGTGCAGCAGGTTGCGGCTGAGTTCCCGAAGCGCCCACTCGTGCGCGCGCACCCGCGCGCTGACGACGTCGAGCGAGAAGTCGAGCGCGTATTCGGCGATCAGTGGCGAGAGATCGAGTCCCACGGCGCGAACCACGTCGGCCCAGTCCACCACGGGTGCGTCGGTCTCCTGGCGCAGTTGCTCGACCTTGGCCAGCGCCAGCATCTGGTTGGCCAGCTCGGTGGCGCGTTCGACCGTGTGGCCGATTTCTTCCAGCGCCAGCAGCGGCTCCACATCGCCCCGGCGGGCTGACTGCACCTGGGTCTTGAGCACGGCCAGGGGCGTGCGCAGCTGGTGCGAGGTGTCGCGCACGAAGCGCTTCTGGTGTTCCAGCAGCTGCGACAGGCGCTGCATGTGCTGGTTGGTGGCTTCGACCAGGGGCAGCAGTTCGCGCGGCGCGCCCTCGGTGGGCAGCGGGGTCAGCTCGTTCTCGCCGCGCGAGGCCAGCGCCAGGCTGAGCGCGCGGACCGGGCGGGTGGCACGCTGCACCACGAACACCACCACCAGGGCGATCACGATCACCAGCGCCGCCTGGCGCCACAGGGTGTCGATGAGGATCTGGCGTGCCAGGGTTTCGCGCAGCTCCAGCGTCTCTGCCACCTGGATGGTTGCCATGCCCTGGGTGTCGGCGCCGGCGACGGGCTGCAGCAGCACGGCCATGCGCACGGGAACGCCGCGGTACTGGTCGTCGTAGAAGTGCACCAGGGCCGCGTAGATCTTCTGCTCGGGCAAATGCTTGCGGACAGCGGGCAGGTCTTCAAAGCCCGTGACCATGGCGCCGGAAAAGTCGTTCACCCGGTAGAAGATGCGGCTGCGGTTGTCGGTCTCGAAGGCTTCGAGCGCGGAGTACAGCAGCGACGACTGGACCTGCGCCTGCGCGCCGCTGCCCACCAGCACCAGCTGTTCCCCGAGGGATTTGGCCGTGGCCAGCAGGGTGCGGTCGTAGGCGGTGTCGGCCGCGGCCAGCGCCTGCCGGTAGAGCACCACCGTGTTGATCAGCACAAAACCAAACATCGGCAGCAGGATGCCGAGCAGCAGGGTGCGCCGCAGCGACAGGGACCGCTGGCGGGTCGGGGCCGGACTCACGCCGCGGCTTTCAACAGGTAGCCCAGACCACGCAGCGTGACCAGCTGGGCGCCCGTGTGGGCGATCTTCTTGCGCAGGCGGTAGGCCACCACCTCGATGGCTTCGGGCTGCACCTGGGTCTCGCCGGGAAAGACCAGTTCGAACAGGCGTTCCTTGGCGATGGCATGGCCGGGTTTGCCCAGCAGCGCTCGCAGCAGGGCTAGCTCTCGTGGGGCGAGGTCGAGGGCCTGGCCTTCGTGGTACACGGCACCGCTGTCGCGGTCGGTGTGCATGCCACACCAGGCAACGGGTTTGCCGACACCCATGGGGGTCGGGTCCGCGGCGCTGTGCGAGCGGCGCACCAGCGCCCGTACGCGGGCTTCCAGTTCGTCGAGGTCAAAGGGTTTGGGCATGTAGTCGTCGGCCCCGGTGTTCAGGCCGATGATGCGGTCGCCCACGGTACCGCGCGCAGTGAGGATGATCACCGGTGTGCTCAGGCCGGCGGCGCGTGCGTCCTCCAGCACGCGCAACCCGTCGCGCCCGGGCAGGCTCAGGTCGAGCAGCACGGCATCGGGCAGGCTCGCCTCCCACAGCGCGAGGGCGCGGTCGCCCTCGCTGCAGGTCAGTACCTGCATGCCGCGCCGTTCAAACGTGCGCCGCAGCGTGGTCTGCATGGTCGGGTTGTCTTCGATCAGGAGCAGTTTCATGCTGTGCGGATTATCAACACACCGGCGGCCGGCCGCGAGCCTGGCTCGCAGCCGCTCCTCGCCCGGGGCCCGCTGTCAGGGTTTTCCATAGGAGGTTGTACAGCCAACTGACAGCGCTGAAACCGAGCATCTGATTCCGTGAAGTGCCTGCGCAGGAGCCGCGATCACTCACGTGTGCCTTGGGGTCTTGAGCCTGTCCTGGTGGCGGGCGCGATGGCCATCTTGTTGACTCAATCAGAAAGAGACTATGAACAGAAATCTGACGGTATTTGCGGTGTTGGGCCTGGTGGGTGGGTTCGCATCGGCCCAATCCTCCGTGACTTTGTACGGAGTCGCTGACGCGGCGGTCGAACGGGTCAAGGGCGCCACCTCGACGGTGCGCATGGCTTCGGGGCAGCAGCAGGGCTCGCGCTGGGGCATGCGGGGCAGTGAAGACCTTGGCGGGGGCCTCAAGGCGGTGTTCCAGATCGAGGCCGGTCTGAGTCTCAACACCGGTGCCCTGGGGCAGGGGGGACTGGGTTTTGGACGGCAGGCCTATGTCGGTCTGGCGGGTGGCTTCGGTGCCATTCGCGCCGGGCGCCAGTATTCGCCCATGGACGACATCGCGAGCGTGATCGGCACCAAGACCTACGACGTGCTCAGCGTGGTGCCCATCATCGGCAACGGTGACTACAACCGGGTCAACAACGCGATCAACTACCTGTCGCCTTCGGTGGGCAACACCACGTTCCAGCTGCAGTACGGCTTTGGGGCCCAGCGCGACCGCAGCGATGCGAGCCCGGACTTCGGCCGGCTCGTCAGCGCCAACGTGCTGCACGCGAGCGGCCCGCTGACGCTCGGTGCGGGGTTCATCAAGGTCGCCGATGCCGACGGCACGGCAGCGGGCAAACAGGGCAAGGACGCGGTGCTGCTGGTCGGTGCCTACGACTTCGGTTCGGTCAAGCTCTCGGCCTATGTCGATCAGGAAGACAAGGCCGCCGAGAAGCTGAAGGTGATGGGGGTGGCCGCGGCATTCAAGCTGGGTGAGACCACGGTGTCGGTCGGGGCCGCGCAGGCGCGCAACGTCAACGGATCGGCCGGCGCCATGGCCGACGACGCCCGCATCTACACCCTGCAGGCCAGCCACAACCTGTCCAAGCGCACGGCGCTGTATTCGCACCTGACAGCGGTGTCGAACGAGGGCAGCGCTGCGCTGGGCTTCAACAGCCCGGTGGCCGGGAGCAACTCCAGCGGCATCCAGTTCGGTATTCGCCACCGTTTCTGATCAGGGCCGGCCGTCTGGCCGGGACCTTTGGCCGTCCTAGGGTTTGTCCCGATGAACTGGACAGCCAACTGACAGGCCCTCGCCAGATGATCCCAGCATCCCATCACCGACAAGGAGACCCACATGCGTCGCGATACCTTCCTCAAATCCCTGGCCGCCATGGCCGCTGCCGGCGCCCTGCCGAACCTGGCCTGGGCCGCCGCCAATGTCAAGATGATGATTCCCGCCAACCCGGGCGGCGGCTGGGACGGCACGGGCCGCGCCCTGGGCGAAGCCCTGCGCGACGCCAAGGTCGCCGACTCGGTGACCTTTGAAAACAAGGGCGGCGCCGCGGGCGCGATCGGCCTGGCCCAGTTCTACAACGGGAGCAAGGGCGACCCGAACGCGCTGATGGTGATGGGCGCCGTCATGCTCGGCGGCATCATCACCGGCAAGCCGCCGGTGTCGATCACCCAGTTGACGCCGATCGCCCGCCTGACGACCGAATACAACGTGTTCGTGCTGCCGGCCGACTCGCCCTTCAAGACCATGAAAGACGTGGTCGAACAGCTCAAGAAGGACCCCGGCAGCGTCAAGTGGGGCGGCGGTTCGCGCGGCGCCACCGAGCACATCGCGGCGGCGCAGATCGCGCAGTCGGTGGGTGTGCCCGCGGCCAAGATCAACTACGTGCCCTTCCGTGGCGGCGGCGAGGCGGTGGCGGCCATCCTGGGCGGCAACGTCACCATCGGCGGCAGCGGCTACAGCGAGTTCCAGCAGTACATCGACAGCGGCAAGATGCGCGCCGTCGGCATCACTTCGGGCGAACGCGTGAAGGGCATCGATGTGCCCACGCTCAAGGAGCAGGGCATCAACGTCGAGATCGGGAACTGGCGCGGCGTGTACGGCGCGGCCGGCATCACCCCGGCACAGCGCGATGCACTCACCGAGATGATCGTCAAGGCCACCAATAGCAAGGCCTGGGCCGATGCGCTGGTCAAGAACAACTGGACGCCCGCGCTGCTGACCGGCAAGGCGTTTGACGAGTTCGTGGACCGCGACTTCTCCAGCCTGCGGGCCACCATGGTGCGCGCCGGCATGGCCTGACGCGGCAGCGCCGCGCCCGGCGCGCTGCCCACCGGCCGCGGCACATTTTGTCGCGGCCTTGTTTTTTTGGAGGTCCACATGAACACCACCGAATCCCGAGACCCACCTGCACGCGCAAACCACAGCCCGGGTCAGCTGGCCCTGGGCATCGCCGCCGTGCTGCTGGCCGCCGGACTGGCCTACGGCGCGGCCAACATCCCGTCGGACGCGGGTTATGCGGGCGTGGGCCCTGACTTCCTGCCCTGGGTGGTGTCGGCTGCGATGGGGCTGTGTGGCGTGCTGCTGATCTGGGAGGTGCGCACCGGGGGCTTTCGCAACATGCCGGAGCCTTCGGGCGCGGCGCGCGGCGACTGGCACGCCATGGCCTGGGTGTCGGCCGGCATCCTGGGCAATGCGGCGCTCATCACCAGCATCGGCTTCGTGCTGAGCTGCGCGCTGTGCTTCACGCTGGCGGTGCGTGGCCTGCGCATCAGCGAAGGCAAGCCCGCGGGCAACGCGATTCAGACGGTGAAAGACGCGGTGATCGGCATGCTGATCTCGGCACCCACCTTCTGGCTGTTCACCAAATTCCTCGCCGTCAACCTGCCGGGCCTCACAGGCACCGGCTGGCTGTAAGCCCCGCGACGGACCTGAAAGGAATTCACCATGCTGGACCTCTGGAACAACCTGCTCGGTGGCTTTGCCACCGCGGGCACCCCCATCAACCTGCTGTGGGCGCTGGCCGGCTGTGCGCTGGGCACCGCCATCGGCGTTTTGCCCGGACTCGGCCCGGCGGTCACAGTGGCCATGCTGCTGCCGATCACCGGCCAGGTCGAGGCCACGGCCTCGATGATCTTCTTCGCAGGCATCTACTACGGTGCCATGTACGGCGGCTCGACCACCTCCATCCTGCTCAACACGCCCGGCGAAACCGGCACCATGGTGACCGCGCTCGAAGGCTTCAAGATGGCCAAAAACGGTCGCGCCGGTGCGGCGCTGGCCACCTCGGCCATCGGCTCTTTCGTGGCCGGCACGATCGCCACCATCCTGGTGACGCTGTTCGCGCCCATCCTGGCCGAGTTCGCCGTCAAGCTCGGGCCGCCCGAGTATTTCTGCCTGATGCTGCTGGCCTTCACCACCGTGAGCGCGGTGCTGGGGCAGAGCACGCTACGCGGCATCACGGCGCTGTTCTTCGGCCTGGCGCTGGGCCTGGTGGGCATGGACCAGATCACCGGCCAGGTGCGTTACACCGCGGGCGTCATCGAATTCCTGGACGGTGTCGAAGTGGTGCTGGTGGCCGTGGGCCTGTTTGCCGTCACCGAGGCGCTCTACAACGCCTTGTACGAAGGCAGGAGCGAAGCCAGCCTGAACAAGATGAACAAGGCGCACATGACCAAGACCGAGTGGCGCCGTTCCTGGCCCGCCTGGCTGCGAGGCACCTTCATCGGCTTTCCCTTCGGCACCATCCCGGCGGGCGGCTCCGAGATCCCGACCTTCCTGAGCTACGCGACCGAACGCAAGCTGGCCGACCCCGAACACCAGAAGGAGTTCGGCACCACCGGCGCCATCGAAGGCGTGGCCGGCCCGGAGGCCGCCAACAACGCGGCTGTCACGGCCACCCTGGTGCCGCTGCTCACGCTGGGCATCCCCACCTCGGTGACCGCCGCCATCCTGTTGAGCGCTTTGCAGAACTACGGCATCAACGCCGGCCCGCAGCTGTTCGAGACCTCGTCCACGCTGGTGTGGGCGCTGATCGCCTCGCTCTACATCGGCAACGTGATGCTGCTGGTGCTCAACCTGCCCATGGTGGGGCTGTGGGTCAAGCTGCTGAAGATCCCCAAGGCGCCGCTGTACGCCGGCATCCTGATCTTTGCCACGGTGGGCGTGTACGGCATGCGCCAGAGCGCGTTCGACCTGTTCGTCATGTTCGGCCTGGCGCTGGTGGGCGTGGTGCTGCGCCGGTTCGACTTTCCGACCGCGCCGGTGATCGTGGGCCTGATCCTGGGCCCGCTGGCCGAGGCGCAGTTCCGCAACGCGATGTCGATCGGCGAGGGCAGCGTGGCGGTGTTCTTCCAGCGCCCCATGTCGGCCACGCTGCTGGCCATCGTGGTGCTGGTGCTGGTCACGCCGCGCCTGCTGGCCTGGCACCGGCGGTCGTGAGCCAGAACACCCCTGCCGCGCTGCGCGCGACCCCAGGGGGCGGCACTGGCCGTCCGGCAGAGCCGGCCCGGCGGTGCCCTGGCTGGCACCGTTTCACTCGCAGGGGTGACGCTCCGACAGAGGATCGGCTTGGGCAAGCAAGGGCATCGGTAATGGGCGCTACCATGCCACCCATGACCGCCGACAACCGACTCCCCCGCGACGCGCAGAGCATCCTGGAGCTGGCCGCGCGCTCCATGTTCGACCTGTTCGCCACCGCCAGCGAAGGCATGATGCTGGTGGACCGCAAGGCGCGCGTGGTCTGGATCAACGACCAGTACCGCCGCTTCCTGCCGGCGCTGGGTTTCGAGCGCGAGGAAGACTTCGTCGGCCACCCGGTCTCCAGCGTGGTGCAGAACACGCAGATGCACCAGGTGCTGGCCACCGGCAAGCCGATCCTGATCGACCTGCTGACCAACAAGGCCGGCACCTTCGTGGTCAGCCGCATCCCGTTGCGCGACGACGCCGGCGAGGTGATCGGCGTGCTCGGCATCGTGCTGTTTGATCACCCCGAAACCACCCTGCAACCGCTGATCGCGAAATTCGCGCGGCTGGAGCAGGACCTGAGTGACGCGCGGCGCGAACTCGCCAGCCAGCGCCGCACCAAATACACCTTTGCCAGCTTCGTCGGCACCAGCCCGGGCGCGCTGGAGGTGAAGCGCCAGGCGCGGCGCGCGGCGTGTTCCAGCAGCCCGGTGCTGCTGCTGGGCGAAACCGGCACCGGCAAGGAGTTGCTCGCGCACGCCATCCACGCCGCGTCGCCACGCGCGGGACGGCCCTTCGTGAGCGTGAACATGGCGGCGGTGCCCGAGGCGCTGCTGGAGGCCGAGTTCTTCGGCGTGGCGCCCGGCGCCTACACCGGGGCCGACAAGAAGGGCCGCGACGGCAAGTTCAAACTGGCCGACGGCGGAACGCTGTTCCTCGACGAACTGGGCGACATGCCGATGGCCGTGCAGGTCAAGCTCCTGCGCGCGCTGCAGGAGGGCGAGATCGAACCGCTGGGCTCCAACAAGCTGGTGCGCTTCGACGTGCGCGTGGTGGCCGCCACTTCGCGCGATCTCCAGCACATGGTGCGCGAGGGCAGTTTTCGCGAAGACCTGTACTACCGGCTCAACGTGCTGCCGATCCGGGTGCCGCCGCTGCGCGAGCGGCGCGACGACGTGCCTCTGTTGATCGAGGCCCTGTGCGAGGACATTGCCGCGCGCGGTGCGGGCGAACAGCTCGACCTCCTGCCCTGCGCCCGCGCGTTGCTCGCGGCCCAGCCCTGGCGTGGCAACATCCGCGAGCTGCGCAATGTGCTGGAGCAACTGGCCTTGCGCAGCGACTCGCCGCAGATCGCCGCACCGCAGGTGGAGGCGGTGTTGCGCGAATCGGGGCTGGACCGCATCGAGCCCGCCGTGATGCCCGCACCCGTGCAGGCTGTGGCCGTGGGCGGCGTCGATACCCGACCCCTGCCGGCGCAGATCGCCGAACTGGAGCAACGCGCGATCGCGGCGGCGCTGCAGCGCAGTGGTGGCAACCGGGCGGCCGCGGCGCGCCTGCTCGGCATCTCGCGCGCCAGCCTGTACGACAAGCTGGGTGCTGCGTTCGCTTCAGCGGATGTGTCTGAGGTTCAGACAAACGTCTGAAAATCAGACATCTTTGTCGCCCGAAATATGTCTGAAGTTCAGGCATGTTCTGGGCAATGCTTGAAAAACCTGTTTGAAATCAATCGGCTTCTGGCTTGGCACGGACCCTGCAATGCACAAGCACGGCACCCGGCGCCGGAAAACATCCAACCAGGAGACAAGACATGCACCACACCACCCGCCGTCTGGCGGTCATCGCGCTCGCCTGCACGGCTTCGCTGGCCTTTGCCCAGTCGAACAAGGGCGAGATCCGCATCGCCCACATCCACAGCAAGACCGGCCCGCTGGAGGCCTATGCCAAGCAGACGCAGGCCGGCCTGATGATGGGCCTGAGCTACGCCACCGGCGGCACCATGATGGTGGGCGGCAAGAAGATCGTGGTGCTCGAGAAGGACGACCAGGGCAAGCCCGATGTGGGCAAGAGCCTGCTCGCCGCGGCCTACGCCGACGACAAGGTCGATCTGGCGATTGGCCCGACGGCATCGCCGGTGGCGCTGGCCATGCTGCCGGTGGCCGAGGAATACAAGAAGATCCTGCTGGTCGAGCCGGCGGTGGCCGATTCCATCACCGGCGACAAGTGGAACAAATACATCTTCCGCACCGGCCGCAACAGCAGCCAGGACGCCGCCGCCAACGCCGTGGCGCTGGACCAGCCGGGCAACGTGGTCGCCATGCTGGCGAACGACAACGCCTTCGGTCGCGACGGCGTGAAGGCCGCCAAGGACTTCATGAAGAAGGCCAAGATCGTGCACGAGGAATACCTGCCCGTGGGCACGACCGACTTCACCGCCGGCCTGCTGCGCATCGTCGACAAGCTGAAAGACCAGCCCGGCACCAAGTACATCTCGGTCGGCTGGTCGGGTGCGCCGACGCCGTTTGCCAAGATCGCCGAGCTGGACCTGGAAAAACGCTATGGCATCAAGCTCGCCACCGGCGGCAACATCCTGCCGGCCATGGTGGCCTACAAGCAGTTCCCCGGCATGGAAGGCGCGCTGTATTACTACTTCGGCATCCCCAAGAACCCGGTGAACGACGCCATGGTCGCCGAGCACTACAAGCAGTACAAGGCACCGCCGGACTTCTTCACGGCCGGGGGTTTCTCGGCTGCGATGGCGGTGGTGACGGCGCTGAAGAAAACCAACGGCGACACCAACACCGAGAAGCTCATCCAGACCATGGAAGGCATGAGCTTCGACACGCCCAAGGGCAAGATGACCTTCCGCAAGGAAGACCACCAGGCGATGCAGAGCATGTACCACTTCAAGATCAAGGTGGACCCGGCGTTTGCCTGGGGTGTGCCGGAGCTGGTGCGGGAGATCAAGCCTGAGGACTTGGCGATTCCGATCCGGAACAAGCGATAACACCCCCGCGCCGCGCCTGAGGGCGCGTCACCCCCTTGCTCAAGGGGGCAACACGAGCGGCCCGGCGAAGCCGGTTCCGCCGTGTTCTGGAAGGTTGCGGCACCTGCCACAACTGCTCCCGCAATTGCGCCGCGCCAGTTGGCGGCGCCTGGAGACCTCATGCTTGAAACACGCGATCTCACGGTCCGCTTCGGCGGACACGTGGCGGTGAACGCCGTGTCCTGCGCTTTCGAGCCGGGCACGCTGACCGCCATCGTCGGTCCCAACGGGGCCGGCAAGACGACCTATTTCAACCTCATCTCGGGGCAGATCAAGGCCTCGACGGGCAGCGTTCGCCTGAACGGTGTGGACATCTCGGCGCTGGGTGCGCCGTCGCGGGCGCAGGCGGGTCTGGGCCGCGCGTTCCAGCTGACCAACCTGTTCCCCAATCTGACCGTGCGCGAGAACGTGCGCCTGGCGGTGCAGGCGAGGGCGGGTGCGGGGCTGAACCTCTGGCGCATCTGGAGCGACCGCAAGGACCTGATGGTGCGCGCCGATGAGGTGCTGGACGCCGTGGCGCTTGGGGACAAGGGCGACGCGCTGGCGTCCAGTCTGCCGCACGGCGACCAGCGCAAGCTGGAGGTCGGCATCCTGATGGCGCTGGAACCGCAGGTGTTCATGTTCGACGAACCCACGGCCGGCATGAGCGTGGACGAGGTGCCCGTGATCCTGAACCTGATCCGCCAGCTCAAGGCCGACAAGACCAAGACCATCCTGCTGGTGGAACACAAGATGGACGTGGTGCGCGAACTCTCGGACCGCATCATCGTGCTGCACAACGGCGAGCTGGTGGCCGACGGCGACCCGGCCACGGTCATTGCTTCGCCGGTGGTGCAGCAGGCCTATCTCGGCATCAACCCTGAAGACAAAGAGGAGGTCGCCGCATGAGCGAGACCCTGCTTAAACTGAACGGTGTCCATACCCACATCGGCGCGTACCACATCCTGCACGGCGTCGACCTGGTGGTGCCCAAGGGCCAGCTGACCATGCTGCTCGGCCGCAACGGCGCGGGCAAGACCACCACGCTGCGCACCATCATGGGCCTGTGGCATGCGAGCCAGGGCACGGTGGTGCTCGACGGCCAGGACATCACGCAGAAACCCACACCCGACATCGCCCACAGCGGCGTGGCCTACGTGCCCGAGAGCATGGGCATCTTTTCGGACCTCTCGGTGCGCGAGAACATGCTGCTGGCCGCACGCGGCGCGCGCACGCTGGACCACATCGACACCACGCGGCTGGAATGGATCTTCGGCCTGTTCCCGGCCATGAAGAAGTTCTGGACCCACCCTGCCGGCAAACTCAGCGGCGGGCAGAAGCAGATGCTGGCGGTCTCGCGCGCCATCGTCGAACCGCGCCAGCTGCTGCTGATCGACGAACCCAGCAAGGGCCTGGCCCCGGCCATCATCCAGAACATGATCGAAGCCTTTCGCCAGCTCAAGGCGGCGCAGACCACGATCCTGCTGGTGGAGCAGAACTTCAACTTCGCACGCCAGCTCGGCGACACGGTCGCCGTGATGGACGACGGGCGCGTGGTGCACAGCGGCCCGATGGCCGAACTGGCCGCCGATGAATCGATGCAGTCGAGATTGCTCGGCCTGTCCCTCGGAGCGCATCAATGAGCCTTTTCAAAGACCTCGACTGGAAACCCATGGCGCTGGTGCCGGTGCTGGCGCTGGCCGCCTTGCCGGCCATCGGCAGCCCGGCCACCTGGCTCACGCTCACCGTGGCCGGGCTGGCGATGGGCATGATCGTTTTCATCATCGCCTCGGGCCTCACGCTGGTGTTCGGCCTGATGGACGTGCTCAACTTCGGCCACGGCGTGTTCATCGCGCTCGGCGCCTTCGTGGCCACCACGGTGCTCGCCAGCATGGGCAGCTACACATCGGCCGACAGCCTGTGGCTGAACCTGCTCGCGCTGTTCCCGGCCATGCTGGTGGCCATGGCGGTGGCGGGGGCGCTGGGCCTGGTGTTCGAGCGTTTCATCATCCGCCCGGTGTACGGCATGCACCTGAAGCAGATCCTCATCACCATGGGCGGCATGATCATTGGCGAAGAGATGATCAAGGTCATCTGGGGCCCCGAGCAGATTGCATTGCCCTTGCCGGAGGCGCTGCGTGGCTCGCTGCTGCTGGGCGATGCCTCGGTGGAGCGCTACCGCATCATGGCGGTGCTGGTGGGTGCGGCCGTGTTCGCCGCCATGGTCTGGACGCTCAACCGCACCAAGGTCGGCCTGCTGATCCGCGCCGGCGTGCAGGACCGCGAGATGGTCGAGTCGCTGGGCTACCGCATCAAGCGCCTGTTCGTCGGCGTGTTCGTGGCCGGCTCTGCGCTGGCCGGCCTGGGCGGCGTGATGTGGGGCCTGTACCAGCAGAGCGTGACGCCGCAGATGGGCGCGCAGGTCAACGTGCTGATCTTCATCGTCATCATCATCGGCGGCCTGGGCTCCACGCTGGGCGCGCTCATCGGCGCACTTCTGGTCGGCCTGATGGCCAACTACACCGGCTTCCTGGCCCCCAAGGTCGCGCTGTTCTCCAACATCGCGCTGATGGTTGCCATTCTCTTGTGGCGCCCCCAAGGCGTGTACCCCGTGACCAACAGATGAGCACCCCCCGCGCCGCCTTCGGCGTCACCCCCCAAGGGGCGCAGCCTGGGCCCGGCAAAGCCGGTTCCGCGGCTGCCCTGGACGCAACTCCCCTGATACCCGAGGTTTGCCCATGCTGAGCCGTCTCCTCTCCAAAGACCTCCCGCGCAGCCGCTGGCTGGCTGCGCTGCTGATCATCCTGTTCCTCGGCCTGGCGTTTGCGCCTTTCCTGTTCCCGGGCGTGAAGGCGCTCAACGTGGCGGCCAAGGTGCTGGTGTTCGTGGCGCTGGTGGCCAGCTTCGACCTGCTGCTGGGCTACACCGGCATCGTGAGCTTTGCACATACCATGTTTTTTGGCATCGGTGCTTACGGTGTGGCGATTGCGCTCAACGCGGCCGAAGAACCGTCGTGGGGTGCGATCGCGCTGGGCGTTCTGTGTGCGTTGCTGATTTCGCTCGTGCTTTCGCTGATGATCGGTCTCTTTTCGCTGCGGGTGAAGGCGATCTTCTTCGCCATGATCACGCTGGCCGTGGCCTCGGCCTTCCTCACGCTGGCGTCGCAGTTGTCGGACTTCACCGGCGGTGAAGACGGCTTGAGTTTCCGTGTGCCTGAATTGCTCTCGCCCGGTTTCACGCTGACCGAAGAGCCGCTGGTGACGCCGCTGGGCGAGGTCGATCTGAACGGCAAGCTGATCACCTACTACCTGATTTTCGCGGCCGTCACGGCGATCTTCCTGACCATTCTGCGCATCGTGAATTCGCCCTTCGGCCGCGTGTTGCAGGCGATCCGAGAAAACGACTTCCGCGCCGAGGCGCTGGGCTACCGAACCGTCGTCTACCGCACGCTGTCCAACGTGCTCTCGGCCGGATTCGCCACGCTCGCGGGCTGCCTGCTCGCGCTCTGGCTGCGCTACAACGGGCCGGACACCTCGCTGTCGTTCGAGATCATGCTCGACATCCTGCTCATCGTCGTGATCGGCGGCATGGGCACGCTGTATGGCGCGCTGATCGGCAGCGTGCTCTTCGTGCTGGCGCAAAGTTATCTGCAGGACCTGCTGCGCCTGGCGGGTGAGGCCTCGACGGGCATCCCGCTGCTGCCCGCGCTGCTCACACCCGACCGCTGGCTGCTCTGGATGGGTGTGCTGTTCGTCTTGTCGGTCTATTACTTTCCCACCGGCATCGTCGGCAAGCTGCGCGAGCGCTCGGTCCTTGCGAAACTCAGGGGCTTGAAATGAACACCTCCGCTGTGGTTCCCCAGTCGCGCTACCTCGCGTGCGAAGGCCGCGAGATCCATTTCATGGACTGGGCGCCGGCGCCCGGCGTGGCCGAATCGGTGCCCGTGATCGCCTGGCACGGCCTGGCGCGCACCGGTCGCGACATGGATGCGCTGGCCGCGCACCTGAGCGCCCTGGGCCACCGCGTGATCTGCCCGGACACCATTGGCCGAGGGTTTTCACAATGGAGTCCGAAGCCCGAAACCGAATACTGCCTGGACTTCTACGCGCGCATCGCCACGGCGCTGGTGGACCAGCTCCGGATCGAGCGCTTCGAATGGGTGGGCACTTCCATGGGTGGCGCCATCGGCATGGTGTGCGCGGCCGGTCCGTTGCAGGGCCGCATCCAGCGCCTGGTGCTCAACGACATCGGACCCCAGATCGCTGACGCGGCCATCGAGCGCATCCGCAGCTACGCGGGCAACCCGGCTTCATTCGACACCGTGGGTGAGCTGGAGCAGTACTTCCGCAGCATTTACAAGCCCTACGGATTCCTCACCGATGCACAGTGGACGCTGCTCACCGAAAGCTCCACCCGCCGCCTGCCCAATGGCCGCGTGACGCCGCATTACGACCCGGCCATGGTGATGCAGTTCACCCAGCACCCGGACGACTACGAGCTGTGGGATGCCTACGACCGCATCGATGTGCCGGTGCTGTGCCTGCGCGGCGCCGATTCGGACCTGCTGCTGGCCGACACGGCCGAAGCCATGCGCGACCGCGGGCCGCGTGCGCTGGTGGTGACGATCGCTGGCTGCGGACATGCGCCGGCGCTCAACGTGCCGGAGCAGCTGGATCTGGTGCACCGGTTTCTGGCCGGCGTGCACTGAGGTCTGTCAGTCCTTCGCGCCCAATGCCAGCGCCAGCGCGCGGCTTTCCTTCTGCGCCATCGGGTCGTCGGCGTGTTGCGTGGGCCAGCCCTGCAGGTGGCGTTCGGCCAGGTCGGTCAGCGCGCGGATCCAGTCGGGGCTGTCGTTCAGGCAGTCGATGTACCGGAAGGCCTGGCCACCAGCGTGCAGGAAGGCTTCGCGCGCTTCCATGTTGATCTCTTCCAGCGTTTCCAGGCAGTCGCTGGTGAAGCCCGGGCAGACCACGTCCACGCTCTTCACGCCTTGCTGCGCCAGCGCGATCAGCGTCGGTTCGGTGTAGGGCTCCAGCCATTTGGCCTTGCCAAAACGCGACTGGAAAGTGACCTTGTAGCGGTCTTTCGCGAGCCCCAGGCGTTCGGCCAGCAGGCGCGCCGTCTTGTGGCATTCGCAGTGGTAGGGGTCGCCCAGTTGCAGGGTGCGTTCGGGCACGCCGTGAAAGCTCATCACCAGCTGCTCGGCCTGGCCGTGGTGCATCCAGTGCGCGCGGATCTTCCGGGTCAGCGCTTCGATGTAGCCGGCGTCGTCGTGGTAGCGGTTGACGAAGCGCAGCTCCGGCAGATGGCGCACCTTCAGGCTCCAGCTGGCGACGGCGTCGATCACGCTGGCGGTGGTGGTGCCGCTGTACTGCGGATAGGCCGGCAGGATCAGCACCCGCGTGATGCCCTGCGCCTTGAGTTCGTCGAGCACGGCGGGGATGGACGGGTTGCCGTAGCGCATGGCGTAGCGCACCGTGACCTGGTGGCCGCGCTCGCCCAGGTAGCCGCGCAGGAGTGTCGCCTGTTTCTGTGTCCACACCTTCAGCGGCGAGCCTTCGGGCGTCCAGACGCTGGCGTACTTGGCGGCCGACTTGGCCGGTCGGGTGCGCAGGATGATGCCGTGCAGGATCAGCCACCAGATCGGCCTGGGGATCTCGACCACGCGGTGGTCCCCCAGGAACTCGGCGAGGTAGCGGCGCACCGCCGGGGCGGTGGCTTCGTCGGGGGTGCCGAGGTTGCACAGCACAACGGCCGTACCGGCCGACTGGCCATGGGAGAAGGGAGGTTCTGGCTGGAAGGTCATGCGCTATTCTCCCGCAGACAGGAGCGCGTGCCGGGCCGCTCCCAAACAAGCTCGCACCGCAGCCTGAAAGGCGGAGGTACTCCGATGAACACCCCCGAATCCCGCCCGCCCGCGACACCGGTGAACGACACCGGCCTGGACGTCTCGCGCATCCGTGCCATCACACTCGACCTGGACGACACGCTGTGGCCGATCTGGCCCACGATCACGCGTGCCGAAGGTGCGCTCCAGGCCTGGCTGGATCAACATGCCCCGGCCACCGCGGCGCTGGGCCGCGACCGCAACACCTTGCGCGACGCGCGCAACCAGATGGTGACGATGCGACCCGACCTGGCGCTGGACATGAGCGGCCTGCGCCGAGAATCGATCCGCTGGCTGCTGCAGCGCGCGGGCGACGACCCGGCGCTGGCCGAGCCCGCCTTTGAGGTGTTTTTCGCCGAGCGGCACCGGGTGGAGCTGTTTGACGACGCGCTGCCCGCTCTCGAATTCCTGGCCAGCCGCTTTCCGGTGGTGGCACTGTCCAACGGCAATGCCGACGTGCACCGGGTCGGCATCGGCGCCCATTTCCACGCGTCGCTGAACGCGGGTAATTTCGGCGTGGGCAAGCCCGATCCGCGCATCTTCCACGCCGCTGCACAGGCCGCCGGCGTCGAAACGTCGCAGGTGCTGCACATCGGCGACGACGCCCACCTGGACGGCGTGGGCGCGCTGAACGCCGGCATGCAGCTCGCGTGGGTGAACCGCGAAGACCAGGTCTGGGACCACGCGCCGCTCGCGCCCCACATCACCGTGTCCGAGCTGCGGGCCCTGTGCCGTGCGCTGGGCTGAACTGTCCCCCATCTGGATTTCATGAGCCTCACCATCCACGGCATCCCCGCCTCGCGCGCGGTGCGCCCGCTCTGGGCCGCCACCGAACTCGGTCTGGACTTTACCCACGTGCCCACGCCTTACCAGGGCGGCGCCACACGCACGCCCGAATTCCTGGCGATCAACCCCAACGGCCACATCCCGGTGGTGGTCGATGTGCGGCCGCCGGAGCAGGGTGGTGAGGTCGTGGTGTGGGAAAGCATGGCCTGCGCGCTCTACCTCGCGCGCCACCACGGGCAGCCCGATGGCGCCAGCATCACACCCGCCAATGCCCGTGAAGACGCCGAGGCGCTGCGCTGGAGCTTCTGGGCCGTGAACGAGTGCGAAGCCGACGCGCTCACGGTGTTGATGCACCGCATGGTGATGCCCGCCGAACGGCGCAAGCCCGAGCTGGCCACCGCTGCCGAGAAGCGCCTGGCGGTGGCGCTGCGGGTGATCGAGCGGCACCTGCAACAGCAGCAGGAACGTGGTGAAGCGCACCTGGCGGCGTCGCGCTTCACCGTGGCCGACCTGTGCGTGGCCAGCGTGCTGAACTGGGCGCGACCGGCGCGCAGTCTGATGGCGGCGCACCCGCTCACCCATGGCTGGCTGGTCCGGTGTCTGGGGCGGCCGGCGCACGCGTCTTTGAAGGCGCTGGACAAATCCCCAAATGTCGAGTGAAGTTCTCGGATATCGTTATATGAAAAACCTCAGTATTTGCGTGCGACAGCAAGGGCCGGCACCTGGGCACGATCAGCATGGGCGACATCATTGGCGCCATCGTGCCGGCGAACCCGCAAGCCGCGCCCGATGCGGCCGTTGCCGAGGCGCGCTGACGGCTGCACCAGGGGCTGGAAGCGGCATGAAAAAGGCGGACACCGGGTCCGCCTTTATTCTTGAACCCGGCCGTGTATTCACCAGCCCCACAGCAGGCGCTTGGCGATCCAGCCGGTCTTGCCGTTGTCGCGTTCGACGCGCACCCAGTCCGAGCGCTTTTCGCGTGTGCGCAGCAGCTCGCCATATTCGGCCTTGCCGACGATGCGGTGCTGGGTGCCCGGCCCCTGGCGCACGTTGGCGGTCCTGGCCTTGACGACGTGGTGGGGCGTGCTGCCGGTGAGCGCGCGCGCGACCCAGCCGCGATCGTTCTCGAAATCACGCACCTGCAGCCAGTTGCCCTTGCGGTTGACCACCTGGAGCGGGTAACCTTTTTTCAGCTCCCACAGCACCTCGGTCTGGGTGCCCGGACCCGAGCGCATGTTCAGGACATTGCCTTTCACGCTGACCATGTTCTGGGCATGCACCGCGGGGGCTGACAGCAGCGCCAGCCCGGTGGCGAGTGCGGCGAGGGTGTTTCGAAAGTGATGGGGGCGAGTCATCCGCAGGGGCTCCTTCTCTTGGGGTTGGAAAAACAAGCAGGTGTGAGGGCCTCCGACGCCACAGGTTCCCGAAAAAGTGCGAGTTGTTGATCGGGGGGTCATTGCCGCCAGGAAGCCTTCGTGTCCGTCATGGCTTGCCGGCACGCTTCCCGGTAGGCCTTGAGGGTCTGTTCGCAGCGCCCCAGCACGCTGTCTGTGGGGTAGTTGCCGGGTTCTCCGTCGGTGATGCCCGAGGCCATGCCACACAGCAGATCCAGGCCTTCGCCGACATGGCTGGCGGTGTGGATGTGGAAACGGCCTTCGGCCACGGCATCCACCACGGCGCGGTCCAGCATCAGGTGGCGCAGGTTGCGTCGCGGCAGCAGCACCCCTTGCGTGCCGTCCAGTCCCGCCGCGTCGCAGACGCGAAACCAGCCCTCGATTTTTTCGTTCACGCCGCCCACGGGCAGCACCTCGCCGTGCTGGTTGAGCGCGCCGGTGACGGCGATGCCCTGGCGCAGCGGCACACCGGAGAGCGACGAAAGCACCGCGAACAACTCGGCACACGAAGCCGAGTCGCCCTCGACGCCGTGGTACTCCTGCTCGAACACGATGGAGGCGTTCAGCGCCAGGGGCGTCAGGTGGGTGAACAACGCCGTCAGGTAGCTGTGCAGGATCAGAACGCCCTTGTCGTGGATGGGGCCCGACATCTCGACCTCGCGCTCGATGTTGAGCAGGCCGCGCGTGCCGGCGTGGCTGTGCGCCGTCACCCGCACCGGCAGGCCGAAGCGCCAGTCGCCCAGGTCGATCTGGGTCAGGCCGTTGACCTGGCCGACGCGTTCACCCCGCAGGGAAATCAGTCGCTCGCCGTCGGCGATGGATTCGCGCAGGCGTTGCTCCGGGTAGTCGTGACGCTGGCGCCGGGCGTTCAGGGCAGCGTCCACATCCACCGCGTCCACCAGGGCGGCGCCGCGTGAGCGGCACAGCGCGGCGCTCTCGACCACCAGCGCTTCGGTGCGCGCGAAGATGGCACTCTGTCGGGCCTGGTCGTCCACCTCGCGGTGCGAGTCTTCCAGCAGCCGGGCCACGGCCGCGGCCGAAAAATGCGGCAGGCCGAGCTTGCGGCAGGTGTGCGCCACATACTGCGCGCTGGCGGCGCGGGTGTCGTCGCTGGCAGGGAAGCTCTCGGCGAAGTCCACCTTGACGCGGAAATGGCGCGAGAACTCGGGGTCGCCCTCCTGCAGCGCGTAATACTCCTCCACCGAACCGATCAGCACGATCTTCACCTCCACGTCCACCGCCTCGGGCAGCAGCGACACGGCGGCCATCGGCATGTGCGAACTGCCGGGTTCTTCGATCTGCACCCGGCCCGAGCGCAGGAAGCGGCGCAGCTTTTCCCACACCAGTTCTTCGGACAGCAGGTCGCGCAGGTGCAGCAGCAGAAAGCCGCCGTGGGCCCGGATCAGGCTGCCGGCGCGCACGCGCGAGAAGTCCGTCAGCATCACGTCTTCTTCGGCCTGGTACTCGATGCGGCCAAAGAGGATGTGAAACACGGGGTTGTCTTCCACGATCACCGGCGCACCCGTGCGCCCGGCGTTGTCCACCACCAGGTTCACCCGGTAGCCCAGCAGCAGCTGGGCCAGCGCTTCCTGGCGCACCTCGTCGTCGCTGTCCTGCGCGATGAAGAGTTCGATGTGCTCCAGCACGTCGTGCTGCACCTGGTCGAGGTAGCTGCCGAGCTTGACCGAGTCCTTGATCTGTTTCTTCAGGCTGACCCGGATCTCCTGCATCTCGTGGTCCAGCCAGGGTTTGATCACCTGGCGGCGCAGCGCGGCGAGGGCCTCGCTCATCACGCGTTCCATGGGCCGGGTCTTGTCGAGGAAGCGCGCGATCTCCTTGCGCAGCGCCTCTTCGGCCTTGTCGATCTCGGCACGCCGTTCCTTGGACAGGGCGCGGGCCTCGTTTTCGGTCAGCGCGCTGCCCTTGTCACCCATGAGCGTGAACACCAGGTGGCCGGATTCGCGGAACAGGTTGAAGCCCAGGGACTCGGCAAATGCATCCAGCTCGGCATAGGCCTTGGACTCCTCGACCTGGTACGCGGCCTTGATGCGCTCGCTCTCGGACTTGTAGTCTTCGCTGCCCAGACGCTGGGGAATCTCGGTCTGCAGCCCGCGCGAGAACCGGGTCATGAGCTGCCGCAGTTCGCGGCCCTGGCCGGCAGGCATGCGCAGGGCGCGCGGTCGTTCGGGGGTGTCGAAGTTGTGCAGGTAACACAGGTCGGGCGGCACCGGGCGCCCGGCGGCCACGGCCTGGGTCAGCTGGCGCAGCAGCGAGGCGCGGCCGCTGCCCACTTCACCCAGCACGAACAGGTTGTAGTCGGCCTGGTCCATCGCGAGACCGAAGCGCGCAGCGTTCTGGGCGCGTTCCTGGCCGATCCAGGGCAGGGCACTCGTTTGCAGTTCGGCCGTGTCGGCAAAACCGAGCGTGGCCGGATCAATGTTCAGGCGCAGTTGCTCGGGCTTCAGGGGCATGTCGGTCATGGGGCATCTCGTGGGTGGTGACGCCCCATGATGCTCGGAACGCCGGGCGCTCCGCAAGCCCCGACGTCAAACCGTCAAACCGCCAGGCCGGCGGCGAGGCCGCTGCGCACTGCGCCTTCCAGGGTGGCCGGGTAGGGGCCGTCCACGTAGTCGCCCGCGGCCCACAGACCCGGTGCGATGGCCGCAGCCGGCCGCTGCAGGCCGGGTGTGCAGGCGAAAGTGGCGCGCTTTTCCACCACCGTCTGGATCGCCCGCAGGTTGTTCAAACCCAGCTGGTCCGCGGCTTGCTGCAACACGGCCGCCTGCAGCGCGTCGCGCTCACCCTCGCTGGCGCTCACCACGAAGGCGAGAACACCTTGTGTGGTCGCATCGTGCGGGTTGATCCGGCCGCGATCGAACACGAACTGCGCCGGGGCCCGCCGTGCATCGGGATCGGCCGGCAGCGCCAGCATGGGCGCGGCCAGCCGTGCGCCGGGTGCCCAGGCGTAGACGGTGGTGATGGCGGTGAAGCGCAGCGCCGCGGCGTCGCGGGACCAGGCACCGAGACGGCGGGCGTTGCCGGTGGCTCCCGCATCGCCGGCATGCGAAGCGGCATGCGCCATGGCCTGTGCGGCCGTTCCCGCCGCCGTGGCCCAGATCACGCGGTCGAAGCTGTCGGTGCTTTCAAGGGTGTGCAGCTGCCACGCGTCGCCCTGCGGGCGCAGGCCCAGCACGCGCTCGCCGGTGCGCAGGCGTGCGGTGCCCGGGTGGTGGGTCCGCAACCATTGCGCCGCCGCCTCGGGCATCAGTGCCGAGAGGTCGGTGCGCGGCAGCAGCAGGTTGGACGCACGCAGCCCCGCATGGCCCGCGCCAAACAGCGCATCGCGCATCACGTTCAGAAACACCTGGGCGCTGGCCTGCGCGCCGGGCAGGTTCAGCGCCGACACGCAGAGTGGCTCGATCAACCCGTCCACCACCCGTGCTGGCAAGCCCGCGCAGAGCTGGGCCACCGTGAGCGAGGGCGTGCAGGCAAACCCGGACCGCTGCCAGCCCAGCGAAGCCCGGACCAGCGCCAGGCGCTCGCCCCAGGACCAGCCGCGCGCGCGGGTGATCGCCGCCAGCGCATCGAAGGGCGCCGGCCAGCGCGCTGCCCAGGCGGGCATCCGCAGGCCGCTGCCGTCCGGGTAGGGCAGGGCCAGCGGCAGGCTGAGCAGGGCCTGGTCCAGGTCCACGCCCACTCGTTGCATGAGTGCCAGCGACTGGCTGTAGGCACCGATCAGGATGTGCTGCCCGTTGTCGAGCGTGAGCGGCAAACCATCGGGCCGCAAGGCGGGCAGCGCGCGGGCACGACCACCCAGGGCACGGGTGGCTTCGAACACGGTCACGTCGGCGCCCGCATCGGCCGCCGCCACGGCCGCGGCCATGCCGGCCCAGCCAGCGCCGACGACAGCCAGCCGGGTGTTCAAAGGCGACCCAAGGCTTGCACCTTCCACGCCAGCCAGAACTTGCGCAGCGGCGTCAGGCTCACGCGCCGGGTCAGCACCAGCAGCGGGTCGGCGGCGATTTCCTGCAGCAGGGTGCGGTAGATGCTGGCCATCATCAGGCCGGGTTTCTGCGCCCGGCGGTCGGCTTCGGGCAACAGGGCCAGGGCCTCGTCGTAGGTCTTGAGGGCGCGCTCGCACTGGAACTTCATCAAGGCCTGAAAGCGGCGCTGGAAATCGGCAACGTCCATGCCCGGCGCGGCACCGCGCTTGAGCAACTCGTGGGCCTTCACGTCGAAACGCTGCAACTCGTTCACCGGCAGGTAGATGCGGCCACGCGCCGCGTCTTCGCCGACGTCGCGGATGATGTTGGTGAGCTGGAACGCCAGGCCCAGCTGGTGGGCGTAGGTGGTGGTCTGTGCCTGGGTCTGGCCGAAGATGCGGGCCGCCACTTCACCCACCACACCGGCCACCAGGTGGCAGTACTGCTGCAGATTGGCGAAGTCGAGGTAGCGGTTCTGGTCCAGGTCCATCTGGCAGCCGTCGATCACGGCCAGCAGGTGCCGCGCTTCGATGCCGTAGGTGGCGGTGTGCGGCATCAGCGCCTGCATCACCGGGTGGTTCTTCTCGCCGGCAAAGGCCTTCGCCACCTCGCTGCGCCACCAGGCCAGCTTGGTCTGCGCCACGCCGGGGTCGCTGACTTCGTCGACCACGTCGTCCACCTCGCGGCAGAAAGCGTAAAACGCCGTGATGGCGTTGCGGCGCTCGGGCGGAAGGAAGAGAAAGGCGTAATAAAAGCTGCTGCCCGAAGCGGCGGCTTTTTGCTGGACGTAGTCTTGGGGATTCATGGGCTCAGGCGGGGTTGCCTGAGTGTAATCAGCCGTTCTCGTCGATCGCGGCGAAGCAGCTCAGATCCTGCACCATGACTTCGCAGTGCCTTCGGTCGATGCGGCGCAGCAAGCCCAGCTTGGCGAGCTGGTTCAGGGTGCGGGCGATCGATTCGCGCGTGGTGCTCAGCAGTGCCGCGAGCACCACCCGACTGGGTAGCCGGATCACGGCGTTGCCTTGTTCCTGGCTCAGCAGCAGGGCGACCACGAGTTGGCGCTGCAAGCCGCGCAGTTGAACCACCTGGGACCAATCGGCCAGGCGACCGAAGGCCCGGACCATCGCGGTGTGCAGCGACTGTATGAAGACGGGGTCCATCGGCTGGGTCTTCAACAGGTCATCGATGCGCATCTCGCAAAGGCGGCCGGCCGACACACTGGTCACGCCGAGTTGGGTCGCCTGGTCAAAGATGCCGAATTTTCCCATCAGGTCCCCGCGACCCAGCAGCGCCACGGGGTGCTTCTGCCGGTTCGGGCCCAGGCGAGTGGCGATGGCCGTGCCCTGTTTGATGATGCGGATGACGTCCGAAACGATGCCCTCCGTCATCAGGCATTCGTCTTTCTGGAAGGCCACGTCCCGGGTGTAGGGTGCGAGGCGGGCCCGATATTCGTCGGGCAGGCGTCCAATCAGGCAGTTCTGGGGGGAGGCGCAAAGGTTGCACCGGACGTGGCGTTGGTGGGCTGCCTTGAGAGGCTGGGCAGCGGCGGTCGTGGGCATGGGCGCTTGCGGGCGTGAGCTCCGCGGTTGCAGGTTTCTGGAGGCCCCGGGCTGGGGCGATGGGTGTTCTTTTTCTTGGGCTGTATCGCTTCAGATACGTAGGGGACTGGTTGATGCTTGGATTAAATCAAGGCAATTCTTAAATTGGAGCCGTGTCTTCGCCCGGAAATGCGCCCGGCATCACATTGGTGTCGGGTTGTTGCGCGGTGCCCATCTGTAGCCGTGGATTCCCACCGCTGGGTGCTGAAGTTTGTAGAACGGTAATGGACCTGTTGCCGCAAACCACTTTCAAGAAGGCGAGGTATTTCATGCGAAACATCGAGCCGGTGACCCAGCGGGAATTCGTCCTTGGCGCGGATGCAACACCGATGTCCACCACCGATCTGAAGGGCAACGGCACCTATGTGAACGAAGCCTTTGGCAGGTCAGCGGCTTCTCGCGAGAGAAGTTGCTGGGGCAGCAGCACAACCTCGTGCGCCACCCGGACATGCCACGTGAGGCTTTAGCCGACATGTGGGACACGCTGTACCAGGAGCGTGCGTGGTTGGCGCTGGTGAAGAACCGGCGCAAGAACGTTGACCACTGCTGGGTACGGGCCAGCGCCAGACCGGTTCACCGCAGCGGTCAGCTGGTGGTGTACATATCGGTGCGAACTACGCCACTGCGGGCAGAGGTGTCGGCGGCGGACACCCTCTACCGGCGCTCTCGCGAGGGGCGTGCCCGTGACCTGCGCTTTTGCCAGGGCTTGGTGATGCGCAGGGCCGGGCCGGCGTGGATGCCCTGTGGGCGTCGCATGGCTCAACCTCAAGGCGTTGCTGGACGACGTGCAGGTGCGCGCGATCCAGGTGGCTGACGCCAGCAGCGAGATCGCCACAGGTAGCGATGACCTGAGCACGCGCACCGAGCAAACGGCCGCGAACCTGCAGGAACCCGCGGCCTCGATGGAGTAGTTCAGCGGCGGCATTCAGCACAGCACCGAATCCGCCGTGCGCGCGCCGCGCCAGGCCAGCCTTGCCAGCACGGTCACCCAGCGGGGTGGTGATGCGACCACGCGGCTGTGCAAAGCTATCGATGTCTTTTCCTGAGCGAGGGGCCTCGGGGCGTCGCGGACGGGGCGATCAGGATCGGTGGGAGGGGACGTCGATGATCTGTGGGTCGATGAGCTGGCAGTGCCAGCGGTCCCGGCGGATCAGCAGACCTTGCTGTTCCAGCAGACGCAGGTTGCGCGCCACCGATTCGCGCGTGGTCGAGAGCAACTCGGCCAGCGCCACGTGGCTGGGCAAGCGGGTCAGCTGGTTGCTTTGATCATGTGACATCAGCTGCAAGGCCCCCAGCAGTTGTTGCTGAATGCCCTTGACGCGCATGACGTGAGCCCAGTCGGCCAGATGGCCGAACGATGTCGAGATCATGGTGTGGACACAGCCCAGGAACATCCGGTTGAAGACACCCAGGCGGTACAGGGCCGCGATGTCAATCACGCACAGGCGACCCGCCGAGAGCGCCTTGCATCCGACCTGGTTGCGCTGGCCCAGAAGGCCGAAGGCGCCGATCAACTGTCCGCGGCCGAAGAGAGACACCGGCCGTTCGATCGCATCGACACCCCGGCGCGTGGCTTTGACCGTGCCCAGTTTGACGATGGCGATTTGGTCGGCCACCTCGCCCTCAACCTGTACCACGTCCGACTTGCGAAAAGGGCGTTCGCGGATGACGCCAGCCAGTGCCTGGGCCGTGGTCTCGCCCACACAACTCATGATGCAGACCGAGCGTGTGGCGCACACCTGACAGCGGGCTAACTGGGCTGGAGAGTTGGCGGTCCCGGTTTGTTTCTGGAGTGTTCCCATCAATGAGCCTGAATCCTCGTGTTGTCGCGCCGGTTCATATCTGGTTGTATTTTTTCTGGATGAACGTCGAGGACGTGACAACGTTTTTTTTACCCACCTGAATTAAGCGAGCGTTTGCTTCGTGAAAATGCGGGCAGCCCACTTTGAAATGCGCTCTGGATCACATTGATATTCACTTTTGCCACTGAGGAGATGGCTGCGTATTGCGGCTTCACAAGTGGCAGGGCCACCAGTGGAGGGTGAACTCCCTAATTTGTTCTTGTTTTCGATGCTGGGCGAGGCGATTCTTGGCCCTTTGACTTTGCCTGTCGCGGGGTGTTTTCCAGGAAATGCGCGACCGGTCACCTTGGCTGCGGATACGGCCTTTTTTCTGCCATCGTTTGTATTAATCTCTTTGTTCTTTGCGTCGAAAATTTGGCGATGCACGATGCACTCGGAAACTTCAACCTCTCGCTGTGGCTGGACATGCTGGAAAAGGTGGTGGACGGCAGCACCAACATGGTGGTTGTCACTGACCGAGAGCGGCGCATCAAGTGGGTCAACGCCACCTACACGCGGGTGACCGGCTGGTCGTTGTCCGAGTGCGTCGGCAAGCGGCCGAGCGAACTGCTGCATGGCCCGCAGACCAGTTCGGCGGAGCTCTTGCGCTTGGCCGCCCTCATGCGGCAGGGCCTGTCGGTGTCCGATTTCGAACTGGTCAACCACAAAAAATCGGGCGAGCCGTACCACGTGGCGCTGAACATTGAGCCCGTTCGCGATGCCAACGGCGAGGTGTGTGCCTACCTGTCGATCCAATCGGACATTACGGAGCGCCGTCTGCAGGAGCGCCACACCGCGGAGCTCAAGCAGCGCCTGGAGGTGGCGCAGCGCCTGGCCCGGCTGGGGCGCATTGACACCGAAGTGGAATCAGGTCGGCCCCGCTGGTCCAGCGAGGTGTTCCGCATCCTCGGCATGGTGCCGGACGAGGAACCACGCGAATTCGAAGGCCTGCTGGCGTTCGCTGTCCCTGAGGATGTGGCGGATCTGCGTCGCAGCTTGGCGGAGGGGGTTGAAGCCGGTGAAGAGCTCGACGTGGAGTTCCGTGTCATCGGCCGGCATGGCCAGCAGCGCTGGGTGCGTTGCCGAGGTGTGCCGGCTTGCGAAGACGGCCGGTACACGCTGCCGCGCAGCTGCTCGGTCCAGGACATCACGTTATACAAGATGCGACTCGAAGAAAAGAGGCAGCGCAACGAAGAACTGAACCAACTGGTGCTGGAGCGCACCCGCAAACTGGAAGAGTCGAACCGTGCGCTGGAAGAGTTTTCCTACGCACTCTCGCACGACTTGCGTTCGCCCCTGCGCCACCTGGCCGGTTATGCCCATCTGATCAAGGAGAACCTGGCCAAGGGCTCTGTCGATGACAGTCTGAACTTTTGCGACCGCATCATGCAGGCCACCGGCCGGATGCAGAGCCTGATCGAAGGCCTGCTGTCGTTTTCGCGCATGGGGCGCGAAGGCCTGAACGTCGAACGCGTCGATCTGGACGCGATGCTGCGCGAGGTGGTGGTGGGTCTGCACGACGACGCGGGGCTGCGCAACATCCAGTGGCGCATCGCGCCGGATCTGCCGGCGATCCAGGGCGATACGGTGCTCCTGCGCGAGGTCTGGATCAACCTGCTGGACAACGCACTGAAGTACACCGGGCAGCGCGACATCAGCGAGGTCGAGATCGGCTGGCACCCGCACCCGGATGGCCCGGTGTTCTTTGTTCGCGACAACGGCATCGGGTTCGATCCGGCGCACGCCCAAAAACTGTTCGGCATGTTCCAGCGGCTGCACAGCGATCCACAGTTCAAGGGCGATGGCATCGGCCTGGCCTTGGTGCGCCGCATTGTCGAGAGCCACGGCGGGCGCATCTGGGCGACCTCGAAGCTCAATCAGGGCGCCACCTTCTATTTCCTGCTGCCGAACATCGCGGGCAGCGTCGTGCCCTCGGACTGGGGCGCGATCGAGAGCGTGCACGCTGGGGATTCGCAGGCTCTTGAACCGGGCCGGCAAAGCTGAGGTCCGCCCTCAGGCCGTGGCCGGCCTTCGCCAGGGTGACCACCGGCGCGCAGGGCGGGCGGTTTTCGGGCGCATGAACACGAGATACAGCAGCGGCACCACGAACAGGGTGAGAACGGTCGAGAACGCCAGGCCCCAGACGATGCTTGCCGCCACCGGGCCCCAGAGCAGGCTCTGGCCACCGATGCCGAAGGCGAGCGAGAACAGGCCGCCGATGGTGGTGGTGGTGGTGATCAGGATCGGCACCACGCGCCGCCGGCTCGCCTGGATGATGGCGTGGATGGTGCTCATGCCGCGCTGCAGGCGGTCGTTGGCGGCGTCGATCAGCACGATGGCCGAGTTCACCGCGATGCCGGTCAGCGCGATCACGCCGTAAAGCGTGTAGAGCGAGAGCGGGTTGTTCGAGATCGCCAGGCCAAACGCCACGCCGGTGAAGGCCAGTGGCACGGTCACCAGGATCATCAGCGGTTGCCAGTAGCTCTTGAACTGCGCCGCCAGGATCAGGTAGATCAGGCCCACGCCCAACAGGAAAAGCACTTTCATCGAGTCCAGGCTTTCTTCGATGTCTTCGAGCTCGCCCGAGAAGTCGAGGTCGATACCGGGGTGCTGCGCGCGGATCTGCTCCCACCCGGCCTTGACGATGTCGTTGGCCACCGTGGTGTCGGTGATTTCCTTGTCCAGATTGGCCTCCACCGTGGTGGTGCGGCGCATGTTGTAGTGGCGGATGAAGCCGCGGCCCGGCGTGGCCTCGGCCTGCACCAGCGCACCGAGGCGCGTGGTCTGCCCGTTCGGCAGCGCAATGGGTTCGTCGAGCAGGCTCGCCGGGTCGGTGCGCAGGTTGCCGGCGCCGCGCAGCGCCTGGTCGGAGCGCACGCGCAGCTCGATCTTGTCGCCGCCGTCGCGGGTGAATGCCACCACTTCGCCGTCCACATTCAGGCGCACCAGGCGCGCCACCTGGGCGGCGTTCAGTCCGGCGTCGCGCACGGCGTCGCGGTCCAGCGTGAGCTGCAGCTGGTTGCGCCCCGGCAGGTTGTCGTCCTGCACGTCCTTGGCGCCCGGGATGGTGGCCACGATGCTCTTCAGGGCATCGGCTGCGCGCTGGATCTGGTCGAAGTCGTCGCCGCGCACCTTGACGCTGATGGCCTTGCCCGCCGGCGGTCCGCCGGACAGCACGGTGAAACTCTTGCGCCCCGGGCCGGGCAGGGTCTCGATGGTCTGGCGCATGTCCTCGACCACGGCGGTGACTTCGCGGGCGCTGTCGGTGCGCGGGTTGAGCGAGACGAACACCTGGCCATAGAGGTCGCCATAGACCGGCTCGGTCTCGGTGAACTTGAGCCCGGCGGTGGACGTGACCGCGCGGGCTTCGCCCTCCAGGCCCACGCCGCGCAACTGTTCGCGCACCACGGCTTCCACGCGCTGGGTTTCGCGCAGGGTGTCTTCCAGCGATGCGGTCGGCGGCATGTCCACGTTCACGTAAAACGCACGGATCGGGTCGAAGGCGAAAAACTGCACCCGGATGATCCCGGTGGCCAGCAGGGCCACGGCGGCCATCACCGCGGCAAGACCCAGCAGCGCAAAACGTTTGGGTCGGCGCAGCGCATAACCCAGCCACTGGCCGTAGCGCAGGCGGATGCCGCGGTTGAAGCGCTCGCGCCAGGCCTGCACGCGTGAGGGGCGGTCAAAGCGCACGCCGATCGCGCTCACGTGCACCGGCATCATCCAGAAGGCTTCGATCAGCGAGATCGCCAGCGCCATCGTGACCACGAACGGGATCACGAACATGAACTTGCCCATGATGCCGGGCAGCAGCATCAGCGGCAGGAAGGCCGCCATGGTGGTGGCCACCGAGGCAACCACCGGTTTCCACACTTCGGCGATGGCGTCCAGACTGGCCGCGAGGGCCTCCTGGCCGCGTTGCATGCGGTAGTAGATGGATTCGACAACCACCACCGCATCGTCCACCAGCATGCCCAGCGCGATCACCACGCCCAGCAGCACCGAGACGTTGACCGTGTGGTCCAGGGTGCCCAGCACGGCGAAGGTGCCGAGCAGCGAAAACGGGATGCCCATCGTCACCAGCAGGCCGATGCGCCAGCCCAGAAACGTCCAGCACACCGCCAGCACCATGAACATGCCGACCAGGGCGTTGGTTTCCATCACGCCGATGGCGTCGCGCGTGGGCACGGTCTGGTCGTCTGTGAGCACCAGTTCCAGGCCGCTCGCACGGAGCACGCTGTTCTGGCTGTCGATGTAGCTCTTGAGCCGGTCCACGAGTTCCAGGGTGTTGGTGCCGGATTTCTTGGTCACGGCCAGCGAGATGGCGCTCTGGCCTTCGGTGGCGGCGTATTGCGCGGCGGGTGCCCGGGCGCGCTCGATGCGGGCCACATCGCCGAGCCGGGCCGATGCGCCGGGCCGGCTGGCCGAGGTGACGGGCAGGTTTTCCAGGGACTGCGGATCGGTCAGCACCCCCTTCACGCTGATGGACCAGGCGCCTCCCTGGGTCTTGAGCGTGCCGCCGCTGGTGTCGCGCCACCAGGCGGCCACCGAGTCGGCCACGTCGGAAGCGAGCAGGCCGCGTGCCGCCAGCGCCTGGGCGTTCGGGCTGACGAGGATTTCCGGGTCGCGCAGGCCGGAGGCATAGACCTGGTCCACACCGGCCTGGCGTTCCAGGTCGGCCTTGATGCGGCGCGCGTTCAGGCGCAGCACCTCGTCGTCGGCCTGGCCCTTGAGCATCAGCGCGGCGGTGGGAAAGCCGTTGCTGGTGGTGATCTCCAGGATCATCGGGTCCTTGGCGTCCAGCGGCAGTTCGCTCGACGCCTTGTTCTGGATTTCACGCCGGAGGTCGGCCATGCGCTTGTCGAAAGTGCGCTCGTTGATCTCGCGAAAACGCACCAGCATGCTGGCGATGTTTTCGCGCGAACTGGAGATGACGAAGCGCACGTCGGCCACGCCTTTGATCGCGTCTTCCAGCGGGTTGGTGACCAGGCGCTCGACCTCTTCGGCGCTGGCGCCGGGCAGGACGGCGGTGACGCTGACCCAGTTGAAGTTGATCTCGGGGTCCTGCTCGCGCGGCATGGTGTTGTAGCTCACCAGTCCGAGCAGAAACACCACCACGAAGGCGATGTTGGCCAGCGGGTGGTTGGTGAGGAGGGCGCGCATGAATTTCATGGGACGTCCCGCCTCAGTTCGTCGCTCGGCCGGCGGCCGGCCTGGCATCGATGGCCGCGCCCTGCTGCAGGGCGGCCTGGCCGTTCACCACCACCACCGTCTCGGCGCCCAGCGCCGCGGGCAGGGCGGACGCCCGGCCTTCCTGGGCGCCGGGAATCGCGACGAAGCGGGCCGTGGCCTGCGCGCCGCTGCCTTGTTGCACGAACACGCCGAGCGCGCCGTTGCGGCGCACCATCAGCGCGGGCGGCAGGTGGGGCCGCGATTCGCGCCAGCGCAGCGTGCCGCTGGTGCCCGCGGGCGGTGTTGAGCTTGAGGCGGCTGGCGCGAAAGCGAGGCGCGCGGTCTGGGTGCGTGCCGGGGCGCTGAGCGTGCTGCCCACGCGCAGCAATCTGACCGGCAACTGCTCCCCGGCGGCGTCGAAGCGCAGCTCGCTGCCGGCGCGCAGGCCGGGCACGTCGGCCGGGCTGAGGATGGCCTGGAGCTCGGCGGCACCCGACTCGCTCAGCACATAGAGCACACTGCCGGGCGCCACCGATTCACCGGTCTGCGCCAGCCGTTCTTTGACGCTGCCGGCGAACGGCGCGCGCAGCGTGGTCTTGGCCAGCTGGCGCTGGGCGGTGGCGAGCTGGGCGCGGCTGGTGCTGAGCTCGGTCTGAACCAGCGTCACCTCGGTCTCGCGCTGGGCCAGCGCTTCCTGCGAGAAGAAGCCCTGGGCCACCAGATCGCGCGAGCGCTGCAGCTGCGCCTGGGCGAGCTTCAGGCGCGCCTGGCTGGCGTCGAGCGCGGCCTGTGCGCGTTGCACGGCCAGCTCGGCATCGCGTGGGTCGATCTGCGCCAGCACCTGGCCGCGCGCGACCTGGGCACCCACATCGGCGGTCCAGCGCAGCAGCGTGCCCGAGACCTCGGCCGAGAGTTTTGACTCGTTGCGGGCGATCACGCTGGCGGGTGCTTCGCGCTCGGGCTGGATCCAGACCGTGTCCAGCCGGGCCACGCCCACGCTGGTCCGGCTGGGCACCGTGGCGGCTTGTGCGGACACCCCGGGGGCCTGCTGCGCCCAGCCGGGCAGAGACAGGCCGCAGCAGAGCAGGGCAGCGACCAGGGTCAGGTGTTGAGGGCGTCGCATGGCGGTTTCCTGTGGTGGCGGGCAGGTGTTCGGGTTCATGGCGGGGCAGCGGGTATTTCGGGTTCAGCGCATGAGCAGGGCGCGCCAGACCAGGCGCGGCAGGTCGGCAGCGCCCACCCGGGGGCGTTGTTGCCAACTGCGGTGCTGCAGCGCAGCGATCTTGTCAAGGATGAGCAGGCCGCCCTGAACCACCAGCCGCAGCTCCCAGCCGGCGCGCCCGGGGATGCGCCTGGCGAGTGGCGCACCCTGCTGCATGAGCATGCGTGCCTGGGCACACAGCTCGGTCACCAAGTGGGCCATGCGCACCTGGGTGGCGGCATCGGGGCTGGCGCCGGCGTCGAAGGCCTCGCGCGGCAGGCCGTGGCGCCGCAGCAGCTCGGTGGGCAGGTAGTGGCGCTGGCGCGGCAGGTCCACGCTGATGTCCTGCCAGAAATTGATGAGTTGCAGCGCGCTGCAGATCTGGTCGCTCTGCGCCAGCGAGGCAGGGTCGTGCACGCCATACAGGTGCAGCAGCAGGCGGCCCACCGGGTTGGCCGATAGGCGGCAGTAGTCCAGCAACTCGGTGGTGTCGGTGTAGTGGTGGCCGGCGGCGGTGTGGCGCACGTCCTGTTCGAACGCGCTGATCAGGTCGTGCAGCAGCGGGGCGGGCAGGCCGTGCTGTTGCACGGCCTGGCGCAGTGGCGAAAAAATGCCGCTCCAGCGGCTGCTGATGGGCGCCCCGGCCATGAGGCTGTCTTGCAGCGCCTGCCGGTAGGCGGCGAGCTCGGCCAGGCGCACCGTTGCATCGGCGTCGCCTTCATCGGCGATGTCGTCGGCCGTGCGGGCGAAGTGGTAGATGGCCATCACCGCGGGGCGCAAGGCGGGTGGGCACAGCAGCGAGGCGACCGGAAAGTTCTCGTAATGACCGACGCCGGCAGACAGCGGCGCAGCGCCCGGGGTGGGCGCGGCGGTGGTCTCTGCGGTCGGTGTCGGACGGGTCATGGGCTGGGAGACGACGGCGTTTCGGGGTGGGGTGTCAGGCTTGCCGGTGCCTGACGACATCAAAGGGCTGCATTGTGCAGAGTGTTGGCTGCTGCGGGCGCACCAGCGTCCGTCAATTGCACTACAATTTTGGTTACTAACCAGTCAGTCATTAATTTTGGCACAACCGACGGGCCACGGAAATACCGCATTTTTGGCGCATTTCCACGTCCGATTTCACTGGAACTTTGCAACGTCATGAAAACACCGCATTTTGTCTTTGCCGTGACCGCTGCGCTGGCCCTGGCCGCCTGCTCGCGGCCGGAAGCGCCCCAGGAGCCGATCCGCTCGGTCAAGCTGATCACCGTGTCGGCCTCGGCAGTGGCGGCGCAGAACGAATACGCCGGCGAGGTGCGCGCCCGGGTCGAGTCGCGGCTGGGCTTCCGGGTCGGTGGCAAGCTGCTGCAGCGCCCGGCCGAGGTGGGTCAGCGGGTGAAAGTGGGGCAGTTGCTGGCGCAACTGGATGCGAACGATCTGGCCCTGGCCAGCCAGGCCGCCCAGGCGCAGGTGAGCGCGGCGCAGACGCAGCGCCATCTGGCCGCGGCCGACCTGAAGCGTTTCACCGACCTGAAGGCCCAGGGTTTCGTGAGTGGCGCTGAAATCGAGCGCCGCCAGGCCACGCTGCAGGCCGCCGAAGCCGCCCTGCGTCAGGCCCAGGCCCAGGGCGCGGTGCAGGGCAACCAGGCCGCTTACACCCGCTTGCTGGCCGATGCGGCCGGTGTGGTGCTGTCGGTAGACGCCGAGGTGGGTCAGGTGGTGGCTGCGGGCACGCCGGTGGTGCGCGTCGCGCGCGACGGTGCCCGCGATGTGGTGTTTGCCGTGCCGGAAGACCGGCTGGCGCAGTTGCGCGTGGGCCAGCTGGCTCAGGTGCGCCTGTGGGCGGCGGCCGCGGGTGCGCCTGGCAACGGGGCCCCGCTCGGTGGCGTGGTGCGTGAGGTGGCGGCGAGCGCCGACGCGGCCACGCGCACCTACCAGGTCAAGCTGTCGCTGCCGGACGGGGCGGCGGTGCCCCTGGGCGCGACCGCCTATGTGACGCTGCCGGCGCAGGAAGGCGCGGGGCCAGCGCTGATCCAGTTGCCCACCAGTGCGCTCATGGCCTCCGCCTCGGGTGAGCCCAATGGCAGCGCGGTCTGGGTGTTCGACGCGGTGAGCCAGACGGTGCAGCCGCGCCCGGTGGTGGTGGCGGGGGCCCATGGCAACCTGATCGTGATCGCCGAGGGCTTGAAGCCGGGTGAAGAGGTGGTGGCCGCGGGCACGCATGTGCTCTCGCCGGGGCAGAAGGTGACGCGTTTCGCCGCACCCGCTGCGCAGTGAGGACGGCATGAGCGCACACCATCCGAACACCACCGACGGGGCCCGCTCCTGGGTCTCGCGGTTCAACCTCTCGCAGTGGGCACTGGACCACCAGGCCTTCACCCGCTACCTGATGATCGTGCTGATGTTGCTGGGCGTGGCGGCCTACTTCCAGCTCGGTCAGGACGAAGACCCGCCGTTCACCTTCCGTGCCATGGTCGTGCGCGCCTACTGGCCGGGCGCCACGGCGCAGCAGATGGCCGAGCAGGTGTCGGACCGGATCGAGAAGACGCTGCAGGAAGTGCCCTACGCCGACAAGATCCGCAGCTACTCCAAGCCGGGCGAGTCGGTCGTGCTGTTCCAGGTCAAGGACTCGTCGCCGCCGGGCGAGGTGCAACAGATCTGGTACACGACACGCAAGAAGATCGGTGACATGCGCAGCACGCTGCCGCAGGGCGTGGTCGGACCGTTCTTCAATGACGAGTTCGGCGATGTTTTCGGTGTCATCTACGCGCTGCAAGGCGAGGGTTTTTCGCCCGCGGACAAGAAGCAGGTGGCCGACGAAGTGCGCCAGCGCCTGCTGCGCGTGAAAGACGTCAACAAGGTTGAGCTCTTTGGTGCGCAGGATCAGAAGCTCTACATCGAAATTTCCCAGAAACGCCTCGCGGTGCTGGGGCTGGACATGCCGCAGGTGCTGGCAGCACTGGGCCAGCAGAACGTGGTCGAATCGGCGGGCGCGGTGCAGGCGCCGGCCGATGCGGTGCAGGTGCGTGTGGGCGGTGCTTTCACCTCGACGGAGCAGTTGCGCGCCATGCCGATCCGCGCCGCCAACGGCACCCAGATGCGTCTGGGCGACATCGCCGACATCCGCCTGGGCTATGTGGACCCGGCGCAGGTGAAGGTGCGCCACAACGGGCTCGACAGCATCGCGCTGGGCATTTCCATGGCCAAGGGCGGCGACATCATCGCGCTGGGCAAGGCCCTGAAGCTGGCGGTGGCCGACATTGAGGCGCACCTGCCCGCCGGCATGGCCCTGGTGCAGGTGCAGGACCAGCCGACCGCGGTGGCGCGCTCGGTGAACGAATTCGTCAAGGTGCTGATCGAGGCGGTGGTGATCGTGCTCGCGGTCAGCTTCCTGGCGCTTGGCCTGCACCGGCGCGAGGGCGGTCGCGGCCTGCGCCGTTACGTGCTGGACATGCGGCCCGGCCTGGTGGTGTTCATCACCATCCCGCTGGTGCTGGCCATCACGTTTCTGGCCATGCAGTACTGGGGCATTGGTCTGCACAAGATTTCGCTGGGTTCGCTCATCATCGCGCTCGGCCTGCTGGTGGACGACGCGATCATTGCGGTCGAGATGATGGTGCGCAAGCTCGAAGAGGGCTACACCATGATGAAGGCCGCGACCTTCACCTGGGAAGCCACCGCCATGCCCATGCTCACCGGCACGCTGATCACAGCGGCTGGTTTCCTGCCCATCGGCATGGCGAACTCCACGGTGGGCGAATACACCTTCGCGATCTTCGCGGTCACGGTGATCGCGCTGGTGCTGTCGTGGATCGTGGCGGTGATGTTCGTGCCTTATCTGGGTGTGAAGCTGCTCAAGGTCAAGCCCCATGTGGGCCCGGCGCACGAGGTGTTTGACGGTCCGTTTTATGTGCGCTTTCGCGCCCTGGTCAACTGGTGCGTGCAACACCGCTGGATCACCATCGGCCTGACCATCGGAACCTTTGTGCTCGGCATGGTGGGCATGGGCCAGGTGCAGCAGCAGTTCTTCCCCGATTCGAGCCGGCCGGAGATCATGGTGGACATCTGGCTGCCCGAAGGCAGCAACATCCAGGCCATGGACGAGGTGAGCTTGCGGCTGGAGCAGCGCCTGTCGAAAGAGTCGGGTGTGCAGAGCGTGAGCGCCTGGGTGGGATCGGGTGTGCCACGTTTCTATTTGCCGATCGACCAGATTTTTCCGCAGTCCAACGTGTCGCAACTGATCGTGTTGCCCCAGGATCTCGCCACGCGCGAAGTACTGCGTAAGGCCTTGCCGGGCTTGCTGGCAACCGAATTCCCCGAGGTGCGTGGGCGTGTGAAGCTGCTGGCCAACGGGCCACCGGTGCCCTACCCGGTTCAGTTCCGCGTGATCGGTCCCGATCCCGCGGTGCTGCGGGGGCTGGCCGACGAGGTCAAGGACGCGGTGCGCCAGAATCAAAACATGCGCGGCGTGAACGACAACTGGAACGAGTCGGTCAAGGTGCTGCGTCTGGAGGTGGACCAGGCGAAGGCGCGCGCGCTGGGCGTGAGCAGCCAGTCCATCGCCCAGGCCTCGCGCACCATCCTCACGGGCAGCACGGTGGGCCAGTACCGCGACGGCGACAAGCTGATCGACATCGTGTTGCGCCAGCCGCTGGACGAGCGCGATGCCATCTCCAGCCTGGGCAACGGCTACCTGCCCACTGCCAGCGGCAAGAGCATCCCGCTGCTGCAGATCGCGCGGCCGGTGCTGGGCTGGGAGCCGGGTGTGATCTGGCGCGAAAACCGCGACTTCGCCATCACGGTGCAGGGCGACGTGGTGGAGGGCCTGCAGGGCGCCACCGTCACGGCACAACTGCAACCGGCTCTGAAGCAGATCAGCGACAGCTGGGCCGGGCGCGGTCTGGCGGGTTACCAGGTGCAGGTGGCGGGTGCGGTGGAAGAGAGCAGCAAGGGTTCGTCGTCCATCGCTGCAGGCATTCCGATCATGCTCTTCCTCACCTTCACGCTGCTGATGTTGCAGTTGCAGAGTTTCAGCCGCTCGCTGCTGGTGTTCCTGACCGGCCCGCTGGGCCTGGCGGGGGTGGCCGGCGCGCTGCTGCTGCTGAACCGGCCGTTTGGCTTCGTGGCGCTGCTGGGCGTGATTGCGCTCATGGGCATGATCCAGCGCAACTCGGTGATCCTGATCGACCAGATCGAGCAGGACCGCGCGCGCGGCGTGCCGGCCTGGGACGCCATCGTGGAAGCCGCCGTGCGCCGCATGCGGCCCATCGTGCTGACCGCCGCGGCCGCCGTGCTGGCCATGATCCCGCTCTCACGCAGCGTGTTCTGGGGTCCGATGGCCGTGGCCATCATGGGCGGTCTGATCGTGGCCACCGTGCTGACCTTGCTGGCACTACCGGCGATGTATGCGGCCTGGTTCCGGGTGAAGCGGGAGCCGGTCGCGGGCTGAGGGCGGAGGACTGAGGACGGAATACCTCCTTCACCTCGCGGGCTCGGAGGCGGGCGGCGCTCTGCTCCGCGACTGTCCCCCGACCCGGCTGCGCCGGGTCTCCTCCTTCACGTCGCTGCGCAGAGCACCTTGCGCCTTCGCGCGAGGCAGTGATTCCGCTCCCACATTTCGAATCCCCTTGAGGTCATCGGTGGTCGGGGTGTCTGGCGCAGCGAAGTCAAGGGGGAGACAAGGGCGAAGCCCTTGGCGGAGGACATTCGCGGAGCCGGATGCCCCGGCCGCCGATGACCGTATCGGCCGGAGAAGACCTCTCATACCTGATCAACAATAGGCCATGCGCCTCAGACACATCGAAGTCTTCAATGCCGTCATGCTCACCGGCAGCGTGAGCGCGGCCGCGCGCATGATCAACGTGACGCAGCCGGCGGTCAGCCGCACGCTGCAACATGCCGAGATCCAGCTCGGCTTCCAGCTGTTCCAGCGTGTGGGCGGGCGGCTCAAACCCACGCTGGAGGCGCAGACCCTGTACCCGCACATCGAGCGCCTGTTTTCACAGCTCGACGAGGTGCAGCGCCTTTCGGCCAGCCTCAAGGCCGGGCGCGGCCAGGGTGAGTTGCGCGTGCTGACCGTGCTCGCGCTGAGCTACGAGGTGTTCCCGCGCGCCATGCGGCTGTTTCGCGAGAAACACCCCCAGGTCATGGTGCACCACGAGGCCCTGCATTCCCCGCAGATCGTGGCCTCGCTGGCCCTGCAGGAGGCCGACGTGGGCTATGTCTTCAGCGCGGTCTCGCACCCCTCGCTGGCGCAGGAACAACTGGCTGAGCGGCAGGTGGTGTGTGTGGTGCCCAGGGGCTTGCTGACGGCGCGCCAGCTCAAGGCCGGCACCCTCACGCTGGCCCAGCTTGCCAAGCTGCCGGTCATCGCGCTCGACGGGCAGGACCCGCTGGGCCAGTTGCTGGCCCACGCGGTGCGCGACAGTGGCGCGGGGTTGCAGGAAGTGATGACGGTGCAGACCTACCACGTGGCGCTGGCGCTGGCGCACCACGGTGTGGGCGTGGCCCTGGTGGAGAGCTGCACGGCTGCCTCGGCCGACCGCAGCAAGGTCGACGTGCTGGCGCTGGAGCCGGCTTTGCCGACCCGGGTTCATGCCTTGCGGTCCACGGCGCGGCCGAACTCGCTGCCCATCCGCGCCTTCACCCGCTGCATGCAGCAGGCGCTGCTGGAAACCGCCTGAGCGGACGGCGTTCGGTCACGCCGGGTAGCCGCACAGACGACGCCGGGCGGCCCCTCAGTGTGAAGGCCCGGTGTGTGCCGAACCGGTCAGTTGCCTGGCGATGCGCTGCGCGCTGCCGAAGGCCAGGGTGAAACCCAGGGCGCCGTGGCCGGTGTTGAACCAGAGGTTGTCGGGCCCGCCGCGCAGACGGCCGATCACCGGCAACCCGGTGGGGGTGGCGGGTCGCAGGCCGGCCCAGGGTTGCAAGTCCTCGTAGCGGCTGGCGTCGGGAAACAGGTCGCGCGCGGTGGCGAGCAGTGAGGCAATGCGGTCGGCGGGGATGGCGGTGTTTTCGCCCACCAGTTCCGCCATGCCCGCCACGCGCAGGCGCTGCCCGAGGCGCGCGAACACCACCTTGCGCGCCGCGTCGGTCACGCTCACGCGCGGTGTGGCCCCTGGCGCATCGTTGGCGTCCACCGTGAGGCTGTAGCCTTTGAGCGGGTAGACCGGCACGCGCAGGCCCAGCGAGCGCGCCAGCGGGTGCGAGCCCGTGCCGAGCGCGACCACGAACGCGTCGGCCTCGATCGCGCCGCGCGGCGTTTCGGCGGCCACGACCCTTTCGCCCGAACGCAGCAGGCGGTTGACGGATGAGTCGAACGCGAAGCGCACACCGCGTGCCTGCAGCAGGCGCTCCAGTGCCAGGCAGACCTGGTGGCAATCGGCTGCGCACTCGCCCGGTGTGTGGATGGCGCCGGCGAAGCGCTGCGCGCAGCCCGCCAGTGCAGGCTCCACCGCCACGGCTTCGGTCGGTGAAAGCGCGTGCTGCACGCTGCCCAGTGGGCGCTGCAGTTCCATCTGCCGGCGCGCGCCGGCAAAGGCCGCTTCATCGGGGTAGAGCACCAGCTTGCCGGTGGCGGAGAAGTCGCATGCGATGCGTTCCTCGGCCATCATGTGGTCGAAACCCTGCCGACTTTCGGCCGCCAGCGCGAGCAGGCTGACGGTGGTGCGCTGTGAGACGCTGGCGCGGCACGCGGCCAGGAACTGCAGGCCCCACGCCCACTGGTGCAGATCGGGCATCAGGCGCAGCTTCAGCGGTGAGTCGCTGGCCAGCAGCAGCCGGGGCAACTGCTGCCAGATGCCGGGATCGGCCAGTGGCTGTACGTAGGCGTAACTCAGTTGCGCGCCGTTGGCGGCGCTGGCTCCAGTGCCGGCCCGGGCACGGTCGATCACGGTGACGGTGTGCCCGGCGCGCTGGAGTTGCCAGGCCGTGGCCAGGCCGACGATGCCCGCGCCCAGCACGCAGACATGCCGAGGCTTTTCTGTCGAGAGGTTCATGGGGATCGAATGTAGCCAAGGCCCGATCGGGTGAAAAATGCCGATCGCGGTGCCATCCATGCCGCGAATTCATGGGGCTTGTTCAAAAAGGCATTTTCCGAAACGGTGCTTCACTGCCTACACTGCGGTCGTTTTCACCACCCGCAAGAGCCCGCATGTCCACCGCCCCGACATCCCGCGTTTTCCACCGCCAGTTGCACCACGATTTGCCCGTCGCCGTCAGCGGCCAGGGCATTTCCATCACCGACCAGAATGGCCGCGTCTACCTCGACGCCTCGGGTGGTGCTGCCGTCTCTTGCCTGGGTCATGGTCACCCCGATGTGGTCGCAGCCATGCACCGGCAGATCGACCAGCTCGCCTACGCGCACACCAGTTTCTTCACCACCACCGTGGCCGAGGAACTGGCCGACCTGCTGATTGACACCGCGCCCGCGGGCATGAGCCACGTCTATTTCGTCAGCGGTGGTTCTGAAGCCGTGGAAGCGGCGCTGAAGATGGCGCGCCAGTATTTCGTCGAGATCGGGCAGCCACAGCGCCAGCATTTCATCGCCCGGCGCCAGAGCTACCACGGCAACACGCTGGGCGCACTGGCCGTGGGCGGCAACGCCTGGCGGCGCGAGCAGTTCAAGCCGCTGTTGATCGATGTGACCCATGTCGCACCGTGCTACGAGTACCGGGACCGCAGCGATGGCGAGACGCCTGAGCAGTATGGCCAGCGACTCGTGGCCGAGCTGTCTGGGGCCATTGATCGGCTCGGCGGCGAGAACGTGATGGCCTTCGTGGCCGAAACCATCGGCGGCGCAACGGCCGGTGTGCTGACACCGGTTCCGGGGTATTTCAAGGGCGTGCGCGAGCTGTGCGACCGCCACGGCATCCTGCTCATCCTCGACGAAGTGATGTGCGGCATGGGCCGCAGCGGCACGCTGCACGCCTGCGAGCAGGAAGGCGTGGTGCCCGACTTGCTGACCATTGCCAAAGGCCTGGGCGGCGGCTACCAGCCGATCGGTGCTGTGCTGGCGCAGGGCCGGCTGGTGGAAGCGTTCCGGCAAGGCAGTGGCCTGTTTCAGCATGGCCACACCTACCTGGGCCATGCGGTGGCCTGCGCAGCCGCGCTGGCGGTGCAGCGCGTGATCCAGCGCGATGGCCTGCTGGACCAGGTGAAGTCTCGCGGGCAGGCGTTGTCGATCTTGCTGCAAGACAGCTTTGGCGATCACCCGCACGTGGGGGACATCCGCGGGCGCGGCCTGTTCTGGGGCATCGAGCTGGTGGCCGATCGGGGCACGAAACAGTGGTTTCACCCGGCGCGGCGCCTGCACGCGCGCATCAAGAGCGAAGCCATGGCCGAAGGCCTGATGGTCTATCCCATGGGCGGCACGGTGGACGGGCGAAGCGGTGACCACGTGCTGCTGGCCCCACCCTTCATCGCCAGCGAGGCCGAGCTGTCCCAGATCGTGAAGCGCCTGCGGGTCAGCGTGGACCGGGCCATTGCCGCGACCGCCTGAGGGGCACTTTCCTGCAGAGCCGGCTTGATGTATAAGTTTTCCTGCTGAACCATTACAGATATGAAAACCAAGGTGAAACCCGGTCTGACCCTCTGTTGTTGCGGGTTAGCATGGCGTTTTGCAGCAGACCCGCCTGCACACCGTTGCTGCGCGCTGAGCGGGTCACCCGCTGGCGTTGCCGTTGTCCCCTCACTGGCCTGACCTCACAAGGGTTCCATGACCATCACGTTCAATCACAAGGAGTCAGCATGACCATTTCCCTGAAAGCCACCGCTTCCCGCCTCTCGCTCGCTGCCGCCGTGCTGGCGCTGTCGGCCCCTCTGGCCCCCGTTCAGGCGCAGCAGAAATTCATGACCATCGGCACCGGTGGCGTGACCGGCGTGTACTACGCCGCGGGCGGTGCCATCTGCCGCCTGGTCAACAAGGACCGCGCCAAGCACGGCTTCCGTTGCTCGGTGGAATCCACCGGCGGTTCGGTGGTGAACATCAACACCATCAAGGCCGGCGAGCTGGATTTCGGCGTCTCCCAGTCGGACGTGCAATACAACGCTTACAACGGTGCCAAACAGTTCGAGAAAGACGGCAAGCACACCGACCTGCGCGCGGTGTTCTCCATCCACCCCGAGCCCTTCACCGTGTTGTCCCGCAAGGAAGCCAACATCACCAAATTTGACGATCTGAAGGGCAAACGTTTCAACGTCGGCAACCCGGGCTCGGGCACGCGCGCCGCCATGGACGAGTACCTGGCCAGCAGCGGTGGCAAGATCAGCGACTTCGGCCTGGCCGCCGAGCTCAAGGCCGACGAACACGGTGCCGCGCTGTGCGACAACAAGATCGACGGCTTCTTCTACGGCGTGGGTCACCCCAGCGCCAACATCCAGGACCCGATCACCACCTGCGGCGCCAGGCTGGTTCCCCTGACCGGCCCGGCGGTGGACAAGCTGGTGGCGGCCAACAGCTACTACGCCAAGGTCAACATCCCCGGCGGCCTGTACGCCGGTCACCCGAACCCCACGCCCACCTACGGCGTGCTGGCCTCGTTCGTGACCTCGGCCAAAGTGCCTGACGTGGCGGTGTACGAACTGGTCAAGGCCGTGTTCGAGAACTTCGACGAATTCAAGAAACTGCACCCCGCTTTCATTGCGCTCGATCCGAAGAACATGATCAAGGACGGTCTGTCGGCCCCGCTGCACCCCGGTGCCGTGAAGTACTACAAGGAAAAAGGCTGGATGTAAGGTCCGGCTGACTGCCGAGGTCCTGCCGGACTGACGCCGCAAAAAAGCTCTGACTCGTCAGGGCTTTTTTGTTGCTCTTTCTTCAAAACCACAACACACCGATCTGCATGAAAACCCACACCGCACCCGAAGTCGATGTCAACCAGCTGGTTGCCGACAACGACACCGGCGGTCGCGAACCCGGTCCCTGGATGCGCCGCATGCTGCTGGCCGTCGCGCTGGCCTGGTCGTTGTTCCAGCTCTGGATCGCCTCGCCGCTGCCGTTCAGTCTGGGTATTCTGGTGTTCAACGACACCGAAACCCGCGCCATCCACCTCGCCTTTGCGGTGTTCCTGTCGTACATGGCGTACCCCGCGTTCAGGCGCTCGCCGCGCGCCTATGTGCCGGTCACGGACTGGGTGTTCGCTTTGGTTGGCACCTTCTGTGCCGCCTACCTGTTCCTGTTTTATAAGGAACTGGCCACCCGGCCCGGCCAGCCCACACCGATGGACGTCTACACCGGCGCGGTCGGTATCGTGTTGCTGCTGGAAGCCACCCGGCGCGTGCTGGGCCTGCCCATGGTGATCGTGGCGCTGGTGTTCCTGGGCTACACCTTTGGCGGGCCCTACATGCCCGACATGATTGCCCACCGCGGGTTCTCGCTCAACCGCGCCATGAGCCACCAGTGGTTGACCACCGAGGGCGTGTTCGGCGTTGCGCTGGGGGTGTCCAGCGGTTTCATCTTTCTGTTCGTGCTGTTCGGCTCGCTGCTGGACAAGGCGGGTGCCGGCAACTATTTCATCAAGTCGGCCTTTGCGCTGCTGGGTCACATGCGTGGCGGCCCGGCCAAGGCGGCGGTGTTGTCGTCGGCGGCCACCGGCATCATTTCCGGTTCGTCGATCGCCAATGTGGTGACCACCGGCACCTTCACCATCCCGCTCATGAAGCGGGTGGGCTACCGGCCCGACCAGGCCGGCGCGGTCGAGGTGTCGAGCTCGGTGAATGGCCAGATCATGCCGCCGGTGATGGGCGCGGCCGCCTTCCTGATGGTGGAGTACGTCGGCATTCCCTACATCGAGGTGATGAAGCACGCATTCCTGCCGGCCATCATTTCCTACATCGCACTGGTCTACATCGTGCACCTGGAGGCCCTCAAGGCCAACATGGTCGGCCTGCCGCGACGCGGCACCGCCACGGCGGGGCAGCGCATGATGTCGTTTGCCATGACGGTGGCGGGATTCATCGTGCTCTCCGGCGCGGTGTATTGGGGCATTGGCTGGATCAAGACCGTCATGGGCGATGCCGCCGTCTGGGTGGTGGGTGCCGGTCTGCTGGCCAGCTACGTCGGCCTGCTCTGGTTCGGTGCCCGACAGCCCGTCCTGGAGCTGGACGACCCGAACGCGCCCGTGTTCGAACTGCCCGAAACCGGGCCCACCGTGAAGTCCGGCCTGCACTACCTGCTGGCGGTGGTGGTGCTGATCTGGTGCCTGATGGTCGAGCAGATGTCGCCAGGCCTGTCCGCCTTCTGGGCCACGCTCTTCATGATCTTCGTCATGCTCACGCAAAAGCCCATCACCGCGGTGTTTCGCGGCCACGGTGGCCTGGGTGCGGCCACCCGGCAGGGTTTTGCCGACCTGGTGGATGGCCTGGCCACCGGCGCGCGCAACATGATCGGCATCGGCGTGGCCACCGCGGCGGCCGGCATCATCGTGGGCACGGTGTCGCTCACTGGCGTGGGCCTGGTGATGACCGAACTGGTGGAGCTGCTCTCGGGCGGCAACCTCATGCTCATGCTGGTGCTGGTGGCGCTCATCAGCCTGATCCTGGGCATGGGCCTGCCCACCACGGCCAACTACATCGTGGTGTCCACACTGATGGCGCCGGTGGTGGTGGAGCTGGGCGCGCAGAGCGGCCTGATCGTGCCGCTGATCGCGGTGCACATGTTCGTGTTTTATTTCGGCCTCATGGCCGACGTCACGCCGCCGGTGGGGCTGGCCTCGTTTGCAGCGGCGGCGATTGCGCGCGCCGACCCCATCAAGACCGGCATCACGGCCTTCTACTACAGCATGCGCACGGCCATCCTGCCGTTCCTGTTCATCTTCAACACCCAGTTATTGTTGATCGGGCTGTCCGGCCCCCTGCACCTCATCCTCACCGTCGTCAGTGCCACGGTGGCCATGCTGGTGTTTGCCGCAGCCACGCAAGGCTTTTTCCTGGTCAAGTCGCGCTGGTACGAATCCCTGGCCTTGTTGCTGATCACCTTCACCTTGTTCCGGCCCGGTTTCTGGTGGGACATGCTCTATCCGCCGTTTGACGAGGTGCCCGCCGCCCAGATGACGTCGCTCATCGAGCAAGCGCCGGCCGGTGCGGGCAAGCGGATCTGGATCGAAGGCATGAACCTGGATGGCAAGGACATCCGCAAAGGGGTGCTGTTGCCCTTGGGTCAACCCGGCACAGCGCGCGAGCGGATGGCCAACGCGGGCCTGACGGTGATGGCGCAGGGCGACGAGCTGCTGATCGCCGCCGTGAAGTTTGGCAGCCCGGCTGAAAAGCTGGGCATGGAGCAGGGCTTCCGCATCGTGTCGGCCGAAGTGCCGGCTGAACGCCCGGCCAAAGAGTGGTTGTTCTTGCCTGCCATGGTCTTGTTGCTGCTGGTGATGGGGCTGCAACGTGCCCGGCGGCCCCGCGAGGGCGTGCCGGCGTGACGCGCATCGCGCTCATTCATGCGCTGATGCACTCGGTGGCGCCCATCAACGCCGAGCTGGAGCGCGAATGGCCCCAGGCGCAGCGCATGAACCTGCTCGATGACAGCCTGTCATCCGACCTCGCCCGAACTTCCGCACTGGGTGGTCAGGGGCTCGATACCGCCATGCACCAGCGTTTTGAAGCGCTGGCCGCGTACGCCGAGGGCACGGGCGCGCAGGGCATCCTGTTCACCTGCTCGGCCTTCGGGCCCTGCATCGAGGCGGTGGCGCTGCGCCGACCGCACATGCCGGTGCTCAAGCCCAACGAGGCCATGGTGGCCGAAGCGGTGGCGCTGGGCGGACGGGTCGGGCTGATCGCCTCGTTTGCGCCGACGCTGACGTCCATGCCTCCCGAGTTCCCGCCTGGCACGGACCTGCGCGCCGAGCTCGCTGCCGGTGCGATGGAGTCTTTGAACCGGGGCGATACCGCAGCCCACGACGCCCGTGTGGTGCTGGCCGCCGCGGCGCTGGCCCGACAGGGCTGCACCGTGATCGCCCTGGCGCAGTTCAGCATGGCGCGTGCGCAGGCTGCGGTGCAGCAGGCACTGGGACTGCCGGTGCTGACCACGCCCGGCAGCGCGGTGCGCGCGCTGCGGCAACGACTGGGCATCGATGGGCAACAGGTGAAAGGCGAGGGCGGGCAACCGCTACAATAGAAGGTTGCCGAAAAGCAGGGTTCCAAGTTGCACAGCCTTCAACCGCTGCCGTGACTTGCCCGAGTGTCAGGCGCGCGGGTGGCGAAATTGGTAGACGCACCAGGTTTAGGTCCTGACGCCAGCAATGGTGTGGGGGTTCGAGTCCCCCCCCGCGCACCACCTCACAGACGAACAGATTCTTACCGGTTGGCCAGAGTGGCTGGTTGACCGACATCCTTTTGGAGAAAGCCATGACCGTGACCGTTGAAACCCTGGAAAAGCTCGAGCGCAAGATCACGCTGACACTGCCGGCCGAAGTGATCCAGAGCGAAGTGTCCAAGCGCCTCAAGCGCCTGGCCCGCGATGTCAAGATGGATGGCTTCCGTCCCGGCAAGGTCCCCATGAACGTGGTGGCCCAGCGTTATGGTTATTCGGTGCACTACGAGGTCATGAACGACAAGGTGGGCGAGGCCTTTGCCACCGCCGCCAACGAAGCCAAGCTGCGTGTCGCCGGTCAGCCCAAGATCACCGAAAAGGAAGAATCGCCCGAAGGCCAGCTGGCTTTTGACGCCGTCTTCGAGGTGTACCCCGAGGTCAAGATCGAAGACCTGTCCACCGCTGAAGTCGAGAAGATTTCGGCCGAAGTGGACGATGCCGCCATTGACCGCACGCTGGACATCCTGCGCAAGCAGCGCCGCACCTTTGCGCAACGCGCGCAGGACCAGGCCGCCGTCGACGGCGATCGCGTCACCATCGACTTCGCCGGCAAGATCGACGGCGAAGCTTTTGAAGGCGGCAAGGCCGAAGGCTTCCAGTTCATCGTTGGCGATGGCCAGATGCTCAAGGAATTTGAAGACGCCGTGCGCGGCATGAAGTCGGGCGAGTCCAAGACCTTCCCCCTGGCCTTCCCTGAGGATTACCACGGCAAGGACGTGGCCGGCAAGACCGCCGACTTCCTGGTCACCGTGAACAAGATCGAAGCCGCCCACCTGCCCGATGTGGACGAGGCGCTGGCCAAGTCGCTCGGCATCGCTGAAGGCACGGTCGAAGGCCTGCGCGCCGACATCAAGAAAAACCTGGAGCGCGAAGTCAAACACCGCCTGCAGGCCCGCAACAAGCAGGCTGCGATGGATGCCCTGGCCGCCAAGGCCGAGCTGGACCTGCCGAAGTCGGTGGTGCAGGCCGAGCTGGACCGCCTGGTCGAAGGCGCCCGCGCCGACCTGAAGCAACGCGGAGTGAAAGACGCCGACAAGGCACCGATCCCCGACGACCTGTTTCGTCCCCAGGCTGAGCGCCGTGTGCGCCTGGGCCTGGTGGTGGCCGAGCTGGTGCGTGCCAACGAGTTGCACGCCACGTCCGAGCAGATCAAGGCCCACATCGACGAGCTCGCTGCTTCTTACGAGAAGCCGGCTGACGTGGTGCGCTGGTACACCGGCGACAACCGCCGCATGGCCGAAGTGGAAGCCATCGTGATCGAGAACAACGTGACCGAATTTGTGCTGTCCAAGGCCAAGATCAATCAAAAGTCGATCAGCTTCGATGAGCTGATGGGTCAGGCCTGATTGGCCCACAGCGGGTCAGCGGTCGGGTCGCTTGCGGCACCGGTCGGGATCCGCGGTCACGTCAGGACTGGAAAGGGCGGAGCAATCCGCCCTTTTTTGTTCCCCGGCGCTTGCCTTTTTCAACAGGCACGCCATATGCATACCTCGGCCAAAGCCGCGACTGTGTGGCGGCTTTGGCAGGTTGGTTACAGTAGTGGCATGTTATGCATCAACACATGGAGAAACGCATGAGCGCAATGGACATTCAGGGCTTGGGCATGGTGCCCATGGTGATCGAGACCTCGGGCCGCGGCGAGCGCGCCTACGACATCTATTCGCGCCTGCTCAAGGAGCGCGTGATCTTTCTGGTGGGTGAGGTCAATGACCACTCGGCCAACCTGGTCGTCGCGCAACTGCTGTTCCTGGAGAGTGAAAACCCCGACAAGGACATTTCGTTCTACATCAACTCGCCCGGCGGTTCCGTGAGCGCCGGCATGGCGATCTTCGACACGATGAACTTCATCAAGCCCGACGTGTCCACCCTGTGCTGTGGCTTCGCTGCCAGCATGGGTGCTTTCCTGCTGGCCGCGGGAACCAAGGGCAAGCGCTTCTCGCTACCCAACTCCAAGATCATGATCCACCAGCCGTCAGGTGGAAGCCGCGGTCAGGCGACCGAGATCGAAATCCAGGCCCGCGAAATCCTCAAGACCCGCGAGCAGCTCAACAAGATTCTGGCCGAACGCACAGGGCAGCCGCTGGAGCGCATTGCACGCGACACGGAACGCGACTACTACATGTCGGCCGCCGAATCGGCCGAATACGGCCTGATCGACAAGGTGATCGAAAAGCGTGGGGCTATCGCAGCCTGATGCCGATGGGCTTGATGGGGGCCGTCAAGGTGCCCACCGGTCCAGAATCTTCTCCGAACCGCCTGATCCGTGCCCAAAGAGGTGCTTTTTCGGCATTTGTCACATTGCAGGCTTGAACTATCATTGTTCCCGTTGCATCTCTCCGTCTTTCTGAACCCCAAATCTCATGGCCGACAAAAAAGCCGCCTCCGGTGAAAAAGCGCTTTACTGCTCGTTTTGTGGCAAGAGCCAGCACGAGGTCAAGAAGCTGATCGCCGGGCCCTCGGTGTTCATCTGCGATGAGTGCATCGAGCTGTGCAACGACATCATCCGCGACGAGCTGCCGGGACTGGAATCGGTCAAGGCGTCGGGCGATGACGTGCCCACGCCCGCCGACCTGAAGGGCAATCTCGACAGTTACGTGATCGGTCAGGAAGGGGCCAAACGGGCTTTGGCGGTGGCGGTCTACAACCACTACAAACGCCTGCGCCACAAACAGACCGCCCGCAAGGACGAGGTGGAACTGGCAAAGAGCAACATCCTGCTGATCGGTCCCACGGGTTCGGGCAAGACCTTGCTGGCACAGACCATGGCGCGCATGCTCAACGTGCCGTTTGTCATGGCGGACGCCACCACGCTGACCGAAGCCGGCTATGTGGGCGAAGACGTGGAGAACATCGTCGCCAAGCTGCTGCAAAGTTGCAACTACGACGTTGAGCGTGCCCAGCAGGGCATCGTCTACATCGACGAGATCGACAAGATCACCCGCAAGTCGGACAACCCGTCCATCACGCGCGATGTGTCGGGCGAGGGTGTGCAGCAGGCCCTGCTCAAGCTGATCGAAGGCACCATGGCCTCGGTGCCGCCCCAGGGTGGCCGCAAGCATCCGAACCAGGATTTCCTGCAGGTCGACACGACCAACATCCTGTTCATCTGCGGTGGCGCCTTCGCCGGGCTGGAAAAAATCATCGAAAACCGCACCGAGGCCTCGGGCATGGGTTTCAGCGCGGTGGTCAAGAGCAAGAAGCAGCGCAGCCTGACCGACGCCTTCAAGGAAATCGAACCCGAAGACCTGATCAAGTTCGGCCTGATTCCAGAACTGGTGGGCCGCGTGCCGGTGATTGCCGCGCTGTCGGAGCTCAGTGAGGATGCGCTGGTCGAAATCCTGACCGAACCCAAGAACGCCGTGGTCAAGCAGTTCTCGCGGCTGCTGTCCATGGAAGGCGCAGAGCTGGAAGTCCGCCCGGCGGCCCTCAAAGCCATCGCCCGCAAGGCCCTGGCACGCAAGACCGGTGCGCGCGGCCTGCGTTCGATACTGGAAAACGCGCTGATCGACACCATGTTCGATCTGCCAGGCATGAGCAACGTGGAGAAAGTCGTGGTGGACGAGTCCACCATCGAAGAGAACAAGCCTCCCCTGCTGGTCTACCGCGAAGCGGCCAAGCAGGCCTGAACGGTAGCGGGCATGCGCGAGTGAGTGCATGCCTAATTGATGATGCGCCCGGTGTCGAGCGCCCGCATCTGCCCATGACCCTTTTGTTGAGGTTGAGAAATGTCCGGACAAACCCCTTTGCCCAGCACGCCGGTTGACCTGCCACTGCTGCCCTTGCGCGACGTGGTGGTCTTCCCGCACATGGTGATCCCGCTGTTTGTGGGGCGCCCGAAAAGCATCAAGGCGCTGGAGTCCGCCATGGAAGCGGAGCGGCGCATCATGCTGGTGGCCCAGAAAGCCGCCGCCAAGGACGAGCCCTCCACGGAGGACATGTTCGAGATGGGTTGCATCGCCACCATCCTGCAGATGCTGAAACTGCCCGACGGCACCGTGAAGGTGCTGGTGGAGGGGGTTCAGCGTGCCAAGGTCTTGTCGATTACCGACGGTGAGACCCACTTTGTCGCCAGTGTCAATCCGGTGGATCCGGCGATCGAGCGTGCCGACATGTTGTCGACCGAACTTGAAGCGCTGCGCCGTGCCGTGATGCAGCAGTTTGACCAGTACGTCAAACTGAACAAAAAGATCCCGTCGGAAATCCTGACCTCGATCTCCAGCATCGACGATCCGGGCCGCCTGGCCGACACCATCGCTGCCCACCTGCCGCTCAAGCTGGAATCCAAGCAGGTCGTGCTTGATCTGGATCTGGTCAACAAGCGTCTGGAAAACCTGTTCGAACAGCTCGAACGCGAGGTGGACATCCTCAACGTCGACAAGAAGATCCGCGGTCGCGTCAAGCGCCAGATGGAGAAGAACCAGCGCGACTTCTATCTCAACGAGCAGGTCAAGGCGATCCAGAAGGAGCTCGGCGAAGGCGAAGAGGGCGCCGACATCGAAGAGATCGAGAAGAAGATCAAGGCCGCCAAGATGCCCGCCGAGGCGCGCAAGAAGGCCGATGCCGAGTTCAAGAAGCTCAAGCTGATGTCGCCCATGTCGGCCGAAGCCACCGTGGTGCGCAACTACATCGACGCCCTCGTGGCTCTGCCCTGGAGCAAGAAGACCAAGATCAAACACGATCTGGCGCACGCTGAAACCGTGCTCAATGAAGACCACTATGGTCTGGACAAGGTCAAGGACCGAATCCTTGAGTACCTCGCGGTCCAGCAGCGGGTTGACAAGGTCAAGGCGCCGATCCTGTGTCTGGTGGGCCCACCCGGTGTGGGCAAGACCTCGCTCGGCCAGTCGGTGGCCAAGGCCACCGGCCGCAAATACGTCCGCATGGCCCTGGGCGGCATGCGCGACGAGGCCGAAATCCGCGGCCATCGCCGCACCTACATCGGTGCCATGCCGGGCAAGGTGTTGCAGAGTCTGTCCAAGATCGGCACGCGCAATCCGCTGTTCCTGCTCGATGAAATCGACAAGCTGGGCACTGACTTCCGCGGCGATCCGTCGAGCGCCTTGCTGGAGGTGCTGGATCCGGAGCAGAACCACACCTTTGGCGACCACTACGTCGAGGTGGATTTTGATCTGTCCGACGTGATGTTCGTCGCCACCTCGAATTCGATGAACATCCCGCCAGCCCTGCTGGACCGGATGGAAGTGATCCGCCTCTCGGGCTACACCGAAGAGGAGAAGACCAATATTGCGATCCGCTACCTGTTGCCGAAGCAGCTGAAGAACAACGGCCTCCGCGAAGGCGAGATGGAGGTGAAGGACGATGCGGTGCGCGACATCGTGCGTTATTACACCCGCGAAGCCGGTGTGCGTTCGCTGGAGCGTGAGCTCTCCAAGATCTGTCGCAAGGTGGTCAAGGGTCTGCTGCTCAAGAAGTACACGCCGACCGTGGTGGTCGACGCTGAAAACCTCAGCGAATTCCTGGGTGTGCGCAAGTACAGCTACGGGCGCGCCGAAGCGCAGAACCAGATCGGCCAGGTGGTGGGTCTGGCCTGGACCGAGGTCGGTGGTGATTTGCTGACGATCGAAGTGGCCATCATGCCGGGCAAGGGCATCATCACACGCACCGGTTCGCTGGGTGACGTGATGAAGGAGTCGGTGGAAGCGGCGCGCACGGTGGTACGCAGCCGTGCCCGGTCACTCGGCATCAAGGACGAACAGTTCGACAAGCGCGACATCCACATCCACGTGCCCGATGGCGCCACACCCAAGGACGGCCCGAGCGCCGGTGCGGCCATGACCACGGCGCTGGTGTCCTCGCTCACGGGCATCCCGGTGCGTGCCGACGTGGCCATGACCGGAGAGATCACCTTGCGCGGCGAAGTGACGGCGATCGGTGGCTTGAAGGAAAAGCTCCTGGCGGCTTTGCGTGGTGGCATCAAGACCGTGATCATTCCGGAAGAGAACGTGAAGGACCTAGCCGAGATTCCCGACAACGTGAAGCAGGGTCTGGAGATCGTGCCGGTGAAATGGATCGACAAGGTACTGGCCATTGCGCTGGAGCGGCAGCCGGTACCGCTGACCGATGAAGAGGTGGCCGCGCAGGTGGCTGCTGCCACGGTGACGGCGACCACGCCAGCACCCGATGCGGTGAAACACTGATCCAAAAAATTGTCGGGGCTTGAAAACAGGGCATTTTTTGCGCTAGAATTCCAGCTTCTGACAAACATCAGAAACATGCGGGAATAGCTCAGTTGGTAGAGCGCAACCTTGCCAAGGTTGAGGTCGCGAGTTCGAGTCTCGTTTCCCGCTCCAGTTTTGAATCAGGGAAGCCGAGCTTCCCTTTTTTGTCGATTGCGATGAATGGGTTCTCCGTTTCATCGCATTGGGCGCGATAGCAAATCGGTTATGCAACGGATTGCAAATCCGTCTAGCCCGGTTCGACTCCGGGTCGCGCCTCCAGTCACTGGTCGGTATCAGGCATTGCGGGAATAGCTCAGTTGGTAGAGCGCAACCTTGCCAAGGTTGAGGTCGCGAGTTCGAGTCTCGTTTCCCGCTCCAACATCAAAAAAGGGGAAGCTGCGCTTCCCCTTTTTTTCGTTTCTGCTCAGGGCGGTCACGGGGCCGTTGCCCGCAGTGTTCGCAGGCGTCTGTCCATGAGGCGGCGCTGTTGGCGAACCTGCGACAATGGCAGGCTGGCCTCGATGGTGAAATTGGTAGACACAGCGGACTTAAAATCCGCCGCTTTCCCGTGAGGGGGCGTACCGGTTCGACCCCGGTTCGAGGCACCACATCCCCTAGGCTTTTTCCGGTTTCACCGGTACAGTGAGTTTTCATGACCCGATACAACGCACCCTTTGAAATCCACGTGCATGGCGATGTGCCATTGCGCGAGGATGTGGCTTACGGCCAGATTCAGGATGCGCTCAAGCCACTCTGGCTGTATGCCGGTGCCCGCTCACTGGCGGCAGCGGCCGAGAGCAGCTACGAGGACGAGCCAGGCATCCGCTTTGACGCCGAAGCTCACGTCTTGCAGATGTGCTGGACGGTGCCGGGTGATGAAGATTTTCGCCAGGTGATCGAAGAGGCCTGCATGGGCCTGAACGACATCGCATCGGCGGGTGCGCCGCTTGAAGTGTCTTTCTACGATACCGAGTTCGATGAAGAAGACGAGTCCTCGGAAGAAGAGGCGCGTGACGACTTCATGATGTGTTTTGTCGGCCCCACGCCCGCAGCCATCATGCAGGTGCAGCGCGACCTGCTGGTGCAGGATGTGGTGCACATCATGGAGCGGCACTTTGATGCGGCCGAACTGGGTGATGTGGTTGGCTCGATCGACAAGCTGTTCTCGCAGCGCTTTGATGCCCTCGTCAACTCCATGCAGCTGGGCCGCCCGCCACGTGGGCATGGTGGTGGTTCCTCGGGTCACGGCGGTGGGCGCAAGCCACGCCATCTGCACTGACACATGCCTGATGGAACGGCGGTCTGCGCTGAGCGCAGGCACCGGCCTTGAGTCATCGGCGCGGCGTGCTCCCGTGAGGCCCTGATGGCGCTGTTTTCCACCGAAGCCCTGAACCCCGGCGTGTCCAGGCGCGAGGTGTTCGGCTGGGCCATGTACGACTTCGCCAACTCGGGCTACACGACCGTGGTGCTGACGGCGGTGTTTGCGGCCTATTTTGTCGGCGCCGTGGCCGGGGGCGCTGTCTGGGCCACGTTTGCCTGGACGCTGGCACTCAGCCTGTCGCATGCCATCGTGATGGTGACCATGCCCGGCATGGGGGCCTGGGCTGACCGCTTTGGCGCCAAGAAGCGGCTGCTGCTGTTCATCACCTTGGGCTGCGTGCTGGCGACGGCCGCACTGGCTTTCATCGGGCCCGGGATGGTGGCGCTGGCGGTGCTGTTGATCGTTGTTTCCAATGTCTGCTTCGCCTGGGGCGAGTCCCTGATTGCCGCGTTCCTGCCCGAACTGGCCCGTCCGGCAGCGATGGGCCGGGTCAGCGGCTGGGGCTGGAGCTTTGGCTACTTCGGTGGCATGCTGGCGCTCGGCCTGAGTCTGGCCTATGTGATCCATGCCCAGGGCCAAGGGCAGGCTGCGGCGCAGTTCGTTCCCGTGACCATGTTGATCACCGCGGGCCTTTTCGCCGTGGCGGCCCTTTTTACCTTCAGTCTCTTGCGGGAGCGCGCGGTCCCGCGGGCGGACACCGTGGCCGGCGGGTTCATGGGATCGCTGGCGCAGTTGCGCGCCACCTACATCGATGCCCGGCGCTACCGTGACTTCATGTGGCTGCTGGCCTGTGCGGCGGCTTACCAGGGCGGCGTGACCGTGACCATCACGCTGGCGGCCATCTACGCCGAACAGGTGATCGGCTTTGTTCAGCAGGAAACCATGGTGCTGATTTTTGTGCTCAACATTGCGGCGGCATTGGGCGCGTTTGCCTTTGGCTATTGGCAGGACCGGCTGGGTCACAAGCTCGCACTGGGCATCACCCTGGTCGGCTGGATCGCAACCTGCATCATCGCCGCACTCACCACCACCAAAGGCGGTTTCTGGTACGCGGCCGCGATCGCGGGGCTGTGCATGGGCTCCAGCCAGTCGTCCGGTCGCGCCATGGCGGGCATGCTGGCACCCCCGAAGCAACTGGCCGAGTTTTACGGACTGTGGACCTTCGCCACGCGCCTGGCGAGCATCATCGGGCCGTTGAGCTACGGGGTCATCACCTGGGCCACCGGGGGCAACCAGCGGCTGGCCATCGGGTTCACGGCGCTGCTGTTTTTGCTCGGGCTCGTTCTGCTGCTGCCGGTGAACATGGAGCGGGGGCGCCAGGCCGCCTTGTCGGGCCCTGGCGCGGCGAACGGCTGATGCCTGCATTGCGCAGCGGTTTGCGCGCCTGATCACAAGTCCAGATGTGTCGCACCCACGGTGGTGCCGAGCCAGCGGGTCGACGCTTGCGCCAGCGGTGCCGGGTCGCCAGTGGACAGCAGCGTGATCTGCGGCGTGCCGCTCACAACTGCGCTGGCCTCGGGCAGACCCAGCACCGTGCGCGTGCGGCGTGCCACCGGAGCGCCGGTTTCCACCAGACGCACGTCAGGCCCCGACAGCGCTTGCAGGATGTCGGCCGCGAACGGGTAGTGCGTGCAGCCCAGTACCAGGGTGTCCATGGGTGCCGGGGTGTTGGCATTGGCGCGCAAGGCGTCTAGGTAGCGTGCACACAGCACCCGTGTCGTGGCTTCGTCGCCGCGCTCGATGGCGTCGGCGAGGCCATCGCAGGCTTGGCAGTTGAAGTGCAGTGGGTGTCTGGATTCTGACTCGACGCGGGCGCGCAGGCGTGCAAAGCGCTCGCTCTCGACCGTGCCGCGCGTGGCGAGCACGCCGATGTGTCCGCTGCGGCTGAGCGCGGCCGCGGGTTTGAGTGCCGGTTCCACGCCCACGATGGGCCAGTCCGGGTGCTCCTGGCGCAGGGATTCAATGGCCATGGCGGTGGCCGTGTTGCAGGCCACCACCAGCGCGTCGACCGCGTAATCCTGGTGCAGGCGCTGTGTGATGCGGTGCGCGCGCTCGGCCACCTGCTCGGTGCTGCGTCCGCCGTAGGGGGTGTAGGCCCCGTCGGCCAGGTACACGTAGCGGGCATCCGGCATTTCGAGCAGCAGGGCGTGCAGCACGCTCAGGCCGCCCAGACCACTGTCAAAGACCCCGATGGTCTTCAAGCGGCGGCCACCGCGATGCCCTTGAATTCGCCCGAGGCGATGCGCTTGCTCCACTCGGCCGGGCCGGTGATGTGGGCGCTGGTTCCACCCGCATCCACCGCCACGGTCACCGGCATGTCGACCACATCGAACTCGTAGATGGCTTCCATGCCGAGGTCGGCGAAGCCCACGACCTGGGCGGTCTTGATGGCCTTGGAAACCAGGTACGCGGCGCCGCCCACGGCCATCAGGTAGGCCGATTTGTGCTTTTTGATGGCTTCGATGGCGACCGGGCCGCGCTCGGCCTTGCCGACCATGGCGATCAGGCCGGTCTGGGCCAGCATCATCTCGGTGAAACCGTCCATGCGGGTGGCGGTGGTGGGGCCGGCGGGGCCGACGGCTTCACCCTTGACCGGATCAACCGGGCCGACGTAGTAGATGACGCGGTTGGTGAAGTCCACCGGCAGCTTCTCGCCTCTGGCCAGCATGTCCTGGATGCGCTTGTGCGCGGCATCGCGGCCGGTGAGCATCTTGCCGTTGAGCAGCAGCGTGTCACCCGGTTTCCAGCTCGCCACTTCGGCGGCGGTGAGGGCGTTCAGGTCCACCTTCTTGCTCTTGACGTAGTCGGGCGTCCAGGCCACGTCGGGCCACAGGTCCAGGCTCGGCGGGTCGATGTAGACCGGGCCGCTGCCGTCGAGCACGAAGTGGGCGTGGCGCGTGGCGGCGCAGTTGGGAATCATGGCCACGGGCTTGCTGGCCGCGTGCGTGGGGTACATCTTGATCTTGACGTCGAGCACGGTGGTCAGGCCGCCCAGACCCTGCGCGCCGATGCCCAGCGCGTTGACCTTGTCAAACAGCTCCAGGCGCATCTCTTCGACCTTGCTGAGCTTCTCGCCTTTGGCGGCCTTGGCCTGCAGCTCGTACATGTCGAGGTCGTCCATCAGGCTTTCCTTGGCCATCAGCACGGCTTTTTCGGCGGTGCCGCCAATGCCGATGCCCAGCATGCCCGGCGGGCACCAGCCGGCGCCCATGGTGGGCACGGTTTTCAGCACCCAGTCGACCACGTTGTCGCCCGGGTTGAGCATGACCATCTTGGACTTGTTTTCCGAGCCGCCGCCCTTCGCGGCCACGGTCACTTCCACCGTGTTGCCGGGCACGATCTCGGTGAAGATCACGGCCGGCGTGTTGTCCTTGGTGTTCTTGCGGTCGAACTGCGGGTCGGCCACGACGCTGGCGCGCAGCGTGTTGTCGGGGTGGTTGTAACCGCGGCGCACGCCTTCGTTGATGGCGTCGTCCAGGCTGCCGGAAAAGCCTTCCCAGCGCACGTCCATGCCGACCTTGAGGAAGACGTTGACGATGCCGGTGTCCTGGCAGATCGGACGGTGGCCGGTGGCGCTCATCTTGCTGTTGGTCAGGATCTGCGCGATCGCGTCTTTGGCGGCGACGCTCTGCTCGCGTTCGTAGGCGCGGGCCAGGTGGGCGATGTAGTCGGCCGGGTGGTAGTAGCTGATGTACTGCAGGGCGGCGGCGACGGATTCGATCAGGTCGTTCTGGCGGATGCTCGTGGTCATGGCGTGGGCTGTTTGGTTGACGTGGACAACGGGTGCCACGCTGGTGGCGCGGCGCAAGGTCTGCTACGGTGGGATCAGCCCGTTATTTTGACAGGCTCAGCCTTTTCACCGGCTGACGACTGGAGGCCCACCATGGACACCCGTACCGAACGCGACAGCATGGGACCGATCGAGGTGCCTGCGGACCACCTGTGGGGGGCGCAAACCCAGCGTTCCCTGCAGCACTTCGACATTTCTGGAGAGCGGATGCCGCGTGAGCTGATCGGTGCGCTGGTCCAGGTCAAGCGGGCCTGTGCCGTGGTGAACCAGAGCCTTGCCGGTCTGGCACCCGACAAGGCGCGAGCCATTGAGGCCGCGGCCGAAGAGGTGATCGGTGGGCGGTGGGATGCCGAGTTCCCGCTGGTGATCTGGCAGACCGGTTCTGGCACGCAGACCAACATGAACGCCAACGAGGTGCTGGCCAACCGCGCCAGCGAGCTGTTGGGCGGTACGCGTGGCGAGGGGCGGCTGGTGCACCCGAACGACGACGTCAACCGCAGCCAGTCGTCCAACGATGTGTTTCCCACCGCCATGCACCTGGCGGCGGTGGACGGACTCACCCACCGATTGCTGCCGGCGCTGATCGCGCTGCAAGACACGCTGACCGCCAAGTCGACGGACTTTGACGGCATCGTGAAGATCGGTCGCACCCACCTGCAGGACGCCACGCCGCTCACGTTGGGGCAGGAAATCTCGGGTTGGGCGGCGCAGCTGGTGCACGCTGAGCGCCATGTGCGCGCCGCACTGCCGCACCTGTGCGAACTCGCGCTCGGCGGTACGGCGGTGGGTACCGGGCTCAACGCGCCAGCGGGTTTCGCCGAGCAGGTGGCGGCCGAGCTGGCCCGGCACACCGGCCTGCCGCTGGTGAGCGCACCCAACAAGTTCGAAGCGCTGGCCGGTTGCGATGCGCTGGTGCACGCCCATGGCGCGTTGAAAGGGCTGGCGGCGAGTCTGATGAAGATCGCCAACGATGTGCGCTGGCTCGCCAGTGGCCCACGCAGCGGACTGGGCGAACTGTCGATTCCTGAGAACGAGCCGGGCTCGTCCATCATGCCGGGCAAGGTCAACCCGACGCAGTGCGAGGCGCTGACCATGTTGTGCTGCCAGGTGATGGGCAACGATGTGGCCATCAACATCGGCGGTGCCTCGGGCCATTTTGAGCTCAACGTGTTCCGTCCGATGGTGGCCCACAACTTCCTGCAGAGCGTGCGCTTGCTGGCCGACGGCATGACCAGCTTCGACGCGCACTGCGCTGCAGGCATCCAGCCCAACCGCGCGCGCATCAACGAGTTGCTGGAGCGGTCCTTGATGCTGGTGACGGCACTCAACCCGCACATCGGCTACGACCGGGCCGCCGAGATTGCGAAGAAAGCACACCGGGAAGGCTCGACCCTGCGAGAGGCTGCGCTGGCTTCCGGCCATGTGAGCGCCGAGCAGTTTGATCGGTGGGTGGTGCCGGGCGACATGACCGGGCGTTGACGCTGCCCAGGAGGCAGAACGAATAAAGCGGCCGGGTGGCCGCTTTTCATCCTGTGCGAGTCCGGGCGATCAGTGGGTGTTGGTCGCTGGATGCACCATCAGTCGGTCGGTCATGGCGATGGCCATGGCGCTGAGCAGGAACACCACATGAATGATGGTCTGCCACATGAGCACCTTTTCATCGTAGTTGGCCGCGTTGATGAAGGTCTTCAACAGGTGGATGGAGCTGATGCCGATGATGGCGGTGGCCAGCTTGACCTTCAGCACCGAAGCGTTCACATGGCTCAGCCACTCGGGCTGGTCCGGGTGGCTCTCCAGGTTCATGCGGCTCACGAAGGTTTCGTAGCCACCCACGATCACCATGATCAGCAGGTTCGAGATCATGACCACGTCGATCAGCGCCAGCACCACCAGCATGATGATGGTTTCGTTGAGCGAGGTGACATCGGCCGATTCCTTGTAGCCGATGCTGTGAACCAGCGCGGCCAGCGCATCCTTGCTCCCGAAGGCCGCCTCGATCAGGTGAACCAGCTCCACCCAGAAATGGAAAACGTAGATGGCCTGAGCCAGGATCAGGCCAAGATACAGCGGCAACTGCAGCCAGCGGCTGGCAAAAATCAGGTTGGGCAGGGAGCGGATGGCGACGGGAGTTTTGACGGGAGCGGTCATGGAAATGGGTGTGTTGCCGGGGGCGAACGTACAGAAGAAGGCGATCGAGCCTCAGGGCTTTGGCGGCATTGTAGAGTGGCGGCTTGGTGCGCGCTGGGGACCGTCGCGTCCATGTAAGTGGCTCGTAAGAGCCTTTGCGCACATTCATGTGTTACCTGTTCCCACAACACCTGAGGAGACTGCTCATGTCCGCGCCTTCGTCGTCGATTGAATCCACCCTGGTCGAAAACCGTGTTTTTGAACCCACCGAGGCCACCCGCAAGGCAGCGCGCATTTCGGGCATGGACGCCTACAACGCCCTTTGCGCCGAGGCCGAAAACGATTTTGAAGGTTTCTGGGCCAGGCTCGCGCGCGAAACACTGACCTGGAGCAAACCCTTCACCAAGACGCTGGACGAGTCGAATGCGCCGTTCTACACGTGGTTCGAAGACGGCGAACTGAACGCCTCTTACAACTGCCTCGACCGACACATGGGCACGCCGGTGGAGAACAAGACGGCGATCATCTTCGAAGCCGATGGCGGCGAAGTGACCAAGGTGACCTACAAGGAGCTGCTGGCCAAGGTGTCCCAGTTTGCCAACGCGCTCAAGGCCAGGGGTGTGAAGAAGGGTGACCGCGTCGTCATCTACATGCCCATGACGATTGAAGGCGTGGTGGCCATGCAGGCCTGTGCCCGCATCGGCGCGACGCACAGCGTGGTGTTCGGCGGCTTCTCCGCCAAGGCTCTGCAGGAACGGATTCAAAACGCCAGCGCTGTGGCGGTGATCACCGCCAACTACCAGCTGCGCGGTGGCAAGGAACTGCCGCTCAAGTCCATCGTGGACGAAGGCATTGCCATGGGCGGCTGCGAGTGCGTCAAGGACGTGATCGTCTTCCAGCGCACGCCCACCGCCTGCAACATGGTGGCCGGTCGCGACAGCTTCATGCACGAGGTGATGGCGGCCGAGTCCACCGATTGCCCGGCTGTGATGGTGGGCGCCGAGCACCCGCTGTTCGTGCTCTACACCTCAGGCTCCACCGGCACGCCCAAAGGCGTGCAGCACAGCACCGGCGGTTACCTGCTGTGGGCCAACCTGACCATGAACTGGACCTTTGACCTGAAGGACAGCGACATCTTCTGGTGCACGGCCGACATCGGCTGGATCACCGGCCACACCTACGTGGCCTACGGCCCCCTGGCCGCTGGCGCAACCCAGATCGTGTTCGAAGGTGTGCCCACCTACCCGAACGCCGGCCGTTTCTGGCAGATGATCGAGCGCCACAAGTGCACGATCTTCTACACCGCCCCGACCGCGATCCGTTCGTTGATTAAGGCGGCCGAGGGCGACGAAAAGGTGCACCCTGCGCGCTCTGACCTGTCCAGCCTGCGCATCCTGGGTTCGGTGGGTGAGCCCATCAACCCCGAGGCCTGGATGTGGTACTACAAACACATCGGCGGCGAGCGTTGCCCGATCGTGGACACCTTCTGGCAGACCGAAACCGGTGGCCACATGATCACGCCGCTGCCGGGTGCCACGCCGCTGGTGCCGGGTTCGTGCACGCTGCCGTTGCCCGGCATCACCGCCGCCATCGTCGACGAAGCCGGCATGGACGTGCCCAATGGTGCGGGGGGTATTCTGGTGGTCAAGCGGCCCTGGCCTTCGATGATCCGCACCATCTGGGGCGACCCCGAGCGTTTCAAGAAGAGCTACTTTCCCGAGGAACTCAAGGGCTACTACCTCGCCGGTGACGGCGCGGTGCGCAGTCCTGACCGCGGCTACTTCCGCATCACCGGCCGGATCGATGACGTGTTGAACGTGTCGGGCCACCGCATGGGCACGATGGAAATCGAATCGGCCCTGGTCGGCAAGACCGACCTGGTGGCTGAAGCCGCCGTGGTGGGCCGCCCGGACGACCTGACCGGCGAAGCCATCGTGGCCTTCGTCGTGCTCAAGCGCTCACGCCCCACCGGCGACGAGGCCAAGGCGATTGCCAAGGTGTTGCGCGACTGGGTGGGTAAGGAGATCGGCCCGATCGCCAAACCCAAGGACATCCGCTTCGGCGACAACCTGCCCAAGACCCGCTCGGGCAAGATCATGCGCCGCCTGCTGCGCTCGATCGCCAAGGGCGAAGCCATCACCCAGGACACCTCCACGCTGGAGAACCCGGCCATCCTCGATCAGTTGTCGGAAAACAACTGATCTGAAGTTCCTGGTGCCTTTGGGTTCCAGGAGCCGGGCAACAAAAAAACCCGCTGGACTCTGAACTGACCCCAAGAAGTTGGACAGTTGAAGGTTAGGAGCTCAAGGCCTGCGTCCGGTACTGAACTGGGCTCAGGCCTTTTAGTTTGAGTTTGATTCGGTGGTGGTTGTAGTAGTGGATGTAGCGATGCAGGCCCTGCTG
>JAURYH010000025.1 GCA_030653975.1 Hydrogenophaga sp. | reverse complement strand
CCAAGAACCTGCTCAACTTCATCACGCCCCTGATCGACAAGGAGACGAAAGCGCTCGCGATCAACTGGGAAGACGAAATCATCACGGGCACCTGCCTGACCCGGGACGGTCAGGTCGTGCATCCGTCACTTCGCGAGGGAGGCAACTGATGGAAGCGGCCGCAATCGATCCCTTCATCTTCCGGCTCGCGATCTTCGTGCTCGCGATCTTCGTCGGCTACTACGTGGTCTGGAGCGTGACACCCGCGCTCCACACGCCGCTCATGTCCGTCACCAATGCCATTTCGTCGGTCATCATCGTCGGCGCGCTCACCGCCGTCGGCCTCGATGTCGCGCTGGCGGGTGAGGGCGGCTGGCTCTCCAAGATTTTCGGCTTCGTCGCCGTGGTCCTTGCCGCCGTCAATATCTTCGGCGGCTTCCTGGTCACGCAGCGGATGCTGGCCATGTACAAGAAAAAGCAGCGCTGAGAGGGCCACGAACATGTCAGCCAACATAGCGGCCCTGCTGTACGTCGTTTCAGCGGTTCTTTTCATTCTCGCGCTGCGCGGCCTGTCCTCGCCCGAGACCTCCCGTCAGGGCAACACCTACGGCATGATCGGCATGACGATCGCGATCGTCACCACGCTCACCGTGCTGCAGGCGCAGAACACGCTCACATGGACGCTGATCGTCGTCGGCCTCGCCATCGGCGGCGGCATCGGTGCCGTCATCGCGCGGCGCATCGCCATGACGCAGATGCCGCAGCTCGTCGCGGCCTTCCATTCGCTGGTCGGTCTCGCGGCGGTCTTCGTCGCCTGGTCGGCGTTCCTCGCGCCCGAGGCCTATGGCATCGGCGCCTATCACGCCATCCACGGCGCGAACCTCATTGAAATGGGTCTCGGCGTCGCCATCGGCGCGATCACCTTCTCCGGTTCGCTCATCGCCTTCGCGAAGCTCAACGGCAACATGTCGGGCGCGCCGATCATGCTGCCCGGCCGTCATGTCATCAATGCGGCGCTCGCGCTCGCCATCGTCGGCGGCATCGGCTACATCGTCGCCGATCCGGCCAACCAGACGACCGAGCTTTTCCTCGCCATCACCATGTGGATGCCGAACAGCAGCGCGATGGCGCTCATCACGAACAGCGGGAGCATGCCGTCCTGCAGCGTCTCGGCCTGCAGGAACAGACGGCCGAAATAGATCACCGCCAGCAAACCGGCCAGGTTCATCCAGTGGCGCCCGGGCAGCAGCATCGGCTTGCCACCGATACGGCCCGACAGTTTGCCGAAGGCGATCACCGAGCCCGAGAAGGTGACCGCGCCGATGAAGATGCCGATGTAGATCTCCATCGCGTGGATGGTGTGCGCCGCACCCTCGAAGCCCTTGGTGGCCTCCGGGTCGACGTAGGTGGCGTAGCCCACCAGCACCGCGGCCATGCCGACCATGCTGTGCATCAGCGCCACCAGCTCAGGCATCTGGGTCATCTGCACTTTGCGCGCGGCGGTCAGGCCAATGGCGCCACCGACCACCATGGCGCCGATGATCCAGGGCACGCCGGCCATGGTGACTTGCGGGCCGAACACCGTGGCCGCCACGGCCAGCGCCATGCCGACCATGCCGTACAGGTTGCCGCGGCGCGAGGTTTCCTGGTTGGACAGGCCGCCCAGGCTGAGGATGAAGAGAATGGTCGCTCCGATGTAGGAGACCGTGGCCAGACTTGCAGACATTCAGGGTCTCCTTCTTATTTGCGGAACATCGCCAGCATGCGCTGGGTGACGGCAAAGCCGCCGAACATGTTGATGGCGGTCAGCACCAGCGCCAGTGCAGCCAAAGCCATGATCAGCGTGTTGGGTCGCTCGGCCGCGTTGGCCATGGGCGATATCTGCACCAGCGCGCCGATGGCGATGATGGAGCTGATGGCGTTGGTCACGCTCATCAGCGGCGTGTGCAGCGCGGGCTTCACGTTCCACACCACCATGTAGCCGACGAAGCAGGCCAGCACGAACACCGTGAAGTGCGACAGGAATTCGGCGGGTGCGGTCGCACCCACGAGCGCGAACAGCACGGTGGTGACACCGGCCACGATCGCCAGCTTGCCGGCCGGCATCGGGCCGGAAGCTTCACCGTGGCCATGGCCTTTCTTCGCCACCGGCGCGGCGGCGGGTTTGGGCGCCGGCTTCGGTGCCGCGACCAGCGGCGGGGCCGGCCAGGTGATCTCGCCGTCCTTGACCACGGTCAGACCGCGGATGGCGTCGTCGTCCATGTTGACGTTGATGACGCCGTCCTTGGTCTTGCACAGCTCTTCGCTCAGGCGAAACAGGTTGGTCGCGTACAGCGTGGACGACTGGCGCGCCATGCGCGAGGCCAGGTCGGTGTAGCCGACGATGGTGACGCCGTGGCGCACCACCGCCTCACCCGGCACGGTGAGCTCGCAGTTGCCGCCCTGCTCGGCCGCCATGTCCACGATCACACTGCCGGGTTTCATGCTCTTCACCATCTCGGCGGTGATCAGCTTGGGCGCCGGCTTGCCCGGGATCAGCGCGGTGGTGATGATGATGTCGACCTCGCGGGCCTGCTGCGCGTACATGGCCCGCTGGGCCTGCTGGAAACCTTCGCTCATGACCTTGGCGTAACCGCCGCCGCCCGAGCCCTCTTCTTCGTAGTCCACCTTGACGAACTCGCCACCCAGCGAGACCACCTGGTCGGCCACCTCGGCGCGCGTGTCGTTGGCGCGCACGATGGCGCCTAGGCTGGCGGCCGCCCCGATGGCGGCCAGGCCGGCCACGCCGGCACCGGCGATGAAGACCTTGGCCGGGGGCACCTTGCCCGCCGCCGTGATCTGGCCGTTGAAAAAGCGGCCGAAGGCGTTGGCCGCCTCGACCACGGCGCGGTAGCCGCTGACGCCGGCCATCGAGGTCAGCGCGTCCATCTTCTGCGCCCGGCTGAGCGTGCGCGGCAGCGCGTCGATGGACAGCACCGTGACCTTTTGCGCCGCCAGCTGCTGCATCAGCTCCGGGTTCTGGGCCGGCCAGATGAAACCGATCAGCGTCTGGCCAGCGTGCATCAGCGCCACTTCGTCGGGCGACGGGGCGCGCACCTTGAAGACGATGTCGCTGCCGCTCCAGAGCTCGGCCGCTGTGGCTGCGATGCTGGCACCGGCTTCGCGGTAATCGTCATCGCCCAGCTGGGCCAGCTCGCCGGCGCCGCTTTCCACCACCACGGCAAAGCCCAGCTTGACCAGCTTGGCCACCGCCTCGGGCACGGTGGCGACCCGTTTTTCGCCAGGAAAAATTTCGCGCGGCACGCCAATGCGCTGCGGTGTGGGTGCGATGGTGTCGGTCGTTGCACCAGAAGTCATGGGATTCCTCGCTCGCTCGTGGATGAATTGCGCGCCAGCTTAACCGATGGAACCCACGGCCCCGGCGCGCGCAAACCCTTGTCGCACAAGGACTTGTGCCCGCAGCGGTGGCGACACCAGGCCACTGGACCTTGCGCACATTTCACGATGTGGCAAGACCTCCCGTTTCAAGGAACGCCCGACCGGTCGGCCGGGATAATGCCGGCATGAACATCCGATGGAAACCCAGCGTCACCGTGGCCGCGATCATCGAGCGCGACGGCCGCTACCTGCTGGTCGAAGAACACACGCCGGAAGGTCTGCGCCTGAACAACCCGGCCGGCCACCTGGACCCGGGCGAGAGCCCGCTGCAGGGCGTTGCGCGCGAGGCGCTGGAGGAAACCGCCTACACGTTCACACCCACGTCGCTGGTGGGTGTTTACCTCTCGCGCTTCCAGCGCCCCGCCACCGGCGAGGACATCACCTACCTGCGCTTCGCCTACGCCGGTGATGTCGGCCCGCAGCAGCCCGACCGTGAACTCGACACCGGCATCGTGCGCACCCTGTGGATGACGCCCGACGAGATCCGCTCCAGCGCCGACCGGCACCGCAGCCCGCTGGTGCAACGCTGCATCGAAGACCACCTGGCCGGGCAACGCTTCCCCGTGGACCTGGTGTTCACCGATCCTTCGGTGTTGCAGCCACCAGCCTGACAGCCTCGCACCGCTTGGCTGCGAGCGGGCGGCTGGCTATCATGCGGTGCTTGTCCGACACGAGGCCCCGCACACCGTGGAAACACCCGCTGCCCCACCGCTGCTGCCACCGGATCACCTGGCCATGATGGCGCGCGGGGTCTCGGTGATCGTCAGTTCCTGCGGCCACGACCTCACGCCCAGCCTGATGCGTGCCGTGGGCAGCCAGATCAGCCCGCAGGGGGACCGCATCACGGTGTTCCTCAACCGCCAGCAGTCCACCCAGTTGCTGCGCGACGTGGCCAGCACCGGACGCGTGGCCGTGGTGTTCAGCGAACCGCACAGCCACCGCACCGTCCAGGTCAAGTCCCGCGAGGCGCGACTGCGCGAGGTCACGGCGGACGATGCCCCTGCGCTGGTGCGATACCTGCAGGCGATGCAGGACGAACTGGGCCGCATCGGCTTCGCGCCCGGCTTTGCCGCCGCCGTGCTGGCGCACCGCTTCGACGACCTGAGCGCGATCGAGTTCACGCCGTCGCAGGCCTTCGACCAGACCCCGGGCCCGAACGCCGGCCAGCCGCTGCAGGGGACCCCATGAACGCGGTCACCCTCGGCGAGGTGCGCCCCTGCCTGGAAGGCGCCATCCCGGCCATCATGGCCACCAGCGCGGCCGACGGCACGCCCAACGTGGCCTACATCTCGCAGGTGTTCTACATGGACGAGCGGCACGTGGCGCTGTCGTTCCAGTTCTTCAACAAGACACGCCAGAACATCCTGGCCCACCCGCGCGCCACCGTGCTGCTGCTGCACCCGGTGACCGCGCAGTTCTACCGCCTGCACCTGGGCTACCTGCGCACCGAAACCGGTGGCCCGGTGTTCGAGAGCATGAAGGCCCAGCTCGCGGGCATTGCCTCGCACAGCGGCATGGCCAGCGTGTTCGTGCTGCGCGGCTCTGACGTGTACGAGGTACTGAACATCGAGCGTCTGGACGGCCAGCCTCTGCCGGCGGCCGCACCGCGCTGCAGCCTGCTGGGCGCGCTGCGCCGCGGCAGCACGCGGCTGGCCCAGGCCACCACGCTGGCCGCCGCGCTGGAGGCCACGCTGCAGACACTGGAGCAGGACATGGAGATTCCGCACGCCATGGTGCTGATTCTCGACCCCGCCACGCAGCGGCTGTACACCGTGGCCAGCCGCGGCTACGCCACCTCGGGCGTGGGCTCGGAGATCGCGCTGGGCGACGGCGTGATCGGCGTGGCCGCGCGCGAGGGCACGCCGGTGCGCATCATGCACATGACCAGCGCCTACCTCTACAGCCAGGCGGTGCGCAGCGGCCTCGAAGACCGGGGCCTGCTGGACGCACCGGCCTGCACCGAGATCCCCTACCCCGGCCTGCCCGAACCGCACAGCCAGCTCGCCGTGCCGCTGCGCTCGGCCGGCCGTGTGCTGGGCGTGCTGTTCGTGGAAAGTCCGCAGGACCTGCGCTTCAGTTTCGAAGACGAAGACCTGCTGGTCACGCTGGGCGGCCAGCTGGCGGCGGCGATCGACCTGATGCAGGAAGAGCCGGAGGCCGCCGCAGCCACCGGGGACGGCCAAGCCACACTCGCCGCCCTGCCCCAGGGACCGGCGCTGCAGGTGCGTTACTACCCGGCGAACGGCAGCGTCTTCATCGACAACGCCTACCTCATCAAGGGCGTGGCCGGCGCCATTCTGTGGAAGCTGCTGCGGGACCACCAGCGCAGCGGCCGCAGCGAGTTCAGCAACCGCGAGCTGCGGCTCGACGCCTCGCTGGGCCTGCCCGACGTGGCCGACAACCTCGAAGCGCGCCTGCTGCTGCTCTCGCGCCGCCTGCAGGAGCAGTGCCCGAAGCTCTGCATCGAGAAGACCGGCCGCGGGCGCTTCCGCCTGTGCGTGGGCGGGCCGGTCGAGCTCCAGGCGGTGGCCTGACCACCCCCACCGCGCTTCGCGCGCCGCCCTCCAGGGGGCGCCAGCAGCGGCCCGGCAGAGCCGATTCCGCGCTGGTCCTGACTCGGGCGCCATGTCACACGCAGCGGATCACGCCTCCACCAGCCCCGGCACCGCGGGCAGCCCCAGGCCCTGCGTGAGCTTGGCCCAGTCGCGCGGGCTCAGGTGCGGCTGCACGACATTCAGCACCGCCTGGAACACCGGCGCCGGCGCGCCCTGGCGCATGCCACCGAGCACCTGCAGGCGTTCCAGAGCGTGCATCTGCGGCAGCATCCAGCGCATCACCAACATCATCTCGGCCGGCGGAACCGTGGCCAACAGCGCGTCGTGGATGGCGCGCAGCTCGACGTCGGTGTAGGCGCTCCAGAGCGCGCCGTTGTGCCGCGTCTCTTCCATGTGCATGTGCTGCAGGTTGTCGGCCACGAAGAGCGAGAGATCCAGGTACAACGCGTGCAGGGCGCCCGCCTGCAGCTGCGCGTCCAGCGCCGGCAGTTGCTGCGCCGCCGCCCGCAGTCGCTGAATGTGGTGCAGGTGTTCCACATGGTCCTGCGCCACCTCGCCGCTCACGCCCGGCGTGCGCGCCTCGATCGCCGGGTGCATGAACGCATTTTCGTGTTGCACGTGCGATGCGCAGAGGTCCATCAGCGCGATCACGCGCCCGCTGGCGTCGGCCACATCCTGCGGGTCCGAGGGGTCGGCGCGGCCGACGGCGAGCAGGGTGTCGGCCATCACGGCGCGCAGCGCCTTGTGGATACCGGCGTAGAGGTTTTCGCGCGAAGGGCTGGCGCTGGCCGCGGCCAGCTGGTTCATTTCCTGTTGGGTGACTTGCATGAAGACTTCCTTGGGCGGAGCGGGTCCGCGTTTGCTGCCTGGCGGCGGCGCACCATGCGCCGCCTGCCATGGAAGAAAGTCTAAAAATCCGGTCGCGGGTGCGCTGCTAAATAGCGCTTAAGAACATCCTAAAAAATGCTTAAACGGTGCGCCGGGCGTTCAATCGACGCCGCGCACCCGTCCGCGCTGCTGCTTCACCTGCGAGCGCGTGGCCTTGCCTTCCAGCCGGCGCTGTTTGGAGCCGAAGGTGGGCTTGGTCGGTTTGCGCGCCTTGGGCAGCGTGGCCACGCTGTCCACCAGCGCCTGCAGCCGCTCCAGCGCCTCGGCCTTGTTCTGTTCCAGGCTGCGGCTGGTCTGCGCCTTGATCACCACCACGCCTTCGGTGGTGATGCGCTGGTCGCTCAGGGCCAGCAGGCGTTCCTTGATGGCCTCGGGCAGCGACGAGGCGTGGATGGCGAAACGCAGGTGGACCGCGTTGGAGACCTTGTTGACGTTCTGCCCACCCGCACCCTGCGCGCGGATGGCGGTGAATTCCACCTCCGAGGGGCAGACCTGAGGTGTGGACCGTGTTGTCATGGGGAGGTATTCAAACACGCCACCATCCACGACGCAAAGTCTCAGACGGACAAGGTTCCGGCCTCCCGCGAACCGAATAGGCCCGAACGCCCCGGAAGCAGTCCCGGCACCTTTTCGAAAAAATCCACCGAATTTCCCCGACCAATTGTTAGGTAAACCTTAAATCGGAAACCCAATCCCGTCACTGTTGCTCAACCACTCGCGCTTCGCGGTCGCACCGGACGACTTTTGACAAATATCAACCAGGCTTTGCGACTGAAGCCTAGGCTGGGTGCTCATCTTCAAAGGAGCCCCCATGAAAAAAACCACCGCGCAAGGCGGCCTTCTGGTCGCTGTGGCGCTGTTAGGCGGTGCTTTGCTGCTCTCGTGGATCACGCACGGTACCGGCGTCATCCGCGATGACCCCAAGCGCAACATCAGCGTCCCCAGACAGTTGACCGTGCCTCTGCAGGTGCAGGCCGCCTACAACGGCAACGACATGTTCTTCCGCTACCGCTGGCCCGCCGAGAAGCCGGGCATCTTTCACGACCTCGTCATGTACGAGGACGGCAAGTGGGTCACCAAAGGCAAGGCCGTCGCAGGTTCTGAACCCGATGGCCTGCACGAGGACCGGGTGGCCATGATGCTCGACGACGGCAGCGTGCCCGAGTTCGCTCGCTACGGTGGCTACCTGGCGATTGGCCCGGGCATAGCCACCTTCACGAAGCATGCGGCGGGCGACGAGGTCAAGGCACACCCCTACCTGGGCAAAAAGCTCAAGCAGGAAGAGGTCAGCAAGCACCTGCCGCAAACGCGGACCGACATCAACGACTGGGCCAGTGTGCAGCCCGAAGACACGCTGAAGGCTCAGCGGGCCGCAGGCTACTTCCTGGACCTGTGGCACTGGCGCGGTCATCGTTCCAACCCGATCAACATGTCCGACGATCAGGTGATCGCCGAAGCGCGGCTGGGCGACGAAGGCAAGAGCAGCGCGGCCAGCAACTGGGACGGAGAACTCAAACAGCCCAAGTTGATGTTCAATGCCGCCGCCACCAGCTACAAGGCCCTGAAGTGGGACGACGTGGCGAGCGGCAAGGTCTCGCAGGACAGCACCTACTTCCTGCGCGACGGCGAGGCGGTACCTTTTGATCCCGCCGCCGGGTGGCAGAACGGCGACACCCTGCCCCGGCGCATCCTGCGCACGCCAGCAGAATCGATGGCCGACATCGCTGTGCAAGGCAAGGGTCGCTGGGCCGACGGCTACTGGGACGTGACGCTCACGCGCAAGCTCGACACCGGGCACCCACTGGACGACAAGATCCTGAAGGACCAGGGCGCCTATGCCGTGGCCTTCGCCATCCACCGCAACGCCACCGGCGGGCGCTGGCACTACGTGTCACTGCCCGCCACGCTGGGTCTGGGACGCGAGGCCAACATCGTGGCGCAACGCTTCGACGGCGACGTCCCGGCATGGAAGGATCAATGGACCACGGTCGAGCTGTTCTACCCCGGGCAGGTGAGCTGGCCGCACCTCAACGGCATCCAGCACGCAGGCGCGAGATTCATCAAGCAGGGCCAGCCGGTGACCACGCACCACAGCGTGGACCAGCTCAAGCACTACGGCATTGAAGCCGAGTTTGCCAGCGAGATCTACAACCAGTGGCGCTGGACGCTGTTCGCCGGAGTCGCCCTGATCGCCGCGTTCGGTGTTGCCCTCAACCAGTTGCTCAAGCGCAATACAGGAGTCTGATCATGGATGCTTATCACGTCTTGATGGTTCACTTTCCCATCGCTTTGTGGATGACCGCCACCCTGGCCATCTTCCTGCGCGCATTTTCCGACGGCCCGCTGGCGAAATCCGTGGACCACGCGCTGGTGCCGCTGCTCAGCGCCAGCCTGGTGTTCGGCATCATCGCGTTTTCCATTGGCCTGATGGTGTGGCCCTGGGAAACGATTTCCGCATCGGCCCTGGGCCGCAACCACGTGCTGCTCGCCAGCTGGACCGTAGCCTATTGGGCTGTCATCCTGTTCGTGCGCTGGCGCCGAGGCGAGGGCGTGTGGCAAGGCTTGTCGCGCTGGGTCATGGCCGGTCTGGCCTTCCTGGGCAGCGCCCTGCTGGGCATCACCGGCACGCTGGGCGGCCACCTCGTGGGCATCTACACCCAGGTTTCCGACCTGTTGAAGGCGCTGGGCTGGGAGGTCTACACCACCTTCTATGTGCCCAACATGACGCTGGTCGCACTGGGCGTCATCTCGCTGCTGTTGCTGGCCATGGCTTTCTGGGGCCGCAAGGCCGCCTGATCCCGGTCTGCGGCAACACAGCCGTCTGGCGCACCTCACTGCGCCGACGGCTTGCGCCACAGCAGCATCAGCGCCAGCAGGGCCGAGGCCACCATGAGGAAGAGGCTGATCGCGTTGAGCACCGGCGTGGCGCCCTCGCGCATGCGGCTGTACATCAGCACGGTGAGCGGCGAGTCCGAGCCCACCAGCATCAGCGTGGTGTTGAAGTTCTCGAACGACATCAGGAAGGCCATGGCCGCGGCACCGATCATGCTCGGGCGCAGGTAGGGCAAGGTGATGGTCCAGAGCACCGCGAGGCGGCTCGCGCCGAGGTTGTAGGCGGCTTCTTCGAGCGTGCGGTCGAAGCGGCGCAGGCTGGCCGAGATGGTGAGCGTGGCGATGGTCACGATGTAGCAGAACTGGCCCAGGATCACCAGCGGCAGGCCGGGGCGCAGGAAGTCCAGCTCCAGGCCCCAGGTCTCGTCGGCGAAGTTGGCGATGCGGCTGGCGAAGGCGAGGATGGAGATGCCCAGGATCACGCCCGGGATCACCAGCGGCAGCATGCTCAGCAGCGCGATGGCGTTCTTGCCCGGGAACTCGAAGCGCTCCAGCAGGAAGGCGTTGCAGGTGCCCACGCCCACCGAGAGCAGCGTGACCCACAGCGCCACCCAGGCGCTCACGCCCATGCTCTGCAGCAGCTCGGCGTCGGCCAGCAGCCCCGTGCGCGCGTCGCTGTCCGCGGTGAACCAGTCGAGCGTGAACCCCATCCACGGCGGCGTCGGGTAGTCGGCGTTGTTGAAGGCGAACACCGCCACCACCAGCAGCGGCACGAACAGGAACACGAAGAAGCCGGCAACAAAGGCACCGAGGCCAAAGCGCTGCAAGGCGGGGCGGGGCAGGCTGGGGATCATGGCGTCAAGAGGATTTCATGACAGCGCCGAAGCGCTGCCCCGTGAGCTTCAGACCCGCCCACACCAGCAGGCTGGAGAGGAACAGCAGCAGGAAACCAAACGCCGCGCCCTGGTTCCAGTTGAAGCGCGTGATGAACTGGGTGTAGATCTGCTCGGTGAACCAGAGCGAGTTCTTGCCGCCCAGCAAGGTCGGCGTGAGGTAGTTGCCCAGGCAGAGCATGAAGACCACGATGCTGCCGGCCGCGATGCCGGGCGCAGCGTGCGGAATGACGATGCGGCGCACGATGTTGGCCGTCGAGCCGCCCAGGTCGTAGGCGGCTTCGATCAGGCTGTCGTCCAGGCTCTCCAGGCTGTTGACGAGCGGGATCACCATGAAGAGCAGCGAGGCGTAGACCAGGCCCACCAGGATGGTGGCGTCGTGGTACAGCAGCTCCACCGGTTGATCGGCCAGACCCACGGCCTGCAGCAGGCCCGAGACCACGCCGGTCTCGCGCAGCAGGATCAGCCAGCCCAGGGTGCGCACCATCTCGCTCACCCAGAACGGCAGCAGGCACAGCACCAGCAGCACCATCTTGAGGCGCCCGCGCGCCACCTTGGCGATGTACCAGGCGGCGGGGAACGCCAGCAGCAGCGTGATCACCGTGGCCAGCACCGAGATGACCGCGGTGCGCACAAAGGTGTTCCAGTACAGCGGCTCGTCGACGAAGGTGCGGTACTGGTCCAGGCTGGCCGCGTACTCCCCCGGGCCCACCCGCGCCTGCAGCGAGAGCAGCAGCAGCTCCACGTGCGGCAGGATCACCAGCCCGACCAGCCACAGCCCGGCCGGTGCCAGCAGCAAGCCGAGCATCCAGCGGCGGTGTGTGGACGGGCCCATGGCGTCAGGCCGCAAAGCACCAGGCCTGGGAAGGCTGGTAGCCGAAGTGCACGGTTTCGCCGGCTTTCAGATCCGCGAGGCGGCCCGTCAGTGGCAGCGCGATGTGCAGCGGCGTCTGGCTCTTGTCTTCGAGCACCAGCACGGTGGAGTTGCCGCCATCGAACAGCACGCTCTGCACCGTGGCGCTCCAGGCCGGTTCGCCCTCGGGCAGCTCGCGCGGGCTGCGCCCGATTTCGATGGCCTCGGGGCGGATGAACAAGATGGCCGACTGGCCCACGTCCAGCGAACCCACACGCTGCGACCACAGGCCCATGCCACTGGCCGTGCGCAGCAGCACCTGCTCGCCGTTGCGCGATTCGATCGTGCCTTCGAAGCGGTTGTTGTTGCCGACGAAGCCCGCCACGAACGCGGTGGCGGGTTGGTAATACAGCTGCTGCGGCGTGCCCAGCTGCTCGAAGCGGCCGTGGTTCATGACCGCGACCTGGTCGGACATGACCAGCGCTTCCGACTGGTCGTGCGTGATGTAGACGAAGGTGGTGCCTACCTCGGCCTGCAGTTGTTTGAGCTCCACCTTCATGTGCTCGCGCAGCTTGAGGTCGAGCGCACCCAGCGGTTCATCGAGCAGCAGCAGCGCGGGCTCCAGCACCAGCGAGCGCGCGATGGCCACGCGCTGCTTCTGCCCGCCCGAAAGCTGGTGAATGCGTTTGTCTTCGCTGCCGGGCAGGCCCACACGCTGGAGCATGTCGGTCACCTTGGCCCTGGCGGTGGCGCCCTTGACGCCACGGCGCTCCAGGCCGTAGGCGATGTTCTCGCCCACGCTCATCATGGGGAACAGCGCGAGGTGCTGGAACACCATGTTGACCGGGCGCCGGTTCGGCGCCACACGGCGCATGGAGGTGCCCTTGATCACGATGTCGCCGGCATCGGGTTCGATGAAACCCGCGATCATGCGCAGCAGCGTGGTCTTGCCGCAGCCCGAGGGGCCGAGGATGGAGAAGAACGAGCCCCTCCGCACGGAAAAGCTCAGGTCATCCACCGCCGCAAACGCGCCATAGCGTTTGCGCACGGACCGGATGTCGAGATCGGGGGCGGTGGCGTGGCTGCCCGCCGCGGCCGGTGCCGGCACCGCCACGGCTTACTGCGCGGCCTTGACGCGGTCGAGCACGCGGCCTTCGATGTCTTCGATGCCGGCCGGCACGGCCGGGTACCACTTGATGTTCTTCAGCGCGGCTTCGGGGAAGCTGTCGGCGAACTGCTTCTTGAGCACCGGGTCCATCATCTGGTCGGCGCCCTGGCTGGCGGTGAAGTTGCCGGCCGAGGACGCCACCTTGGCGGCGATCTCGGGGCGCATGTTGAAGTTGATCCAGGCGTAGGCGGCGGCGTCGTTGCGGCCTTTGGCGGGGATGGCGAAGGTGTCCACCCAGCCCAGCGCGCCCGACTTCGGCGCGATGAATTTCACGTCGGGGTTGGCCTTGTTGAGTTCCCAGCCACCGGTGTCCCACATCATGGCCGTGGTGAGTTCACCCGAGCGGATGCCGGCGAGCAACTGGTCCTTGCCGTCCCAGTAGAACTTCACGTTCTTCTTGCACTCGGTGAGCTTCTTGCCCATGTCGTCCATCAGCGCGCTGTAGGCCTTGGCGTCGCCGTAAAGGGCGAACGGGTCCTTGCCGGAGGCGAAGGCCATGGCGATCAGGGTCGGGCGCTTCAGGCGCATGCTGACCTTGCCGGCGTTTTCCGCCGCGCACAGGTCGCCGTAGTCGGTGGCCCTGGAGGTCTTGGTGTTGACCACCAGGCCGTCGGTGCCCCAGATGTGCGGCAGGCCGTAGACCTTGCCGCCGACCGTGGTGTTTTTCTTCGTCGCGTCGAGCATGGACGGGATGAACAGATCGGCCTTGATCTTGGACAGATCCAGCGGCTTGTAGATCTTGAACTCGGTCTGCGGGCCGGCGATGCGGTCCTGGCTGGGCTGGGCGAGGTCGAAGCCGGCGCCCGCGGTGGCGCGCAGCTTGGAGATCATCTCTTCGTTGTTGGAGTTGGTCACCTCGACCTTGAAACCGGTCTCCTTGGTGAACTGCTCCACCACGTCTTTGGGCGCGTAACCGCCCCAGGTCAGCAGGCGCAGGGTCTTGTCTTGCGCCTGCGCGAAGCCAGCGGCCAGCATCAGCGTGGCCAGAACGATGGGGGACAACTTGTTCTTCATGGAGGAACTCGCTTTCAGAGTGGGTGTGACAGATCGGAACAGAAGGGTCGCCCGCGAGCCATACTGCGGGTCCCGCCGGATTTGCAGACACGCAGAATCCGGTAAAGGCCAGAATAAGTCAAGGCTGTGAAAAGCGTGTGACAGGCGCTCGCTGCAAGCGCCTGGCACCACCGATCGACCGTGGTCAGCGAAATGGCCTCATGGTCCAACCCCTGAATGGCTCCATCGCGCCTCAAGGGCGCGACTGCGCCACGGGCCACCGACGTGCAGGCGCAAGGTGCTTGACGTGGCGGGCTGTGGCATGGCAGCACCCTTCAGGCCGCCAGCGCAGCGGCCTGTGGCGTCGCGGCAGCCGCACCGGGTATCGCGCCGAACAGGTACGCGTCCATGGCCAGCACGCCGTGGGTGATGCCGCCCTCAATGCGCGTGGCCGGCACCTCGGCGCCCGCCGCTCCGGCGGCCACCATCAGTGGCCACAGGTGCTCGGGCGTGGGATGGGCGCGCTGCGCGTGCGGCGCGACGGCCATGGTCTGCTGCAGTCGGGTGTGATCACGGCTCAGCACGGCCTGCGTGATCCAGGCCGAGAACTCGAGCGCGTAGTCCTCGGCATCGGCGCCGGTAGCGTCGAAACGGACTTCGTGGAGGTTGTGCGTGAGGCTGCCCGAGCCGACGATGAGCACGCCCTCGTCGGCCAGCGGCGCCAGCGCCTGCCCGAAGGCGTAGGCGCGCGCACCGTCGAGCCGCGCCGGCAGCGAGACCTGGAACACAGGCACGTCGGCCTGCGGCAACAGGTGCAGCAGCGGCACCCAGGCGCCGTGGTCCAGGCCCCGCTGGGGGTCTGCCTCGACCGCCCAGCCCGCGGCGCGCAGCACCTCGATGGCGCGCTGAGCCACCTCGGGCGCACCCGGCGCGGGGTACTGCAACTGGTAAAGGGCTGGCGGGAAACCGCCGAAATCGTGCACGGTCTGCGGCGCGGCGCTGGTGGCCACGCGCGGCTCGCGCGTCATCCAGTGTGGCGACACCACCAGCACGGCCTTCGGGCGCGTCAAAGCCATGCCCAACGCGGTGAGCGCCGGGCCGGCGATGCCGGGATCGATGGCAAAGGTGGGCGCGCCATGGGAGATGAAGAGCGTGGGCCAGCGGGTCATGGTCGGGTTCCTGTCGGTTGAAGCACCGTGGTACGGCACAGGATGAACTTTAGAAGCGCCGGGAGCCGGCATCGTTCGATGGAGACGGTCGCCATGAGCAAACGGTTTGATCGATGCCCCGGGTGCCTAGGGGTTTGCCCGCTTTCCCAGTCCAGATCGGCTCACCTAGCATGAACCCTACCCCGTTCAGTATTTCGTTCAATCAGGAGGTTTTCCCATGTCCGTGTCTGTCATCCCCCGCCGCCGTCAGGTGCTTCAAGCCGGCGCCGTCGGTCTCGCCGTACTGGCCACCGGCTGCGCTTCCGTGTCTTCTTCGGCCAAACCCCGCGTGGTGGTGGTGGGCGGTGGATGGGGCGGCCTGGGTGCGGTGCGCGGCCTGCTGGCCGCGGGTGGCGCCGACGTGACCCTGGTCGAGCCCAACGAGGGTTTCATGTCCTGCCCGCTGAGCGCGCACTTCATCGCCGGCTTCCAGCCCGCCAGCGATTTCCAGCGCAGCTACGCGCGCATCGACCAGTTGGGCGCGCGGCGCGTGCGCGAGCGTGTGACCGGGATCGACCGCGCCAAGCGCGAGGTGGTGACCACCACCCAGCGCCTGGGTTACGACTTCCTCGTGCTGTCACCCGGGGTCGAATACATGGAGGACGGCATCCAGGGTTACGCCGAAGCGCGAGCGCAACTGCCGGTGGGCTTTCGCGCCTTCGAGCAGATGGCGGTGCGCCAGCAGGTGGATCAATTCCTCGCCCAGGGTGGCAACTTCGTCATCAGCGCGCCCAAGCCACCCTACCGCTGCCCGCCCGCGCCCTACGAGCGCGCCTTCCTGATCGCCGAGCAGATGAAGCAGCGCGGCACCAAGGGCAAGATCATCCTGATCGATGCCAACCCCAACCCGATGCCGCTGCCGATCGCCAAGCCGATCCTGAACAGCATGAAGAGCCTGTACGCGGCACAGATCGAATACATGCCCGAGGTGGACATCCGCGCGGTGGACATGGGCAGGCGCCAGCTCGCCACCTCGGCGGGCGACATCCCGTTCGCGCACGCCAACCTGATCCTGCCGATGCGCGCGCCCGCGATGATCCGCCAGGCCGGCCTGGGCGAACGCTGGGCCGCGGTGAAGCTGCCGAGCTTCCAGAGCCAGGCCGACGAGCGCGTGTACGTGATCGGCGATTCACAAGGCACGCCCCTGCCCAAGAGCGGCCATGTGGCTTTTGGCAGCGGCCAGCAGGTGGCCGAGGCGATCCTGGGCCGCATCACCGGCAAGGCCGCTGCACCGTCCGCGGGCGCTGTCGATCTGCCGCTGGGCATCTGCTGGGCCAACGTGACGCACAAGGAAGCGATCAACATCAACGTCACATCCAGCGTGGCGCCCGGCGAGGCGCCCAGGCTCAAGTTCACGGTGGACCCCGAGCACAACGCCCGCTCGGGCGCCGCCGCCACCAGCTGGGGCAACGGCATGTGGAAGGCCATGCTCGGCTGAACCCCACGCACCTGCCGGACACGCCGGCGGCGGGATAATCCCGCCATGGCAAACAAACAGCGTGTGGTGGTCGGTTTGAGCGGTGGGGTGGACTCCGCGGTGAGCGCGCACCTGCTCAAGCAGCAGGGCTACGAGGTCATCGGCATCTTCATGAAGAACTGGGAGGACGATGACAACGGCGAGTACTGCTCGTCGAACATCGACTTCGTGGACGCCGCCGCGGTGGCCGACGTGATCGGCATCGAGATCGAACACGTCAACTTCGCCGCCGAGTACAAGGACCGCGTGTTCGCCGAGTTCCTGCGCGAGTACCAGGCCGGGCGCACGCCCAACCCCGACATCCTGTGCAACGCCGAGATCAAGTTCAAGGCCTTCCTGGACCACGCGATGCGACTCGGTGCCGAGAAGATCGCGACCGGGCATTACGCGCGCGTCCGACTGAACGAGTTGACGGGTAAACACGAACTGCTCAAGGGCCTGGACCCGCTGAAGGACCAGAGCTACTTTCTGCATCGGCTCAACCAGGCGCAACTGAGCAAGACGCTGTTCCCGGTGGGTGAGCTGCCCAAGACCGAGGTGCGCCGCATCGCCGCAAAGATCGGCCTGCCGAACGCAAAGAAGAAAGACAGCACCGGCATCTGCTTCATCGGCGAGCGGCCGTTCCGCGATTTCCTGAACCGCTACATCGCCAAAGAGCCGGGACCGATCAAGGATCCGAATGGCCGCACCATCGGTCAGCACGTGGGAATGAGCTTCTATACGCTGGGCCAGCGCCAGGGCCTGGGCATCGGAGGGATCAAAAAGGGGTCGGATCCGCGCAGCAAAGCGAAGCGACGCGAAGACGGCTCTGACCTCTCTTTGATCCCGGCATCGCCTGGCGATGCGGATGGCGGCATGCATCTACCCTGGTTCGTCGCGCGCAAGGACATGGAAAAGAACACCCTCTGGGTGGTGCAGGGCCACGACCACCCCTGGCTGCTCTCGCCCAGCCTGCGCGCGGAAGACCTGAGCTGGGTCGCGGGCGAGGCGCCGCTGCTCACAGACATCGCGGCCAAGACGCGTTACCGCCAGGCCGACGCGCCCTGCACGCTGCAGACCGACGCCACCGGCATCACGCTGCATTTCACCGAGCCGCAGTGGGCCGTGACGCCGGGCCAGAGCGCCGTGCTCTACGACGGCGAGGTCTGCCTGGGCGGCGGGGTGATCACGACCGAAGCGGCGAACGCACCTGCCTGAGCGATCCCCCGCCGAAGCCCTTGTTCTGTACAGGGAAAAGGCCGGCTATCGACGCGGGTGGAACTGCCAATGGCCTGCTTGATAAAACGCAATCTATTGCCAGACACACATCCATAGACTTCATTCATCGGACAAGCCATCCTGCTTTCCCGGTTCTTCCGAAACCCGACCTGAATGGAGTACCTCATGGAAAACCTCGCCACCTTCCCCCGCCTCAACGAAGCCGCCCCGGCCTTCAACGCCAAGACCACCCACGGTGACCGCACGCTTGCCGACTACAAAGGCAAGTGGTTGATCCTGTTCTCGCACCCGGCCGACTTCACGCCCGTCTGCACCACCGAGTTCATCGGATTCCAGAAACACGCCGAGACCTTCCGCGGCATGAACTGCGAACTGCTCGGCCTGTCGATCGACAGCCTGTACTCGCACCTGGCCTGGACACAGAACATCCAGGAAAAATTCGGCGTCGAGATCAGCTTCCCGATCATCGAAGACATCAAGATGGACGTGGCCCGCGCCTACGGCATGGTGCACCCCGGTGCCGCCGACACGCAGGCCGTGCGCGCCACCTTCTTCATCGATCCCGACGGCATCCTGCGCGCCATGGTCTATTACCCGATGAGCAACGGCCGCAGCATCGACGAGTTCGTGCGCCTGCTGCAGGCCATGCAGACCAGCGATGCCAACAAGGTCGCCACGCCCGAAGGCTGGACACCCGGCTGCGACGTGATCGTGCCGCCGCCCAAGAGCCCTGACGCGATCAAGGCGCGTCTGGCCGAAGGCTACAAGACGACCGACTGGTACTACTCGACCAAGTCGCTGTGACCGGCTGACATGCCCCTCGAACGGGGATATTGAAACGGTGAACGGCTGCTGCGCCTCAACCCTTGCGGCGCAGCAGCCGCACGTGCATCGGCCGCACGAAGCTTGCGCCTCCAGGGCCGACATGCGGCTCGAACGCCGCACGCACGCGCGCGACGATGGCGTCGTTGATGCCGTGGTCGGCGAAGCTCGGGTAGAGCATGCGCTGCGAAAAATCGTCGAAGTCGATGTAGCTCACGGGTTGCGAAAAGCGCCGCTCGGTCACCGCCTCCCAATGCGACCCACCCGCCAGCGCGCGGTCCAGCGCGGCCTGCGCGGCCGGGCGCACCACGCCTTCGTCGTTGAAGAGGCGCACGATCTCATTGAGCGCACCGCCGTAGATCGGCTCGGACACGTACAGAAAACCACCGGGACGCAGCACCCGGGCGATCTCCTTCAGCGCGAGGTCCATGGCCGGCATGGGCACGTGGTGCAGCGACTTCAGCATCAGTGCCAGATCGAAGCTCGCGTCAGGGAAAGGCACGGCCTCGGCACCGGCGGACACCAACGACAGCCCCGCCTGTGGGCGAGCGCTGTTCTTGGCCTGCTGAACAGCGTCCACCTCCAGCCCGGTGACCCGACAAGCGGGAAAACGCAGCAGCAGATCGCGCGCCAGACGCGCATTGCCACACCCGAGTTCGATGATGGCCTGCTGCTGCAGCGGCACCAGCTCGGCCAGCAGGTCAAGCTCATCGGGGCAGGAGGGCAACTGATCGGGATCGAAGGTGGTGGTGTTCATGGTGCGAGCGGGAAGAGGGTCAACAAAACAGCGTGGCTTGCGATTTCTCATGGATACCCCAATGAGTATATGAAGAATGGGATCTTCGCCGGCATCCGCCGGGGATGTTTTGCCTTTTCCTCACACACGTTCCATCAAGGAGTTCACCCATGAAAAAAATGTTCACCCTCACCGCCACCGCCCTGCTGATGGCCGGCACCGTCCACGCCGAAGAACTGTTCGTCAACATCCACAGCGGCAGCGCCATGGCACAGGGCGCGGGCCTGGTGCTTGCCGGCCAGGCGCTGGAGCAGAAGGCCAGCGTGCGCGTGCTGCTGTGCGACGCTGCAGGCGACATGGCCGTGGTGGGCAAAGAGGGCCCGAAGCTCAAGCCGCGCGACGTGAGCACCCAGCAGATGCTGCAAGGCGTGATCAAGGCCGGCGCCAAGGTGGAAGTGTGTGCACTGTACCTGCCCAACACCGGCCTCAAGCCCACCGACCTGATCCCCGGCGTGACGCCGGCCAAGCCCGCCGACGTGGCGGCCCATCTGCTCAAGCCGGGCGTGAACAGCCTGGCTTTCTGATCGGCTTCGTCCCATCAGAACGGCGCCCTTCTGGGCGCCGTTCTGGTCTGTGTCCGGCGCTGGGGAGCGCTCAGGTGCCGAAGCTTTCAGGCATCTGGACCGCCACGACTTCGCCACGCGCAGTGGCCACATCGCCCGCGTACACCGTGGTCTCGACCACCACCTTGCGGCCTTTGATTTCCTTGATGCGACCGCGGATCACCAGATCGCCGGCCAGGGGCGTGGGCTTCAGAAAGTCCACGTGCAGCGATCCGGTAACGAAACGGAACGCGGGCAGCGAGTCCATGTCGCGTCCGGCCTGCCGGTACATGGCGGCGGCGGCAGAGCCGGTGCTGTGGCAGTCGATCAGCGAGGCGATCAGGCCGCCGTAGGCATAGCCGGGCACCGAGGTGTGGTACGGCTCGGGCGTGAAACGGGTGACGGTCTCGTCGCCCTCCCACACGGTCTTGATCTGGTGGCCGTGTTCATTTTTGCTGCCGCAGCCGTAGCAATGCGCCACGTTGTCGGGGTAGTGGTCCTGGAAGGCGTCCATGGATGTCTCCTCAATGAATGGTTGTTGTGGCGAAAGGGGTCAGGGCGCCAGGCCCAGCGCGGTGCGCAACTGCGTCTCGTTGCTGACGTACTGGAAGTGGGTCACGCGGCCGACCTCCAGGCCGATGAGCGTCACCGCGTCGTCCTGGCGCGGCCAGCCGGCCAACAGGGTTTCATCGAGCGACACACCCACCTCGAAAGGCTGCTCGCGCAACGCGGGCAAGGCAAAGGTGCGGGTGATGAGGCCGGGCATCCGGCTCATGTCGGCCAGGTAGACCGCGTGACGGCTTTCCAGAAAGCCTTTGTGCTGTGCTCCCAGCACCGCCAGCGCGAGGTTGGAGGCCTTGCGACCGGCGGCGAACACCACCAGCCGCGTGTCCGCCGGGACCTGCCAGTCCTGGTCGTGCTGGTTCTTGAGGCGCAGCGCCGGCAAGGGCCGGCCGGGTTCGATGGGACCGGCGAGTGCGCACAGGGGCCCTGCCAGGGCCAGCACCAGGGCAATGAAGGTGTTTTTCATGCCGCCTCGCAGGCCTGGCCTTGCACCTGACCGTGACCGCAACCGGCGCGGTCGCCGGTATTGACCATGTGGTCGGCCATCTGCGTGAAGGCGTTGAGCAGCCCGGCGCGCAGGTTCTCGTCGGCCACCTGCTCGGTCAGCGCCGTGCGCATGCACAGCATCCACTCGTCACGCTCGGTCGGTCCGATGGCGTAAGGCACGTGGCGCATGCGCAGGCGCGGATGGCCTTTCTTTTCGGTGTAGAGCGGTGGGCCACCGAACCAGCCGGAGAGAAACTCGAACAGGGCTTCATTGGCACCGGCCAGGCTCTCGGGATGGATGCGGCGCGCGGCGTAGGCCTCGGGCAGTTCGTCCATCAGCGCGTAGAAGCGGTCGACAAGGCGGTGCAGGCCTTCGGCGCCGCCCAGGGCGTCGTAGGGTGTGGCAGCGGTAGTGGTTGTGGGCATGGGAGGCTCCTTTCAGTTTTCCAGGACACCGCCGGGCCGACTTTGCCGGACGGCCAGTGCCGCCCCCTTGAGGGGGGCGCGCGCAGCGCGGCGGGGGTGTTTCATTTCAGGCGGGCTTGGAGGCCGCGGGGGGTGGCGCCACGGGCGGGGCGCCAAAGAGCCGGTCGGTGAGCTTGACGTACCAGGCGGCGGCCTGCACCTGGACGATGTAGGCCAGCGCGATCAGCAGGGCGGCGTCTGCGCCCTGCTCACCGAACACGCCCATGGCAATCGCCAGCGCGATCGAGAGGTTGCGCATCACTGTGCCGTAGACCAGGGCGATGGCGTCGCCGCGTTGGAAAAAGAACCTGCCAATCAGGGTGCTGAGAACGAAGTTCAGCGCATAGATCAGCACAAGCGGCAGCAGCAGGCTGGGCAACAGGGCGGGCTGCGCAAAGATGTCCTGCGACTTGAGCGCCATGGACACGAACACGATGCCCAGCACGCCCAGCGTGGAGACCGGCGGGAACTTCGGTTTGTAGTGGCCGTTGAAACGGGGCTCGCCGTGGCGCGCGACCAGCCAGCGCTGGGTGATCGTGCCCAGCAGCAGCGGCAGGAACACGATCAGCGCGATCTGTCCGAAGACCTGCAGCACCGGAATCTCGACCACCGCACCCAGCAGGGCTTTGAGGTAAACCGGCGCCAGCAGCGAACCGGCGATCAGGCCAACCACGGTCATCTTCACCGCGGCGGGCACATTGCCCTTGGCGAAGCCGGTCCAGGAAATCGTCATGCCCGAGGTGGGCAGCAAGGCCGTGAGCAGCAGCGCCAGCCGCACCATGGGCTGGTCGGCAAAGAACAGCAGGCCCATGCCGTAGCCGATGGCGGGCATGAGGAGGAAGTTGATGGCCAGCGTGGTGCCCTGCAGCCGGTTGCCCCCGGGCTTGAACAGGTCGCGCACATTCATCGTGACCATCATGGGATAGACCATGAGGAAGGTCAGCGGCAGGATGGCCCCGCGCAGGAAGCCCGGATCGGCCGCCTGACCGAAACCCAGCCCCGCCAGCATGGCCATCGGGATGCTCCAGACCAGGTTCTTCTGCAGCCAGTTGAGGACGTTCCACATGCTCAATTTCCGTTCTCTATGTGTTGAATCGCTTGGGTAACCACTCAGTCTCCGGCGCTGCGGACTTTCGTCCAGGATGCGGTGGAACCGGCTTCGCCGGGCCACTCGCATCGCCCCCTCGAGGGGGTCGCGCGCAGCGCGGCGGGGGTGTTACCTGTTCCGCAGGGCGAGGGTCCAGGCCTGCATCGCGTCGTTGGCGGGTTTCATGGGCGCGTCCATGAAGCTGACCACAAAACGGTCGCCCATGTCGGCGATGCCGATGGAGCGTGGGCGCACGGCCAGCACCTGCGGGTTGGGCAGCGCGTGGCCGAAGCAGAACACCACGTTGACCGCCGCCGCGATGCCGGGCGCGATGTCGCCACCAATGGCTTTCGTGTGCGCGAAGTGATCGAAGGTGGCGATGTAGCTCACGCGCGGTGTCGCGGCGATGCAGGCCTTGAAGTAGTCGGCGATTTCTTCCACGCTGGCGCAGCGGGTTTCGGTCTTGGCGATGTCCACCACGGTGATGGGGTACTTTTCCTGGAAATGCAATTGCTTCATGAAAACTCCGGAGTAAAAAAAACAGTGGGCAGCCGCCGGTTCAGGCGGACTGGGTGTTGCGGCCCGATGCCGGGGTTGCGGCTCCTGCCGCGTGCGTTGGCAATGCGGCGACACGGGCCAGGAAGGCGTCACGCGTCTGGCGGGCAAAGAAGGGGTGCCAGCGGCGCTGCTCCAGCACGGTGCTCACGGCGCGCGCGCGCTGCTCATGGCCGGCGAACAGCAGGGTTTCATCGGGCAGGGTGAAGATGCGCTGGGTGATGCTGTCCCACAGCGCCGCGGGGTCGGCCGGGTGCGGCTGGTGCGGACAGGCGTCCACCGCGAGCAGGCCACCACAGAACACGCGGTCGCGCCAGGCAAAGCTCAGGCAACCGGCGGTATGTCCGGGGGTGCTGAGCACGCGCAGGAACTCGTGACCGAAGGGCAGCCACTCACCGTCGCTCACCGCGCGCGCACCCTCGCTGGCTTCGCCCTGCACCACGGGCGCGCCCAGGCTGCGCAGGCGATCGAGTTCCTGCGGCAACAACTGGTCGTGCTGGTGGGTGCGCAGCACCCAGCGCAGGCGCAGATCGCGCTCACCCAGCAGCGCCTGCAACACCGGCAGGTCGCGGCTGCGCGGGTCGAGCACGACGGCTTCGCGCGCGTCGTTGTCGGCCAGCACATAGCTCAGCTCGCCGCTGCGTTCGTCGTGCAGGATGCGGAACAACACCTCAGGCTCCCCAGCGCAGCCAGGTGGCCAGCAACAGGCCGGCAGCGCAGGCCCAGCCCGAGAACAGCCAGCGCCAACCGAACCAGCGCGGCACAAAACCAACGCCGCGCACCAGCCCCGCGCTCATGGCCCAGAACAGGGCCATGGCCAGGCTGTGGTCGGCTTTGCCGCTGGCGTCGGCGAACAGCAGCGGGTAGATGCTGCCCACCAGCATGATGGCCAGCGCGGCCAGCAGGCTGGGGAAGTGCACGCGGCTGGCCACCGGCACGGGCGCCGCGCCGAGCGGGCCCGAGGCGGGCGCGGGGGCGGGTGTCATGCGTCGCCGCCTTTCGACAGCGCGCGGGCCTGCTCGTGCTCACCCCACAGGGCGTTGAGGATGGCGAGCAACACCGCAAAACCGACACCGAGCATCCAGGCGAAATACCACATGCTGTTCTCCCTTAAAAAATCAGGCCACGCCGCTGTCGTCCTCGCCGATCAGCAGACTGCCGTCGGCCAGGTACTTGTGCGGCGGCACGACCAGGTTGGTGGGCGCGGGCTTGTTGTTGAACACACGGCCCGCGAAATCGAAAGTGGAGCCGTGGCAGGGGCAGAAGAAACCGCCCTTCCAGTCGGCCGGCACACTGGGGTTGGCCGTGCCCTCGGGCAGGGTCACGGGCGAGCAACCCAGGTGCGTGCAGATGCCCACCGTCACGAACACCTCGGGCTTGATGGAGCGGTGGGTGTTGGTGGCGTAGTCGGGCTGCTGCTTCACCTTGGAAGCCGGGTCGGCCAGGTCGGTGATGCCGTCCAGGCTGGCGAGCATCTCCGGCGTGCGGCGCATGACCCACACCGGCTGGCCACGCCATTCGACGGTTTTCACGTCACCGACGGCCACCGTCGTCGGGTCCATGGTCACGGCCGCACCCTGCGCCTTCGCGCGCTCGCTGGGGGCGAAGCTGGACACGAAGGGCACCGCGACGGCGGCGGTGGCCGCCACGCCCATGGCGCTGGTGGCCAGCAGCCAGGTGCGGCGCTCCGGGTCCATGCCGGACTCGGGTGGCAAGGGCAATGCAGGGGCGTGTGACATGGAAAACCTCTCAATGGCCTTGCGGCGGAGCGGACGGTGTGTCCGCGGAATGGGCGTCGTCGTCGTGCAGCTCTTCCCAGCCGGTCACCATGGACTTGATGTGGGCCGTGGGCGTGTGACCGGTGGTGGTCAGGTAGACGTGCACGATGAAGAAGGTGAGCATCAGGAAGGCGCCCGCCGTGTGCGCCCAGGCCACCCACTCCAGCGTGAGCCACTGGTCGATGCCGAGCGAGGGCCAGAAGGCGCGGAACAGGTAGAGCAGGCCCGAGCCCCAGATCAGCGGCGAGATCATGGCCAGCAGACCGAGATAGGCCAGGCGCTGCAGCGGGTTGTGCTTCTTCTGCACGGTCTTCCTGAAGGGGTGTGGCGCGCCACGGAACATGCCCCAGCTGTAGTACATCGCCATCGCCGCCACCCGCTTGTGGGTCGGCAGGTACTGGCGCCATTCGCCGGTGGTGAACTGCCAGAAGATGGTGAAGGCCCAGAGTGTGAGCAGCAGCCAGGCGGCCAGCGTGTGCAGGCGCACGGCGGGTTCGAAACCCAGCAGTGCGTAGCTGCCGTGTACCTCGAAACCGCTGAACAGCATGACGATGATGAGCAGCGCCTGCGACCAGTGCCAGAAGCGCTCGTAGCGTTTGTAGATGTAGATGCGGGCCGGCGCGTGCGCACCGGCGGGATGGACTGCGGTGTTCTGTTCCATGTCAGTGCGCTCCGGTGGTGTTGCGACGGCGGGTGACGATACGGGCCATGGCGTGCACGAACACGCCACCGATGGCGCCCAGCACGGCGAGCCAGCCGAAGCGGTCGATCCAGGGCTGGCTGTCGCGCCCGGGCAGGTAGACGCCGGGCAGGTCGCCCAGGCGGCTTTTCGCGGCACCGGTGTGGCACGAGGCGCAGGCCACCGCGTCCTTGGCGGGCGCGACCATGTGGGTGATGGGCCAGAGCATTTCGGTCTTCACAAAATCGTGTTGACCGCTGTAGGGCTGGCCGGTGGCGGTGGCGCCGGCCTGCAAGGCCTTGGGCCAGTCGAAGTTGAACCAGAACGCGGTGTCATCGGGTGTGGCGGTGTGCGGCACCAGCAACTGCTGGTGCACCACGTCGTAGGGCTGTTTGCCTTCGAAACGCTTGACCGGCCAGATGCGCGCTTTCGGGTCGTCGGGGCTGCCCAGGAACTGGTTGATCTTGAGCAACTGGGTCGGGTCTATCTTCATGTCCTGCGTGGTGAAGTTGACCTGGCCGTTGAACCAGACATAGTCGGGCACCACGTTTTCGCCGAGCTGGAAGTCGCCCTTCTTGCTGTCGTAGATCACGTGGCCGTGTTCGTCCTTTTTCTGGAAGGGCTTGCCTTCGGCCGTGAGCCGGCCGGCGGTGGACCAGTCCCAGGCCATCTTGGTGGCGACGCCACCACGCGCGAACTCGGGGATGTGGCAGCTCTGGCAGGCCAGTTTGTTGGTGTGGTTGTTGAGCAGCTCGACGCTCAGCGAGGGCTGCTTGTGGGGCTTGTCGCCGTGGCAGCTCTGGCAGGTGGCGGCGTTGCGACCGGCATGCACCGAATCGCCACGCAGCATCGGACCGTGTGGGTCGGCCGCAGTCATGCTGATGCGGCTGCCCGAAATCTCGTGGCCGTCGGCCTGGTGGCAGGTGGCGCAGCTGAAGCCGGCGCCGCCCTGGGCCTTGCTGGCCATGTGCACGTCCAGCGACTTGTCGGCCTTGTTCAGCGACGAGTCCAGATCGCCGTGTTTCACGCCGTCACCACCGCCGCCGGCGTAGTGGCAGCTGCCGCAGGTGGCCACGCTGGTCTTGCCGATGTGCTGGGCCACCATGGCCAGGTCCACCGGGTCGATGAACTTGCCCGAGCCCGGTGGCAACTCGACGCGCTCGGTGGGCACCTCGCCGGCCATGCCCGCGGGCTTCTTGTAGCCGCCGGTGTTGTGGCAGACCAGGCAGTCCACCTTGCTCTCGTTGTGGAAGTCGAACTTGTCGTCCTTCCAGCCATAGCCCACATGACAGGACTGGCAGAAGGCTTCGTTGGAGCGGTCGCCGATGCAGAAGCTGTTGAGCATGGTCTTCTTGCCCAGCTTCTGCCCGGTATCGGGGTTGGTGTATTCCCAGGTCCAGTGGCGCGTGCCCATGACCTGCTTGCCCGCTTCGGTGTGGCAGCTCAGGCAGGCCTTGGTGACTTCCGAGCCGCTCTTGAACGGGCCCTGCAGCTCCTTGAACTTGCTGTGGTCGGCGGTGGACTTGTTTTTGGTGGGAGCGGCGGCCAGGGCCGCGGCCACGTCGGGCGGGACGCCGGGCGCGGCGGCGGTGGCGCCCGCCAGCGGGGCGGCCAATGCCAGCGCCAGCCAGGCGACCAGCGTGCGCCATCGGCTCGGGCGCTGTCGCGGCGGGGGATGCGGATGCTTGTTGCGGGTCATGCTTTGTCTCCAGCTCGTTGGGGGAATGGAATCGAACGGAAGGCGAGTCTCACTGGCGTGTCTGCGACCCGTCTTTGCGTTCCATCAATACCTGCATGGGTATATGAACTCCCTTGCGCTGGCTCAAAAGGCTCAATAAGCACCGTGCTCGTTTTCCCTGATGTACGCGGCCGTGACCTTGCCGCGCATCACGCGGTACGCCCACGAGGTGTAGAGCACGATCAGCGGCATGAAGAGCACCGTGGCCCAGAACATGATGGCCAGCGTGAGGTGGCTGGAGACGCTGTCCCACACCGTGAGGCTGGCCGCCGGCTGGCTACTCGACGGCATGATGAAGGGAAACATGCTGGCGCCGGCGGTGCCGATCACGCCGGTGGTGGCGAGCGACGAAGCGACGAAGGCGGTCAGCGTGTGACCCAAACGCATGAGCACGGCCGCGGCCAGCGCGCCGAGCACACCGATGGCCGGCAGCAGCCACAGCAGGGGCTGGGCGGCGTAGTTGGCCATCCAGGCGCCGGCCTCGCGCACCACGGTCTTGCCCATGGGGTTGGGCAAGGCAGCGGGATCGACCACCGAGCTGATGCGAAACCCGTCGATGCCCTGCAGCCAGACACCGGCGCCGATGAAGCCCAGCACCATGAGCAGCGCGGCGCCGGTACCGGCGGTGATGGTGCGCGCCTGCACGACGCCTTCGGTGCGGTGCGCCAGGTAGGTGGCGCCCTGCAAGGTGATCATGGCGCTGCTGACCACGCCAGCCAGCAGGGCGAACGGGTTGAGCAACTGCCAGAACGTGCCGGTGTAGGTTGAGATCAGGTAGGCGTCGAACTGGAACGGCACGCCCTGCAGCAGGTTGCCGAAGGCCACGCCGAAGATCACCGGCGGGACGAAGCCGCCGACGAACAGGCCCCAGTCCCAGGTGCTGCGCCAGGTGGCGTTGTGGATCTTGCTGCGGTAGTCGAAACCCACCGGGCGGAAGAACAGCGCCCACAGTACCGCGAGCATGGCCCAGTAGAAGCCGCTGAACGCGGTGGCGTAGACCAGCGGCCAGGCCGCGAAGATGGCGCCGCCGCCGGTGATGAACCAGACCTGGTTGCCGTCCCAGTGCGGGCCGACGGTGTTGATGACGACCCGGCGCTCGATGTCGCTGCGGCCAACGAAGGGCAGCAGCGTGCCCACGCCCATGTCGTGGCCGTCCATGATGGCGAAGCCGATGAGCAAGACGCCCACCAGCAGCCACCAGACGATCTTGAGTGTTTCGTAGTCGAACATGGTGTGCTCCCGTGATCAGGCGTGTGCGATGTGCAGGGGTTCGTGGCTGTAGCGACCGGTGCCCAGGCTGCCGGGACCGATGCGCGCGAACTTGACCATCAGGTACATCTCCACCACCAGCAGCAGGGTGTAGAAGCCGATGAAGCCGGCCAGCGAACCGTAGAGGCTGCCCACGCTGAGCGTGGACACCGAGAGGTGCGTGGGCAGCACGCCGTAGATGGTCCAGGGCTGGCGGCCGTATTCGGCGACGAACCAGCCCAGCTCGCAGGCGATCCAGGGCGCGGGCAGCATGAACAGCGCCGTCCAGAGCAACCAGCGGCGCTGGCCGCATTGCAGCTTGAGCGTGCACCAGAAGGCCATGCCGAACAGCGCCAGCATGGCAAAGCCCAGGCCCACCATGACGCGGAAGGCCCAGAACATCGGCGTGACCTTGGGCACCGTGCTGTCCACCGCTTGCTGGATCATCTGTGGCGTGGCCTGGCGCACATCTACCACGTATTTCTTCAGCAGCAGGCCGAAGCCGAGGTCGGCCTGGTGCTGCTCGAACAGGGTCTTGGCGGCAGCGTCTTCGCGGTTGGCGCGCAGGGCTTCGAGCGCGGTCACCGCATGGATGCCGCTCTGGATGCGCTCCCGGTTCTTCGCCTTGATCTCGTGGATGCCGGGGATCTGCTGGCTCACCGAGCGCGTGCCGATCAGGCCCATGACCCAGGGAATTTCGATCTCCCAGTCGTTCTTCTGTTCGGCTTCGTTGATGCTGGCGATGAGCTTGAGGCCGGCGGGCGCGGGCTCGGTCTCCCACATGGCTTCGAGCGCGGCCATCTTGGTCTGCTGCGCCTCGCCCACGGTGTAGCCCGACTCGTCGCCCAGCACGATCACGCTCAGCACGGAAGCCAGGCCGAAAGCGGCCGCCACCCGGAAGCTGCGTTTGGCGAATTCGATGTCACGGCCCTTGAGCAGGTACCAGCTGGAGATAGCCAGCACGAACATCGCGCCAGTGACATAGCCGGCCGAGACGGTGTGCACGAACTTGGCCTGCGCGTCCGGGTTGAACAGCACGGCCCAGAAGTCCGTCATCTCCATGCGCATGGTCACGTAGCTGAACTCGGCACCCACCGGGTTCTGCATCCAGCCATTGGCGATCAGGATCCACAGCGCCGAGAGGTTGGTGCCCACCGCCATCAGGATCGTGACCATCAGATGCTGCGTTTTCGACAGCCGTTCCCAGCCGAAGAAGAACAGGCCGATCATGGTCGACTCCAGGAAGAAGGCCATCAGGCCTTCGATGGCCAGCGGCGCCCCGAAGATGTCGCCCACGTAGTGCGAGTAGTAGGCCCAGTTGGTGCCAAACTGGAATTCCAGCGTGATGCCGGTGGTCACGCCGAGGGCGAAGTTGATGCCGAAGAGCTTGCCCCAGAAGCGGGTCATGTCCTTCCAGATGACGTTGCCCGTCATCACGTACACGCTTTCCATGATCACCAGCAGCCAGACCATGCCCAGCGTCAGCGGCACGAAGAGGAAGTGGTACATGGCCGTCGCAGCGAACTGCAGGCGGGAAAGGTCAACAAGCTGCTCAGAGATCACGGTTTCACTCCTGGGTCGACACAGTCGGCACCGGGCGGCTGCCCAGCATCTGGCTGGCAACGGCGTCGGTATCCACCGCCACGCGCTGCTCGCGCACAAAACCCCACCACAGCCCCGTGAGGATCACGAGCTTGATCACCAGCACGACGGCCAGCTTGCGCAACAGAAAATGGTCTCGGAGGTCCATGGCATGACGGGTTTGCAACCTGTACTCCAAGAAACGTGCCACGCCCGGTCTTCGCCAGAAAGTGCTTATGAATCAAGCGTTTCCGGGATGCACGCCGTGGCCGGCCATCGCTGCACGCTGGCGAAACTGCCAGTATTGGCAGACAATGGCAGCATTCGCCGTCAGCCCCGGGAGCCCGCTTGAAACCCCTGCCCGAACTCACCGCCTTTCTCGAAGGCCTGCCCGAGCCGCACATCCTGTTCGACGCGCAGTACCGCATCCTGGCGGCCAACGCGGCCTACCGGCGCCAGTACAGCCCGGACCGCAGCGTGGTCGGGCGTTGCTGCTACGAGGTCTCGCACCACTTTGCCGTGCCCTGTGACCAGGCGGGCGAGTCCTGCCCGCTGGCGCAGTCGCGCGCCTCGGGCCAGCGCGAGCGTGTGCTGCACCTGCACCACACGGCCCAGGGCGAGGAGTACGTGAACATCGAGCTCTCGCCCCTGCCCGGCCCGGACGGCGAACCCGCGTTTTACGTGGAGAAGATGGAGCCGCTGCGCGTGGCCCAGAGCCAACCCGCGGCGCAGGGCCTGATCGGCCGCTCCGAAGCCTTCCAGCGCATGCTCGCGCTGGTGGCGCGCGTGGCGCCCTCGCGGGCCACCGTGCTGCTGCTGGGTGAATCGGGCACCGGCAAGGAGCTGGTGGCGCGCGCGGTGCACGAGGCCAGCCCGCGCGCAGGCAAGCCACTGGTGGCGGTGGACTGTTCCAGCCTGCCGGAAAACCTGTTCGAGTCCGAGCTGTTCGGCCACGAACGCGGCGCCTTCACGGGGGCGAGCACGGCCAAAGGCGGCCTGGTCGAAGCGGCCAGCGGTGGCACCCTGTTCCTCGACGAGGTGGGCGACATCCCGCTGCCCATGCAGGTGAAGCTGCTGCGCCTGCTGGAGACCGGCACCTACCGGCGCGTCGGCAGCACCGAGCTGCGCCACGCCGACATCCGCGTGGTCTCGGCCACCCACCGCGATCTGGAGCGCATGGTGGCCGAGGGCCGCTTCCGCGAAGACCTGTACTACCGCCTGTGCACCTTCCCGATCCAGCTGCCCTCGCTGCGCGAGCGCCGCGGCGACGTGGCGCTGCTCGCGCCCGCCCTGCTGCAGCGCGTGGCCGAACCGCGCCGCCTGCAGCTCAGCCCGGCCGCACTCGCCGTGCTGGAGGCGCAGGACTACCCCGGCAATGTGCGCGAACTGCGCAACCTGCTGGAGCGCACCGCCCTGCTCTGCGACGGTGACCGCATCGAGGCCGGGCACGTGCACGAGGCCATCGCCACCGGGCGCCGCCCGGCGCCTCGCACGGCGGCCTTGCCTGGCCTGCAACCCCTGACCGACGGCCCGGGCGAGGCGCCGGACGCGCGGCCGGCCGACCTCAAGACCCTGGAGCGCGCCGCCCTGCGCGAGATGGTGGAACGCCACACCGGCAGCCGTTCCGAGCTGGCCGAGCGTCTTGGCATCAGTGAGCGCTCGCTTTACAGGAAGCTCAAAACCTTGTCTTGAGGCGGGGCCGAGCGGCCGGGAATTTTTTCGCGACGCCGTGTTCAGACCCCGGTACCATCAACATTCGAATATTCGGAGACAACAATGAACAAGCTGTTCCAGTTTGGCGAGACCGTCGAGGGCTACCCCGTGCGCGTGGTCAACGAGCGCACCGTGCGCGCCGCGGCCGGCCTGCTGTTCTTCCCGGCGCTGGTGTCGTTCATGCACTCGTTCCTGCTGGGCAACTTCCAGCACACCCGCCTGTTCGTGATCGTCTTCCTGATCGACATGAGCCTGCGCATGCTCAACCCGCGCTGGGCGCCGAGCATGATCGTCGGCGGCTGGATCGTGCGCCAACAGACGCCCGAATGGGTGGGCGCGCCGCAAAAGCGCTTTGCCTGGGGCCTGGGCCTGCTGCTGGGCCTGGCCATGCTGTACCTGATGGTGTTCAACCGCACCATGGGTCCGCTGAACATGCTCATCTGCGGCAGTTGCCTGCTGCTGATGTTCTTCGAGACCGCCTTCGGCATCTGCCTGGGCTGCAAGCTCTACAACCTGTTCAACAAGGAACAGGCGCAGCTCTGCCCCGGTGGGGTGTGCGAGGTGCCGGCCCGGCGCCAAGGCTGGGGCGTCTCGCTGCCGCAGGCGGCCGTGCTGGCGCTGTTCGTGGGCACCCTCACCCTGGCCAAGGGCTGGGTGGATGAAACCGGTCCGCTCGGTGGCTTTGACGACATGGCGACGCTGGAGGACATGGGCCTCAAGCCCGTGTCGGGCGAAGCCAGCGCGGCCGACACCGAACGCTGCCAGGTACCCGCCTTCGCCAAGGCGATCGGCCACGAAGAAAAATGGAAGCTGCACAACGGATGCAGTTGACACCCCCTTGCCGGCACCGGGGGGTCAATGGTCTGCGTGCAGCTTCTCGTGGATGCGCTTGGTGGTGCGCCACACCGCCCACAGCACCAGCGGGATCAAGGCCCCGGCGGCCATCTCGGGGTTGATCGGCAGGCCCGCGGCCTTACCGGCCTTGCCCAGGTAGAGCAGCAGGCTGATCACGTAATACGAGATCGCCGCGATCGACAGGCCTTCCACCGTGCTCTGCAGCCTGAGCTGCATTTCCTGGCCTTTGGTGAGCTTGGCCAGCAGTTGCTGGTTCTGCTCTTCGGTGGCGATGTCCACCCGCGTGCGCAGCAGCGCGCTGGTGCGCGTGATGCGTTCGGACAACGAGGCCAGGCGCTGCGCCGTGGCGGCCACCGTGGCCATGGCGGGCGAGAGCCGGCGCTGCATGAATTCACCCAGCATCTGCGTGCCCGGAATCGGCTGCTCGCGCAGTTCGTTGGTGCGCTGCGTGACCAGCGTGTCGTAGGCGCGCGTGGCCGCGAAACGGTAGACGTTTTCGGCCGTGGCGCGCTCCACGCCGCCGGCCAGCGAGACCAGGGTGTCGAGCAGCGCCTGGTCTGAGGCGCCTTTGTTCTCCAATTGCGCGGTGATGTCGGCCAGTTGGCGTTCGGAACGGGCCAGCAGCGGCGCCAGGTCCTTGACCACGGGCAGCGCCCGCAGCGCCATCAGGCGGTAGGTCTCCAGCTCGAACAGGCGCGCGGCGATGCGCCCGGCGCGGGTTTCCGAGGTGCCGGGCGGGCAGACCGCGAGCATGCGCTCGAAGCCACAGGGTCGCAGCCAGAAGTCGGTCACGGCCAGCGAGTGCGCGTTGTTGCCCATGAGAGAGGCCACCACGGTGTGTTCCCCGAGCCAGGTGCGGGCCTGGGCCAGTGCGGCAGCGGGCGGCTCGATCGTGTCCTCCACCATCGCGAGCTGGATCGCCGCGAAGGTGCGTCCAGGAATGTCAGCGAGCCAGCCCGGGGGGGTGGCCAGCGGCGTCAGCAGGTCGGGCTCGCGGGTGCCCAGGCCACAGCCCTCGGGCAGCGGCTGCACGATGGAATAGCGGGTGAACTCGGTGTGGCGCTCCCACTTGAGCGTGTAGCCCGGCAAGCGCAGACGCAGGAAGTTGCCTTGCAGATCGTCCACCGTGAGCGCCGCCTGCCCGGGCAACCGGCGCAGCAGCGCACATTCCTGCTCGCGGACCACGCCCTCGTTGAAGACCGCCACATAGGTCAGCAGCGCCGGCTGCCGGATGCGCGCGGGCGGGCGCGCATGCACTTCGTTGTGCAGCAGTTCGCGCTGCGGGTGGTTGGCGGGCAACAGGCTGGGCGTGGGTTCCATGACGCGATTGTGCCGGGAGTCGCTGGACACGGACCGTGCGACAGCCCGCCGCTCAGGCCGGCGCGCGACCGATCCAGCGGATCACGTGCGCGGTGCCCTGGTGGCCAGGGCCTTCGTCGAGCGTGACCTTGCCCTGCCAGGCCATCAGCTCCTCCAGCTGGCCGGCGAAATCGGCGCGCAGCAGCTCGGGGCTGTAAAGCATGGTGGCGTCTTTCGGACCACCGCTGCTGTGTTGCAGCTGCAGCGGGTGGAAGGCTTCGAGCAGCAGCAGGCCTCCCGGTCGCAGCGCGGCGGCCAGGCGGCGGTGGGCATCGGCGCGGATGGCGGGCGGCAGGTGCACGAAGGTCAGCACCACGGCGTCGAAGCTGGCGGGCGCGGGCGCCCAGTCGCTCAGGTCGCCGAGCACGGTCTGCAAGGGCACGCCGCGTTCGGCGGCCAGCACCTGCGCTTTCTGCAGGCCAACGCTGGAGCCGTCCATCGCGGTGACGCGGTGGCCCTGCTGCGCCAGCCAGACACCGTTGCGGCCCTCGCCGTCACCGGGCACGAGCACGTCGGACTGTGGCGGGAGGCGCGGCGCCTGCCAGACGAGAAAGGCGTTGGGCGCGGTGCCGTATTTGTAGCCCTGTACGGCAAAGTTCTGGTCCCAGAAATTCATGGCGCGCAGTGTAGGCGCTGGCGCAAGGTCGAGCGTGTCAGCGGTCATGGCTTCACCGGCAGGTCGGCGTAATAGGCGGCCAGCGCATCGATCTCGCCGCGCGTGAGCTTCTTCGCAAAGTGGCTCATGCCTTTGGCCGCGTCGTTGGCGCGCAGGCCACTCTGGTAGTGCAGCAAGGTGCGGGTGAAGTACAGCGGGTTCTGGCCGGCCAGGGCCGAGGCTTCGAGCTTGCCACCCTGGCCTTTGACACCGTGGCAACTGGCGCACGGCGTGAGCAGGCGCGCCGGGTCGCCCTTGCGCACCAGTTGCTCGGCGCTCAGGCCCTGGCCCGCGGTGGGGCGCGGCGTGCCGTCGTCGCGCGGTGCGGGCTGGACCGCGTAGAAGGCCGACACATCGGCGATCTGCTGCGGCGTCATCATCACGGCGAGGTCGTGCATCAGCGCGGCGCCCTTGTTTTCGCTGCGCAGGTGGCTCTGGTAGTCGAGCAGCATCTTGGCGGTGTAGGCGGCTTTCTGGCCCGCGAGGTGCGGCCAGTTCTGCGTCGGCGCCACGCCCTTGTCGCCATGGCACGAAGCGCAGAACAGCTGCTGGTTGACCACGCGGCCACGCTCGGCATCGCCTGTGGGCAAGGCGGCGAGCGCGCCACGCAGGGAGGCGGGCGTCCAGGCTTTCGCAGCGGGCGCAGCGGTGTGGTCCGTGGCGTGCGCCGGAGTCGCCGAAAAGCCCATGAGCAGGCCGGTGGCGGTGATGGCAATCGCGGTCAGACCGCGTGCGAACCAGCCGTCGGTGGCCGCCTTGAGTTCTTGCAAATAGGGATCGGGATACATGGTCGTTCCTTCAGGCAAAGCAGTCGGCGGTGAAGGTGCGCAGCCAGGCCTGCTGGTAGCGCGCGCCGAGCTTGATCTGCGCCGGTGTGGCGTTGAGCGGCAGGTAACGGCCCTTGCCGTTGATGCGCGCGATCTTGCCGTCGATGATCTTGAACACGTCGGCCACGAAGAGGCCGTAGTCCTTGCCGGCGAGCGCGTAGCAGGTGTTTTCCCACAGCGGCTCGGGCGCGGCACGGCCGGCGAGTTCTTCGACGATGGCGCGCGCCACCACCTTGGCCTGGGTGTTGGCCGAGAAGCCGCTCTTGGGCATGGCGTCGGCGATGCTGGCGTCGCCGATCACGTACACGTTCGGTTGCAGCGTGGAGGCAAAGTTGCGTCGGTTCACCGGGCAGAAGCCGCTGCCGTCGGCCAGGCCCAGGGTCGTGGCGATCTGACCGGCCTTCATGGGCGGGACCACGTTGATCACGTCGGCCCGGATGGTCTCGGCCTCGGTTTCGATGCGCATCTGCTTCGCATCGATCTTCAGCGTTCGGCCACCGTCCTGGCCACGCACCCAACTGAGCATGCTGCCGCCGCTGTGCTGCTGGACCTCCACCTCGGCCGACATCTTCTTGACGTAGTCCTCGGGCAGGTTGAAGTTGTAGAGCCGGTTCCAACCCAGCATCATGGTCTCGTCGGTCACGAAGCTGTCCTTCGGGTCCACGATGATGACCTTGGCGGTCGGGTTGTGCTTCTGGAACCACTCGGTCATGAGCGCGGCGCGTTCGTAGGGGCCGGGCGGGCAGCGGTAGGGGTTGGGCGGCGCGGCCAGCACGAAGGTGCCGCCCTGGCGCATGCCCTGCAACTGCTTCGCGAGCAGCGCGGTCTGCTCACCGGGGATCCAGCCCGAGGGCACGGCCGTTCGGGCCACGGCCTCGCTGTAGCCGGCGTAGGCGCTGTACATGAGCTGGATGCCGGGCGAAACGATGAGTTTGTCGTAGCTCAGCGTCTGTTTGCCCGCCGTGTTCACCGTGCGGGCCACCGGGTCGAAACCGGTCACGGTGTCGAACACGAAGCGGATGCCGTATTTGGACTTGAGCGTGTCGTAGCCGACGTTGAGGTCGTCCATGCGCGCGTGCTGGTTCAGCACCTCGCTGGAGCCGTAGGGCCTCACATAGACGGGGTTTTTCTCGATCACCGTGACCTGCAGCGCCGGGTTGAACAGCTTGAGGTACTTGGCCGCGGTGGCGCCGCCCACGCCACCGCCGACGATGACGATGTGCGCGTTGTTCTGGGCGAAAGCCAGCGAGGGCGCGGCAGCCACTGACAGCAGACCCAGGGCCTGCGTCAGCCATTCGCGACGCGAAGAGGAAAGGGAGGCGGTGTGCATCACTGTGCTCCTTGTGCGGCCACAGGCAGCGGTTTGACGGCGGCGAAGAACTCGCCCATGGCTTTCAGGTCCGCATCGGTGAAGCCCCTGGCCACATGGCCCATGAGCGTGGCCGCTCTCTTGCCCTCGCGGAAGTCGGTCATGGTGGCGACGAACTGTTGTACCGGCATGCCGGCCAGCGGCATGAAATATTCGTCACCGAGCTGGCCGTTGGTGCCGTGGCAGGCGGCGCAGCTGTGCGCCATGGTGGTGGCCAACACCGGTGCGGGGTTGCTGGACGGCGACGGGGCAGCGGGTACGACAGCCGCAGGCGCTGTGGTTGCTGCTGCGCCCGGCGCGGTTTGCGCGATGGCACGGGTGGCCAACGAAACCACCAGCGAAGCCACCACGGTGGCGCCGATGGCGACCATCAGCGACCAGCCCAGCACCTTGCGCAGGGCCGGGGCATCGGACCGCGCGGCAGAGGAAGAAGCGGTGTGTTTCATGTTCAGCGCGCCCACACAAAGAAACCGACGGCGAAATAGAGCACGGTCCAGCCGACCAGCAGGCCGACCGACCACCGGCCGATGCGGGTGACGCTGGCGCTCGGGGTGTAGAGGCCTTTGCTCTGCCCGGCCTGCCAGGCGACGGTGAGCAGGTAGGCGAGGGTCACGCCGCCGACCACGCCGAAGGTGGTGAAGAACAGAGCGGTGCTGTACCAGTCCATGTTGATCCGGTAGTCCATGGCGTCGTAGCCATGGCTGCCGAGCAGGGTGACGAAGCGCAGCATCTCGCGCGCCGCGCCGACCACGATCAGGCCCACCGCGCCGGCACCGAAGATGCCGTAGCCCCAGACGCCGGTGTCGATGCGGTCGCGCAGCACCAACGGCAAGGCGACCACGGCGGCCAGCGCCACCACCGCCATCAGCAGCCAGATGGAGCTGGCGAACCAGGCCATCTTCTCGGGCAGCGTCGCCATCCACAGCGCACCGATCAGCACCGACATCACGCCACCCACGAGCATGAGGTTCTGCGCCAGGCCGCGCAGCCAGCCGAGGTAGGCGGCATCGGCCTCTTGCGCGCCCTGCAGGTAGCGGCGGTAGCCGTAGAGCCAGGCGCCGGTGACCGGGGCCGAGAGCGCGATGAAGAACAGGAATCGCGGCAGGTGCCAGTAGTGCAGCGAGTGCCCGTCGGGGTTGACCACGCCTTTGGGCGCGTACCAGCCCATCCAGTGTTCGGGGAACAGCATCTGGTTGGTCAGGCTGTGCACGATGAAGCCCACGGCCAGCAGCAGCGCGATGGACAACACCATCCACACGCCGCCTTTGCCGCCGTCGGCCACGATGTCATGGTTCTTCCAGTAGAAGATGTACAGGGCGATGTAGCCGGCGATCAGCAGCACGATGAAGCCGATCACCCACCAGGCCGAGAGCACGTTGGACGTGTACCAGAACGGGTCGTAGACCACCTGCACGAAGAGCAGCGGCGCCACACCGATCACGATGGCGACCGAGACCGCGATCTTGGCGGTGGTGATCATGGCGGCGGCCAGGCGGCGCCAGTGTTGGCTGGCGCTGAAGGCGCCGCGCAGCGTGAGCGTGGCCGCGCCAAGCATGACCTGCACCGCCGCGATGTGCAGCGCGAAGGTGAGCACACCCAGCACCAGGAAAACCAGCGGGTGCGAGGGCACCCCGGCGGGGTCGCGCAGCGCGTAAAGCATTTCGGGGGTCATGGTCTTACTCCTTCGCCACGGTGGTGGCGGCCTGCGCCGTGGCCATCGCGGCGGCGGGTTGCAGCGTGAGGATGAAGCTCGCGAGCGCGCGGGCCTCGTCGTCGTTGAACGGGATCTGCGGCATGTACAGCGTGTTGCCGCCCGAGAGCGCGGCCTGCAGGTACCCGGCCACGTCGGCCTCGGTGTGCGTACCGGTGAAGTAGTGGCGCAGCGGGCGCATGCCGGTGGCGCTGAGTGAATGGCAGTTGGAGCAGGTGTTGAGCGCGAGCAGGCGGCCGGCTTCGACGCGGTTGCCATCGTCGATGGTGCGCAATGCCTCGGGCACGAACACCAGGGTCTTGAGGAAACCGTGGGCTTCGATGGTGGGAATCTCGGACTTCACGCCCATGCCCGGCACGTCGCGGCCGATCACCTGGTTGGAGTACACGTACTGCCCGGCCACCCAGGGCTTGCGGATCGATTCGCGCGCCACCTCTTCGGGCCAGAGACCGAAGACCAGCATCACCACCGTCATCACACCCGCCACGCTGGAAACCAGGGCGCGCGGCTGCAGCAGCGTGAGCACGAAGTAGGCCAGCATCCCGGCCACCACCGCCATGAGCGCCGTGGGGAAGTAGTCGGGCAGGCGGTTCTGCAGCACCACGTCGGCGGTCTCGGGCAGCGTGGCCAGGTACCACTGCAGCATGGCGGCGCCGATCAGCGTGGACACGATGCCCAGCCAGGCCAGCTTGCCGGCGATGCTTTTCTTCAGCGCGAGGTCCTTGAACTGACCAGCCACGATGCCGCCGACCACCGCCGTCATGGTGAACATGAAGGCGGTGCGCATGCCGAGCTGGGCGAAGGTGTTGGGGCCGTAGTAGGCGTTGAGCACGCCGCCGGTCTGGCTCCACTCGGCCTTGCCCGGCCACATCATGAAGCTCAGGATGCCCACGATCACCAGCATGGTGGTGTAGGACGTGAGACCGAAGATGACCGCGATGCGGGTGTGCGTCTTCACATCGATCTTGCCGACCAGGTAGACCAGCATGTAGACGCCCACCACCTCGATCACGAAGAACACCCACTCGGTGGCCCACATCCAGACAAAGCTGTGGATCAGCGCCGAGATGCCGCGCGGGCTGGCCACCGTGGTGGAGTACCAGATGCCCGGGCCGGTGATGGAGCCCAGCACGTAGCTGAACACCAGCAGGAACAGGCCGTAGCGCTTGATGAATTCCAGCAGCTCGGGTTTGTGGTTTCGGTGCGCATGGTTGGCCAGCCAGGCGAAAAAGATCGCGGCGCCGACCGAGGTGTGGGAAAACAGCACGTGGATCGTGGCAATGAAGCCGACGATCCATCCGCTGCCCACCCCCGGTTCGAACCAGGTGGGGTACAGACCAATCATGTCCATGAGCTTTGTCGTCCTCTGCGGGGCCACGGCGGGGGGATGCCCGCCCGGTGGTCGAAATATCAGAGAACAAGAAGCGTGCCAGACGACTGATTTGTCATTACGCCTTATAAATCAATGACTTGCGGAGCCTGACTTGATTCATCTCAAACATAACTGACAGCTTATGCAGTCGACCGCCTGGCAGCACTGCCAGATGTGACAGCCTGTGTCAGGCCGAAGAAAAACCCGCCGGGCTCACGCCGGGCGGGTTGTGAAGGCCACGTCCGGGAGGACAGACGTGGCATCAGGGATCGTGAAACGTCAGAACGGGATGTCGTCGTCCATGTCGTCGAAACCACTGGCCGGGCGGGCCGCGGCGGGGGCCGGTGCCGGTGCCGGGCGGGCTGCGGGCGGGGCCGGGCGCGAGGCCGGTGCCGGGCGCGAATAACCACCACCGCCGCCGCCTTCGTCACCCCCGCCCATGCCTTCGCGGCCGCCGAGCAGTTGCAGTTCGGTGGCGATGATGTCCACGGTGTTCTTTTCCACGCCGGTGGTCTTGTCCACATAGGTGCCGTATTTCAGGCGGCCTTCGACATAGATCGGGCGCCCCTTCTTCACGTATTCACCAGCGATTTCGGCCAGGCGGTCGTAGAAGGTGACGCGGTGCCACTGGGTGTCTTCAATGGTTTCGCCGCTGTTCTTGTCTTTGCGGCGGCTGGAGGTGGCCACGCTCACGTTGGCCACGGCCTGGCCCGAGGGCAGGTAACGGATTTCGGGGTCGCGGCCGCAGTTGCCGACGAGAATGACTTTGTTGACGGATGCCATGGAATTCCTTGGAGTATCTGAAGAGAGCAGCGGGTCGGGGTAACCGTGCGCTGCCGAACTGCCTGCCGCAATTGTGCCGCATGCGATGGTCGGCGTGGCAATCCACCCGATGCCACAATGGCAGCAGCCCGACATGAACCGCGAACCCGATTTCTTTCAAAACCTGCAGGACGAACTGTCCGACGGTCGCGCGTGGCTGGACCGCACCGTGGTACTGGGCTACGCCATCCTGGCTGGCCTGTGCGTGGTCCTGTTCACGCTGTTGAGCGAGACCGCCTTCGAGTGGTTCATGCACCTCTACGCCGCGGCGCCCTGGGTGGTCCTGATCTGGACACCGGCCTTGACGGCGTTCATCGTGTGGTGCACACGCCGCTATTTTCCAGGGGCGGCGGGCTCGGGCATTCCCCAGGTCATGACGGCGCTCGATCCCCTGCTGCCCCGGGACTCACGGCACCGCTTCGTGTCGCTGCGGCTGACCTTCGCAAAAATTGTTCTCGGCTCGCTGAGCCTGCTGGGCGGGTTGTCGGCCGGGCGCGAAGGCCCTTCGGTGCAGGTGGCCGCAGGTGTCATGCACGACGCGCGGCGCTGGCTGCGCCCGGGTTCGGTGATGAGCGAACGGGCGCTGCTGGTGGCGGGTGGCGCGGCCGGCATCGCGGCCGCGTTCAACGCGCCACTGGCCGGCGTGGTGTTCGCCATCGAGGAGCTCTCCAAAAAGCTCGAAGCGCGCAACAACGGGCTCATCATCGCCGCCATCGTGCTGGCTGGTCTGGTCAGTATCTCGGCCTTCGGCAACCTCACCTATTTCGGCTCGATCGCCGTGCCCCGGTTCGGCTGGGGCGCGTTGTTGCCCGGCGTGTTGGTGGTGGTGCTCTGCGGGGTCTTGGGCGGGCTCTTTTCCCGTTTGCTGGCCGCTTCGTTGACCGGCATGCCAGACCGCTTCAGCGCGTTCCGCAAACGGTTCCCGGTGCGTTTTGCCGCGGCCTGTGGCCTGGTGGTGGCCATCATCGGTCTGGCCACGGGCGGCGCCACATTTGGTGCTGGCGCGGAAGAGGTGCGCAACATGCTCGCCGGCGAAAGCGACATCTCTCGCCTGTATGTGCTGCTGAAATTCGTGGCCACCTGGGTCACCAGCTGGAGCGGCGTACCGGGCGGCATCTTCGCGCCGTCCTTGTCCATTGGCGCCGGCGTCGGGCACGACGTGGCCCAACTGGTGGCCGGCAACAGTGCCAGCGCGCTGGCCCCCGCCCTGATCGCGATGGGCATGGCCGCCTTTCTCGCCGCGACGACACAAGCACCGCTCACCTCGTTCATCATCGTGATGGAGATGATTGACGGACGCCCCATGGTGCTGAGCCTGATGGCCGCGGCCATGCTGGCGAGCCTGATCTCACGCCTGATCAGCCGTCCACTGTACGGGACGCTGTCCGCCTTGATGTTGCGACCGACCCGCGAACACCACGCCCGCACCGCCGCAGCCGAGGCGGCCGCCGGGCAAGATTCGACAGCGTCCACCGATGCGCCGCCCGCCCAGGGGCCACCGCCCCGGCTGGACTGAATCAGACCCCAGGCGACCAGCAGCGTTCAGTGTTTGGTGGCAGGCGCCTGCATGGGCCAGGCCGCAACGAACCACACCAGGGTGGCCAGCGCACAGACGGCGAACAGGCCGGAGGCGCCGTGCGCACGCGCCAGCCACCCCCCCACCGCGCCACCGACGAAAAAGCCCACCGACTGCAGCGTGTTGTAAACGCCCAGCGCCGCGCCGCGCGCCTGCGCCGGCGCCAGCCTGGACACCAGGCTGGGCTGGCTGGCTTCCAGGGTGTTGAAGCCGATGAAGAAAACGAACATCAGGGCACCCAGCGCCCACAGACCCGGCGCTTCCCCGCTGCCTGCCAGCCACCACAGGCCGATCTGCACGACGCCGATGAGTGCGATGGCGATCAGAAAGGCGGTGCGCAGATGGCCTTTGCGCTCCATCGGGAACAGCACGCCACCCATGACCAGCAGCGAAGCCACCACCGCCGGCAGGTAGACCTGCCAATGGTCGGCTTTGGCGAGACCGGCCTGCACCAGCATCGCGGGCACAGCCATCCACATCGCGAGCTGCACCGCGTGCAGTACGAACACACCCAGGTTCAGGCGCAGCAGGCCGGCGTGGCGCAGGGCCTCGCCGAGCCCGCTGCGCACCTGCTGCATGTCCGACGGCCGGTGCACACGCGGTTCGGGCGGCGCCACCCACAGCACCACGGCGATGCCCAGCAGCGCCAGCGTGCAGGTCATGAGAAAGATGCCCGGCAGGCCGACCCAGCCCGCCAGCAGCGGGGCGATCACCAGCGAGAGCGCGAACATCAGCGCGATGCTCGCGCCCACCATCGCCATGGCCTTGGTGCGCACGCTGTCGCGCGTCACGTCGGCCAGGAAGGCGGTGACCGCGGCCGAGATCGCGCCCGCACCCTGCACCGCGCGGCCTGCTGCGAGCCAGGTGAGGTCGGGCGCCCAGGCGGCGATGGCGCTGCCCACGGCAAACACCAGCAGACCGGCCACGATGGTGGGCTTGCGGCCGAAGCGGTCGGAGGCGATGCCGAAAGGAATCTGCAGGAACGCCTGCGTCAGACCGTACAGGCCCATGGCGAAACCCACCCGCGCCGGGTCGTCGCCGCCGGGCAGGCGCGCGGCTTCGAGCGCGAACACCGGCAGCACGATGAACAGGCCCAGCATGCGCAGCGCGAACACCAGCGCCAGCGCGCCGCTGGCACGCCGCTCTTCACCCGTCATGCGGTTGGCATCGGGGGCGGGAACATCGCTGGAAACGGGGGAAGAAGACGTTGAAGACACAGGTCGGGCCGCACGCGGCTGGCTGGGCAACCAGCCTCATACCGGTGGGGTGTTGAAGCAAGCCGGTATTGTGCGCCAAAGGCCCGCCCCCACGCCGGTGGCGGGTCGGCACCGGCCAGGGCCGGCGCCGATCATGGAGCCGGGCGCTGGAGGGTCAGGCGGGCAACTGCCGGGCCACCATTTCGACCACGCTTTCAATCTTCGTGGGCCAGGCATCGGCTTCGGCGCCCGCCATCACATTCAGGCGGCAACTGCCACAGGACACCACCACCGTGTCGGCCCCGGTGGCGTCGATCTGCTCGCGCTTGATGCCCCAGGCCTGGTGCCGCAAGCCCTCGGCGCGGTTGATCAGGAACACCCCCGCGCCGCCGCCGCAACACCAGTTCTGTTCGGCCGTGGGCGTGGTTTCGCGCAGGTCCATGCCCAGGGCTTTCAGCGCCGCGCGCGGCTCGTCCACCACGCCACCGTGCCGGGCCAGCTTGCAGGCGTCGTGGTAGGTGATCTTGCGGCTGGGGTCTTCGGGTGGCAGCAGCCGAAGCCGCCCGGCGGTGATTTCGCGCCCCACGAATTCGGACGCCGCCAGCACTTCGAAGGGCAGCGGCTGGCCGTTGGCGAGCCGCGCTTCCCAGCGCAGCGCCGGGTAGGCGTGCCCGCACTCCGGCAGGATGACGGTCTTGGCGCCGATGGCCAGCGCCTCGTCGATCAGGCGCTGGCTGGCCGCTTTCTGCAGCGATTCGCTGCCGGAGAGCAGGCCGAAGTTCGCTGCCTCAAAACCCGCGCTGCGCAGGGTCCAGCGCACGCCCAGGTGGTTGAGGATGCGCGCCGTGGCGGCCAGCGCGTCCTGGTAGAGCAGCACATCGATCACCGTGGTCACGAGCATCAGGTCGGCCTGCGGTTCGTCCAGCGGTATCGTGATGCCCTGGGCGCGCAGCAGGTCCACCGTCTGCCGGAGCTCGGCGGGGCCGACGCCGAACACCGTGCCCCGGCCGGCCTGTTCCTGCGCGACCGCCGTCAACTCCAGGGGCGCCAGTCCGGCCTCGAACAACGCTTCGCGCATCACGTTCACACCGCGCGCGGTGTTGACCCCCATCGGGCAGATCATGCTGCAGCGCCCGCACTCGGTGCACGAGTCGTAGACCAGCTCCTGCCATTCCTTGAGGTCGTCGAGCGTGATGTCGGGCAGGAACAGGCGCTTGAGGGGCGCAAAAGCCGAGGTCTCGCGCGCGTGCACCCGGCGCAGCAGGTCCAGCTTGCGGCTGGGGCTGTATTTCGGGTCGTTCGTGCTCTGGTAGAAGTGGCAGGCTTCCGAGCAGTAACCGCAGTTCACGCAGGCCTCCAGGTCGAGCGCCAGACCGCGGTCGGTCTTGGCCCGCATGACCGCCTTGGCGCGGCCCAGGCGTTCGGCATCGGTCAGCGCATCGGGCTGCGCCATCTCCGGCAGGTGGTGGATGGCTTGCAGAAAGCCATGGAACACATCCATGTTGATCATGAGCGCACCCCGCGACGGCCAAAGAACGTGGCCAGCTGCATGCGCGCCGGCAGGAACAGGAAGGCGTGCATCAGCTTGCCGAACGGAAACCAGATCAGCAGCAACTCCAGCGTCAGCAGGTGCACCGCCAGCGGGTCGCGGTAGATCACGTGGTCACGCGCCAGGATGGTCGAAGACGGATCGCCGATCACCGCCATGCCGGTGACGAGGGGCAGGAAGGTGATCACCCAGGTGATCCAGTCGTCGGCGGTCGAGATCCGTTTCAGCACCGGATCGGTCAGGCGGAACATCAAGGCCATCAGCAGCGACACGATGGTGGCCGCCGCCGCGGCGTACATCACGGCGTCGGGGAAGGCGGGCCACGACAGGCCGGTCAGGCGGCGGATGAAGGCGATGTGGGGCGCATAGCCGAAAACCACCACCACGAGCCCGATGTGAAACACATAAGGGTTCACGGTGACGAGCGTGGCGCTCGGGTGAAAACCGCCGCGCGGCAGCATGCGGGTGAAGGCGGCGCCCAGCGCCGCACCGGTGCCGAAGGGCTGGCGTTCGGGCGCGCCGGGCGCAGCCATGTGGGGCAGGCGCCACAGCGCCAGCAACCGCCAGGCGACGCCCGCGACAAAAATGAAAAGCGACAGCGCCAGCAGCGGGCCGCGCACCCAGTCCAGGAAATCCATGGAAAACCGTCCTTGTTGTCGCCAAAGCTTGCACAGTACGCCCAATCCGACCGAAAAACCAAATCCTGTCACACGCCGCTGCTCGGACCTTGCGCCCCGTCATGCCCTGGAAGCCGCCCGGCCCTGCGGATGCACCCCAAAAGCGCTCCCGCCGTATCATGTCGGGTTGCCTTTTTGACGCCAGAACCCTGCCCTGGTGCACCGCCTTGAACCAGAACCCGACCCCGCTGACCCGCCCTGCGCCGGACACGCCGCCCGCCCCGCTCAGCCCCGCCCAAGCCGCCGCCCTGCGCACCGCGGCCGTGCTCTCGGTGCGCGGTGCGCGCACGCACAACCTGAAAAACATCGACCTTGACATCCCCAAGCACGCGCTGGTGGTGATCACCGGGCTCTCGGGCTCGGGCAAGTCCAGCCTGGCGTTCGACACGCTGTACGCCGAAGGGCAACGCCGCTACGTGGAAAGCCTCTCGGCCTACGCCCGGCAGTTCCTGCAGCTGATGGACAAACCCGACGTGGACCTGATCGAAGGCCTGTCACCGGCGATCGCCATCGAGCAGAAAGCCACCAGCCACAACCCGCGCTCCACCGTGGGCACGGTGACCGAGATCCACGACTACCTGCGCCTCTTGTACGCCCGCGCCGGCACGCCGCACTGCCCGGAGCACGACCTGCCGCTGGCCGCGCAGAGCGTGGCGCAGATGGTGGACGCCGTGCTGGCTTTGCCGCCCGACACGCGCCTCATGATCGTGGCGCCCGTGGCGCGCGAGAAAAAGGGCGAGTTCCTCGACCTCTTTGCCGACATGCAGGCCCAGGGTTACGTGCGCTTCCGCATCAACGGCGAGGTGCTGGAGGCCGAAGCCCTGCCCGCGCTGAAAAAAACCGAGAAACACAACATCGACGTCGTGATCGACCGCATCAAGGTGCGTTCGGCCGAGGAAGAGGGCGCCAACCCGCAAAGGCAAAGACTGGCCGAAAGCTTCGAGGCCGCGCTGCGCCTGGCCGAGGGCCGCGCCATTGCGGTCGAGATGGACGGCGGCGCCGAACACGGTTTCTCGGCCAAGTTCGCCTGCCCGGTCTGCAGCTACACCGTGGGCGAGCTGGAGCCGCGGCTGTTCTCGTTCAACTCGCCCATGGGCGCCTGCCCCAGCTGCGACGGCCTGGGCCACACCGAAGTGTTCGACCCCGAACGCGTGGTCGCCTTCCCCACGCTGAGCCTGGCCAGCGGCGCCATCAAGGGCTGGGACCGGCGCAACGGCTACTACTTCGCGATGATCGAAAGCCTGGCGGCGCACTACAAATTCAGCGCCGAAGCGGCCTGGGAATCGTTGCCCGAAGCGGTGCAGCAGGTGCTGCTCTATGGATCGGGCGAAGAAGAGATCAAGTTCAGCTACGCGCTGGAATCCGGTGAAAAGGCCGGCAAGAAGATCAGCAAGAAACACCCCTTCGAAGGCATCATCCGCAACTTCGAGCGCCGCTACCGAGAGACCGACTCGTCCCACGTGCGCGAAGAACTCGCGCGCTACCGCCAGGCCAAGCCCTGCCCCGACTGCGGTGGCACGCGCCTGCGCCAGGAGGCGCGCCACGTGTTCGTGGGCGAGGGCGAGCAGAAACAACCCATCTACAAGATCAGCCACATCACGCTCGGTGAATCGCTCGCCTACTTCAGCGCCCTGCACCTGCCCGGCGCCAAGGGCGACATCGCCGCGCGCGTGATCAACGAAATCCGCCAGCGCCTGAAGTTCCTGAACGACGTGGGGCTGAACTACCTGAGCCTGGACCGCAGCGCCGACACGCTCTCCGGCGGCGAAGCGCAGCGCATCCGCCTGGCGAGCCAGATCGGCAGCGGCCTCACGGGCGTGATGTACGTGCTCGACGAGCCCAGCATCGGCCTGCACCAGCGCGACAACGACCGCCTCATCACCACGCTGCAGCACCTGCGCGACCTCGGCAACACGGTGCTGGTGGTCGAACACGACGAGGACATGATCCGCTGCGCCGACCACGTGATCGACATGGGCCCGGGCGCGGGCGTGCACGGCGGCCATGTGATGGCGCAGGGCACCTGCGCCGAAGTCATGGCCACACCCGGTTCGCTCACCGGCCAGTACCTGGGCGGCGCGCGCGAGATCGCCGTGCCCACGCGGCGCACGCCCTGGCTGCCGGTGAACAAGGCCGCTGCCGCGGCCAAAGCTGCGCCGATCAAGTCGCGCTTCCCCATGAGCCCGGCGGCCGAGCGCCGCAGCGCGCGCGAGGCCGCGCACCTGGCATCGCTGGGCGAGCTGCAGGAAATCCGCGTCGTCAACGCCACCGGCCACAACCTGAAGGGTGTGAGCGTGGCCTTTCCGGTCGGCCTGCTCACCTGCGTGACCGGCGTCTCGGGCTCGGGCAAATCGACCCTGGTGAACGACACGCTGGACGCCGCCGTCTCGCGCACGCTCTACCGCTCGCACGAAGAGCCGGCCGAACACGACGCCATCGAAGGCATCGAACATTTCGACAAGGTCATCAACGTCGACCAGAGCCCGATCGGCCGCACGCCGCGCAGCAACCCGGCCACCTACACCGGCCTCTTCACCGGCATCCGCGAACTGATGGCCGAAATGCCCACCGCGAAGGAGCGCGGCTACGGCCCGGGCCGCTTCAGCTTCAACGTGGCCGGTGGCCGCTGCGAGGCCTGCCAGGGCGACGGCGTGGTGAAGGTGGAAATGCACTTTCTGCCCGACGTCTACGTGCCCTGCGAGGTCTGCCACGGCCAGCGCTACAACCGCGAAACGCTGGACGTGCAATACAAGGGCAGGAACATCGCGCAGATCCTGGACATGACGGTGGAGCAGGCGCACGCCTTCTTTGCCGCCGTGCCCACGCTGCACCGCAAGCTGCAGACCCTGATGGACGTGGGGCTGACCTACATCCAGCTCGGCCAGAGCGCGACCACGCTGTCAGGCGGCGAGGCGCAGCGCGTCAAGCTCGCGCTGGAGCTGAGCAAGCGCGACACCGGCCGCACGCTCTACATCCTGGACGAACCCACCACAGGCCTGCACTTTGCCGACATCGAACTGCTGCTCAAGGTGCTGCACCAGCTGCGCGATGCCGGCAACACCATCGTCGTGATCGAACACAACCTCGACGTCATCAAGACCGCCGACTGGCTGATCGACATGGGCCCCGAAGGCGGCTCGGGCGGCGGCACCGTGGTGGGTGTGGGCACACCCGAAGCCATCGCCGCCAACGGCGAGAGCCACACCGGGCGTTACCTGGCCAGGTTGCTGAAGCGCTGAAAACAAAACGGCAGACGCGCAACCCGATCCAGCAAGGCGTCTCCAACCAGAGGCCGCAGAACCGGAGCGGAGGCCGCTCGCGCGAGGAACCGCCAACCCAGAGACACCGTGGAACCGGCTTCGCCGGGCCGCCAGTGTCGCCCCCCTGGCAGGGGGGAGGCGCCGCAGGCGACGCAGGGGGTCGCTCCAGCTACTTGCTGCGGTAGGCCACGCCAACACCCAGGCCATGGGTGACGAGCCGACCCACCAGCGGGCTGCGTGCGGTCGATCCGAGTACGCGCGACAAATCCAGTCCGCCAAACACCACCCAATGGGTGCTCAGCCCGGTTTCAAAGTGTGCACCGACGCGCAGGGTTTCCCAGCCACTGCCCAGCCGGTAAGGTTCGCGGCCCGTTGCCTGGGCGGCCTCGGTCGAAATGCCGTAGATGGTGCGCTGGTAGCGGGCATCGCCCCAGCCACCACCCAGCGAAAAGTCCAGGTTCGTTCGCGGAGAGACCGGATAGCGGTAGTTCACCCCGGTGTTCAGCCGCGCACCGCCTCCACGGCCCAGCAGGTCCTGGTCCAGGCTCAGGCTCCAGTTCCAGCGTTCACCGAAGGAACGACCGGTGGACACGCGACCGCGCAGGGTGCTTCGCACATCGGGCAGGCCGTCGAATTCGGGGTCGCCATCGAACGAGCGGCCGTTGTCCAGTCGCAGCGACGCACCCAGCCGCCAGTCACTGAACACGTCAAACTCCGCGCTCACACCGGTTTCCAGCCGCTCCCGCCCCGCGCGCATCAGCGAGTTGGCCCGCGACCGCGAGACCCGGAACGGGCCGAGCTGGAACGCCCACAAGGGCTTGATGTCGTACCGGGTCACGCCGCTGCCGATGTGCCCGTTGGCGGACACCACCGAGGCACCCAGCAGGTACCCTCTGTCGCCCCCGATCGCGACCTGTCCTTCGGCACGCACCTGCAGCGCCAGACAGATCCCCAGAACCCCAAAACCCAGGCGCCAATGTGTTGCTAACATCTGGCGATCATAGCCAGCCCGGCTGACGCCAAAGGACAAGCCGGAGAAAGACGCCTGACGGATTTCCCCCATTGCGGCAAACTGGCGGACATGGCACAGGAAACCGAAATCAAACTTGCGCTGTTCGCCCGCGACCTGTCGCGGCTGCTGGCGCATCCGCTGCTCGCGGCCCAGGAGCCGCAGCGCCAGCGCCTGCTCAACACCTACTTCGACACCCCCGACCTGGCGCTGATGCGGCAGCGCATCGCGGTGCGCGAGCGGCGGGTGGGCCGCCGCACGCTGCTCACGGTCAAGACCGCGGGGTCGTCGGCGGGCGGTCTGTCGCGGCGCGGCGAGTGGGAGGGGCCGACGCAAGCCGGCGCGTTGGACTTTTCCTCGCTGGTGGACGATGCCGCACTGGCCCGAGCGCTGACCGGGCTCAAACCCCGGCTGGTGCCGGTGTTCCGCACCGACTTCAGGCGCCGCAGCTGGCAGCTCAACCATGGCGGGGCGCACATCGAGGTGGCGCTGGACGAGGGCCGCATCACCACCCGGCCGGCGGGTCAGCGCGGCACGCGCCAGGAGCCGATCCTGGAACTGGAGCTGGAACTCAAAAGCGGCCCGGTCGATGCCCTGCTCGACCTGGCGCACACGCTGGCCCTCGGGCCGCAGGGCTGGAGCGCCCAGGGCATCTGGCTCTATCCCTCGGACCGCAGCAAGGCCGAGCGCGGCCTGGCCCTGTTTCTGGGCCACACGCCCGAGCCGTTGCGCGAAGCACCGCTGCAACTGCCCGCCGACGGCGACCCGGTACAGGCTTTCTGCTCGACGGCATGGGCCTGCCTGGCCCAGTTGCAAGGCAACGTGCTGGGGCTGCTGCAAACACCCGGGACAGGCCCCCTGCCCGACCCGGAGTACATCCACCAGGCGCGGGTGGCGCTGCGCCGCCTGCGCACCGGGCTGCGCCTGTTCCGTCCCTTTCTGCCGCGCCGCTTCTCGGCCCACTGGAGCGCCCATTGGCAAACCGCCGCCGGGCAGCTCGGCGATGCGCGCAACTGGGACGTGCTGGCCACGACCTGGCTGCCCCAGTTGCTGGGAGAGGGCCCTCAGGCAGCATCCCTGACACGCTGGGCCGACCAGACCCGGCGTGAAGCCAACCAGCGCGCCCGTCAGGCGCTGACCGAGCCCGCGTTTGCGCTCGGCCAGCTGGCCTTCGTGCGCGCGCTGCTGGCGCTGCAGGGCCGGGCCCCTCGAACCGGCCAGCCAGCGCTGACCGACTGGGCACAAGCCACCCTGCAGCAACGCCACCGCAGCCTGCAGCGCGAGGTGCGCCTCGCGGCACGACAAGCGGCCACCGAACGGCACGAGCTGCGCATCGAACTCAAGAAGCTGCGCTACGCCCAGTCCTTCCTGTCCAGCCTGTTGCCGCCCAAGCGGCGGGGGGGCGCATCACTCAAGCGCGCCCAGGACGTGCTCGGCACCCTCAACGATCTCCACACCGCACAAGCCCTGCTCGCCAGCGCGCCGCCACCCGCCGGGCAGAAGGTGATCGGTCGTTTGCACGAACTGATGGCGGTGCACCTGGCCGAGCTGCCCAGCGTGCAGCGGCAGTTGCTGCGCTCCATCGCCGCCTGGTCCTGAAGCAACAAGGCGAACCCGTATTCGTTTGTCAGGGCACCGGAGCGCGACCCCGATGCATGAAACGCTCGAGGCCAGGGCACCGCCGGGCCGGTTTTGCCGGACGGCCAGTGCGCCTTGCAGGCCGCAGCCTCGCCAGAGGCGAGGCTTCTTCGGGGTGTTCAAGTCCTCGCGCTCGGCCGTTCGGCCACCCGGTCGCGCCAGGCCTGCAGGGCGGCAAAGCCCTGTTGGCCCGCATGGAAGCGTATCAGCTTCGCGAACTCCAGCGCGCAGAAGGCCGTGATGTCGGCGATGGTGAAACGCTCGCCCGCCACCCAGGGCTGGCGCTGCAGTTCGCCGTCGAGCCAGGCCGCAGACTCGCGCAGCTTCTCGCCTTGCGACCGGCCGAACTCGGGAAACTGCGGCTGCTCCAGCGGGGCCAGCCCCGGGTGGGTGTGGCGCACACAGTTGGCTATCGGCAGCAAGACATGCCACTCCACGCGCCGGTCGGCCATTTCGATGAAGGCGCGCTCGGTGGCGTCCGCGCCCATCAGGTTGGGTTGGGGATGGCGGCCTTCCAGGTAGGTGCAGATGGCGCGGGTCTCGGTGAGCACACGACCGTCGTCGAGCTCCAGCGCCGGCACACGCGCCAGCGGACTCTTGGCACGGTATTGCTCGCTCTTGTGTTCCTGCGCATTGAGGTCCACGTTGACCAGCTCCAGGCCGTTGATGTGCTTCTCGACCAGAAACATGAGCACGCGCCGGGGGCTGGGCGCTCGCTGTGCAACGTAGAGCTTCATGGCTGTGATCCCTTCAGACTCTGCCCCATCTCCACCATGCGGCGCGCGTCTTCGGCGAAACGCTGTGCGCCCGCGTCGCCGTCGCGCGTGAGGTCCACCTTCGACGGCGGCCTTTCGATGCCACGCTGCACCGCCGGCCGCGCCCGGATCGCGTCGCGCCAGCGCCGCAGGTGCGGCAGGTCGTCCATGTCCACGCCCGACCAGCGGTGCGTGCGCACCCAGGCCCAGTTGGCGATGTCGGCGATCGAGTAGTCACCCGCGAGGTATTCGTGGTCTTTCAGCTGGCCGTCGAGCACGTGGAACAGGCGTCTGCATTCACCCTGATAACGGTCGATGGCGGGCTGGATCTTCTCGGGGAGGTAGCGGAAGAACACATTGGCCTGGCCCATCATCGGACCGATGCCACCCATCTGGAACATCAGCCACTGCAGCACGCGCGAGCGGCCCTTGGCGTCCGCGGGCATGAGCCGGCCGGTCTTTTCGGCCAGGTAGATCAGGCAGGCGCCGGACTCGAACACCGCAAAATCATCGGCCTCGTGGTCCACGATGGCCGGGATGCGACCGTTGGGGTTGATGGCCAGGAAAGCGGGCGTCTTCTGCTCGTTCTGCGCCAGATCCAGCACCTGCAGCGTCCAGGGCAGGCCCAGCTCTTCCAGCGCGATGGACACCTTGTGTCCATTCGGCGTGGCGGCGGTGTAGAGGGTGATCATGGGGCGGTGTCCCGATAAAGGCAGACCGGCATGGTAGACGGCCGGGCCGCCGCGGGCTGTCGCCTGCGGGCAATCGTTGCGCCAGAGCGCCCGGGAGCGCTCAGCCCCGGGCGGCTTCCAGCACGTCGCGCGTGCGCAGGGCCTCGCGGCGCGCGGCGGCGGCGAAGTCGTCACCGCTGGCGGCGTAGAGGATGGCGCGCGAACTGTTGACGATGACCGGGCCGCTGGTCGTGTCGCCCTGCCGGCGGTAGCCGGCGCGCACGGTGGCCACGGCGTCACCGCCCTGTGCGCCCACGCCGGGGATCAGCAGCGGCAGCGTGGGCGCGAGCTCGCGCACGCGTTCGATCTCGGCCGGATAGGTGGCGCCCACGACCAGGCCGAGCTGGCCGTTGAGGTTCCACGGCCCTTGCGCGAGCCGGGCCACGTGTTCGTAGAGCAGCGGCTGGCCTTCGACCGAGGCGAGGCGCTGGTTCTGCAGGTCGTCACCGCCGGGGTTGGAGGTGCGGCAGAGCAGGAAAGCGCCCTTGCCGTGGTACTTCAGGTAGGGCTGCACCGAGTCGAAGCCCATGAAGGGCGAGAGCGTCACGGCATCGGCGCCGTAGCGTTCAAAAGCTTCGATGGCGTACTGCTCGGCCGTGCTGCCGATGTCACCGCGCTTGGCGTCCAGGATCACCGGCACCTGCGGCGCCACCGCACGCATGTGCGCCATCAGGCGTTCGAGCTGGTCTTCGGCACGGTGCGCGGCGAAGTAGGCGATCTGCGGCTTGAAGGCGATCACGGTGTCGGCCGTGGCCTCGACGATCGCGGCGCAGAAGTCGTAGATGCGCGAGGCGTCGCCCCGGAGGTGGGCGGGAAACTTCGCCGGATCCGGGTCCAGGCCGACGCAGAGCAGGGACTGGTTCTGGCGCTCTGCCGCGCCGAGCATGTCGAGAAAGGTCATGCTGGATTTTAAGGTGGCGCCCGGCGACAGGCGGCCATCGAAAAGCCCCCTAAGATCAGACCGATGCACGCCCTGTCCCGCCAGCAACTCATCCTGCTCGTCCTGCTCACCCTGGTCTGGGGCCTCAACTGGCCGATCATGAAGATCGGCGTGACCGGCTTCCCGCCGCTCACTTTCCGCACCATCTGCATGTGGCTGGGCCTGCCGGTGCTGGGGCTTTTTCTGCTGTGGCGCAAGGTGCCGTTCCGCATTCACCGGGTGCACTGGCGCGAGCTGGCCGTGCTCACCGTGACCAACATGTTCTTCTGGCACACGCTGGCGATCCTGGCGATCCAGTCGCTCTCCAGCGGCCGCGCCGCGATCCTGGGCTACACCATGCCGGTGTTTTCGGCGCTGCTCGGCGCGGCGTACTTCGGCCAGCGTCTGGCCGGTCGCGCCTGGTTCGGCGTGGCCGCTGCGGCGCTGGGCGTGGTGCTGCTGCTCTGGCACGAAGTCAGCACCCTGTCGGGCCGGCCGCTGGGCGTGTTCATGATGCTGGTGGCGGCGGCCACCTGGGCGCTGGGCACGCAGCTGATGCGCCGCACGCGCATCGCACACCCGACGCTGGCGATCTCTTTCTGGATGACCGTGGCCACCACGCTGTGGATGACGCTGCTGGCGGTGATCTTTGAGCGCGACGCCTGGACCCTGCCCTCGGCGCCCATCTGGGGCGCCATCGTCTACAACGCCATCGGCGTCTTTGCGTTCGCCCAGGTGGTCTGGCTGATGCTGGCGCGCGACCTGCCCCCGATCGCCTCGACGCTTTCGGTCATGTTCATCCCGGTGCTGGGCGTGTTCAGCGGCGCCTGGTGGCTGGGCGAGGTGCTGCACTGGCAGGACTGGACCGCCGTGGTGCTGGTGATGCTGGCGATTGCGACCGTGTTGTGGCCAACGCGGCCAGTGGACACAGACCACCGCTGAAATCAGCGTGCTCATGCATCAGGGCCGAACGACGGCAGGGATGCGCTGAAGTCGGTGGCCGGGGACAAAGGCTGCGCGCCAGCCGGTGTCAGACGGCCGCGGGTGTGTCCGCTGATGCGGCCGCCGTCTCCAGCGCCAGGCACAGGTCGGCCCAGGCCTTGGCCTTGTCGGTGGGCGTGCGCAGCAGGTAGGCCGGGTGGTAGGTCACGATGACCGGCACCCCCTGGTAGCGGTGCACCTGCCCGCGCAGCTTGCCGATGGGTTCGCTGGTCTGCAGCAGCGACTGCACGGCGAAACGCCCCATGGCGAGGATGATCCTGGGCTGCACCAGCGCCACCTGGCGCGCCAGGTAGGGCTCGCACATCGCCACCTCTTCGGGCAGCGGGTTGCGGTTGGCGGGTGGTCGGCACTTGAGCGCGTTGGCGATGTAACAGGCCTGCGCGCCGCTGCCGCTGCGGCTGCGTCCGATGGCGCGCAGCATGTTGTCGAGCAGCTGCCCGGCCACACCCACGAAGGGTTCACCCTGCAGGTCCTCGTTTTCGCCGGGTGCTTCGCCGATCACCATCCAGTCGGCCTGGCGGTCGCCGACACCGAACACGGTGTTCTGGCGGCTGCGGCACAGGCCGCAGGCTTCGCAGCCCGCGACGGCGGCTTCCAGCGTGGGCCAGTCCATGCCAGCCACGCCCGCCGGGCGATGCCTGGCCGGTGCGGCAACGGGCTGGGGCGCTGCCACCACCGCTTCGTTCACCGGCGGCCGCGCCGGTGCGGGCCGGGCGGCGGGTGCAACGGGCGCTGACGCTGGCGCAGGCGCGGGTGCGCGCTCCACCACGGTGGGCGGCGCTTCGGCCGCAACGGGTGCAGTGGCCTGGGCGGCCACGGGCGGCCTGGGCGCCCAGACGCGCACGCCCATTTCGGCCAGCATGGCGCGCTGGCGCGCATCGAGCAGTGGCACGAACGAGGTGTCGGGGCGGTCGGCTGGATCGTTGGTTGCGGAGTCGTTCATGCCACCGCCCCGCCTTCGGCCGGCGTCACCAGATTGAGGCTCATGACCACCGCGTCTTCGCGCTGGAACTGGCCGGCCGGGTAATAGTCGCGGCGCATGCCCACCTGCTGGAAGCCACAACGTTCGTACAGGGCGCGCGCCGGTGCGTTGCTGGCGCGCACTTCGAGCCACAGCCACTGCGCGCCCCGGCCACGCGACCACAGCGCCAGCGCGTCGAGCATGAAGCGCGCCCAGCCCTGGCGCTGGTGCGCCGGCGCCACCGTGATGTTGAGCAGGTGCACCTCGTCCACGCCGGGCATGGCCACCAGGTAACCGAGCAGCACACGGCCGTCGGCCCGGCGGGAAGGCCCCGCCTCGCCCGGCAGGGCTTCGCCCAGCAGCATCACCGCCGGATAGCCCGAGGCCAGCGAATCGGCGAAGTGTTTGCGCGTCCAGGGGTGGGTGTAGGCGGACTTTTCCACCTCACACACCGCGTCCAGGTCGGCATCGGTCACCCCCTCGAAGGCGATGCAGCGCTCCGCAGCCGGTGCAGGGCGGGCGCTGGCGTCGGCGCGGGGCCAATCGCTCGCGGACCACACGGGCACGGTCGGCGCACTGTCGGACGGCATCGCTGGAGACCGGCTCATGGTCGCCACCCTCAGGCGTCCAGCGGCGACACCGCCGACACCGGCGCGGACAGGCGCACCAGCTGCTCCAGCCGCAGGCGTTCGCGCTCGGCCGTGGTCTGCGCCACCTTGTCGCGCACATAGAGCGGCAGCGCCTCGTGCGCGGCCACGGCCTGGCCGGCGGCCAGCAAGGCCGGCGCCAGGCGCAGCAGGGCCGCGGCCGTGGGCAAGGCCACCTGCCGTTCGCCCGCGAGCTCGCTGAACTGCGCACCGTAGCCGGCAAACACATTGCCCGCGAGCAGGCAGTCGCCAGCGGCCAGCGGCCCGGGCAGCACCTGCTGCAGCCACTCCCCCAGATCGGCCGGTGCACACAGGCGCGGCGGCTGCAGCGGCACCGGGTCCAGGCCCGCTGGTCCGCAGGCGTACAGCGCCACATACATCTCGTCCATGCGGGCATCGAGCAGGGCGGCGATCACGCGGGGCTGCCCCTGTCCGGCCAGGGCCCGCTGGTGGCGCGCTTCTTCGGCCAGCGCCAGCAGGGTGTCCACCGGCAAGACCGGCACACCGCCTTCGCGCCCCGCCCCCCGGGCGCCATAGGCCAGGCCCTGGGCGACGGCGCAAGCGGTGCGCAAACCGGTGAACGAGCCGGGCCCGCGCGCAAACACCAGCGCATCCAGCGCCGGCAGCGCCCACCCGGCCTGTGCCAGCAGCGACTGCACCACGGGCAACAGGGTGGCCGAGGCCTGCGCGGCGCCCGGACCGGTGTGCTGCCACAGCGCCTCGCCGGGCGCCCCGCTGCCCACCGCCACCGAGAGGATGTCGGTGCTGGTTTCGATGGCCAGCAGGCGCAGCGAGGTGGAAGCTGGGGAGACGGCAGAGAGCATCCGGCCATTATCGGCGAGCCGCATCCGCGGCTTCGTTCGTCGGCACAAGCGCTGTTGCCCGATGCAGGCGCCGGACGGCGTCGCTTGTTGCGCTCAGGCGCCACCACCGGGTCCCATAATTCCCCCATGTTGACCCTCCCGCGCCCCGAACATGCCCGACACCCGCACCCCACCCCGGGAGCGGCCTGGTGGCGCGCCCTCGGCGTGGGCCTGATGGCGGCCCTGGTGCTCCCGGCCCCAGCGCTGGCCGATGACGCCCTGCCGCCCTCGGTGCAGGCGGCGCTGCGGCGGGCCGCGGTGCCTGTGAGCGCGGTGTCGGCCCTGGTGGTGCCGGTGTCCGGCAACGGCGGCGAGCGCCTGCGCCACCGCGCCGAACAGCCGATCAACCCGGCCTCGGTCATGAAACTGGTGACCACCTACGCCGCCATCGACCTGCTCGGCCCCGACTTCACCTGGCGCACGCGCTTCTACACCGACGGCGCCGTGGACCAAGGGACCTTGCGCGGCAACCTCTACATCCAGGGCGGGGGCGACCCGAAGCTGGTGCTGGAGCGCATCCAGTCGGCCTTCTTCGCGCTGCAGGACCGGGGCGTGCAGGTGGTGCTGGGCGACCTGGTGCTGGACCACAGCGCCTTCGAACTGGCCGCGAGCGACCCCGGCGCCTTCGACGGCGAGGCCCTGCGGCCCTACAACGCCAGCCCCGACGCGCTGCTGGTGAACTTCAAGTCGGTGGTCCTGAAGTTCCAGCCCGACCACGCCCTCGGCGTCGCCCACGTGCTGAGCGAGCCGCCCATGGCGGGTCTCGCCATCGACGCCAGCGTGCCGCTGTCGCGCAAAGGCTGTGGCGACTGGCGCGGCGCCCTGCGCGCTCGTTTTGACGACGCCAACACCATCCGTTTCGAGGGCCAGTATCCGCAGAGCTGCGGCGAACGCGTCTGGCCCGTGGCCTACCAGGACCCGTCGAGCTACGCCGCCCGGGCGCTCGAAGGCCTGTGGCGCGCCAGCGGCGGTGCCCTCACCGGGCAGGTGCGCAACGGGCTCACCCCGCCGGGCGCCACCCTGCTGCACGAAGCCCACTCGCTGCCGCTCTCGGACATCATCACCGACGTGAACCAGTGGAGCAACAACGTGATGGCACAACAGGTGTTCCTCACGCTGGGCCGGCTCAACCCGGCGCGGCAGGACGCGCGGACCGTGCCGCGCGAACACATCACCCCGCTGCGCACGGGGCAGTTCGAACGCTCACGCGAGGTCGTGAGCCGGTGGTGGAAAACCACCTTCGGCATCCGCCATGCGCCCCCGGTCATGGACAACGGCTCGGGCCTCTCGCGCGACGAACGCATCAGCGCCGATGCGCTGGCCGGCCTGCTGCGCCATGCGGCGCACCACCCGAAGGGCGCGCAGTTTGTGCAGTCGCTGTCGGTGGCGGGCGTCAGCGGAACGGCCGCGCGCATGGCGCGCTCACCGCGCAGCGCCGCGCGCGGCAACGCCTGGCTCAAGACCGGCACGCTGCGCGACGTGACCGGGGTCGCCGGTTATGTGAATGCGGCGAACGGCACGCGTTACGCGGTCGTGGGGTTCATCAACCACCCGAACGCGAGCGCCGCGCGTCCCGCACTGGAAGCGCTGGTGGAATGGACCGCTGCGCAGCCGGACTGAGCGCGGGGGAGGGCATCGCGCCGCCTCTCAGCCCGACAGCCAGACCAGACAGCCCCTCGCATCGACCGTGTGGCCGGCACAGAACCACGACCCCTCTTATCATTCGCGTCTATGCGCCCTGACGACCTTATCGGCTACTTCGCCGCCTTCTTGACCACGTTCAGCTTTCTGCCCCAGGCCTGGCACACCTTCCAGACGCGGGACGTGAGCGGCATCTCGCTGGGCATGTACAGCAGCTTCACGCTGGGCATCGTGATGTGGCTGGCCTACGGCCTGATGTTGGGCGCCTGGCCCGTGGTCGTGGCCAACGCGATCACCCTGGTGCTGGCGCTGGCCATCCTGACCATGAAGCTGCGTTTCGGGCGATCCTGAAGCGCAGACGGTGCTACAGCACGGCAAGGCGAAGCAACGAAACTATCGCCTTGATGGCGAATCCGCATCAGCTATTAAATGGCACCGGAGCGCTTCCTCGACGCATGAAGCGGTCCAGCCCAGGGCACCGTCGGGCCGGCTTTGCCGGACGGCTGGTGCCGCCCCCTTGAGGGGGGTGACGCGAAGCGGCGCAGGGGGTGTTTCGTTCAGGCCGATGCGCGTTGCAGGCGGTCGCGCACGCCGTCCCACTCCGCTCCGGCGGGCGGTGTCTCCACCCAGATCAGCTTGACGCCGGAGGCATCGAGCTCGCGCAACACCGCAAACAACGCCTGCGCAGTGCGCGCCGCGTCGTCGGGCATGCGGCGCAGGGCAATGCCACGCGCCGTTTTCAGCGCTGCACGGGCGTAGACCGCGATGTGTTTCGCGTCCGGACCCAGCACATCGAGCGCCGCCTGCAGCTGCGGCGCCGCCATCAGCCGCACCTTGGCACGCGGCGCGTAATGCGATTCGAGCGTGCCGGAGGCGCGCGGTGCGGCCTCGTCGCGCGCGCGCAGCGGCCGACCGCAGGCGGCTTCGATCTGCGCCGGCGTGACCATACCGGGGCGCAGCAGCACCGGCGCACCGCGCGAGCAGTCGACGATGGTGGACTCGATGCCCACCGGGCAGGCGCCACCGTCCAGGATGAGCAGCGCGTCGTCCGCCAGCTCGGCGAATTCTTCGGCCACATGCGCCGCGGTGGTGGGGCTGACGCGGCCGAAGCGGTTGGCGCTCGGCGCGGCCACGCCGTGCACGCCGTGTGCGCGCGCCGCCAGCAGCAGCGCCTGCGCCACCGGGTGCGAGGGGCAACGCAGGCCCACCGAATCCTGACCGCCCGCGGCCACCGCCGCCACCTCGGGCCGGCGTGGCAGGATCAGCGTCAGCGGACCGGGCCAGAAGGCCTGCATCAGCGCGGCGGCAAAGTCCGGCACCTCGTGCGCAAACGGCGCCACGGCCGCGCGCCAGTCGGCCTGTTCGGCGGACGGAATGTGCACGATCAGCGGGTGGTCACTCGGCCGGCCCTTGGCCTCGAAGATGCGCTGCACCGCGCTGGCGTTGCCGGCATCGGCCGCCAGGCCGTAGACGGTTTCGGTCGGCATGCCGACCAGCGAACCCGCGGCCAGCCGCAACGCGGCGGCCTCGATGGCCGCCGGGTCGCTGGCGTTCAGGCAGAGCGGCATGGCTGCATCAGGCCAGCGGGGGCAGGCCGAGCAAGTTGAGCACCTTCGCGGTCGTCTCGCGCACCTGCGCCACCGAGCTGCCGGTGATGTTCAGGTGGCCCATCTTGCGGCCCGGGCGCGCGCTGAGCTTGCCGTACAGGTGCAGGTGGATGCCCGGCAGCCCCAGCACCTGCGCCCAGGGCGGCGACACCGGCCGCTCGCTGGCCTGGGCGCGCACGCTGTTGGGCTTGAACCACAGGTCGCCCAGCAGGTTGACCATGATGGCCGGGCTGTGCTGGCGCGGCACGGGCAGCGGCAGGCCGGCCAGCGCGCGCACCTGCGCCTCGAACTGCGAGATATCGCAGGCGTTCTGCGTGTAGTGGCCGCTGTTGTGCGGGCGCGGCGCCATCTCGTTGACGATCAGGTCCGAGCCGCCCTGGCCGTTGTCGACCACGAAGTACTCGACGCAGAGCACGCCCACGTAGTTCAGGTGGTGTGCAATCGCGACCGTGCTGGCCTGGGCGCGCGCCGCCAGATCCGCCGGCACCGCACCGTCGTAGACCTCGGTGATGGCCAGGATGCCGTCGTGGTGGGTGTTCTTCTGCAACGGGAACGCCACCACGTTGCCGTCGGCGCCGCGCGCCACCAGCACCGAGCACTCGCTCTGCAGCGGCATCAGCTTTTCCAGCACGCAGGGCACGCGGCCGAGCTGCTCCCAGGCGGCGGCGAGTTCTTCGCGGGTCTTGACGCGGATCTGGCCCTTGCCGTCGTAACCCAGGCGCGCGGTCTTCACGATGCCGGGCCGCAGATCGGCCGGCACCGCCGCCAGCAGTTCGGGCGTCTCGATGGCCGCGTAGGGCGCGGGGTAGACGCCGCTGACCGGGCCGCAGGCCACGAAATGCGCTTTCTCTTCAATGCGGTCCTGCGCCACCGCCACGCAGGCCGACGACGGCGCCACCGGCCGGTGCGCGCCGAGCGTGAGCAGCGCGGGCGCGGGCACGTTCTCGAACTCGGTCGTGATGGCGTCGCAGCGCTGCATCAGCTGCGCCAGGCCCTGCTCGTCGTCGTACGGGGTCTGTATGTGGTAGTGGCTGATCTGCCCGGCCGGGCTGGCGGGGTCCGGGTCCAGCACCGCCGTGAAATAGCCCATGGCCTGGGCGGCCTGCACGAACATGCGGCCGAGCTGGCCACCGCCCATGACACCCAGCGTCATCTGCTGGCCACGGTCCGACAGGGCGCCGGGAAGCAAAGGTTTGAGACTCATGGTGTCAGGTCGGCAAGGTCATGTTGCGGGCGGCTTCGGTCTGCGCCGCGCGGAAAGCTTCGAGCTTCTCGCGCAAGGCCGGGCTTTCGTTGGCCAGCAGCGCCACCGCAAACAGCGCCGCGTTCGCCGCGCCGGCGGGGCCGATCGCGAACGTCGCCACCGGCACGCCCTTGGGCATCTGAACGATGGAATGCAGCGAATCGACGCCCGACAGCGCCTTGGACATCACCGGCACGCCCAGCACCGGCACCACCGTCTTGGCGGCGATCATGCCCGGCAGGTGGGCGGCACCCCCCGCGCCCGCGATGATGGCCTTGAGGCCGCGGCCGACGGCGGCCTCGGCGTAGGCAAACATGTCGTCGGGCATGCGGTGCGCCGAGACCACGCGCGCCTCGTGTGTGATGCCGAAGTCTTTGAGGATCTGCACGGCGTGCTGCATGGTGTCCCAGTCGCTGCTGGAACCCATGACCACGCCCACCTGGATGGAACTCATGGAGGGGCTTTCTGCCGGGCGCCCGGAGGGCCGGCGTGGGGGACCGGTTCGGGAAATCGGCCCCGCTCCGGTAAAGTGTCGATTTTACGTTTCGCGCCCCGCCGTCTGCGGCGAGCGCCCATTTCCAGAGCCTTTTCCATGATCAACGTCACCGTCGCCAACTTTGAAACCGAAGTCATCGAAGCTTCGATGCAAACGCCCGTGCTGGTCGATTTCTGGGCGCCCTGGTGCGGCCCCTGCAAGGTCATCGGCCCGTTGCTGGAGAAAATCGAGACCGACTACGCCGGGCGCTTCAAGCTGGTGAAGATCGATTCCGACCAGGAGCAGCAGTTGGCCCAGGCCTTCGGCATCCGCAGCATCCCCACCTGCGTGCTGCTGATGAACGGCCAGCCGGTCGACGGTTTCATGGGCGCCTTGCCAGAAGGCCAGATCAAGGAATTCCTCGACAAGCACCTGCCCGCGGCCGAAGAAGTGGAAGCCGCAGCGGAAGAAGCCGAGGCCATGGACGCGCTCGCAGAAGGCGATGTGGAAGGCGCGCTCGCCAAGCTGCAGCAGGCGGTGATGACCGACCCCGAAAACGACGACGCACGCTTCGACCTGGTCAAGCTGCTGCTGGAACTGGACCGTGACGACGACGCCAAGGTGGCCTTTGCCCCGGTGATCGCCAAGTCCGTTGCGGTGCGCCGGCTCGACTCGCTCAACCGCTGGATGAAGGCGCGCGACGCGCAGGACGGGGTAGCCGACCCCGAGGCCCGCGCCGCCGGGCTGCAGGCCAAGATCGCCACCAACAAGCGCGACTTCGAGAGCCGCTTCGCGCTCGCCCAGCAACTGATGGCGCACAGCCAGTTCGTGCCCGCCATGGACGAGCTGCTGGAAATCCTGATGCGCGACAAGGCCTGGAGCGAAGAGCTGGCGCGCAAGACCTTCATCGCCATCCTGGACATCATCGAACCGCCCAAGCCCAAGGTCGCCGAAGGCCAGGTGCCACCGGAAGACCCGACGGTGGCCACCTACCGCCGCCGCTTGTCCAGCGTGGTGCTGAGCTGATCTACGGCCGCTGATCGGTCGAGGGCTTCTTCCAGAGGTTGATGCCGCCCTCCACCGCGTACTGGTCGATCGCGGTCAGCTCCTCGGCGCTGAAGGCCAGGTTGTCCAGCGCCCCCGCCAGTTCCACGATCTGCTCCAGGCGGCTGGCGCCGATGACCGCCGAGGTCATGCCGGGCTGGCGCAGCACCCAGGCCACGGCCATCTGCGCCAGGCTCTGGCCGCGGCTGAAGGCGATCTCGTTGAGCGCCCGCACGTGGTTCAGGTTCTGCTCGCTCAGGTGCTCCATCTTGAAGGAGCTGCCGCCCGGCTGGTTGATGCGCGCGTCCTCGGGGATGCCGCCGAGGTACTTGCTGGTCAGCAGGCCCTGGGCCAGCGGGCTGAAGGCGATGCAGCCCATGCCCTCGTCCTGCAGGGTGTCGAGCAGTTCACCCTCGATCCAGCGGTTGAGCAGACTGTAGGACGGCTGGTGGATCAGCAGCGGCACGCCCATCTGGCGCAGGATCGCCGCGGCCTCGCGGGTCTTTCCGGCCGAGTAGCTGGAGATGCCCACGTAGAGCGCCTTGCCTTGTTGCACGGCCGTGGCCAATGCGCCCATGGTTTCTTCGAGCGGCGTGTCGGGGTCGTAGCGGTGGGAATAGAAGATGTCGACGTAGTCCAGGCCCATGCGCTTGAGGCTCTGGTCCAGGCTGGCGAGCAGGTACTTGCGCGAACCACCGCCCTGGCCATACGGACCACGCCACATGTCCCAGCCGGCCTTGGTGGAAATCAGCAGCTCATCGCGGTAGGGCCGGAAGTCGCGCCGCAGGTGTTCACCGAAGTTGGTTTCGGCGCTGCCGGCGGGCGGGCCGTAGTTGTTGGCGAGGTCGAAATGGGTGATACCCAGATCAAAAGCGGTGCGCAGCATGGCGCGCTGGGTTTCCAGGTGCGAGCTGTCGCCGAAGTTGTGCCACAGACCGAGCGAGAGGGCGGGCAATCGCAAGCCGCTGCGGCCACAGTGCCGGTAGGGCATGCGGTCGTAGCGCGTGACAGCTGCGGTGTACATGGTGGGCCTCCTTGTTGCCTGGTGGCTATCCACTCTACCCAGTAACCCGTTGGAAACCCAGTGCCTTGTGTCGACAACCCTGTTGAGGGTTGGGTGGTCGTTTAGCTGTGTTGCCTCTCGCTCCGCTGGGTTGGCGCTCGCTGGCCCGGCGCACCGGAGCGCTCTGCGCCGCTCATGTCCCCCGGGCCGTTCCGGCCCGGGGGACATTCGCGGAGTCGGACGCGCCACGCCATCGACCCACGAGGTGCAGAAAACAAAAAGCCCCGCCGCCCAAAAGAGCAACGAGGCTTCAAGCAACCCGCAGGAAGTTACTTCGCCGTCGGCATCACGAACTCGGCGCCCTTGCCAATGCTCTCGGGCCAGCGCTGCATGATGGATTTCTGCTTGGTGTAGAAGCGCACGCCCTCTTCGCCATAGGCGTGCATGTCGCCGAACAGGCTCTTCTTCCAGCCACCGAAACCCTGCCAGGCCATGGGCACGGGGATCGGCACGTTGATGCCGACCATGCCCACCTGGATGCGGCGCGCGAACTCGCGCGCCACGTTGCCGTCGCGCGTGAAACAGCTGGTGCCGTTGCCGAACTCGTGGGCGTTGATCAGGTTCACCGCCTCGGCGAAGTCGTGCACGCGCACGCAGCTGAGCACCGGGCCGAAGATCTCTTCCTTGTAGATCTTCATCCCGGGCGTGACCTTGTCGAACAGCGTGCCGCCCATCCAGAAACCACCTTCGCAGCCTTCGCCGGTCTGCTTGGCATCGAAGCGGCGGCCGTCCACCAGCAGCTCTGCGCCTTCGGCCGCACCCGCCTCGATGTACCCGGTGATGCGCTGGTGCGCGGCGGCGGTGACGATGGGGCCCATCTCGGCGGCCAGGTTGGTGCCGTTGAGCACCTTGAGCGCCTGGGTGCGTTCGATCAGCTTGGGCATGATCCTGTCGGCCACGTCGCCCACCAGCACCGCCACCGAGATCGCCATGCAGCGCTCGCCAGCCGAGCCGTAGGCCGCGCCGATCAGCGCGTCCACCGCCTGGTCGAGGTCGGCGTCGGGCATCACCACCATGTGGTTCTTCGCGCCGCCCAGCGCCTGCACGCGCTTGCCGTGGTGGGCGCCGGTCTCGTAGATGTAATTGGCAATCGGGGTGGAGCCGACGAAGCTGATGGCCTTCACGTCCGGGTGCACCAGCAGCGCGTCCACGGCTTCCTTGTCGCCCTGCACGACGTTGAACACGCCGTCGGGCAGGCCGGCCTGCTGGAGCAGCTCGGCCATGAACAGGCTGGCGCTCGGGTCGATGGGGCTGGGCTTCAAGATGAAGGTGTTGCCCGCGGCGATGGCCACCGGGAACATCCACATGGGCACCATGACCGGGAAGTTGAACGGCGTGATGCCGGCGACCACGCCCAGCGGCTGGCGCAGGGTCCAGTTGTCCATGCCGGTGGAGACCTGGTCGGTGAAATCGCCCTTGAGCAGTTGCGGAATGCCGCAAGAAAATTCGATGATGTCGATGCCGCGCGCCACCTCGCCCTGGGCGTCGGTGAACACCTTGCCGTGTTCGGCCGTGATCAGGTGCGCCAGCTCGTCCTTGTGCAGGTTCACCAGCTCCAGGAACTTGAACATCACGCGCGCGCGGCGGATCGGCGGCGTGTCCGACCAGGCCGGGAACGCGGCCTGTGCTGCAGCGACGGCCGTGTCCACGTCGGCCGCATTGGCCAGCGCCACGCGGCCGGTGACGGCGCCGGTGGCGGGGTTGAACACATCCTGCGCGCGGGGGGAGGTGCCGGTGGCGCGGGCGCCAGCGATGAAGTGGGTGATGGCGGTGGTCATGGTGTGTCCCGGACTGGATGAAGGGTGGGTGCAGTGTAGGAATTGCGCCCATCCGATACAAGGCCAAAAACCTGAAATGATTGTTCAAAATAGTGAACAATAGAGTCCATGAACGAGCAGAAAGTCCACGAACTCTGGGGTCACTTCCACTGGCTCAACGTGCTCGCCCAGCAAGGCAGCTTCACGGCCGCCGCCGCGCGCCTGGGCGTGAGCAAGGCCGCCGTGAGCCAGCGCATGGCCGAGCTGGAGCGTGTCGCCGGCGTGGCGCTGGTGCAGCGCACCACGCGCAGCGTGCGCCTGACCGAAGCCGGCCAGCGGCTGGTGGACGACACCCGGGCCTCGTTTGAACACATCGCCCAGTGTTTCGCCCAGGTGCGCGACGCGGCGGGCGCGCCGCGCGGCCTGCTGCGCGTGACGGCACCGGTGGCGTTTGCGCGCCAGCAACTGGTGCCGCGCCTGCCGGAGTTCCTGCGCGCGTACCCCGAGGTGAGGCTGGAGCTGGACATGGCGGACCGCCTGTCGTCGCTGGCCACCGAAGGTTTTGATCTGGCGATCCGCCACACCGCCAACCCGCCCGACACCCACGTGGCCTGGACGCTGTGCGCCACGCGCTCGGTGCTGGTCGCCAGCCGCGCCTACCTGCGCCGCCAGGGCACGCCGCAGGTACCGGCCGACCTGGCGCTGCACAACTGCCTGCACTACCCGCGCTCGCAGGACACGCCGGCCTGGACGCTGGAGCCCTTGAAAGCATCGGCGGGCAGAGAGCGGGTGACGGTGCAGGTGTCCGGCTCGCTGGCCGCCAACAACAGCGAGGCCCTGCGCGATGCCGCGCTGAGCGGGCTGGGCATTGCGCTGCTGCCCGACTTCAGCGCCCAGGCCAGCCTGCTCGCGGGCAAGCTGGTGCAGGTGCTCCCCGCGTGGAAGCCGGTGGGCGCCTTCGCTGAACAGCTCTACGCGATCCGGCCCTATTCGGCCCACGTGCCGCGCGCGGTGACGGCGTTTGTGGATTTCCTGCGTCGGGCCCTGGCGCCCGGGTTTGCCGAAGGCCTGGCGACTTGATCCGCGGGCCTCAGCCCATCAGCCGCGTGAGCGCTTCCTGGTATTTCGCCGCGGTCTTCTCGATCACCTCTTTGGGCAGGCGCGGCGCGGGCGGTGTCTTGTCCCAGGCCTTGCCGCCCACCTGGGCGGTTTCGAGCCAGTCGCGCAGGAACTGCTTGTCGTAGCTCGGCGGGTTCTGGCCCACCACGTAGCTCTCCAGCGGCCAGTAGCGCGAGGAATCCGGCGTGAGCACCTCGTCCATCAGCACCAGGGTGCCTGCCTTGTCGAGGCCGAACTCGAACTTGGTGTCCGCGATGATGATGCCCTTCTTCAGCGCGATATCGGCCGCGGCCTTGTACAGCGCGATGGAGATGTCGCGGATCTTCGCGGCCAGCTCGGGGCCGATCATGGCCACGGTCTGCTCGAAGGTGATGTTCTCGTCGTGCTCGCCCATCTCGGCCTTGGCGGCCGGCGTGTAGATCGGCTCGGGCAGCTTGCTCGCGTTCATCAGCCCCTCGGGCAGCGGCACGCCGCAGACCGAACGGCTCTCCTGGTATTCCTTCCAGCCGCTGCCGGCCAGGTAGCCACGCACCACGGCCTCGACCGGGATGGGCTTGAGGCGCTGGACCAGCATGGAGCGGCCCGTGACCTGGGGCGCTTCCTCGGCCGACACCACGCTCTCGGGCGCATCGCCGGTCAGGTGGATCGGGCAGATGTTCAGGCCCTTGGGGCCGAGCTGGTCGAACCAGAACAAACTGAGCTTGGTCAACAACGCGCCCTTGCCGGGGATGGGCTCGCCCATGATCACGTCAAAGGCGCTGATGCGGTCGGACGCGACCATCAGGATGCGGTCGTCGCCCACGGCGTAGTTGTCGCGCACCTTGCCGCGCGCGAGCAGGGGCAGGGAGTTCAGGGCGGAGGTGTGCAGGGCGGAAGTCATGATCGGGCGCAAGGGGGTGACAGCCAAGAAAAAAGCCCGGCGACCGAACAGTCAACGGGCTCCGAACCATTCCGGGCGATTATCGCAGGTCGGTCGGGGACACAGACGATCCGGCGCCGGGCCGCCCCCAGCCGGATCAGCCCACGGAACCCGGGAGGCACCGGGCCCCTTCCCGGTGCCGGGGCAGCGACCCGCGCAGCGCCGGAGCGCGGGGGCTTAAACCACCTTCTGCGCCAGCTCACCCTTGGCGTACTTCGCCGCCATCACGCTGAGCGTGTCGCCCTTGATCTTGCTGCCCTGGCCTTCGCAGCCGAACTCGATGTAGCGCTGCTTGCAGATCGCCTTGGCGGCTTCGCGGGCGGGCTTGAGCCATTCGCGGGCGTCGAACTTCTCGGGGTTCTCGGCCAGGAACTTGCGCACCGCGCCGGTCATGGCCATGCGGATGTCGGTGTCGATGTTGATCTTGCGCACGCCGTGTTTGATGGCCTCCTGGATCTCGGCCACCGGCACGCCCCAGGTCTGCTTCATCTGGCCGCCGTACTGGTTGATGATGGCCAGCAGGTCCTGCGGCACGCTGCTGGAGCCGTGCATCACCAGGTGGGTGTTGGGGATGCGGGCGTGGATCTCTTTCACGCGGCTGATCGCCAGGATGTCGCCGGTGGGCGGGCGGCTGAACTTGTAGGCGCCGTGGCTGGTGCCGATGGCAATCGCCAGGGCGTCGAGCTGGGTGGCCTTGACGAAGGTGGCGGCTTCTTCGGGGTCGGTCAGCATCTGGCTGTGGTCCAGCTTGCCTTCGGCGCCGATGCCGTCTTCTTCGCCCGCGTCGCCGGTTTCCAGGTTGCCCAGGCAGCCGAGTTCGCCTTCCACGGTGACGCCGCTCTGGTGCGCCATCTCGACGACCTTGCGAGTGACCTCGACGTTGTAGTCGAAGCTTGACGGCGTCTTGCCGTCTTCCATCAGCGAACCGTCCATCATGACCGAGCCGAAGCCCAGGCCGATGGCGCCTTCGCAGACCTTGACGCTGGTGCCGTGGTCCTGGTGCATCACCATCGGGATGTGCGGGTACATCTCGGCGGCGGCCTGGATCAGGTGCTTGATGAAAGCCTCGCCGGCGTACTTGCGGGCACCGGCCGAGGCCTGCAGGATCACCGGCGCACCGACCTCGTCGGCCGCGGCCATGACGGCCTGCACCTGTTCGAGGTTGTTGACGTTGAAAGCCGGAATGCCGTAACCGTTCGCCGCAGCGTGGTCGAGCAGTTCGCGCATGGAAACGAGAGCCATGAAAATCCCCTAGATCAAAGTTGGTAACCGGTCTGTAACTCGGCGAATTTTAGCGCCGCGGGACTTGCGGTCAGATGACAACCCCGCGTTCGGCGCGAGGTGAATCCACCCCCGACCGTCAGCGGCGCAGGGGGCGCCCGACCCCGCGCCGGGCCGCCCCAAGCGGGGTCAGCCCCCGCGGGGGGCAGCGACCCGCGCAGCGGCGGAGCGTGGGGGCAACATCTATCCAGCTCTGCAGAGCTTCAAGGTGTTGGTGCCGCCGGGCTGACCCATGGGCTCCCCCACGGTGATGGCGTACACATCACCCTTCTGCACGATGCCGCGCTCCTTCAGGTGCGCCTCGGCGTCGGCCAGGGCCGTGTCGCGGTCGGCGCTGGTGTCCATCAGCAGCGGGCGCACGTTGCGGTAGAGGGTCATCTTGCGCTGCGAGGCCAGGTTGGACGTCACCGCGTAGATCGGCATGCGCACGTTGTGCCGGCTCATCCACAACGCGGTGGAGCCCGAGTCGGTCAGAGCCACGATGGCCTTGGCACCCAGGTGGTGGGCGGTGAACAGCGCGCCCATGGCGATCGACTGGTCGATGCGCGTGAAGGTCTTGCCGGTGAAGTCGGCGCCCAGTTCGCTGTACTCGGCCTTCTCGGCTTCCTGGCAGATGTTCGCCATTTCCATCACCGTCTCCAGCGGGTATTTGCCAGCAGCGGTCTCGGCACTGAGCATCACCGCGTCGGTGCCGTCGAGCACCGCGTTGGCCACGTCGCTCACCTCGGCGCGCGTGGGCACCGGGTTGACGATCATCGACTCCATCATCTGCGTGGCGGTGATCACCACCTTGTCCATCTCGCGGGCCATTTTGATCATGTGTTTCTGCAAGCCGGGCACGGCCGCGTTGCCCACTTCCACCGCCAGGTCACCGCGCGCGACCATGATGCCGTCGGACACCTTGAGGATGTTGGCCAGCTCGGGGATGGCTTCGGCACGCTCGATCTTGGCGATCAGCGCAGGCTTGTGACCGGTGGCCGCACCGGCCACGTTGCAGAGCTGGCGCGCGAGCTCCATGTCGGTCGCGTTCTTGGGGAAACTCACCGCCACGTAGTCGGCCTTCAGGCCCATGGCGGTCTTGATGTCGTCCATGTCCTTGGCGGTCAGCGCGGGGGCGGTCAGGCCGCCACCCTGCTTGTTGATGCCTTTGTTGTTGGACAGCTCACCGCCGAGTTTGACGGTGGTGTGCACCGCCGGCCCCACGACCTTGTCGATGGTCAGCACGATCAGGCCGTCGTTGAGCAGCAGCGTGTCGCCGGCCTTCACGTCGCGCGGCAGTTCCTTGTAGTCCAGGCCGACGCCGCCAAGATCGCCCGGTTCGGTGCGCGAGGCATCGAGCACGAAAGGATGGCCCGGTTCCAGCATCACCTTGCCCTCGGCGAACTTGCCGACGCGGATCTTGGGGCCCTGCAGGTCGGCCATGATGCCGACCTCCCGACCCGCACGATGCGCCGCTTCGCGCACCAGGGTGGCGCGGTCGACGTGGTCCTGCGCCTTGCCGTGCGAGAAGTTCAGCCGCACCACGTTGACGCCGGCGCGGATCATCGCCTCCAGCAGAGCGGAGTCGCTGGAAGCGGGACCGAGGGTGGCGACGATTTTGGTGGCGCGTTGGGGCATGAGGCGGGCTCCTGGGGGATGGCTGAAACGGTTGGTTCTGTAATTTGGTTTCAATTATCCGTGAAACCCGTTACGACAGGGTTACAGCTTGTCCGCGCGCACCCGGGAGTCCTGCACCACCTTCCGGCGAACCGGCGGAACCGACTCCACCCGGCACGGCTCGTCCAATCTGGCACCGATCTTGCATCGCATCTTGGATACAAGATGGAATGCTTAATCATGGTGCATCAACCCCATCCCGCTCAACCCGCGGACACCCCGGCCATCCGGTCAGGGGCATCCTCGGCCCCCGAGGCCTGGCTGCACCAGCCGGCCCAGCCGCTGCCAGGCAACCGGCCCGGTGTGCTGTCGGGGCTGCGTTTCGCGGTGAAAGACAACATCGACGTGGCCGGCTGGCCGACCACCGCCGCCTGCCCGGCGTTCGCCTACACCGCCGCCGCCCACGCCAGCGTGGTGCAAAAGCTGCTCGATGCTGGTGCATCGCTGCACGGCAAGACCAACCTTGACCAGTTCGCCTGTGGCCTGAACGGCACGCGCTCGCCCTATGGCGCGGTGCCGAACTCGATCAACCCGCTGTATGTGTCGGGCGGCTCCAGCTCGGGGTCGGCCCATGTGGTGGCCACCGGCCAGGTCGACTTCGCGCTCGGCACCGACACCGCCGGCTCGGGCCGCGTGCCGGCGGGACTGAACAACATCGTGGGGCTCAAGCCCTCTCGCGGGCTCATCAGCGCCCGGGGCGTGGTGCCCGCTGCGCAGGCGGTGGACTGTGTGTCCATCTTCGCCACCACGGTGGCGCGCGCCGCGCAGGTGCTGGCCGCCGCGCTGGGGCACGATGCGGCGGACCCGTATTCGCGCTCCCTGCCGCTGGCCAGCGCGCCCTTTGGTGCACGCTTCCGCTTCGGTCTGCCAGCATCGCTGGAGTTCTTCGGCGACGAGGCGGCGCGCGCCGCATTTGACGAGGCGGTCCAGCGCCTGAAGGACCTGGGCGGCGAGGCCGTGCCCATCGACTTCGGCGTGTTCACGGTCTGCGCCGACATGCTCTACGGCAGCGCGCTGGTGGCCCAGCGCTACGAAGCCATTCGCGGCTTCTTCGATGCGCACGAGGCCGAGGTGATGGAGCCGGTGCGCAGCATCGTCGGCGCCGGCCGTCCCTACAGCGCGGCCGACCTGGTGGCGGCGCAGACCCGCCTGGCGGCCCTGGCCCAGCAGGCCGAGCCGCTCTGGCGCGGCATCGACCTGATGGTGGTGCCGACCGCGCCCACGCACCCCACCATCGAAGCGATGCTCGCCGACCCGGTGGTGCTGAACCGCCAGCTGGGCGCCTACACCAACTTCGTCAACCTGCTCGACTACGCCGCGCTGTCGGTGCCCAGCAGCTGGCGCCCCGACGGCCTGCCTTTCGGCATCACGTTGATCGGCCGCTGCGGCAGCGACTGGCAGCTCGCCGAGCTCGGCCAGCGCTACCACCACGCTTCCGGCCTGACCCAGGGCGCGACCGGCCTGCCGCTGCCAGAGCCCCAGCCCATCGCGGGGCTGACCCAGGCCGCACCGCCCCGTGTGCGCGTGGCCGTGGTGGGGGCGCACCTCAGCGGCATGCCGCTCAACGGCCAGCTCACCGAACGCGGCGCGACCCTGCTCAGCCGCACCCACACCGCGCCCATCTACCGCCTCTACGCCCTGCCCAACACCGCGCCGCCCAAACCCGGCCTGCTGCGCGTGGCGCCGGGCGACGGCGGGCGCATCGAGATCGAGGTCTGGGAGATGCCCCTGTCGCAGTACGGCAGCTTTGTCGCGCTGGTGCCCGCGCCCCTGTCCATCGGCAGCCTGCAGGTCGCCGACGGCAGCAGCGTGCAGGGCTTCCTGTGCGAGCCCCTGGCGCTCCAGGACGCCGCCGACATCACCCACCTGGGCGGCTGGCGTGCCTACCTGGCGTCGACCTCGCCCGCTCGCCTGGCCTTTCCCTGAAACCCTATCCACCGACCTTTTTCAACCCGCAGGAGTCTCGACATGAAACAACAAATCGCAGCCCCCACCCCCCGGCGCCGCCAGGTGCTGCAACTCGGTGCCGCCGGCGCCGCCCTGGGCCTGCTGGGTGCGCCCGCCGTGCTGCGCGCGCAGACCGGCCCCAAGATCCGCATCGGCTACTGGCCCATCGCCGCCGGTCTGCCGTTCTACTCGGCCATTGAACTGGGCTACTTCAAGGAGGCCGGGCTCGATGTGGAGCCGCTCAAGTTTGCCGGCGCCCAGCAGGTGATGGAAGCCGTGCTCTCGGGCCGCGCCGACGGCACCGCCAACGGCACCGGCTCGGCCAACATCGCCATCGGCGAGATCGCCCAGCCCGGCACCTTCAAGATCTTCTGCTCCAACCCGAGCAACGTGAAGAACGTGCTCGACGAGGTCATCGTGCCGGTGAACAGCCCGGCGAAGGTGATGGCCGACCTCAAGGGCAAGCGCATCGGCTCCGGCCCCGGCATCCAGAACGTGACGCTCGCCAAGACCGTGCTGGAGCGCGGCGGCGCGACCGGTGCGACCGTGGTCGAGTTGCCGATCGGGCAACACGTGGCCGCGCTCGCGGCGGGCCAGATCGACGGCGCCTACACGCTCGAACCCACGGGCACCATCGGCCGCATGAACGGCACCACCAAGGTGCTCGAAGCCGGCGTGATCGCCAGATACGTGCTGGGCGACCCGATGGCGCCCTGGTTCGGGGGCTCGGCCTCGCTGTCCTCGGAGTTCATCAAGAAGAACCCGGACGCCGCCAGGAAGTTTGTCGCCGCCTACGGCAAGGGCGTGGCCTACGTGCGCAGCAAGTCGGTCGAAGCGCGCCAGTACCTCAAGGGCTACACCGCCATCGAAGGCGCGCTCACCGGCGAGGTGCCGCTGGCCGCGTACACCCTGTACAACGAGTTCACCCCGGCCGACGTGGCGTACTTCCAGAAGTTCTTCGACCTGTTCAGCGAGAAGGGCATCTTCTCGTCGCGGCTGATGGTCGACTCCATGCTCTACAAGGGCTGAGCAGATGAGCACCCCCACGTTTGCCGCTTCGCGGCTTCACTGCCCCACGAGGGGGCCCATGCTGCCTTGGGGCGGCCCGGCGGCATCATGACGGAAGCGACCAAGCCCTGGACCCCGCCGGCCTCGGTCGGCGCACCCACGCCAGCGAAGAAGACCGACTGGGGAAAGGCCCTGCCCTTCGTGGGCCCGGTCGTGCTCTTCATCATCTGGGACCTGGTCGTGCGGCTGGGCTTCATCAAGCCCATCCTGCTGCCGCCGCCCATCGACGCGCTCGGTGCGCTGATCGGCGGCCTGGCCGGTGGCCCGCTGATGATGGACTTCGTGGTCACGGTGTGGCGCACGGTGCAGGCCTTCCTGATCGCCGCCATCGTCGGCATGCCGCTGGGTGTGCTGCTCGGCAGCAACGAGAAGGCCTACCGCAGCGTGGAGTTCCTGATCGACTTCTTCCGCTCCACGCCCTCGTCGGCGCTGATCCCGCTGTTCCTCATGATCTTCGGCGTGAGCGACATCAACAAGGTCGCCATCGCCGCCTTCGGCGCGCTGCTGATCGTGGTGTTCAACAGCGCCTACGGTGTGATCAACGCGCGCAAGCAGCGCGTGATGGCGGCCAGTGTGATGGGCGCCACGCGCTGGCAGGTCTTCAAGGACGTGCTGATCTGGGAGAGCCTGCAACCCAGCTTCGTGGGCCTGCGCTCCGCGGTTTCCATGGCCCTGGTGATCGTGATCGTGGCCGAGATGTTCATCGGCGCCGACAGCGGCCTGGGCAACCGCATCATCAACTCGCAGCAGGTCCTGAACGTGAAGGACATGTACGCGTCCATCCTCGCGGCGGGCGCGCTGGGGTATGCGCTCAACGTGTTGTTCCTCATGGTCGAACGCCGCATCGTTCACTGGAGCGGAAGATGAACGCCGTCCTCAACGCCCCCGTCTTCGCCGACGTGCCGGTGCCCGAGTTCAAACCCGGCCCCGCCGGCACGCACATCACCATCCGTGGCCTCACCAAGTACTTCGCGGGCTGGCCGCTGTACGAGAACTTCGACCTCGACATTCCGAAGCACAAGATCGTGTCGGTGTTCGGGCCCAACGGCTGCGGCAAGAGCACGCTGATCAACATGATCGCGGGCCTGGTGCCCATCGACTCGGGCGAGATCCTGTTCGACGGCAAGAGCCTCAAGGACACCAAGATCGGCTACGTGTTCCAGAACTACCGCGAAGCGATGTTCCCCTGGATGCGCACCATCGACAACATCGCCTACCCGCTCAAGCTCGAAGGCAGGAGCAAGGCCGAGGTGGACCGCCGCATGGCCGAGCTGGTGGCCTCGTTCGACGTCAAGTTCGACCTCCACCGCTACCCCTACGAGCTCTCGGGCGGTCAGCAGCAGACGGCGTCCATCATGCGGGCGCTGGCGCCCAACCCCGAGGTGCTGTTCCTCGACGAACCCTTCTCGGCGCTGGACTTCGAGATGACGCTGTTCATTCGCGAAAAGCTGCAGGAGGTGTTCATGCAGACCGGCACCACCATGATGCTGGTCTCGCACGACCTGGAAGAAGCGGTCTATCTGGCCGACCAGGTGCTGCTGCTGACCAAGCGGCCGACCAGGGTGGCCGAAATCTTGCCCTACGACGACCCGCGACCACGCACCACGGCCACGCTGTCCGAGGCCAGCTTCATCGATGCCAAGAAGCGCAGCCTGGAGATCTTTCAACGCGAGGTGCGGCGATGACCGAAGCCCAGACGCTGGCCTACGTGCGGGCCGCCGCGGTGGCGGTGGGCCTGCCGCTGGACGAGGCACAGGCCGCGCGCGTGGCGGTGCACCTGCAGCGCACGGCCGGCCTCGCGACCACGCTGGAGGCCATCCCGCTGGCCCCGCACGACGAGCCGGCCGAACTGTTTCGCCCCGCCCCTTTCGACCAGCCCCGTTGAGCCGCGCCATGTCCACGCTCTCACTGTCCCAAACCGCCATGGCCGTTGCCAGCGGCGAGCGCAGCGCCGCCGCCGTGCTGGAGACCTGCATCGCCCGCATCGAGGCCACCGAGGCCCGCGTGAACGCCTTCACCGGCACCCGCTTCGAAGCCGCCCGCGCCCAGGCGGCACAGGTGGACGCCCGGCGCGCGCGCGGCGAACCCCTGGGCTCACTGGCCGGCGTGCCGTTCGCGGTGAAGAACCTGTTCGACATCGCCGGCGAGGTCACCCTGGCCGGCTCCCAGGTGAACCGCTCGAACCCGCCGGCCAGCGCCGACGCGGTGCTGGTGCAGCGCCTGCAGGCCGCTGGCGCGGTGCTGGTGGGTTCGCTCAACATGGACGAATTCGCCTACGGCTTCACCACCGAAAACACCCACTACGGCCCAACCCGCAACCCGCACAACCTGGACTGCACAGCCGGCGGTTCTTCGGGCGGTTCGGGCGCGGCGGTGGCCGCCGGCCAGGTGCCGCTCACGCTGGGATCGGACACCAACGGCTCGATCCGCGTGCCCTCGTCGTTCTGCGGCATCTGGGGCTTGAAGCCCACCTTCGGGCGGCTCTCGCGGCGCGGCAGCTTCCCCTTCGTGCACAGCATCGACCACCTCGGCCCTTTCGCCGACGACCTGCCCGGCCTGGCCCTGGCCTACGACGCGCTGCAGGGTCCCGACCCGCTGGACCCCGGCTGCTTCGCGACCACGGTGGAGCCCACCACCGGCTCGCTCGCCCAGGGGGTGCAGAGCCTGCGCGTGGGCGTGCTCGGCGGCTACTTCGAGGCGCTGGCCACGCCGGCCGCGCGCGAGGCCGTGGCCCTGGCGGCCGACGCGCTGGGCGCGCACACCGCCGTGCAGCGCGGCGTCGAATGGCCCGATGCGGCCACCGCGCGCGCCGCGGCCTTCATCGTCACCGCCAGCGAAGGCGGGCAACTGCATCTGGACACCCTGCGCACGCGGGCCGCCGAGCACGAGCCGCTGTCGGTGGACCGCCTCATCGCGGGCGCGCTGCAACCCGCCGCCTGGTACGTGCGCGCCCAGCGCTTCCGCCGCCTCTACCGCGACAAGGTCAACGCCCTGTTCCGCGACTGGGACCTGCTGATCGCGCCCGCCACGCCGGTGGCCGCGCCCGCCCTCGGCAGCGAGTGGATCGACATCAACGGCCAGCGCCTGCCCTGCCGTCCGTCCATCGGGCTGCTCACCCAGCCGGTGTCGTTCTCCGGTTGCCCGGTGGTGACGGCGCCGATGTGGCCTTCGGGCACGGGCGGCCTGCCCATCGGTGTGCAGCTCATCGCCGCGCCCTGGCGCGAAGACCTGGCGCTGCGCGCCGGCTGGGCGCTGGCGCAGTCGGGCGTGGCGCATCTTTCTCCCTCCCCCCTTGGGGGAGGGCAGGGGTGGGGGCAAGACCTGGGCGCGCAGGCCCCCACCCCAACCCTCCCCCACAGGGGGAGGGAGTAATCCATGGACATCAATATCCCCGACGTATTGGCCGAAGTGACCGCCGTGTTCGAGCGCTACGAGGTGGCGTTGGTGACCAACGACGTGGCCGTGCTCGACGAGCTGTTCTGGGACAGCCCGCACACGCTGCGCTATGGCGCCACCGAAAACCTCTACGGCTACGACGCCATCCGCGCCTTCCGCGCCGGCCGCCCCTCGGCCGGGCTGGCGCGCACGCTGGGCAAGACCGTCATCACCACCTACGGCCGCGACTTCGCCACCGCCAACACCGAGTTCTTCCGCCACGGCAGCGACCGCACCGGTCGCCAGAGCCAGACCTGGCTGCGCACGCCCGAGGGCTGGCGCGTCGTTGCCGCCCACGTAAGCCTGTTGGCCTGAATCCCTTCACCCCGTCCCCTCCCCTCCAACAACCCCCAGGAGCGTTCCCATGAGCCACTTCCTCTCCAACCGCCGCGATTCGATCAAGACCCTGGCCGCGCTCGGCGCGGCGGCCAGCAGCCCCTTCGCCTTCGCACAGAAACCCATCACCGTGGGCGTGATCTACGTCGGCCCGCGCGACGACTACGGCTACAACCAGGCCCAGGCCGAAGCGGCCGCCATGCTCAAGAAGATGCCGGGCGTGAAGGTGGTGGAAGAAGAGAACGTGCCCGAGACCGCGGCCGTGCAGCGCACCATGACCGGCATGATCGCGCAGGACGGCGCCCAGCTGGTCTTCCCCACCTCGTTCGGCTATTTCGATCCGCACATGCTGGCCGTGGCGGCCAAGTTCCCCGACGCGCGTTTCGCCCACTGCGGCGGCATGTGGACCGAGGGCAAGCACCCGAAGAACACCGCCAGCTTCTTTGGCTACATCGACGAGTGCCAGTACCTCAACGGCGTCATCGCCGGGCACATGAGCAAGAGCAAGAAGATCGGCTTCATCGCCGCCAAGCCGATCCCGCAGGTGCTGCGCAACATCAACGCCTTCACCATGGGCGCGCGCTCGGTCGACCCGAAGATCACCTGCAACGTGATCTTCACCGGCGACTGGTCGATGCCGGTCAAGGAAGCCGAGGCCACCAACAGCATGGCCGACCAGGGCGTGGACGTGTTCACCATGCACGTGGACGGCCCCAAGGTGATCGTGGAGACCGCGGCCAAACGCGGCAAGATGGTCTGCGGCTACCACGCCAGCCAGGCCAAGCTCGCGCCCCAGGCCTACCTCACCGGCGCCGAATGGAACTGGCTCACCGCCTACACCGCCTTCATCGAGGCAGCGCGCAGCGGCAAGCCTCACCCGAACTTCGTGCGCGGCGGCCTGAAGGACGGCTTCGTGAAGATGTCGGCCTACGGACCCATGGTCACCGACGCGGCCAAGAAGCAGGCCGACGGCGTGAAGGCGCAGATGATGGCCGGCGGCTTCGACATCTTCAAAGGCCCGCTCAAGGACAACAAGGGCGCCACCATCATTCCCGCCGGCAAGGCGTTCAAGCAGACCGACCTCGAGCTCGAAAAAATGAACTACCTGGTCGAAGGCGTGAACGGTTCCGTGTGACGGCACTGCGGCCATGCGCAACATCCTGCTTCCCGTCGGCGCCATCGTGGTGGCCCTGCTGCTGTTCGGCCTCATCGTCTCGTTCGCGGGGGTGAGCCCGGTCGAGGTCTGGGTGCTGCTCTTCAAGGGCGCCTTCGGCGACTGGTACTCGTGGCAGAACACGCTGCAGCGCGCCGCGCCGCTGATGCTGACCGCGCTGTGTGTGGCGATCCCCGCGCGCGCCGGCCTGGTGGTGATCGGTGGCGAGGGCGCGCTGGTGCTGGGCGGCCTCGCCTGCGCGGCGCTGGCCCAGGCCCTTCCGCTGCCGACGAACCTCGCCGGCACGGTGATGGTGTGCGTGGCCGGTGCGCTGGCCGGCGCGCTGTGGGTGGCGCTCGCGGGCTGGCTGCGCCAGTACCGCGGCATCAACGAAACCATCAGCAGCCTGCTGCTGGCCTACGTGGCGATCGGTCTGTTCAAGCACCTGGTGGAAGGGCCGCTGCGCGACCCGGCCAGCCTGAACAAGCCGTCCACACCCGCGCTCGACGAGGGCCTGCTCATCAGCACCATCGCCGGCTCCGACGTGCACTGGGGCCTGGTGATCGGCGTGGTGGTGTGCCTGGTCGCGGGCCTGTGGCTGCGCCTCACGCCCTCGGGTTTTGCCGTGCGCGTGGTCGGCGGCAACCCGCGCGCGGCCCAGCTGGTGGGCCTGCCCGCCACGCGGCTGGTGGTGCTGGCCTGCGCGCTCGGCGGCGCGGCCGGGGGACTGGCCGGCGCCATCGAGGTGGCCGCCGTGCACACCAGCGCCAACGCCGCGCTGATCGCGGGCTACGGCTACGCCGGCATCCTGGTCTCGTTCATGGCGCGGCACAACCCGGTGGCGGTGATCCCGGTGGCCATCCTGTTCGGTGGCTTCGGCGCCGCCGGCAGCCTGCTGCAGCGCCGCCTGGGCCTGCCCGACGCCTCGGTGCTGCTGCTGCAGGGCATCGCCTTCGTGCTGATTCTGGCCAGCGAAGCGCTGCGCGACACCGACTGGAAGGCCTGGTTTGCACGGCTTGCCCGCGTTGACGCTGCTGCGCCGCATCCTCTGGGAGAGAAGACATGACCGCCGCGCGAAGCATGGAGGCAGCCCTATGACCGCCGACCAGTTGATCATCTTCCTCTCCGGCATCGTCGGCGGCGCCCTGCGTGTGGGTGTGCCTTTCCTGTTCGTGAGCCTGGGCGAATGCCTCACGGAAAAATCGGGCCGCATCAACCTCGGCCTCGAAGGCGTGCTGGTGCTCTCGGCCATGACGGCCTTCGGCGCTTCGTACCTCAGCGGTTCGCCCTGGGTCGGCGTGCTGGCCGGCGCGGTCGCGGGTGCGCTGCTGGCCACGCTGCATGGTCTGCTGTGCTCGCTGCCGCGCGTCAACGACATCGCCACCGGCATCGCGCTCATGCTGCTGGGCATGGGTCTGGCGTTCTACCTCGGCAAGCCCTTGATCCAGCCGCAGGCACCCCAGCTGCCCGCGCTGTCGCTGGGCGGTTGGAGCGATTCGCCCGCCGTGCGCTCGGCGCTGGAGGTCAACGCCTTGCTGCCGCTCGGGCTGCTCATGGCCGTGTTGCTGTGGTGGGCGTTCGCCAACACGCGTCTCGGCCTGCTGGTGCGCCTGGCGGGTGACTCGGCCAACGCCACGCGCGCGCTGGGCTATTCGGTCTCGGGCATCCGCATCGCCGCCACCGCGGCCGGCGGCCTGATCGCCGGGCTGGGCGGCGCTTCGCTCACGCTGTTCTACCCCGGCAGCTGGAACGAGGGCATCTCCAGCGGCCAGGGCCTGATCGCCGTGGCGCTGGTGATCTTCGCGCGCTGGAGCCCCCTGCGCTGCGTCGGCGCGGCCCTGCTGTTCGGCGGTGCCGGCGCCATCGGCCCGGCGCTGCAGTCGGTCGGCATCGGCTGGGGCTACCACCTGTTCAACATCGTGCCCTATGTGCTCACGCTGCTGATTCTGGTCATCACCTGCAAGCCCGGCGTGGTCGTGCCTGGAAGCCCGGGCGAACTGTCTTCGACCAAATAGGAGAAAACACATGAGCGGATTGGGCGGACTCAACAAATCGAAGCACGGCGTGGTCGTGGGCCTGGTGCAGCTGCAATTGCCGGTGGTGGAAACACCCGCGCAACTGGCGGCACAGACGCAGCGCATCTGCGACCTGGTGGCCAAGGCGCGGCGCAACCAGGGCACGATGGACCTGGTGGTGTTCCCCGAGTACGCGCTGCACGGTCTCTCGATGAGCACGGCGCCCGGGCTCATGGTCTCGCTCGACGGCCCGGAAGTGGCGGCCTTCAAGCAGGCGTGCATCGAAAACCACATCTGGGGCTGCTTCTCCATCATGGAGGCCAACCCCGGCGGCAACCCGTACAACAGCGGGCTCATCATCGACGACACCGGCGCCATCCGGCTCTATTACCGCAAGCTGCACCCCTGGGTGCCGGTGGAGCCCTGGGAGCCCGGCAACCTGGGCGTTCCCGTGTGCGACGGGCCCAACGGCAGCCGGCTCTCGCTCATCATCTGCCACGACGGCATGTTCCCCGAGATGGCGCGCGAGGCGGCCTACAAGGGGGCGGAGATCATCCTGCGCACCGCCGGCTACACCGCGCCCATCCGCCACGCCTGGAAGATCACCAACCAGGCCAACGCCTTCCAGAACCTGGCCATCACCGCCAGCGTGTGCCTGTGCGGCAGCGACGGCAGCTTCGACTCCATGGGCGAGGGCATGTTCTGCAGCTTCGACGGCACGGTGATCGCCGAGGGCGGCGGGCGGGTCGACGAGATCATCACCGCCGAACTGCGGCCCGATCTGGTGCGCGAGGCGCGCCAGGGCTGGGGCGTGGAAAACAACATCTACCAGCTCTACCACCGCGGTTATGTGGCGGTGAAGGGTGGCGCGCAGGACTGCCCCTACACCTACATGCACGACATGGCCGCCGGCACCTACCGCCTGCCCTGGCAGGTCGACGTGACCGACGGCACGCCCTGCGGCTTCGACGCGCCCACACGTTCGTACAAAGGCCCTGAGACGCACCCGCTGGTACCGGATTCGGCGGCGGTCACCCTGAAGAAAGTGGCCTGACCCATGGAACGCTTCATCGACGCCAACCCCTACGCCTGGCCCTACAACGGCGACCTGCGGCCCGAGAACACCGCGCTGATCGTGATCGACATGCAGACCGACTTCTGCGGCATCGGCGGCTACGTGGACCAGATGGGCTACGACATCTCGCTCACGCGCGCACCCATCGCGCCGCTGCAGACGCTGATGGCCGCGATGCGCAGCGCCGGCCACACGGTGATGCACACCCGCGAAGGCCACCGCCCCGACCTCTCGGACCTGCCGGCCAACAAGCGCTGGCGCTCGCGCCAGATCGGCACCGACGGCGTGGGCATCGGCGACGACGGTCCCTGCGGGCGCATCCTGGTGCGCGGTGAGCCGGGCTGGGAGATCATTCCCGAACTCGCGCCGCTGCCGGGCGAGGTGGTGATCGACAAGCCGGGCAAGGGCTCGTTCTACGCCACCGACCTGGAGCTGCTGCTGCGCACGCGCGGCATCAGCAACCTCCTGCTCGCGGGCATCACCACCGACGTCTGCGTGCACACCACCCTACGCGACGCCAACGACCGCGGCTTCGAGTGCCTGCTGCTGTCGGACTGCACCGCCGCCACCGACCGGGGCAACCACGAGGCCGCGCTGAAGATGATCACCATGCAGGGCGGCGTGTTCGGCGCGCACGCCCCTTCAACGGCTGTTCTGGAGGCATTGACATGAGCGCCGCAGGGCCGTTCCCAAGGCGCTCAGCCCCGCAGTGCGCAGCACGGAGGGTAGTCCAGTGATCGACAACGCTCCCATCGGCGGCCTGCCGCCTTCCACCGGCGCGCTGGCGCTGGACACCTACGACCTGGGCATGCGCTTTGGCAGCTTCCAGGCGCTGCAGGGCGTGAGCATGAAGGTCGCGCCGGGCACGGTACACGCCCTGCTGGGCGAAAACGGCGCCGGCAAGAGCACGCTGGTGAAGTGCGTGGCCGGCTTCCAGCGGCCCACCTCGGGCAGCATCCTGATCGACGGCCGCGAGCAGGCCATCCCCAACCCGGTGGTGGCGCGCACCCTGGGCATCGGCATGGTCTACCAGCACTTCACGCTGGCTCCGGGCATGACGGTGGCCGAGAACCTGCTGCTGGCCGGTGGCCAGACACCGTCGGTGATCGACTGGAAGCAGCAGCGCGCCGGGCTGGCGCGCTTTCTGGAGACAACCCCCTTCCAGCTGGACCTGGACGCCAAGCCCCAAGAGCTGGCGGCGGGCGAGAAGCAGAAGCTCGAACTGCTCAAGCAGCTCTACCTGAAACCCCGCCTGCTGATCCTGGACGAACCCACCTCGGTCCTCACGCCGCAGGAGGCCGACGAGGTGCTGGGCCATGTGCGCGAATTCGCGCGCAGCGGGCAGTGCACGGTGCTGATCATCACGCACAAGTTCCGCGAGGTGATGGCCTACGCGGACGACGTGACGGTGCTGCGCCGCGGCCAGGCGGTGCACCACTGCGCCGTGGCGGACACCACGCCGGCGCTGCTGGCGCAGGCCATGGTGGGCGACGCGGCCGGGAGCGCAGACAGCACAGAGTGCATCGAGCCGGTGACCACGGCCCAGCCACTGGCCAGCGGCGCAGTGTCGCTGGCGATCGACGGTTTGCAGGTGATGGGCGACCGCGGCACGCTGGCCGTGCAGGACCTGAGCCTGACCGTGGCCGGCGGCGAAATCCTGGGTGTGGCCGGCGTGTCGGGCAACGGCCAGCGCGAGCTGGTGGAGGCGCTGGTGGGCCAGCGTGCCCGCGCGGCCGGCACGGTGGCCGTGCAAGGCCAGCCCTACGGCGCGCGGCGCGAGGAGAACCACGCACTCAAGGTGCGCAGCCTGCCCGAAGAACCGCTGCGCAACGCCTGCGTGGGCGATCTGTCGGTGGCCGAGAACATGGCCTTGCGCGACTTCGACCGCGCGCCACTGTGCAGCGGGGGTCGTCTGCGCTTCGGCCACTGGCGCAGCCGAGCGCGCGAATGGATCACCGCCTACGGCATCAAGACCCAGGGCGAGAACGCGCCCATCCGCAGCCTCTCGGGCGGCAACGTGCAGCGCGCCGTGCTGGCGCGCGAGCTGCACGGCGACATCAACGTGCTGATCGCGGCCAACCCGGTGTTCGGCCTGGACTTCGCGGCCGTGAGGGACATCCACACCCGGCTGCGCGGCGTGCGCGACCAGGGCGGTGCGGTGCTGCTGATCAGCGAAGACCTGGACGAGCTGCTGGAGCTGGCCGACCGCATCGTGGTGATGAGCGAGGGCCGCATCGTGTTCGAAACACCGGCCGCGAGCGCCGAGCGCCACGAGATCGGTGCCCACATGGGCGGAGGACATTGACCATGTTGATCGCGGCCCAACCTTTCCCGTTCGAGTTCGACCTGGCGCACAGCGCGCTGGTCATCATCGACATGCAGCGCGACTTCATCGAGCCCGGTGGCTTCGGTGAGAGCCTGGGCAACAACGTGGCGCTCCTGGAAGCCATCGTGCCCGCCTGTCAGGCCGTGCTTCACGCCTGGCGCGATGCCGGCGGCCTCGTGGTGCACACGCGCGAGGCGCACGCGGCCGATCTGTCGGACTGCCCACCGGCCAAGCGCTTGCGCGGCAACCCGGCGCTGCGGATCGGGGATGTGGGACCCATGGGGCGCATCCTCGTGGCCGGTGAACCGGGCAACCAGATCATCCCGGCGCTGTCGCCGGTGGCGGGCGAGATCGTGATCGACAAGCCCGGCAAGGGCGCCTTCTATGCCACAGGACTGCACGAAAGCCTGCAACAGAACGGCATCAGCCATCTGGTGTTCATGGGCGTGACCACCGAGGTCTGCGTGCAGACCAGCATGCGCGAGGCCAACGACCGGGGCTACGACAGCCTGTTGCTGGAGGACTGCACCGAGAGCTACTTCCCGCACTTCAAGGCCGCCACCGTGGAGATGCTGCGCGCCCAGGGTGGCATCATCGGCTGGACAGCCACCAGCGCGCCCTTGCTGGCTGCGCTGACGCCTTCCCGGCGATGAACACCCAAAGACTGCCAGAGCTTCCCCGTGCACACCACCCGACGATCCACCGCCAAGACGGCCACCACACCCCCTTCCCGTGCCGACGAGGTGTACGAACAGCTCAAACGGGACATCGCCGACTTCCGGCTGGTACCGGGTGACCGCTTCAGCGAACACGATCTCTGCAACCGCCTGTCGGTCTCGCGCACACCCGTGCGCCAGGCGCTGTACCGGCTGCAGCAGGAAGGGCTGGTGGAGGTGATGTTCCGCAGTGGCTGGCGCGTGCTGCCTTTCGATTTCGACAAGTTCGACCAGCTCTACGATCTGCGCATGGTGCTGGAGACCACCGCCGTGCAGCGCCTGTGCCAGCAGGACGTGGCCACCTCTTCAACGCTGCTGCAGGCGCTCAAGGAACGCTGGCTGGTGCCGGTGGGCGAGCGCAGCAGCGACGCGACGGCGGTGGCGGCCTGGGACGAAGCCTTCCACGAAACCCTGGTGCAGGCCGCGGGCAACCCCGAAATGGCGCGTGTGCACCACGAGGTGACCGAGCGCATCCGCATCATCCGCCGGCTCGACTTTCTCAAGCAGGTGCGCATCGACGCCACCTATGACGAACACGCCAAGATCCTGCGCGCCATCCTCGCGCGCAAGGGCGACCGCGCCGACCTGCTGCTGCGCTCGCACATCCAGGCCAGCCAGGTCGAGGTGCGCAAGATCACGCTGCACCAGGTCTTCATGGCCCAGCAGGTGGCGCCTGGGGCCTGATCCGGTTTTGCAAGCACAGAACAAGGCGCGCGCCGCAGACCGTGCTGTAACACGGCACGGCGAACCAACGCAGTCGTTTGAAGGCGAAACCGTATGAACGCGGTTCAGGGACCCGGTCGGGTGTCCCATCCCCCTGTCTCCAGGGCGAAGGCGACCTCACAGTCGTCGATGATGTGCAACTGGGCGGGCTTCACCCGCACCCCGTGGACACCGGGCAGGTGGCCCAGGCGCAGCGCGAGCTGGCGCGGGGCGCCCGCACGCGGACGCCCCGCGCCACCGCCGGCCGCTCCGGTGCCAGCACCGCATCGGCCATCATGGTGACTTCACGATCGGCGCTTCCCACTCCTGGAACTCGTCCTCGTCCGCTGCCTTGAAGGCGCGTTCGGCCGAACGCAGGGTGTTCTCGATCAGCATGGTCACCGTCATCGGGCCGACCCCGCCCGGCACCGGCGTGATCCACGCCGCCTTTTTCTTCACCTCGTCGAAACACACGTCGCCGACGATGCGCCCGTCGGGCAGGCGGTTGATGCCGACGTCGATGACGATGGCGCCTTCCTTCACCATCTGCGGCACGATCAGGCCGGGCTTGCCCGCGGCCACGATCAGGATGTCGGCCAGGATGGTGTGTTGCGCGAGGTCGCGCGTGCGTGCGTGGCAGATCGTCACGGTGGCCTCGCGCTGCAACAGCATCAGTCCCATGGGCTTGCCCACGATGTTGCTCGCGCCCACCACCACCACGTTCTTGCCCGCCACGTCGATGCCCGTGGTGTCGAGCAGAAGCTGCACACCGTAGGGGGTGCAGGGCGGGAAGATGCTGGTGCCGGTGACGAGTGCACCGACGTTGTAGAGGTGGAACCCGTCCACGTCCTTGTGCACCGAGATCGCCTCCAGCACGCGGGCGATCTGGATGTGCGGTGGCAACGGCAGCTGCACCAGGATGCCGTGGATGCTGCCGTCATCGTTGAGGCGCTGGATCGTGGCCAGCACCTCGGCCTCGCTGACATCGACCGCCAGGCCGACGTGCAGCGAGCGCACGCCGCACTCTTCACACGCCTTGATCTTGTTGCCGACGTAGACCCGCGAGGCCGGGTTGTCGCCGACCAGGATCACCGCCAGGCCGGGCGCCACGCCACGTTCCTTCAGGCGCTCGACGCGCTCGCGAAAGCCCACCCGCAGGCGTCTGGACAGCGCCTTGCCGTCAATGATCTGGGCCGTCATGGCGCGTCCTTCAGCGAAACACCACGGTCTTGTTCCCGTGGACCAGCACGCGGTCTTCGAGGTGGTAGCGCAGGCCACGCGCCAGTACCGCCTTCTCGACATCCTTGCCACTGCGCACCAGCTCTTCGGGCACGTCGGAGTGGTCGATGCGGATCACGTCCTGCTCGATGATCGGGCCCTGGTCGAGCTCGGAGGTCACGAAGTGGCAGGTGGCGCCGATCAGCTTGACCCCGCGCTGGAAGGCCTGGTGGTAGGGCTTGGCGCCCACGAAGCTGGGCAGGAAACTGTGGTGGATGTTGATGATCTGGCCCGGGAACTTGTCGCACAGGTCGGGCGCCAGGATCTGCATGTAGCGCGCCAGCACCATGACGTCGGCCTCGGCCTCGGTGTAGAGGCGTTCGACCTCGGCATAGGCCTGGGCCTTGGTGTCGGGCGTGACCGGCACGTGGTGGAACGGGATGCCGTGCCATTCGACCAGGCCGCGGAAGGTCTCGTGGTTGGAGATGACGCAGGGGATGTCGACGTCCAGCTCGCCGGACTTCCAGCGGCCCAGCAGGTCATACAGGCAGTGCTCCTGTTTGCTCACCAGGATGACGACGCGTTTCTTGCGCGCGCTGTCCGAGATGCGCCACTGCATGCCGAACGGTTCAGCGACCTTGGCGAATCCGCTGCGGAAGGCGCCGATGTCGAGCTTCAAGGAGTCGGCCAGGATCTCCTGGCGCATGAAGAACAGCTGCGACTCGGTTTCGGCGTGGTGGCTGGCTTCGGTGATCCAGCCGTCGTGTTCGGCGAGGAAGTTGGCAACAGCGGCGACGATGCCGACCCGGTCGGGGCAGGAGAGTGAAAGCGTGTAGCGGCGGGTGGAAGTGCTCATGGGGTTCTATCAGTCCTTGGCCATGCGTTTGGTTTTTTGCGGGTCATCGAAGGGCAGGCTGTGGGTGGTGGCGGCGCAGCCCAATGCCACGCCGCGCAACGCCAGCGCACGGCCGGGCACGGCATAGGCGGGGTCCAGGCGCGCAATGGCCATCGATCGCCCGGTCAGGCGCGAATACATGGCGCAGGTGACGAAGCCGACCTTCTTGTCGCCATCAAACAGCGCATCGCCGGCCTGCGCGGCTTCGGTGCTGGCGAACTCGACGCCAAAGATCTTGAAGCGCTCTTTGCCTTGCAGGCGGAAGTGTTCGGTCGCGCCGCGGAACTCGGTCTTGCCGGGCGAAACGGTGAAGTCCAGGCCCAGCTCCCATAGCGTGTCGCCGATCGGCTCGCCGTCCATGGGGTACATGTCGGAGTTGTCGTAGGGGTAGAACAGCAGGCTGCTCTCGACGCGCAGCCAGTCCAGCGCGGTGAAGGCGCAGGGCACGATGCCCAGGGCCTTGCCTTCGGCAAGGATGGTGTCCCAGATGGTGGGCGCGTCGGCGGCCTTGCAGAAGATCTCGTAGCCGCGTTCGCCGGTGTAGCCGGTGCGCGAGATCATCACCGGACGACCAAACAGCTGGGTCTGCGTATGGTGAAAGTACGGCAGCTGACGGATCCCGGGCACGTGCTGGCTCAGGTATTCGACCGCCAGCGGCCCTTGCAGCGAAAGGTCGTGCAGGTCGTCATCGAACAGCACCGCGACGTTGCGGCCGACGGCGCCGCGCGTGAGTATCTCGTGGCCCTGGCCGGCGCCGTGCACCACCATGAAGGCATTGGGGCCGTTGCGGTAGATCACGCAGTCGTCGATGAACTTGCCGGCTTCGTTGAGCATGCAGGCGTAGACCGACTTGCCGGGGTAGAGCTTGCTGACGTTGCGCGTCGTGGCCTGGTTGATCAGCATCTCGGCGTGCGGGCCGATGACGTGCACCTTCTTCAGGCCCGAGACATCCATCAGGCCGGCCTTGGTGCGGATGGCTTCGTGTTCGTCGGCGAGGTCGGTGCTGTAGGTCCAGGCCGTGCCCATGCCGTTCCAGTCGGCCAGGGTCGAGCCCAGCGCGCGGTGCCGGTCGGCCAGGGCAGAAATGCGCCAAGAGTTCATGCGGTTCTCCAGTGAAGAAAAGAAGGGAAAAAAGAAGTGATCGAAAAAATCAGGCGGTCAATCTGTCGGTCGGGGCCAGGCGTTCGGTGTCGGCCGCGGTGCCGGCGGGCAGGGCCTCGCCGTCGTCGAAAGGGGCGAGGTAGTCCAGCGCGGTGGGCATGAAGCGCGTCAGGCCCTTGTATTCGGCCAGCTGGGGCGGCAGGCTGGCGAGCACGCGCGAGAGGCGTTTGCCCCACTTGGGCACGCGCACCAGATCGTCCAGCGAGGCCAGGTAGCAGCGGATCGGGAACAGCAGCGCGTTGCTGCGCGGCAGGCGCCACAGGGTCTGCAGCTCCACGCGCAGGTGCAGCTTGCGGCCGATGTTCTCCGGCGTCAGCGAGGCGCGGTCCGGGCCCCACTCGGGGTAGGTTTCGGGCGAGGTGTCCAGGCGCGGGTTGACCGTCATGGTCCAGTTCAGGCGCCGCACCGGCTGGCCCAGGCGGATCATCATCAAATACTTCAGCGCGCGCTCGAACACGCCCGCCTGGTGCGCCAGCGGCACCGGGCCGTGCCACTCCATGAAGTTCATGCCGACGTTGAAGTCCAGCGACCAGTCGGCCTGCGAGGTCACCATGCCGGCGTCCAGGAACAGCGTGCCCTCGCGCTGGTCGCAGATCGCAAAATCGCCCTGCGCCTGGCGCGTGATGTATTCGAAGGGCTCACACGGCAGCGTGGCCACGTCGCCGAACACAAAGGTCTGCTCCAGCCCCAGCGGGCGGTTGACCCAGGTCCAGGCGGCACCGAAATCGGGGCCGGTCTTGCTGAGCGAAAAGTGCTCGGGGTAGTCGGTGGACAGGCGGTCCATCAGCAGCTCCAGCGTGTCCCACTGGGCCATCATCATGTGCGGCAGCGCCTGGCAGCGGCCGGGGTCGCGCTCCAGCGTGATGGCGCGGTCGCGGCACTCGGCGATGTAGTGTTCGTCCACATCGAAACCGTGGCGGTAGGCGTCGGACGGGCCCCGTCCGTCGTGCGGTTCCATGTTGACGCTGTACATGTAGCGGTCTTCGGGAAACGGGAACGGAAAGCGCAGGATGGCGGCTTCGCTGTTGCGGTAGCTGTAGTCGCCGCGGAAGGTCTCGTCGGGTTTGAAAACGATGGACATGGTGGTGGCCTCAGGTCAAAAAGCGGGTTCAGAGATCGAGCACCAGGCGCGCACCGCGCGAGCGCGACACGCAGGGCATGATGAGTCGACCGGCGGCCTGGTCGGCGGGGCTCAGGAAGTGATCGCGGTGCTCGGCCTCGCCCTCGATCAGCGGCGTCACACACACGCCGCAGGCGCCGCCCCGGCACAGGCAGGGCGCGGCCACGTCGATGCGTTCGATGGCTTCGAGCAGGCTTTCGTCTTCGGCCACCTGAACGGACCGCCCACTCTTTTTCAGCACGGCTTCAAACGGCGCTCCGCCGCTGGCGCCGCTGCCGAAGTGTTCGGTGTGCACCTGGTCGCTCGGCCAGCCTGCCGCCGCTGCAGCGCTCAGCACCGACGTGTTGAGTTCACTCGGGCCGCACACATAGAGGTGGGTGCCGGCCGGCTGGCGCGCCAGCAGCGCGGCGATGTCGAGCCGGTGGCCCTCAGCGTCCCAGTGGAAGGCCACGGGCGCGTCCGCGGGCAGCCAGGGCGCGAACACGCCCCGCTCTTCTTCGCGGCAACACACATGCAGTTCGCAGCCGGTCTGGCGCACGCCAGCGTCTTGCAGGTAGGACAGGAAGGGTGTGATGCCGATGCCGCCCGCGATCATCAGGTGGTGGCGCGCGCGGCGCACCGGGGCGAACAGGTTGGCCGGCCACTGGCCTTGCAGCACATCGCCGACCTTCAGGCGCTCATGCACCGCGGCCGAGCCCCCGCGCGAAGCGGCCACGCGGCGCACGATGATGTCGTAGCGGCTGCGGCTGCCGGGCGGATTGACCAGCGAATACGCGTTGCGGTGGGCGCGGTCTGCGCCGGGCAGGTTGAACAGCACATGGGCGCCGGCGCCGGTGGGCGGCAGCGGCGCGCCGTCGGCGCTGGCGAGCTGCAGGTGGCGCAGGCTGGGCGAGAGCGTGGCGGCGGCGACCACGCGCAGTTGCAAGCTGGAACCGTTCATGGAAACACCTCCTGCATCGCCGGGCGAACACCCGGCTGCTCGGCGTCGACCATCACGCCCATGAAGGCGCCGTGGCGACGGGAAAAATGGTCGCGCACCAGCAGGTGCCGGCCGCAACCGGCGCAATCCACCAGGTTGGTGGTGACGCCATCGGTGAAGCCATGGCAGTGCGTGCACCAGACCCGGCGGCGCTGGCTGCCGGCGTGCGCCAGCTGCACCTGGCCCGGGGCCAGACCCAGCTGGCGCGCGGCCAGGAACACCGACCACACGAAGGGCTCGCTGCCCTGCACGAACAGCCGGTCACTCACGAGCGGCAGGCCCAGAGCGCTGAGCGCGTCCTGCCAGGCCGGCAGATCGGCGAGCACGGTCACCGAGTTCAGGCCCAGGGCCTGGTGCACAGGGCCCACCCACCAGACCTGCAGCCGCTCGGCCACCGGCGCGAAACGGCTGGCCAGGCCAGACAAGAGGCTCTCGTCCATGGCACCGGCCTCAAGCACCAGCCAGTGCCGACCGGCCTCGATCTGCGGCGCCAGCGGTGCGTAGACCGGCCGGCTCGTGACCTCGGAGGGTTTCAATTGCATAGCGTGCTCCTAGACTTCAGTTTTCGATGGCGCCGGAGCGCCACCCGCACCGCATGAAACAACGCCAACCGGGGGCACCGCCGGGCCGGCTTTGCCGGACGGCCAGTGCCGCCCCCCTGGGGGGGTGACGCGAAGCGGCGCGGGGGGGTACCTCACCTCAGCCGAGGTTGTGGCCGGGGATCCAGTTGGTGCCGGCCAGCGGCAGCTTGGCCATGGCGGCGGCCTCGATGGTCAGCGCCACCAGGTCTTCGGGCTCCAGGTGGTGCACATCCTGTTTGCCGCAGGCACGCGCCAGCGTGGTCAGTTCCATGGTCAGCGTCTTGATGTAATTCTTGACGTGCTTGGCGCCCATGTCGGGCTCCAGACGCTGCTCCAGGATGCCGTCCTGCGTGGTCACGCCCACCGGGCACTTGCCGGTGTGGCAGTGGTGGCAGAAGCCGGCCTGGGTGCCGAGCGCGGCGTAATCGGCTTCAGCGCTGTGCGCCTGGCCGCCTTGCTGGTAGGTGTCGCGGTTGCAGCCCAGGGCCATCAGCACGCCCTGGCCGATGGCCACGGCGTCGGCGCCCATGGCCAGGGCCTTGGCCACATCGGCACCGGTGCGGATGCCGCCCGAAACGATGAGCTGCACGGTGCCGATCATGTCCAGGTCGCGCAGCGCTTCGACCGCCAGCCGCACCGCTGCCAGCGTGGGGATGCCGGCGTGTTCGATGAAGCAGGTTTGCGTGGCGGCCGTGCCGCCCTGCATGCCGTCGACCACCACCACGTCGGCGCCGGCGTGCACCGCCAGCTTGACGTCGTTGTAGACGCGGGTCGCGCCGACCTTCACGTAGATCGGTTTTTCCCAGTCGGTTAGTTCACGCAGTTCCTGGATCTTGATCGTCAGGTCGTCCGGGCCGGTCCAGTCGGGGTGGCGGCTGGCGGAGCGCTGGTCCACGCCTTCGGGCAGGGTGCGCATCTGCGCCACGCGCGGGTTGACCTTCTGGCCCAGCAGCATGCCGCCGCCGCCGGGCTTGGCGCCCTGGCCGAGCACGACCTCGATGGCGTCGGCGCGGCGCACGTCATCGGGGTTGAAGCCGTAGCGCGAGGGCAGGCACTGGTAGACCAGGGTCTTGGACGACAGGCGTTCCTCGGAGGTCATGCCGCCGTCACCGGTGGTGGTGCTGGTGCCCATGGCGGTGGCGGCCTTGCCCAGGGCTTCCTTGACGTTGGCCGAGAGGGCGCCAAAGCTCATGCCGGCGATGGTGATCGGGGTGTCGAGCACCACCGGCTTCTTGGCGAAGCGCGTGCCCAGCACGGTCTTCGTCGAGCACTTCTCGCGGTAGCCTTCGAGCGGATAGCGCGAGAGCGAGGCGGTGAGGAACACCAGGTCGTCGAAGTGCGGCAGTTTGCGCTTGGCGCCCAGGCCGCGGATCTCATACAGGCCGGTGCTGGAGGCACGGTGGATGTAGTCCAGCGTGCTGCGGTCGAAACTGGCCGACTCTTCCAGCTGCGGGCGTTTGAAATGGATGGGGTGTTCGGTGTTTGACATGTCAATAGTCCTGTTCTGCGTCGGCGTTCCAGTGGTAGAGGCTGCGGGCCGAGGCCACGCGCTTGAATTCCGAAGGCTCGTAGGCCAGGCCGGCCTGCGCCAGCAGGGCGCCGAGGGCCGTCACGTCGGCTTCGGTCAGGGACTCGATCCGGGCGTCGGCGCCGAGCGACTTGATGCTGCCGCGCACATAGATCACGGCCTCGTAGAGCGAGTCGCCGAGCGCGTCGCCGGCGTTGCCGCAGATCACCATGCGGCCGGCCTGCGCCATGAAGCCCGAGAAGCTGCCGACCGAGCCGCCGACCACGATGTCGCCGCCCTTGAGCGAGATGCCGCAGCGCAGACCGGCGTCGCCGTCGATCACGAGCAGGCCGCCGTGGGCGGAAGCGCCCGCGCCGTTGGAGGCGAAGCCCTTCACGTGCACCTTGCCGCTCATCATGTTTTCGGCCACGCCGGTGCTGGCGCTGCCTTCGATGGTCACGTCGGCGAACTTGTTCATGCCGGCGGCGTAGTAGCCGGCATGGCCCTGGATGGTCACACGGACCGGGGCGTTGATGCCGACCGCGATGTTGTGCGCGCCGTCGGGATGCGACACGGTGATGTGCTGGCCCGCCAGGGACTCGTGCGTGCCGTGCAGGTGCTGGTTGAGCTCGCTCACGCTTTGGCGGCTCAGGTCAAAAGTCAGATTTTCCATACGTACATCTCCTCGGGAGCGGGTTCAAAGACGTTCGCGTGTTCAATGCCCGGCAGGTGGGCGAGCGAGCGGAATTCGGAGGCGATGGCCACAAAGTCGTCGGTCTCGGCGACCACCGCGGGCTTGCAGGCAAACGGATCGCGGATCAGGGCCAGCTCGGTGGGTGTGCCCATGAGGAAGGTGTAGAAACCGTCGAGCGCGACAAAGGCCTTTTCCAGCGCGGCGTGCAGGTCGTCGCCTTCGCGCAGGCGCCATTCCAGGAAACGGCAGGCGGCCTCGGTGTCGTTGTCGGTCTCGAACTTGATGCCGCGCGGCTCCAGCATGCGGCGCACGCCGTTGGGATTGGAGAGCGAGCCGTTGTGCACCAGGCAGAAGTCTTCGCCGGCGGTGAACGGGTGGGCGCGGTCGGGCGTCACGGCCGATTCGGTGGCCATGCGGGTGTGGCCCACGAGGTGGCTGCCCACAAGCTTCGTGAAGTTGTAACGCTCGGCGACCTGGGCCGGCGTGCCGATGTCCTTGTAGAGGTCGATGCGGCGGCCGGTCGAGAGGATGTGCAGCTTGTCCTCAAACGCCTTGATGAACGCCTTCACCGGATCGGCCGGACCATCGAACGTGAAGATGGCGTGGTTGCCCCGGGTCTGGATGTGGGCCTTGACCTTCAGCTCGGCGTTCAGGGCGTCGGCCAGGCCGACCCAGTCGTAGGCCGCGGCGGCATCGGTCAGGCCCGAATACAGGCTGAGCTTGCGCTGCCCCTCGGGCAGCGGCTGGCCAAAGACGGCCATGCCGGCCGAGTCGGGGCCGCGGTCGTGCATGCCGATCAGCATCGGCACCATCAGCTCACCGAGCCTGCTGTGCAGCTCGGGTTTCTTCAACAACAGTCCAACAATTCCACACATGGTTGCTTCCTTCAGAAAAATTCCAGGTATTGCTTGACTTCCCAGTCCGAGACGTGGCGCATGTACTCGATCCATTCCATGCGCTTGAACTTGAGGAATTCGTCGGTGACCGGGCCCAGGGCCTCGCGGATCACGCTGTCGGCTTCCAGCGCGTCGAGCGCGGCGTTCAGGTTCTGCGGCAGCAGGCCGATGCCGGCTTCTTTCAGCTGGGCTTCGCTCCACTCGTAGAGGTTGACGTTGCGCGGCGCGCCCGGGTGCATGCCCTTCTCGATGCCGTCCAGGCCGGCGGCGATCACGGCGGCCGTCGCCAGGTAGGGGTTGCAGGCGCCGTCGGGCAGGCGCAGTTCGAGCCGGCCCTTGGGGATGCGCACCATGGTCGAGCGGTTGTTGTCGCCGTAGCTGATGTAGGCCGGGGCCCAGGTGGCGCCAGTGAGTGAACGACCAACGACCAGGCGCTTGTACGAATTGATCGTGGGCGCGCACAGGGCCGTGAGCGCGGGTGCGTGGTGCAGCAGGCCGGCCATGAACTGGTAGGCCATGGGCGAGAGCTCCAGGCCGTTGAGGTCGCTCTTGTCCTGGAACAGGTTGCGCTGGCCGTCACCGATGGACAGGTGCATGTGCATGCCGTTGCCCGGGCGGTTGGCGAAGGGCTTGGGCATGAAGGAGCAGATCAGGCCGAGTTCGTTGGCGATCTCGCTGGCCGCCATCTTGAAGAAGATGAAGTGGTCACACGAGGTCAGGCAGTCGGTGTAGGTGTAGTTCAGCTCGAACTGGCCGTTGGCGTCTTCGTGGTCGATCTGGTAGACATCGATGCCGGTGGCGCGCATGGCGTTGGAGAGCTTCTCCAGAAACACCCGGGTGCGCGACAGGCCCTTGTAGTCGTAGCAGGGCTTGGCGAGGTTGTCGCTGGCGTCGTGCGGCACGATGCTGCCGTCGGCGTTGCGGCGCAGCAGCGAGAACTCGGGTTCCAGGCCGGTGAACATGGTCAGGCCTTTTTGTGCCAGACGCGCCACCTGCTTCTTGAGCACCACGCGGCTGTCGAAGGCCCAGGGTTCGCCCTCCACGTGGCCTTCGCAGACGATGCGCGCCAGGCCCGGCTGCCAGGGCACGATGGACACGGTGGCCAGGTCGCCGACGGCCATGAAGTCCGGGCCGTGCGGTTCGATGCCCACGCCGCAAATGGCAAAGCCGGCGAAGCCCGCGCCATCGGTCATGACGGTGTTCAAATGCTCCACCGGCACGGACTTGGCTTTGGCCACGCCATGGATGTCGACAAACTGCGCCAGCACGTAGCCGACCCCCTGGGACTTGAGGTAGGCCTGGGTTTCTTCAACGCTGGCGAAGCGTTTCGGGGCCACCAGCCCGCCCGGCTCGGGCTGGGTGACGAATGGGACGGTGAGTGTGTTCAAGGGAAAGCTCCTTCGGTTGGCAATCAGGGTTCGGCTGGAGGGCCCAGCGGCGTCAACCTTGGTGCATGGTTAACGTCGATGTTTCTTCTTATGCAACATTTATGCCTGCTGTGAACATTTGCGCAACGGCAGCACGTACACTTTTTTCACCAGCAAAGAGCAAGGAGCGGGTTGTGAACAAACAGGGTGACAAGGCGGCGATTTCGCTCGAAGAATCGGTGGGATCGGCCATCAAGGAACTGCGCCAGCGCCACGGCCTGACCATCGCGCAGGTGTCGGAACAGGCCAGCATCAGCCGCGGCATGCTGTCCAAGATCGAAAACGGTCAGACCTCGGCCGGCATGGAGACGCTGGCGCGCATCGCGCGGGCGCTGGGGGTCTCGATGTCCATGCTGTTCAGCAAATACGACGTCACCGCGAGCACCGCGCAGCACATCAAAAAGGGCAAGGGCATGGAAGTGGTGCGCCGCGGCACCAAAAGCGGGCACACCTACCATTTGCTCGCTTACGACCAGGGCCCGGTCAAGCTGTTCGAGCCCTTCCTGATCACCATGGACGACGACTCGGAGCAATACCCCACGTTCCAGCACCCGGGCACCGAGCTGCTGTACATGCTGGAGGGCAAGCTGGAATACCGCTGCGGGCCGGACACCTACCTGCTGGAGCCCGGCGACTCGCTGACCTTCCAGGGCGAGGTGGCACACGGCCCGGAGAAACTGGTGAAGTTCCCGATCAAGTTCCTGTCCTTCATCGTCTACCCGCGCAGCGCGGAGTGAAGGTAGATCGCAGTGACCAGCACCTGGCTGCCCGGGCAGCCAGGGGCCAGCAGGGTCTGTGCGGGCAGCTGCTGCAGGTGAAGGCCATGACCCGCGCCCAGGCCCTGGGTACGGCAACGCGGCAGGGCGATCTCCACTTCGCCACTCAACACATAGAGCAGCACATGAGGGGCTGGCGGCAGCGCCATCACCCGATCACCGAGCATGCCGACCTCGGCGCGGACCACTCCGCGGCGGTGCATCACGTTCCAGAGCACGGTGGACCCTGCGGGCTTCTCGGCCGTGAGCTGGCGTTCGCCGGGAAAGGCAGCCATGCTGCCCGGGCCGTCGAAATGGATGTCATCGACGGGCTGACTGGCGCGCAGGCGCAGGCGCCCGCCCTGCAGCATCACCGCCTGGCGATCCAGGCCTTCAAAGATCGAGAACGGACCGGCGGTCGTGATCTCCGCCGCACTCACGCGCCAGTCGGTTTGACCATCATCGCCGACCACACTGGCCACGGGGCGGGTCCAGCCACCCTGGTTTTTCCAGGCCTCGCGTGGCAGCGCCTGCAGGGTGAAGTGGCGCTGCGCGAAACAACCTGTTGGCGCGCGGTTCACTGGAACACCTTCGCCCTGAGGGCTGCGGTGCGAGCTTGCTTGGGAACGGCCCGGCGCGGCGCTCATGCCGTTTTCGGTTGACCGGTCAAGCCGGCCGTGAGGGCCGGCAAGGCCTCGAACAGATCACCGACCAGGCCCACATCGGCGACCGAAAAGATCGGCGCGTCGGGGTCCTTGTTGACGGCCACGATCACGCCCGCGTCCTTGATGCCGGCGAGGTGCTGGATGGCGCCCGAAATGCCGAAAGCGAAATACACATCGGGCGCCACGGTCTTGCCGGTCTGGCCGACCTGGATGGCGTTGGGTGCAAAGCCGGCATCGACCGCGGCGCGCGAGGCGCCCACGGCACCGCCCAGGTGGTCGGCGAGCTGTTCGACCAGGGCCATGTGTTCGCGCGCGCCCACACCGCGCCCGGCCGCCACCACCACGCGGGCGCGGCTCAGGTCGGGGCGGTCGCTGTCCATCGACTCGCGGCTCTCCAGCTGGCTGCGGGCATCGGCGCTGACCGACGCCACGGTCACCACGGGGCAGGCGGCCTGCGAGCCGGTCGCCGGCGCAAAGCCCGCAGGGCGCAGGGTCAACAGGGTCTTGTCCGCCTGGGTTTCCACCGTCGCGAGCACGCTGCCGGCGTACAGCGGGCGCACGAAGCGGTGTCCGGATTCGATCGCCAGTACATCGCTCAGGTAGGCCGCCCGCAGACGCGCCGCGGCGCGCGGCAGGGCACCGCGGTGCAGCACGCGGTGCGTGGCCAGCAGGGTGTCGCAGCCCGGCATCAGCGCCACGATCTGCAGCGCCAGGGTTTCGGCCGAGGGTGTGTCCCACTGCGGGTGATCCGCCAGCAGCACCTGCGACACGCCGGCCAGCGTGGCCGCGGCCCGGGCCACGGCCACGCAACCCTGCCCCAGCACCAGCAGGTGCACCGGGTCCCCGATCTGCAGGGCCGCGCCGAGCAGATTCAGGGTGGAGGGGTCGAGCTGGCTGCCGTCGTGTTCGGCGATGACGAGGGTGGTCATGGTGCGGTGGTTTCCGGGGTGAAGGGGTCAGGCGCTGGCGCCGAGTGCGGGCAATGCACGCAGGTGCGCCAGCAATTGCGTGAGGCCATCGACGCGCACGCCCCCAGCGCGGGCGGGCGGCGTGGCACAGCCGGTGATGCGCATGCGCGCAGCGCGCTCACCCACCAGTTCGCCCAGCGCCAGCGTGGTGATGCTGGCTTTCTTCGCCTTCATCATGTTGGGCAGGCTGATCGCGCGCGGGTCGCACAGGCGCAGGTCCACACCGAGCACGGCGGGCAGCGGCAGGCGCCATTGCTCCAGGCCCTGGTCGCCATCGCAATGCACGCGCAGGCCACCATCGGCCAACGCCAGCTGGTTGACCGACATCGCCTGCGGCCAGTCGAGCAGCGCGGCCAGCATCGGCGCGGTGTCGCCCAGGTCGTCGTCGATGGCCTGTTTGCCACACAGCACCAGGTCCACGCCTTCGCGCTGCACGAGCACGCTCAAGGCTTCGACCAGCGCCGGTGCGTCGCTCTCGCCCGCACCCGGGTCGAGCAGGATCGCCGCGTCCACGCCCATGGCCAGCGCCGTGCGCAGCACGTCCTGCGCCACCGGGGCCCCGCAGACCACCACCGTGACCCGGCTCGCCTGGCCGGTCTGGCGCAGGCGCACGGCCTGCTCCACGGCGACTTCGTCGAACGGGTTCAGCGACATCTTCAGGCCCGTGGTGTCCACCCCCGAGCCGTCGCTGCGCAGGCGCACCTTGACGTTGTGGTCGACCACACGCTTCACCGGAACCATCACATGCATGACTTCACTCGCAATTCATTTGTCAAAGGTCGCCGGAGCACGACCGACACCGCATGCAACAACGCCACCCAGGGGCACCGCCGGGCCGGCTTTGCCGGACGGCCAGTGCCGCCCCCCTTGAGGGGGGTGACGCGAAGCGGCGCGGGGGGTGTACATCTCAAGATACTGCACCCAGGCCATAGCGACCTGTGAGCAAATTGCCGCTGCGGAAACGCTCGTGCGCGTAGGGCGCGAGCGACACGTCGGTGGGCAGACCCAGGGCCTCCTGGGCCAGCACCAGCCCGACGCCGGGCGAGAGCTTGAAACCGTGGCCCGAGAAGCCGTAGCCGACCACCAGGCCGGGCACGTCGGGCAGGCGGCCGAGCACCGGGTTCCAGTCGGGCGTGACGTCGTAGACACCGGTCCACGACGAGGCCAGCCCGGCTTCGCCGAACGAGGGGAAACGCTCCGCCACCTGGCCGCCGACCTCGACCACGTAGTCCATCGAGATGTCGCCCTGCTCGTTGTCGGGCTGGGCCAGGGTCTCGCCCACCGTGCCTTCACTCACCAGCATCTGGTTGCCGCCGTAGCTGCGGCAGTACAGCATGCCGGGTGAGCCCAGGTCCTTGAACACCGGCATCTTGAAGCTGTAGGCCTCGGGGCCTTCGAGGGCCAGCACGGCGTGGCGCTCGGCCTTCACCGGGGTCGGCACACCGGTCCATTGTTCGATCTCGCCGGCCCAGATGTTCTGCGTGCTGATCACGGTGTTGCTGTGGAACGTGCCCTGGTTCGTTTCGACACCGACCACCCGCCCGCCGTCCATCAGCAGGCGCTCGACGTTGACACCTTCCATGATCTTCACGCCCTGGCGGCGGGCCGCGCGCGCAAAGCCGGTGGCGACCAGGTAGGCGTCGGCAAAACCGGCCTCGGGCTCGTAGCCGATCAGGGCCGCGTCGTCGAACCGGGCGATGGGCAGCAGCTCGCGCGCCGCGATCGGGTCGATCAGGCGCACTTCGACGCCCATGGCGGTCTGGCCGGCCAGTGCGGCGCGCAGGGGTTCGAGCTTGGGTCCTTCGGGGGCGCAGATCAGGTAGCCGCACTTGACCAGGCCAGCGGACTGCTCCTCGTCGCCCAGATACCCGGCGAAGTCGTTGAACACCGCCCACGAGCGCTTGGCCAGCTCGACGTTTTCGATCACCGAATAGTGGGTGCGCAGGATGCCCGAGGACTGCGTGCTCGTGCCCGATCCGATCTGCAAACGGTCCAGCACCAGGACCTTGCCGGCCCCCAGGCGCGCGAGGTGGTAAGCGACCGAACTTCCGATCACACCGGCACCGATCACGATGGCGTCATAACTTTGCATGGGGGCCTTTCTGGGCTGTGGGGTTGGCAATGGAGGCGAGCTTAGGAGCCGCCGGCCGGTCGCCTCACAACTGAAGCAAATCTGATGCTATGGTTTGGTTTATCGAATATTCCGGCCGCCGCCAGTTTTCCACCCCACCATCACCCACCATGTCGCCCACCGTCCCCGGCACCCGCAAATCCCGCCGCTCGCGCCCGCTGCCCGACCTGCAGCTGCTCGAAGCCTTTGTCGCCGTCTGCGACGCCGGTTCGATGGCGCTGGCCGCCCAGCATCTGGGCCTGAGCCAGAGCGCCGTCAGCCAGGCGGTCAAGACGCTGGAGACCGAGCTCGGCCTGCAACTGCTGGACCGCGAGGTGCGCCCCGCCGTCACCACCCACGCCGGGCGCGTGCTGCGCGAGCGCGCCACCCGCCTGCTCGGCCAGGCCCGCGCCATGGTCGAGCAGGTGCGCGCCACCGCGCGCCACGAACACACGCAGATCCACCTCGGTTGCGTCGATTCATTCGCCGCCACCGTGGGCCCGCGCCTGATCCGCGCACTCTCGGGTTCGGCGCAGCAGATCCTGATGTGGTCGGGCCTGACGCCCATGCTCAACGAACAGTTGCGCGGGCGCGAGCTCGACTTCGCGATCTGCACCGACTCGGCCATCGACGACCCGCGCATCGTGCAGCGCCTGCTGTTCTCCGAATCCTGGGTCGCGGTGTTCCCGAAGGGGCACGCGGTCCAGGCGCTGACTTCGGCGCGCGAGCTCTCGGCCCTGCCCGACGGCCTGCCCCTGATCCGCTACAGCCAGCGCTCGGTGACGGGCCAGCAGATCGAACGCTTCCTGCGCCACATCGGCGTGCAGGCGCCGCGCGCCTACGAGTTCGACGCCACCGACCCGCTGCTCAGCCTGGTGGCCTCGGGTCTGGGCTGGGCGCTGTCCACGCCGCTGTGCCTGTGGCAGTCGCGCCAGTACCTCGACGACGTGGTCGTGATCCCCATCCCTGCCACCCGCCTCGGGCAGCGCCATTTTTTCCTGCTCTCGCGCGAAGACGAATGGGCCGGCCTGGACGAACACATTGCCCGCGTCACCCGCGACGTGATCCGCCAGGACACCACCGCCGCCATCCGCCAATGCATGCCCGGCCTGCCGCCGGACGCCCTGTTCTGCCCCGACGAAGAAACCCCATGACCATTCACACCCCCACCTATTCCCTGCACCCCGGCAGCGTGCCGCTGCTGATCTCGATCCCGCACCTGGGCACCGAACTGCCACCCGAGTTCGCCGCCGGCATGAACGACACCGCGCCGATCCTGCAGGACACCGACTGGCACCTCGACCGCCTCTACGGCTTCGCCGCCGGCCTGGGTGCCTCGGTGCTGCAGGCCAAGGTTTCGCGCTACGTGATCGACCTGAACCGCCCGCCTTCGGGCGAAAGCCTGTACCCGGGCCAGACCACCACCGGCCTGTGCCCGACAGAAACCTTCCACGGCGAGCCGCTCTACGGTGAGGCCCAGGCGCCCGACGCGGCGCAGCAGGCCGACCGCCTGGCGCGCTACTGGCGGCCCTACCACGACGCGCTGCGCGCCGAGCTTCACCGCCTCAGGGCACAACACGGTGCGGTGCTGCTGTGGGACGCGCACTCCATTGCCAGCGTGCTGCCGCGCCTGTTCGAAGGCAGGCTGCCCGACCTGAACTTCGGCACCGCCGACGGCCGCAGCTGCGACCCGGCCATCATCGACAGCGTGCTCGCCGAAGTGGGCTCCACGCGCTTCAGCCACGTGCTCAACGGCCGCTTCAAGGGCGGCTACATCACGCGCCACTACGGCTCGCCGGCCGACCGCGTGCACGCCATCCAGCTGGAGATGGGGCAGGACCTCTACATGCTCGAAGACCCGCCCTTCACCTACCTCGAACACAAGGCCGCCGCGGTGTGGCCACTGCTGCAGAAAATGCTGCAGCAGGCGCTGGCCTCGCTGACCCGCCTGACCAACTAGTGTCCTGTCCCGCAAATAGTTGCATGAAATGAAACCGATGGGTTCGCACCCAGGGCAAGGCGCAAACCGGAGCGATAGCTTGTGCTATCGCGAGGATTTGAAACGCAGCCATGGGCGTGAAGGCGCGGTTTCATATGCAAGTTATTTGCGGGACAGGACACTAGGGCCTGTTCACACTATTTTTCCAAGATGCGTTGCGGATCAAAAAGGCCATGCGCAAGGCGCGAAACGCAGCCGGGGTCGCCCCCCGGCAAGGCTTCGCAACGCCGCGCATGGCATTTTTGGCCGCAACCCGAAGGGAATGGG
>JAURYH010000038.1 GCA_030653975.1 Hydrogenophaga sp. | reverse complement strand
ATGGGCGAGTACACAGAGGGCATCGAACGCATCAACATCGAGCTCTCGCTGCGCAACAAGCTCAAGCTGTGTGAAGCGCTGGAAGCGTTTTTCATCCGAGGCCACCTGCCGCTGGGCAAGACCGACGACGCCAACGACATCCCCAGCGCCGAGCTGCTGGAAGACCGCGTGCAGCAAGCGTTGGCGCGGGTGCGCGAGGTGCGTTCGCTCTGGGCCACCTGGCTGCGCGACGTGGACACGCTGTTCCCGCAGTTGCAAGACCACACCTTGCGCGCGAGCTGGAAAACGCAGATCCGCGCGCCGCTGCAGCAGATTTTCACGGGAGCGGCGTTTGGCGCCATCCTGGCCGAATGCACGGCGATCCACCAGCGCGTGCTCAAGGGCCGGGTCTGGGTGGCGCTGCACATGCACGCCGGCGACGGCAACGTGCACACCAACATCCCCGTCAACAGCGACGACTACGACATGCTGCAGACCGCGCACGAGGCGGTGGGCCGCATCATGGTGCTGGCGCGCAGCCTGGACGGCGTGATTTCGGGCGAACACGGCATTGGCATCACCAAGTTGGAATTTTTGACCGACGACGAGTTGCGCCCGTTCGCCGAATACAAAGCCCGGGTGGACCCGGAAGGACGCTTCAACAAAGGCAAATTGCTGCGCGACCTGTCGGGGGTGAAGGGCCTGGCCACCGACGCCAATCTGCGCAGCGCCGACCTGAGCCACGCCTACACGCCGAGCTTTGGCCTCATGGGGCACGAGTCGCTCATCATGCAGCAGAGCGATATTGGCGCCATTGCCGACAGCGTGAAAGATTGCCTGCGCTGCGGCAAGTGCAAACCGGTGTGCGCTACGCACGTGCCGCGCGCCAACCTGCTGTACAGCCCACGCAACAAAATCCTGGCCACCTCGCTGCTGGTGGAGGCCTTTCTGTACGAAGAGCAGACCCGCCGCGGCATCAGCATCAAACACTGGGAAGAGTTTGAAGACGTGGCCGACCACTGCACGGTGTGCCACAAGTGCCTGAGTCCGTGCCCGGTCAAGATCGACTTCGGCGACGTGACCATGAACATGCGCAACCTGTTGCGCAAGATGGGCAAGAAGAGCTTCCGGCCGGGGAATGCGGCGGCCATGTTTTTCCTGAATGCCACCAACCCCGAGACCATCAAGTTCATGCGCTCGGCCATGGTGGACGTGGGCTTCAAGGCCCAGCGCCTGGCCAACAAGGTGCTGAAGCTCGCCGCGCGCAAGCAGACCAGCGCGCCGCCGGCCACGCTGGGCCCGGCGCCGATCAAAGAGCAGGTGATCCACTTCATCAACAAGAAGATGCCGGGCGGCCTGCCGAAGAAGACAGCGCGCGCCCTGCTGGACATCGAGGACAAGGACTACGTGCCCATCATCCGCAACCCGGTGGGCACCACGGCCGAAACCGAAGCGGTGTTCTATTTCCCGGGCTGCGGCTCCGAGCGCCTGTTCAGCCAGGTGGGGCTGGCCACGCAGGCCATGCTCTGGCACGCGGGTGTGCAGACGGTGCTGCCGCCGGGCTATCTGTGCTGCGGTTACCCGCAGCGCGGCTCGGGTCAGTTTGACAAGGCCGAGAAGATCATCACCGACAACCGGGTGCTGTTCCACCGTGTGGCCAACACGCTGAACTACCTGGACATCAAGACCGTGGTGGTGAGCTGCGGCACCTGCTACGACCAGTTGCAGGGCTACGAGTTCGACCAGATCTTTCCGGGCTGCCGCATCATCGACATCCACGAGTACCTGCTGGAAAAGGGCATCACCTTGCCGGCCGGGCAGGGTGGTTACCTTTACCACGACCCCTGCCACACCCCCATGAAGCTGCAGGACCCGATGAAGACGGTGAAGGCGCTGGTGGGCGACAACGTGATCGAGAGCAAGCGCTGCTGCGGCGAGAGCGGCACGCTGGGCGTGACGCGGCCGGACATCTCGACCCAGATCCGTTTCCGCAAGGAAGAAGAGATCAAGAAGGGCGAAGCCACCCTGCGTGCCGCCGGCACCGTGGGCGCCCAGGCCAACATCAAGATGTTGACCTCGTGCCCGAGCTGCCTGCAGGGCCTGACGCGCTACGGCGACGACCTGAACAACGGTTTGCTCGAAGCCGACTACATCGTGGTCGAGATGGCCAACCAGATTCTGGGCAAAGACTGGCTGCCCGAATACGTGGCGCAAGCCAACCAGGGCGGCATCGAACGCGTGCTGGTCTGATCACAGTCAACCAACCGGAGACAGCCATGGCAGGACTCGACAAAACCACCCCGACACCGCAGGACATCACGGTGCACAGCCAGTCGCGCGTGCTGCAGATCAGCTTTTCGGATGGCAGCGACTTCCGCATTCCGTTCGAGCTGATGCGGGTGTTTTCCCCGTCGGCCGAGGTGCAGGGCCACGGCCCGGGCCAGGAGGTGTTGCAGACCGGCAAGCGCGAGGTGGACATCGTCGCACTGGAGCCGGTCGGCAACTACGCGGTGCAGCCCACGTTCAGCGACGGTCACGACAGCGGCATCTTTTCCTGGGACTACCTGTATTTCCTGGGCAGCCAGCAGGACGCGCTGTGGGCCGACTACCAGCAACGCCTCCTCCAGGCGGGGGTTGACCGCGATGCCGCCATGCCGGAAAAAGCAGGCTCGGCTTGCGGAAGCCACTCACACTAGGATCGGATCGCGCCATGGCAACCACCCATTTCGGCTTCAAGAGCGTCGACGAGCGCGAGAAAGCGAAACACGTGCGCAGCGTGTTCGACTCCGTCGCGCCCAAGTACGACGTGATGAACGACCTCATGTCGGCCGGCCTGCACCGCGTCTGGAAACGCTACACCCTCACCGTGGCCAACCCGCAGCCAGGCCAGCAGGTGCTGGACATCGCTGGCGGCACCGGCGACCTGTCACTGGCTTTTGCCGCCAAGGTCGGCCCGACAGGACGCGTGGTTCACACCGATATCAATGAGGCCATGCTGCGCGAGGGCCGCAACCGCCTGCTCGACAAAGGGGTCGTGCTGCCCACGATGGTGTGCGATGCCGAGAAGCTGCCCTTCGCGAACGAATCGTTCGATTTTGTGTCGGTGGCCTTTGGCCTGCGCAACATGACCCACAAGGAACTTGCGCTGGCCGAGATGCATCGCACCCTGAAGCCGGGTGGCAAGTTGCTGGTGCTGGAGTTTTCCCGGGTGGCCAAACCGCTGGAGAAAGCTTATGACTGGTACTCGTTCAACATCCTGCCCAAGCTGGGCAAGCTGGTGGCCAACGACGAGCACAGCTACCGCTACCTCGCCGAGTCCATCCGCATGCACCCGGGGCAGGAGGAATTGCGGCAGATGATGAAGGCGGCGGGGTTCGGACACGTGGACGTGCACAACCTCAGCGCCGGCGTGGTGGCCTTGCACGTGGGCATCAAGTGTTGATTCAGCAGGTTTTCTTCGTCAATTGAGGGATGGAACAATGAGCAGGTTGTGGTCGGTACTTCTGGTCTGCGCGATGGCGATCGGGGCGCAGGACGTCTCGGCCAAACGCATCGGCGGCGGCTTGTCGGTTGGCAAGCAGTCGGGCAGTGTGACGCAGCGCAGCGCCGTACCCACAAGCACCCCGCAGCAGGCACCGGCACAGAACGCCACCACCCGTCCGGCAGCCAGCCCGGCAGCCAGCCCGGCTGCCGCCGCGGCCACGACGCCCAAGCGTCCATGGGGTGCCATGCTGGGTGGTCTGGCGGCGGGTCTCGGCCTGGCCTGGCTGGCTTCCTCACTGGGTCTGGGTGAGGGCTTTGCCCAGTTCCTCCTGCTGGCTTTGCTGGCGGTGGTGGTGGTGGTGGTGATCCGCATGGTGATGCGCCGCGGTGCACCGGCTGCCAAAGCTTCCGGATTGGTCTACCAGGGTGCAGGTGCCTCGGACCAGGCGGCGACGCCGCGGGGTTACAGCCCGCAGAACGTGGGCAACGACGCGTCGGCCCGTCCCTGGGAGCGTGGTGCCTCGGCCGGCGTCGGTGGTTCCATGATCGGTTCGGCGCTGGCGGGTTCCCCCTCCTGGAGCGTGCCCAGCGACTTCGATGTCGAGGGTTTTCTCAAGGCGTCCAAGACCAACTTTGTCAGTCTGCAGGATGCCTGGGACCGATCCGACATTCCCAGCCTGCGGGCCATGATGACCGACGGCATGCTGGCGCAGATCAAGAGCCAGCTGGCCGAGCGCGAGCAGACCAGCGGCAGCAGCATCAACAAGACCGACGTCGTGATGCTCGAAGCCCAGCTGCTGGGCATCGAGGAGCTGGACGACGGGTACATGGCGAGCGTGGAGTTTTCCGGGATGATCCGGGAAGACGCTTCGGCTGGTCCCAATCCGTTCCGCGAAGTCTGGAACATCACCCGGCCCAAGAGTGGTTCGGGCGGCTGGCTGGTGGCCGGGGTTCAGGCCCTTCAGTAATGTTTGCGGGTCAGACCTTCAGCTCTGACCCCAACTGACTGAGGTTTGCGGGTCAGACCTTCAGCTCTGACCCCAACTGATCAGGTCGGCGGGATGGTCCCGCGTTATCCGTCAAAATCGGGGGGTCATGAAAAATGTACCCCCCGTTTCTTCGTCCGGCGCCGACAGCGGCAGCCGATCGCCCCTGGGTTTTTTGCAGTCCCTGCTGGGCAGCATCCGTCCGCCCGACTGGGTGGTTGACGAGCTGCAGAACCGCCTGGTGCTGTTCCTCAACCATGTGCTGATGCAGGAGCCGCAGGCGCAGGAGCGTCTCAAGCGCCAGAAGGGCAAACCGGTGTTCCTGCGATGGGGTGATTTCCACCTCACGCTGGCTGCCACGCCCGCTGGTCTGCTGGAGCGCCCGGCTGCCGGTGCCCAGCCCGAGCTCAGCGTCACGCTCACGCAGACTTCGCCGTTCGCCCTGGCCCAGCGCGTGATCGCCGGTGACAAGCCCGGCGTGGACATCCAGGGTGACGTGCAGCTCGCCGCCGAAGTCGCCTGGCTGGTGGACAACGTGCGCTGGGACGTGGAGGAAGACCTGTCGCGCGTGGTGGGCGACGCCACTGCGCACACGCTGAGCCGGTTTGCACGCGCAGGCGCCCAGGCTGTGAAGGCTTTTGCCGCGCGCCTGCCCGAGGGCTTTCCGCCACGTCCGCCGTTTGTTTCGCCAGCCGGCGCCGCATCCGAAGCGGCCGCGCCGGCAGCGAATGCGGATACCCCGGGCAGCGGCGGCGGTTCCGCATGACGCGTCTGTTTCGCGGCGTCTTCATCGTCTGGGTGGTGTTGCGCTACGGGCTTGATGAGCTCGTGCTCTCCAGCTTCCGGCATCCGACACTGCGCCTGCTGACCCGCCTCGTCTCCATTGGCCGCAATCTGGACAGCCCGCGCGGCCAGCGGCTGCGCGAAGCGCTGGAGCGGCTGGGGCCGATCTTTGTCAAGTTTGGCCAGGTGCTGTCCACGCGGCGCGACCTGCTGCCCACGGACATCGCCAACGAGCTGGCCCGCCTGCAGGACCGTGTGCCACCGTTTCCGAGCGCGGTGGCGGTCGCGGCCATCGAGCGCGCGTTCGGCAAGCCGCTGGACGCGGTATTCACCCACTTCGAGCAGGTGCCGGTGGCCAGTGCGTCCATCGCCCAGGTGCACTTTGCCACGCTGCGCGACGGCCGCCACGGCGGGCGCGAGGTGGCGGTGAAGGTGCTGCGCCCGAACATGCTGACGGTGATCGAAAAAGACCTCAGCCTGATGCGTTTGATGGCGGGCTGGGTCGAAAAACTGTCGGCCGACGGCAAACGCCTCAAGCCGCGCGAGGTGGTGGCCGAGTTCGACAAGTACCTGCACGACGAACTCGACCTGCTGCGCGAAGCCGCCAACGCCGCCCAGCTGCGGCGCAACATGCAGGGGCTGGACCTGGTGCTGATCCCGGAGATGCTCTGGGACTATTGCCACACCGAAGTGATGGTGATGGAGCGCATGCACGGCCTGCCGATCAACCAGGTGGACGAACTGCGCCGCCGCGGCGTGGACATTCCGAAGCTGGCGCGCGATGGCGTGACCATCTTCTTCACCCAGGTGTTTCGCGACGGCTTTTTCCACGCCGACATGCACCCGGGCAACATCCAGGTCAGCGTTGAGCCGGCCACCTTCGGGCGCTACATCTCGCTCGATTTCGGCATCGTCGGTACGCTGACCGAGTTCGACAAGGAATACCTGGCGCAGAATTTCACCGCCTTTTTCCGGCGCGATTACAAGCGTGTGGCCGAGCTGCACATCGAAAGCGGCTGGGTGCCGCCCGACACCCGGGTGGACGAGCTGGAGTCGGCGATCCGCGCGGTGTGTGAACCGTATTTCGACCGCCCGCTGAAGGAAATATCGCTCGGCATGGTGCTGATGCGGTTGTTCCAGACTTCGCGCCGCTTCCATGTGGAAATCCAGCCGCAGCTGGTGTTGCTGCAGAAAACGCTGTTGAATATTGAGGGTCTGGGCCGTGATCTGGACCCTGACCTGGACCTCTGGAACACCGCCAAGCCGTTCCTGGAGAAATGGATGATCGAGCAGGTGGGGCCGCAGAAGCTGCTGCAGCAGCTGAAAGCCGAAGCGCCGCAATACGCCAAGCTGCTGCCTGCGCTGCCGCGGCTGGTGCACGACTTCCTGCAGCACAAGCCGCACGAGCTGCGCCGCGAGCTCGAGGAACTGCTGGCCGAACAGCGCCGCACCAACCGGTTGCTGCAGGGCATCGTCTGGGGCGGCGTCGGGTTCCTGATCGGTCTGCTCGTGATGCAGGTGCTCACGCGGGTGAGACTCTGGTAGACCCTGCCGGTGGTGGAACTGGTTTTGCCGGACCTTGCGCATCCGGGAACCACCCCCAATTTATAATGACGGGTTTTGTTCTTCTACCCTTCGGGCCGTGCTCGCCGGGCCGGGTTTGATACCCGCCAGCGGTGCGTTTGTCCCCGAAGCGATCCCGGCTCCTTTGCAGCCGGTTTACCTACAGGTTCCGCCATGCCGATTTATGCCTACAAGTGCGCGTCCTGCGGCCATGCCAAGGACGTGTTGCAAAAGATGTCCGACGACCCGTTGAGCGTCTGTCCGGCCTGTGGTCAGGCCAGTTTCCAGAAGCAGGTCACCGCCGCCGGCTTCCAGCTCAAGGGCTCGGGCTGGTACGTGACCGACTTCCGGGGTGGCAACGGTGGCAAGGCCGCCCCTGCCGTGGCCGCGGCTGACGGTGGTGCCAGCGCACCAGACACGGCTGCCCAACCGGCTGGAGAGCCGGCTGCCAGCCCGGCACCCGCTACCAGCACGCCGGCCACGGCGGCACCCGCTGCGGCCCCGGCAGCCAGCTCGACCCCCACCGCTTCGACCTGAGTTCGCGCCCGATGCCTTCCCTGCGCAAATGGCTGCTCGCTGGCCTGCTGGTCCTGGTGCCCCTGATCATCACCCTGTGGGTGCTGGACTGGGTGGTGGGCACGCTCGACCAGACGCTGCACATCCTGCCGCAGAGCTGGCAGCCCGACCAGCTGTTCGGCTTTCACATTCCCGGCCTGGGCGTGATCTTTGCGCTGGTGGTGCTGCTGTCCATCGGCGCGCTGGCCTCCAACATCATCGGCAACCGACTGATCAACTGGTGGCACGCGCTGTTGCACCGCATTCCGGTGGTTCGATCGATCTATTCCGGTGTCAAGCAGATTTCCGACACGCTGTTTTCCGAGAAAGGCAATGCCTTTCGCAAAGCCGTGCTGGTGCAGTGGCCGCACCCGGGCATGTGGACCATCGCTTTCCAGACCGGTGCGCCCAATGGCGAGGTCCTTGCGCACCTGCAGTCCCAGCCGGGCCGTACCGGCGATCACGACGAATTCCTGAGCGTGTTTGTGCCGACCACGCCCAATCCCACGGGTGGCTATTTCGTGATGGTGCGTCGCAGCGATTGCCTGGAGCTGCAGATGAGCGTGGATGAAGCGCTCACCTACATCGTTTCCATGGGGGTGATCGCGCCCGGCGCCCCCAAAAACACCCTCCCCAAAGTGGCAGCGCCCGGCGCGACCACCCACCCGACCTGATGACTCCCCGCCGTGATACACGGCGAACCTGCTGAAAGAAGAACCGATATGGCCATGCGTTCCCACTATTGCGGTCTGGTGACCGAAGCCCTGCTGGGCCAAACCGTGCAACTCTGCGGCTGGGTCAACCGCCGCCGCGACCATGGTGGCGTGATCTTCATCGACCTGCGCGACCGCGAAGGTTATGTGCAGGTGGTCTGCGACCCCGACCGCGCCGAGATGTTCAAGACCGCCGAAGACGTGCGCAACGAGTTCTGCGTGCAGGTCACCGGCCTGGTGCGCGCGCGCCCCGAGGGCACGACCAACGACAACCTGAAAAGCGGCAAGATCGAAATCCTCTGCCACGAACTCAAAGTGCTCAATGCCTCGGTCACGCCGCCGTTCCAGCTGGACGACGACAACCTGAGCGAAACCACGCGCCTCACGCACCGCGTGCTCGACCTGCGCCGCCCCTACATGCAGAACAACCTGATGCTGCGCTACCGCGTGGCGATGGAAGTGCGCAAGTTCTTGGATGCGAACGGCTTCATCGACATTGAAACGCCGATGCTGACCAAGAGCACGCCCGAAGGCGCGCGCGACTACCTGGTGCCCAGCCGCGTGCACGACGGCCATTTCTTCGCGTTGCCGCAGTCGCCCCAGTTGTTCAAGCAGCTGCTGATGGTGGCCGGCTTCGACCGCTACTACCAGATCACCAAGTGTTTCCGCGACGAAGACCTGCGCGCCGACCGCCAGCCCGAGTTCACCCAGATCGACATCGAAACCTCGTTCCTGACCGAGGAAGACATCCGCGACATGTTCCAGGGCATGATCAAGACCGTGTTCCAGAACACCCTGGGCGTTGACCTGGGCGAGTTCCCGGTCATGGCCTACAGCGAAGCCATGCACCGCTTCGGCTCCGACAAACCCGACCTGCGCGTCAAGCTCGAATTCACCGAACTCACCGACGTGATGGCCGACGTCGACTTCAAGGTCTTCAGCGCGCCCGCCACCATGAAGAACGGCCGCGTGGTCGCCCTGTGCGTGCGCGGCGGTGCCGAGATCAGCCGCAGCGAGATCGACGCCTACACCGAGTTCGTCAAGATCTACGGCGCCAAGGGCTTGGCCTGGATCAAGGTCAACGAAGTGGGCAAGGGCAAGGATGGCTTGCAGTCGCCCATCGTCAAGAACCTGCACGACAAAGCCATTGCCGAGATTTTGAAGCGCACCGGCGCGCAAGACGGCGACATCCTCTTCTTCGGCGCCGACAAGGCCAAGGTGGTGAACGACGCCATCGGCGCGCTGCGCCTGAAGATCGGCCACAGCGCGCTGGGCAAGAAGAACGGCCTGTTCGAAGCCCGCTGGGCGCCGATGTGGGTGGTGGACTTCCCGATGTTCGAACACGACGAGGAAGCCGACCGCTGGACCGCTGTGCACCACCCCTTCACGGCGCCGAAAGACGGCCACGAAGACTGGATGGTCACCGCGCCCGAGAAGTGCATCGCCAAGGGCTACGACATGGTGCTCAACGGCTGGGAAATCGGTGGAGGTTCGGTGCGTATCCACACCGCTGCCGTACAGCAGAAGGTGTTTGACGCGCTCAAGATCACCCCCGAAGAAGCGCAAGTCAAATTTGGTTTCCTGCTCGACGCGCTGCAGTACGGCGCCCCGCCGCACGGCGGCCTGGCCTTCGGCCTGGACCGCATCGTCACGCTGATGACCGGTGCCGAGTCGATCCGCGACGTGATCGCCTTCCCCAAGACCCAGCGTGCCCAGTGTCTGCTGACGCAGGCGCCGAGCCTGGTGGACGAGAAGCAGCTGCGCGAACTGCACATCCGCCTGCGCAACGTGGACCTGGCCAAGCCGGCCTGAACCCCGGACGCGTCAGCGGAACAGAAAGGCGGCACAGGCCGCCTTTTTTTTGTTGGGTTGCCGGTGGTGCCGCAGTTCGCAGGTGCGGTAACGAAACGTGTCGCACCGCCACAGGGTGGCAGGTTTGTTAGGATGGCTTTTTGAAAGGAGCCTATCCATGAGCAAGAACGCCCAAGACACCCTGGCCAACAAGGAGAAGCTGGTCGCTGACCTGCAGCGCGTCATTGCCGACGCTGAAGAGCTGATGGCGGCCACCGCCCACCAGACCGAAGGCAGGGTGGTGGAGCTGCGCGAGCGCATCAACGAAAACCTGCGCCAGGCCCGCCACAAGCTGCTGGACGCTGAAGAGGCGATCAAGGAAAAGACCCGCGAGATGGCGCGCGCGACCGACGACTACGTGCACGAACACCCCTGGCGCGCCGTGGGCACCGCCGCCGGCATCGGTCTGGTGATCGGCCTGTTGATCAGCCGGCGTTGAACGGGCGTGGCATGTCTGCGCCACCGACCCGCCTGGCAGCCTCGCTGAAGGGTTTGGCCGCCACCGTGCTGGAGCTGCTCCAGCTGCGGCTGGAGTTGCTCAGTGTTGAAGCGCAAGAGGAAGTGCTGCGTGTCGGTGGCTTGATGGTCTATGGCGTCGCCGCCGTGGCCTTCATCAGCCTGGGGCTGGGCTTTCTGGCCATGCTGATCACGGTGGCGCTGTGGGACACCCACCGCCTGCTGCCACTGGCGGTGTTCGCGGGGCTGTTTCTCGGCATGGGCGGCGTTGCGGCCTGGCTGGCGCGTGAGCGTGTGCGCAGCGGCACCAAACTGTTTTCCGCCACCGTCAAAGAACTCAAGCAGGACCACGAGGGCTTGCGTTCATGAGCGCTGCGTCGGGCCGCTCCCAAGCAAGCTCGCACCGCAGCCCGCAGGGCGAAGGTACTCCAGTGAGCACCAACGGGCCCGGTCGCACCGAACAGCTGGCTCGCAGGCGCGAGCTGCTGATACAGCGCTCCGGGCAACTGCGCCTGCAGGTGGTTGAACAATTGCGGGTGGTCGAGCCTGCGCTGATGTGGGCCGACCGCCTGCAGGACGTCTGGCGCTGGTTGCACGCGAATCCGCTGGTGGTGGCGGGCGCCGCGCTGACTGTTGCGGTTTGGCGGCCGCGCCGTTCGCTGGGGCTGGCCCTGAAAGTGTGGTCGGCGTGGCGGATGTTCCGTCGTGCCCGCTCGATCGGCAGCGCGGCATCCCGCCTGTTCTGATCCGCGCGCCGATGCGCCCGAAGATCCCCCAGTCGGTGCTGGTCGTGATCCACACCCCGGCGCTGGAGGTGCTGCTGATCGAGCGCACCGATGCGCCGGGATTCTGGCAGTCGGTCACAGGCTCGAGGGATGCCGAAGACGAACCGTTCGAGGTCACGGCGGTGCGCGAGGTCTGGGAGGAGACCGGGCTCGATGCGCGTGCTCCCGGTCATGTGCTGACGGACTGGGCGCTGGAAAACGTCTATGAAATCTACCCGCAGTGGCGCCACCGGTATGCGCCGGGCGTGACCCACAACAACGAGCATGTCTTCGGCCTGTGCATCCCGGCGGCGGTGCCCGTGACACTGAGTCCGCGCGAGCACCGGGCGCAGCTCTGGTCGCCGTGGCCCGAAGCCATGGACCGCTGTTTTTCGCCGTCCAACGCCGAGGCCATTTCCTGGCTGCCACGGCTGGGCCGCTGTGCCGTGACCTGCTGATGCGCTTGGTGGCATGATTTGCCCATGAGCATTCTGCGGGTCGCGACCTACAACATCCACAAAGGCGTGCAGGGCCTCGGGCCGGCGCGCCGGCTGGAAATCCACAACCTGGCGCACGCGGTCGAACAGTTCGATGCCGACATCGTCTGCCTGCAGGAGGTGCGGCGCCACAACCGCAAGCTCGAAAAACATTTCACCCGCTGGCCCGAGCTGGACCAGGCGGGGTACCTGTCGCCCGAGGGCTACGAGTCGGTCTACCGGACCAATGCGATCACCCGTCACGGGGAGCATGGCAATGCGCTGCTGTCGCGCTGGCCGGTGCTGGAAAGCTGGCACTCCGATGTGTCGGACCACCGTTTCGAACAACGTGGCCTGTTGCATGTGCAGTTGCTGGTGGACGGCAAGGACGTGCATGTGGTGGTGGTGCATTTCGGGCTGATCCATGCCAGCCGGGAACGCCAGGTCCAGCGCCTGGGCCAATATGTGGCGCGCGAGGTGCCCGCCGGCGCGCCGCTGATCGTGGCGGGGGACTTCAACGACTGGGGTGCCCAGTTGCACCGGCCCATGGCCGATCTGAACCTGCGCACCTTTGACGGCATCCGCCTGCCCACCTACCCGTCGCGCCTGCCGCTGCTGCACATGGACCGGGTGTACGTGCGCGGCCTGCTGCCGGTCTCGGCCCATGTGCCGCATGGACGGGCCTGGGCACGCATGTCCGACCACTTGCCGCTGATTGCCGAGTTCGAGTTGTGAACGACGACCGTCCCGAGTCCCAGGGGCGCCCGGCAACGCAGGGCAAGGCGGTTGTGCACAGCGGGAACCAGCTGCTGTTGCTGGTGGGTGGCGCCGAGCTGTTCCCGGCCCTGGTGGAGGCCATGGACACCGCGCGCCGGGCGGTGCATCTGGAAACCTATATCTTCGAGTTTGCGGGCTCTGCGCTGGGCGTGGCGCAGGCGCTGGAGCGCGCGGCACAACGGGGTGTGCTGGTGCGACTGGTGGTCGATGGCGTGGGCACGCCAAGGATCCCCGACGAGTGGAAAAGGCGCTTTGCGCAGGCGGGTGTTCGCTGGTGCGTCTACGCGCCGCTGGGTCGCCTGGGTTTGCTGATTCCGAGTCGCTGGCGACGCCTTCACCGCAAGCTTTGCGTGGTGGACGGCAAGGTGGGTTTTTGCGGCGGCATCAACATCATCGACGATCAGGATGACGTGGCTTTGGGACGGCTGATGGCGCCGCGACTGGATTTTTCGCTGCGGGTGGCCGGCCCGGTGGTGGCCGACATGGCGGAGACCATGGAGCAGCTCTGGTGGCGGCTGCAGGCTGCGCGCAAGGCGCGGCAGCGTGAATTCAGGGCCGCCTGGGAGGCCTTGCGCGAAACCATGCCGGTGGGGGACTTTTCGCGCCTGCTCGCGCGGCTGGAAACGGACTCCGGTCGGGGCCATGGGTCGGACCGCAGCAAGGCCGACGCCGGCAACAGCGAACCGGCATCCCTGTCCGATGGCCCGCTCGGGGTGGACAACGCACGCGCCGCGCTGCTGCTGCGCGACAACATCAGTCACCGGCACGATATCGAGCGTGCGTACCTCAAGGCCATCGGCGAGTCCCGGCAGGATGTCATGATCGCCAACGCCTATTTCATTCCGGGCCGAAAACTGCGGCGCGCGCTCATGATGGCGGCACAGCGCGGGGTGCGGGTGCGCCTGTTGCTGCAGGGCAAATACGAACATTTCATGCAGTACCGCGCCGCCCGACCGGTCTACCAGGAGCTGCTTGACGCGGGGATCGAGATCCACGAATACGCGCCCAGTGCCTTGCACGCGAAGGTCGCGGTGATCGACCAGCGCTGGGCGACGGTGGGGTCGACCAACCTCGACCCCCTGTCATTGCTCCTCGCGCGCGAGGCCAATGTCATGACCACGGACCGCCGCTTTTCTGCCCTGCTGCACCGCTGTCTGGACGAGATCCTGGGTCGCGCGGGACAACAGCTGAATGTCCAGTCCCTGGGGAATAGGCCGTGGCTGCAGCGCCTGCTGGACCGGCTGGCTTTTGGCGTCATGCGGGCGACGCTGTTTCTCAGTGGCCACAGGTACTGAAAAGAAGCACACCCGCGGCGTTCTGGGTGGCCCCGTCACTTTGCACGCTTGTTGCGCTGGAGCGCCCTGCAAGACCCCTGGTGGTGGCCTGGTATTCGGTGCCCGAGGGCCCGGTGGTAGCATGCCCCATGCTCATGAAAACCGAATCCGACATGACCACCGCCGGCCCCAGCGACCATGACCAGGGCGTGCCCGTGTCCGTCAAAATCCGCGAACGCATCCAGGCCGCGCGCCACCGTTTTCACTCCAACGACAACATCGCCGGCTTCATCGAACCCGGCGAGCTGGAGCAGTTGCTGGACGAGGTGACGGTCAAGATGCAGGGCGTGCTGGACAGCATGGTGATCGACACCGAGAGCGATCACAACACCGGCGACACCGCGCGCCGCGTGGCCAAGATGTACCTCAAAGAGGTGTTCAACGGCCGCTATGTGCACGGTCCGAACATCACCGAATTCCCCAACGCCGAGCACCTCAACGAGCTGATGATCGTCGGCCCCATCACCGTGCGCAGCGCCTGCAGCCACCACTTCTGCCCGGTCATCGGCAAGATCTGGATCGGCGTCATGCCCAACGAGCACACCAACGTCATCGGCCTGTCCAAGTACGCGCGTCTGGCCGAATGGATCATGGGCCGGCCGCAGATCCAGGAGGAGGCGGTCGTACAGCTGGCCGACCTGATCCAGGAAAAGACCCAGCCCGACGGCCTGGCCATCGTCATGGAGGCCAGCCACTACTGCATGGCCTGGCGCGGCGTGAAGGACATGGACAGCAAGATGATCAATTCGGTCATGCGCGGGGTGTTCCTGAAAGACCCGAACCTGCGCCGCGAATTCCTCTCCCTCATTCCCCGTTGATTCAGAAGAACACACCATGCTGGTACGTCTGCTTTATGTCAGCCGGGCAATCGACAAGGATTGCGCCAAGACCATCGAATCGGTGCTCGAAACCTCGCGCTCGCACAACATGGGCAACGGCATCACCGGCGTGCTCTGCTACGGCGGTGGCGTGTTCCTGCAGGCGATTGAAGGTGGTCGTGACGCGGTCAACAAGCTCTACAACCACATTGTCGAAGACGCGCGGCACACCGACGTGGTGCTGCTGCACTACGAAGAAATCTCCGAGCGCCGCTTTGGCGGCTGGACCATGGGCCAGGTCAACCTTTCCAAGCTCAACACCTCCATCGTGCTCAAGTACTCCGAACGCCCGGAGTTCGATCCCTACGGCGTCTCGGGCAAGGTCTCGCTGGCCCTGCTCGAAGAGCTGATGGCCACGGCCAGCATCATCGGTCGAGCATGATGCCCCCACACTCCGCCGCTGCGCGGGTCGCTTCCCCCCGGGGGGGCTGTTTTGCCTTGGGGCGGCCCGGCGGCAAAACGTCTGAGCCGTGACCGCGCTGCTCGGTTGCGATTTCACCAGTGCGCCGTCCCGGCGCAAGCCCATCACCCTGGCGGTTGGCCACGCGGACCGCGGCCGGGTTGTGCTTGACCGCATGGAGCGCTTTGAGTCGCTCGATGCCTGGGCTGAGCGTCTGAAGGCCCCTGGCGCCTGGGTGGGCGGTTTCGATCTGCCTTTCGGCCTGCCGCGCGAACTGGTGGTCGCGCTGGGCTGGCCGACCGGCTGGCGGGCGTGCATGACCCACTGCGCCAGCCTCAGCCGGGACGACATCCGCGCGGCTTTCGCCGCCTTTTGTGACGCGCGGCCGGTGGGAGGCAAGTTCGCCCACCGTGCCACAGACGGCCCCGCGGGGTCGAGCCCGAGCATGAAATGGGTCAATCCGCCGGTGGCGTTCATGCTGCACGCGGGCGTGCCCCGGCTGATCGACTCGGGCGCCACGCTGCCGGGCCTGCACGACGGCGACCCGGCGCGGATTGCGCTCGAGGCCTATCCCGGCCTGCTCGCGCGCAGTGTGCTCGGCAACACCAGCTACAAAAGCGACGACCGGGCGCGCCAGACACCCGAGCGCCTGATCGCGCGCAAGACGCTCATCAACGCGCTGGAGGGCGGCCAGACGCCGCTGCTGCAGGGCAGCGGCCTGCGCCTGAAACTCACGCACCCCCAGCGCGACGGACTGGCCGACGACGCGAGTGGAGATGCGCTGGATGCGGTGCTCTGTCTGTTGCAAGCCGCCTGGGCGCAGCACCAGCATGAAACGGGTCACCCACTTTACGGTTTGCCCGCCTTCGATCCGCTGGAAGGCTGGATCGTCACCGCCTGAGCGGGGCGTTCCCCACCGTTCGTCCTGATCGCCTGGGCGGGCTGGGCTTTCCCTGACCTGGGTCAAGCGGCCAGGTGGGGCCGGCGTCGATACTTCGCGGCTGTTCCCCCTGTTGCGAGATCCGTTGTGTTTCCATCCCTGACCCGGCTGCGCCGCCGTCCTTCACCTGTCCCCGCGCCACCGGTCGGCGGTGCCAGCGCACGCGGAGAAGGCACACCCGGCGCCAGGTCACCGGCCCGTCACCAACTGCACGAAGACGCCCAGGCCCTGCTCACGGGCACGCTGTTTGTCGCCCTGGGCGTGATCATGTTCCGCCACACCGGCCTGTTGACCGGCGGCACGGCCGGCCTGGCCTTCTTGCTGCACTACGCCACCGGCTGGAACTTCAGCCTGGTCTTTTTCCTGATCAACCTGCCGTTCTATGGACTGGCCTACAAGCGCATGGGCTGGGTGTTCACGCTCAAGACCTTTGCTGCGGTGGCGCTGCTGGCGGTGCTGGCGCAATGGGTGCCGCAGTGGATCACATTTGGTGAACTGTCCACCGGCTTTGCCGCTGTCGCCGGCGGCTTGCTCATGGGGGCGGGCATGCTGATGCTGTTTCGCCACCGGGCCAGCCTCGGCGGCTTCAACGTGCTGGTGCTCTACCTGCAGGAGCGCCTGGGCTGGCGCGCCGGCCACGTGCAGATGGCGTTTGACTGCAGCATCGTGCTGGCCGCGTTCGCGGTGGTGGGCTGGCAGCAGATCATCTGGTCGGTCGTGGGCGCCGTCGTGCTCAACATGACGCTGGCCATCAACCACCGGCCCGGTCGCTACATGGCGGTCTGAAGCAGCGCGGCCTCGCGCACGCAGCTTCGTGCGAAGCTGGCAGACTCAGGGCATGTTCCCTCTTCCGCTTGCGCCATCACTTTCCTCTTTCGGCCCATGGCCGGTTCCCGTGCTTTGGCTTTGTGTGGGTCTGCTTGTTCAGACCCCGGCCGTCGCGCAACCGCGTTCGAAAGAACCACCGGGCGCCTTTCGTCCGCAGGCGCCCCAGGTCTATGAGGCCCGCGTGACGCGGGTGTTCGACGGCGACACCTTGTGGGTCAAACCCCTGGAAGGCGGCACATACCGCAAGTTGCGGCTGGATGGTCTGGATGCGCCCGAAATCTGCCAGACCGGTGGAACAGCCTCGCGCGATGCCCTGGCCGCACGCGTGCTCCGGCAGGTGGTGACGGTGAACGAACGTCAGCACGACCACTACGGGCGTGCGCTGGTGCACCTGACCCATCGGCGGGAGGACGTGGGCGCCTGGCTGGTCTTGAGCGGACATGCCTGGGCTTACCACTGGCGCTACAGCGAAGGGATCTATGCCGGGCAGGAAGGCAGAGCCCGTACGCAGCGCAAAGGTGTTTTCGCAGAATCGGATGCCGAAGTGCCGCGCGACTTCCGGCGGCGCCACGGGCCTTGCCCGCTGCCGTGATCAGGCTGTCGTTGCCGTGGTGCCGCACACCGCGCACTGCGCATGGCGGGGCAGTGCGATCTCGGTGAACGCCATGTCGCGCCCGTCGATCATCAGCAGCCGCCCGGTCAGGCGCGAACCCAGGCCCGTGAGCAGCTTGAGCGCTTCGGCGGCCTGCAGGGTGCCGACGATGCCCACCAGCGGAGCGAACACCCCCATGGTGGCGCAGCGGGTTTCTTCCACGCCGCTGCTCTCCGGAAAAACGCAGGCATAGCAGGGGGAGGCTTCGTCACGGGGGTCGTACACGCTGAGCTGGCCGTCCATGCGGATGGCCGCACCCGAAACCAGCGGCTTGCGGTGCTTCACGCAGGCGCGGTTGATGGCATGGCGGGTGGCAAAGTTGTCGGTGCAGTCGATCACCACGTCGGCCGTGGGCACGAGCGCGTCGAGCAGGGCGGCGTCGGCATGCTGCACCACCGTGATCACTTCGGGATCGGGGTTGATGGCGCCGATGGCTGCGCGCACCGATTCGGCCTTGGGGTGCCCCACGCGGGCCAGGTTGTGGGCGATCTGGCGCTGCAGGTTGGTCTCGTCCACCACATCGTGGTCCACGACGGTGATGCGGCCCACGCCCGCGCTGCCCAGGTAAAGCGCCACGGGTGAACCCAGGCCGCCCGCACCGATCACCAGTGCGTGCGAAGCCAGCAACTGCTCCTGGCCTTCGACACCGATTTCGTTGAGCAGGATGTGGCGCGAGTAGCGCAGGAGCTGCTGGTCGTCCAAAGGCGTGGTTTCCCGGTGCTGACGGATGCCGTTCAGGCAGGCATCAGTTTTCTTTCTTCTCAAGAGGCCGCTCGGTCAGCGTCTTGCTCACCATCACCGGGCGTCCCTTGAGCTGGTTGAGCGCCTGCTGGAGCTGGAAGTCCTTTTCGCTGCCGAATTCGGGCACCAGGCGCTGACCCGGGTTCTTCCTGGACTCTTCTTCCAGCCGCTTGCGGGCCTGCTCGCGCTCCTGTTCGCGCAGCTGTTCGGCAGCGCGTTCGGCGTCGGTCATGGGCTGTTGTTCGGTGGCTTTGGCCCCGTTGCCGTTGCCGAGGTGTTTCTGCAGGTCGGCTTCGCGCGTGCGCAGGGCGGCGAACACGTTGCCTTCCAGCGTTTCGTCGACCATCACATCCGGCACGATGCCCGTGGCCTGGATCGATTTGCCCGACGGCGTGTAGTAGCGCGCGGTGGTGAGCTTCAGGCCGGTATCGGGCCCCAGGGGGCGCACGGTCTGCACCGAGCCCTTGCCAAAGGTCTGGCTGCCGAGGATTTTGGCGCGCTTGTGATCCTGCAGGGCGCCGGCGACGATTTCGCTGGCCGAGGCGGAGCCTTCGTTGACCAGCACCACCAGCGGCACGGTCTTCAGGACGCCTTTGGTGTTTTCGGTCAGGCGCTTGATCGGGTCGGTTCCGCCGCGGCGCAGGTAATGTTGCGGAGCGGCCGTGTAGATCGATTTGCTGTCGGCGAGCTGGCCATTGGTGGACACCACCGTCACGTTTTCCGGCAGGAACGCAGCCGACAGGGCCACCGCCGCGTCCAGCAGGCCACCCGGGTCGTTGCGCAGGTCCAGCACCACGCCCTTGAGTTTCGGATCTTCCTTGTACAGCGCCTCGACCTTGCGGGAGAAATCCTCGATCGTCCGGTCCTGGAACTGCGAAACACGCACCCAGGCGTAACCCGGCTCGACCAGCTTGGTCTTCACGCTCTGGGTCTTGATTTCCTCGCGCGTGATCGTCACCGGGAAGCTGCGGTTTTCGTCCTTGCGGAAGATCGTCAGCAGGACCTTGGTGCGCGGCTCGCCGCGCATGAGCTTGACGGCATCGTTGATGCTCAGTCCCTTGACCGCGGTGTCATCGATCTTGGTGATGAGGTCACCCGACTTGAGGCCGGCGCGGAACGCGGGCGAGTCTTCAATGGGCGTCACCACCTTGACCAGGCCGTCTTCCATGGTGATCTCGATGCCCACGCCGACAAAGCGGCCGCTGGTGCCCTCGCGGAATTCCTTGAACGACTTCTTGTCGAAGTACTGGGAATGCGGGTCCAGGCTGGCGACCATGCCCGTGATGGCGTCGGAGATCAACTGCTTTTCGTCGACCGGTTCGACATAGTCGGTCTTGACCATGCCGAACACAGCGGCGAGCTGCTGCAGCTCTTCGAGGGGCAGCGGGGCCAGCGTGTTGCGCGCGACGGCCTGCAACTGCACCGTCGTGAGGGCTCCGGCGACGGCGCCCACGGCTACCCATCCCGCAATCTTCAACCTGTGACTCACTTGCTTGCCCATGGAAACACCTTAAAAAAGACGCCAGTGCGTCAGGAACACCCGACCCCAGCGGCGGGTCAATATACACCTTGGAGCGCCATGCCGGGATTCGGTTCCGTGCGTGTTGCGCGAACCGGTTTCAGCGCGCCGGGCAACCGCTCCCGATCACACTTTCCCCTGTGCCGCCACGGCCGCTGCAGCCCGCGCGGCGGCTTCGGCGTCGCCCAGGTAATAGCTCCTGATCGGCTTGAGGTCAGCGTCCAGCTCATAGACCAGCGGAATGCCGTTGGGGATGTTCAGGTTGACGATGTCGGTGTCGGAAACACCGTCCAGGTACTTGACCATGGCGCGGATGCTGTTGCCGTGCGCGGAGATCACCACGCGCTGGCCGCTCTGGATGGTGGGGGCCAGCACCTCGTTCCAGAACGGCATCACGCGCGCCACGGTGTCCTTGAGGCACTCGGTCAGCGGCACCTGCCCGGGCTGGAGGGCGGCGTAGCGGCGGTCGCTGCGTTCGCTGCGCGGGTCGCTGGCCTCCAGCGCGGGCGGTGGCGTGTCGTAGCTGCGGCGCCAGATCAGCACCTGTTCGTCGCCGAACTGTCTGGCCATGTCGGCCTTGTTCAGGCCTTGCAGGCCGCCGTAGTGGCGCTCGTTCAGGCGCCAGTCCTTCACCACCGGCAGCCAGGCGCGGTCCATTTCGTCCAGGCAGTAGTTCAGGGTGTGGATCGCGCGCTTGAGCACCGAGGTGTAGGCGATGTCGAATTCGTAGCCCTCGGCCTTGAGCAGCTTGCCGGCCGACATGGCCTGCGAGACGCCGGTGGGCGTGAGCTCGACGTCGGTCCAGCCGGTGAAGCGGTTTTCGAGGTTCCAGGTGGATTCACCGTGGCGAATCAGGACGAGTTTGTACATGGATGAAGGGGGACGTAAGGAACAAATGACGGGCCCGGGTACCCCGGGCAGATGGCCAGCCGGCACAGGCCAGCCATACATTCTAAAATCCACGGCTTAACTGAAAGGTCGTTCCTGTGAGTTTCTTTATCGAAAATTGGATGTTGATCGCCGTGGCGCTGACGTCTGGGGCCCTGCTGATGTGGCCCGCCTTGTCGGGTGGTGCGGGCGCCGGATCGGTCAATGTCACCGAAGCGGTGCAGCTGATCAACCGCGAAAAAGCCGCCGTGGTGGATGTGTGTGGCTCGGACGAGTTCGCCGCCGGTCATGTGGCGGGGGCCAAAAACCTGCCGCTTTCCGAGCTGGAGGCCAAATTGCCCGGCCTGGTGAAAAACAAGGCCACGCCGGTGATTCTGGTTTGCGCTTCGGGCATGCGCTCGCGCCGGGCGGTGGCGGTGGCCAAGAAGCTGGGCTACGAAAACGCCCACTCCCTTTCCGGGGGACTCAGCGCCTGGCGTGCGGCCAGCATGCCGGTGGAGAAATAATCACCCCCCTGCGCCGCTTCGCGCGCCTTGCAGGCCGCAGCATCGTCAGAGCCGATGCTTCCTCGGGCTGTCCAAGCCTGCGCAGGCAGGCTCGGAGCCGCGGCCCTCGGCCCCCCAGGGGGACCATGCCTTTGGCCCGGCGAAGCCGGTTCTTCGGCATGTGCTGGATCAGGCACGCACTCCGGTGAAGTTCTTGTTTGTGTGAGGAGTTTTTTAATTGGCCCACGTCAAAATCTATTCCAGTGACTACTGCCCCTTCTGCAGCCGCGCCAAGGCCTTGCTGCAGCAACGTGGCGTGACCAACTACGAAGAAATCGTGGTGGATGGCAAACCCGATGTGCGCGCCCGCATGACCGAGTTGACCGGGCGCACCAGCGTGCCGCAAATCTTCATCGGTGACCTGCACGTCGGTGGTTGCGATGACCTGCATGCGCTGGATGGACGGGGTGGTCTGGCGCCATTGCTGCAAGCTTGAGCTCACCCCTGGCGCTGCTGAGATAATCGGCGCTGTACCCGCTGCGGGAACGTTTTATCCCCGGCGGGTTTTGTTTTTTCTGACTTCCTGAAAGACCCTCATGGCCGACCAAGATCCCACTTTCCAGATCCAGCGCATCTACCTCAAGGAGGCTTCGCTGGAGCAGCCCAATTCGCCCGGCATCCTGCTGGAGCAGGAACAGCCTTCGGTGGATATCCAGCTTGGCGTGGAAGCCAATCCGGTGGCCGATGGCGTGTACGAGATTTGCGTGACTGCCACGGTGCAGACCAAGATCAAGGACAAGACGGTGTTCCTGGTGGAGGCCAAGCAGGCCGGCATCTTTGAAATCCGCAACCTGCCGCAGGAACAGATGGGTCCGATCATGGGCATCGCCTGTCCGCAGATCGTTTATCCCTACCTGCGCGGCAACGTGGCCGACCTGGTCCAGCGCGCCGGCTTTCCGCCGGTGCACCTGGCGGAAATCAACTTCCAGGCCATGTACGAGCAGCAGCAGGCGCAGGCCGCTGAAGACGCCCCGCGCATCGTCACGCAGTAAGCCGGTTAGGGTGTGCCGCACCGCATGAAGATCGTCGTTCTCGGGGCTGGCGCCTGGGGCACGGCGCTGGCCATCAGCGCTGCCAGCCAGCCGCATCACGTCAGCCTCTGGGCACGCGATGGTTCGCAGGTGGCCGACATGCAGGCCACCCGGGAAAACCGGCGCTACCTGCCTGGCATACCGTTCCCGCCCGCGCTGCAGATTTTGGGGGGTGAGTGGCCTTCGCTGGCCGGTGCCGACCTCGTCGTCGTCGGCACGCCCATGGTCGCCCTGCGCAGCATGCTGGAGCGCCTGAACGGGCTGGCGGCACCCGTCGCCTGGTTGTGCAAGGGCTTTGAGGCGGCACGCGCGGGCAGCGGCACCCATGGCCTGTTGGGCCACGAAATCCGGGCCGATGTGGCCCCGGGGCTGAAGGCGGGTGTGCTGAGCGGCCCCAGCTTTGCGCAGGAAGTGGCGCGTGGTCAGCCCACCGCCCTGGTGGCTGCCAGCGAGCACGCCGGCGTGCGCGAGGCGCTGGTGGTGGCTTTTCACAGCCCCACGCTGCGGGTCTATGCCAACGAAGACATCGTGGGCGTGGAGGTGGGCGGCGCAGTGAAGAACGTGCTGGCCATCGCCACCGGCCTGTGTGATGGCCTGAACCTCGGACTCAACGCCCGAGCCGCACTGGTCACGCGGGGTCTGGCCGAGATGACGCGCCTGGGTCTGGCGCTGGGGGCGCGGGCCGAAACTTTCATGGGTCTTTCCGGCCTGGGTGACCTGGTGCTCACCGCCACCGGCGATCTTTCACGCAACCGCAAGGTGGGTCAGCTGCTGGCGCAGGGCTTGAGCCTGCAGCAGGCGGTGGACTCGCTGGGCCACGTGGCCGAGGGCGTTTACAGTGCGCGCACCGTGGTGCAGCGCGCGCAGATGCTGGGCGTGGACATGCCCATTTCGGCGGGCGTGGTGGCGCTGCTGGATGGCCGCTTGCAGCCGGCGCAGGCTGTGACCGAACTGATGGGGCGTGATCCGAAGGACGAGGCGCAGTAGGGCCGAGCGGTTTTGCCTTGACGCATCCGGCGCGAAGGGCTTGATCCAGAAACACCACGGAACCGGCTTGTATGGTGGAGGTGTTGTCCCCCTCAGAGGGAAGCCGCGCAGCGGGTGGCTCTAGATCTCGAAGTTGTCGATCAATCGGGTGTTGCCCAGGCGCGCAGCGCCCAGTACCACAAGGGCGCCGGGGGTGGTCGCATCGGCACTGGTCGGCGCCTGCAGGTCTTGTCGGCGGCGAACCGTCAGGTAGTCGGGTTGCCAGCCGCGTCCCGCCAATGCCCTCATGGCCTTCTCCTCCAGGGTGGACTGGTGGTTGGGCAAACTCGCCGCAGCGGCCAGCGCATCGCGCGCCAGACCCCGCAGTGCGAGCGACAGCTGCACCGCCTCGGCACGCTCGCTCTCGCTCAGATAGCCGTTGCGTGAACTCAGCGCCAGGCCGTCCGCAGCGCGCTGTGTCTCGCCGGCCATGATCTGAACCGGCAGGGCAAACTGCTGCACCATGCGGCGGATCACCATCTGCTGCTGATAGTCCTTCTTGCCGAAGAGGGCATAACGCGGACCCTTGGCTTCCGAGAACACGCACTGGAACAGCTTCATCACCACGGTGCAGACCCCGATAAAGAAGCCGGGTCGGAAATGCCCTTCCAGCATGTCGGCCAGCTCCGACGGTGGCTGGATCTTGAACCCCTGGGGGTCGGGGTACAGCTCCTTTTCCGACGGCGCGAACACGATGTCGCAACCCGCCTGCTCGAGTCGGGCGCAATCGGCCTGCAGGGTGCGCGGGTAGGTGTCGAAGTCTTCGTGAGGGGCGAACTGCAGCCGGTTGACGAAGATGCTGGACACCGTGACATCCCCCAGCGGCTGGGCCGTGCGCACCAGATCCAGATGCCCATCGTGCAGGTTGCCCATGGTGGGCACAAAAGCCGGTGAGTTGAAAGGTCGCAGCGCAGCGCGCAGGTCTTCGATGGTGTGAACGAGTTTCATGGGCAGGTCCGAGGGGGAGTTTCCGGGGAACACCGCCGGGCTGGCTTTGCCAGACGGCTGGTGTTGCCCCCTAGAGGGGGTCGCGCGCAGCGCGGCGGGGGTGTTCCAGCTACCAGGCGTGCAGGCTGTCGTCGGGGAAACTGCCGTCCTTCACGGCCGCCACATAGGCGGCCATGGCATCGCGCACGCTGCTGGCGCCTTCCATGAAGTTGCGCACGAACTTCGGGTTCTTGCCGAGGTTGATGCCCAGCATGTCGTGCATCACCAGCACCTGGCCGGCCGTGCCCTTGCCGGCGCCGATGCCGATGGTGTGGCAGGTCTTGAGTTCGGTGGTGATGTCGGTCGACAGGACCGCGGGCACCATCTCCAGCACCAGCATGGTGGCGCCGGCGTCCTGCAGCTCGATGGCGTGGCGGCGCAGTTGCAATGCAGCGGCGTCGCCACGGCCCTGCACGCGGTAGCCACCGAGCGCGTGCACGGTCTGCGGCGTCAGACCCAGGTGGGCGCAGACCGGGATGCCGCGCTCCACCAGGAAGCGCACGGTGTCAGCGGTCCAGCCGCCGCCTTCAAGCTTGACCATGTGGGCGCCGGCGTGCATCAACACCGCGGCGCTGCGCAGGGCCTGCTCTTTGCTCTCGTGGTAGCTGCCAAAGGGCAGGTCGCCGATCACCCAGGCGGTGGCCTGCACGCGCTGCAGGCCACGCACCACGCTTTCGGTGTGGTAGCGCATGGTGTCCAGCGTCACGCCGGTGGTGCTGGACAGGCCCTGGCAGACCATGCCCAGCGAATCGCCCACCAGGATGCACTCCACACCCGCAGCGTCGGCCACGGCGGCGAAGGTCGCGTCGTAGGCCGTGAGCATGGTGATCTTTTCACCGCGCTCACGCATCTCCTGCAACCGAGGCAGGCTGACCGGCTTGCGCTGTGGCATGGGCGATGCCGACGGCAGGGTGCCGTAGGGCGTTCCGCTGGTCGGAGCGGCCGATTTCTGTGGAGTCATGGGGATCCCCTTTGCGTGGGCTTTGGATGGGGGGCACTATATGCGATCCCGTTATGCTTGCAACCCATGAAACACCTCTCTGAATTCACGGACGCCGATCTGGCCGAACTGGCGGGCGCCGATGTGGCCCGGGCACTGGCCGAGGACGTGGCCGGCGGCGACCTCACCGGGGCCCTGGTAGACCCCTCGCGCAGCGCCCGTGCACGCATCCTCGCGCGCGAGCCGGCCGTGATCTGCGGCGTGCCTTGGGTGGAAGCGGCCGTGCTGGCCTGCGACCCCAAGGCCAGCCTGACCTGGTTTGTGTCAGAGGGCCAGCGCTGTGTGGCCGACCAGGTGGTGCTGGAAATCGCGGGCAACGCCCAGGCCCTGCTGACCGCCGAACGCACCGCGCTCAACTTCCTGCAACTGCTCTCGGCCGTGGCCACGAAAACGGCGGTGTTCGTCGATACCGTCAAAGGCACGCGTGCGGCCATCGTGGACACGCGCAAGACCATCCCGGGGCTGAGGCTGGCACAAAAATACGCGGTGAAAACCGGCGGCGGCGTGAACCACCGCATCGGCCTGTACGACGCGGTGCTGATCAAGGAAAACCACATCGCCGCCGCGGGTGGCGTGGCGGCCGTGTTGAAGCGCGTGCAGGAAACCGCGCCCCAGGCGCGTTTTGTCGAGATTGAGGTCGAGACCCTGGCGCAACTCGACGAAGCGCTGGCCTGTGGCGCCAGGATGATCCTGCTCGACAACATGGACATTCCGACGCTGCAGGAGGCCGTGCGCCGCAATGCGGGCCGTGCCATCCTGGAAATTTCGGGTGGTGTGAACCTGCAGACGGTGCGGGCCCTTGCGGAAACCGGGGTCGACCGCATTTCCATCGGAGCCTTGACCAAAGACGTGAAAGCCATCGATTTCTCGATGCGGATGGAGCAACTGACATGAGCAATACAGACATCATCGACGTCGAATACGAACAGCCGGCCTGCCCGACGAAGCACGCCTGGGCGCGTGTGCCGGTCGAGCCCGGCCCGAAGCAGCGCGCCGAGTTGAAGGAGCGCATCCGCCGCCTACTCAAGGAACGCAACGCGGTGATGGTGTCGCACTACTACGTGCACCCCGACCTGCAGGACCTGGCGATCGAGACCGGCGGCATCGTGAGCGATTCGCTGGAAATGGCGCGATTTGGCCGCGACCACGCCGCGCAGACGCTGGTGGTCTCGGGCGTGCGCTTCATGGGTGAAACCGCCAAGATCCTGAGCCCGGAGAAAACGGTGCTCATGCCCGATCTGGACGCCAACTGCTCGCTCGACCTGGGCTGCCCGATCGACGACTTCAGCGCCTTTTGCGACGCCCACCCGGACCGCACCGTGGTGGTCTACGCCAACACCAGTGCCGCGGTGAAGGCGCGCTCGGACTGGCTGGTCACTTCCAGTTGCGCACTCGATATCGTGAAAGCGCTCAAGGACAAGGGCCACAAGATCCTGTGGGCGCCCGACAAGCACCTGGGTGGTTACATCCAGCGCGAAACCGGTGCCGACATGCTGATGTGGAACGGCTCATGCATCGTGCACGACGAGTTCAAGGGCTTTGAGCTGGAAGCCTTGAAAAAGGAGCACCCGGGAGCCAAGGTGCTGGTGCACCCGGAAAGCCCGGCCGATGTGGTGGCGCTGGCCGACGCCGTGGGCTCCACCTCGGCGATCCTGAAGGCGGCGCGGGAGCTGGACGCGAACGAGTTCATCATCGCCACCGACAACGGCATGATGCACATGCTGCGCCAGCAGAATCCGGGCAAGGTGTTCATCGAGGCACCGACCGCGGGCAACAGCGCCACCTGCAAGAGCTGCGCGCACTGCCCCTGGATGGCGATGAACGGCCTGGCCGGCGTGGCGCAGGTGCTGGAAAAAGGCCTGAACCAGATCCATGTGGATCCGGCGCTGATCCCGCGCGCCCGGTTGCCGATCGACCGCATGCTGGCGTTCACGGCGGCTCAACGCAGCGGACAGAACGCCGGAGAACTGGTGCCGAACATCGGCGCGGCCTGAAGTGAAGCACCCCCGCGGCGCCTCGCGCGACCCCCTCAAGGGGGCGGCACTGGCCGTCAGGCAAAGCCGGCCCGGTGGTGCCATGGGCTGCACCGTTTCATGCGTCCGGGGGGAGCTCCGGCGGTATCCAAAGCGGTGGACGAAAAAAAACCCGCTTGTGAGCGGGTTTTTTTTCGGGCACCCTGAACAATCAGAGTGGCACCTTCTTGAGCATTTCGATGCCGATCTTGCCTTCAGCAATTTCACGCAGCGCGGTCACGCCGGGCTTGTTCTTGCTCTCGATCTTCGGGGCATGGCCCTGGCTGAGCATGCGGGCACGGTAGGTGGCGGCCAGCACGAGCTGAAAGCGGTTGGGGATCTTTTCCAGACAGTCTTCGACGGTGATGCGTGCCATGTGCGGGCCTCGGTAGTGTGCGGTAGGTCAGTGGATGTTGAGCGCTTTGAAGGTATCGCTGCGGGCGATACGCTGGGCGGCAAACTTGAGCCGCTGGGCATGGACGATGGCCTTGAGGTCAAACAGGGCCCGCTCGAACAACTCGTTGATTATAACGAAGTCGAATTCCCGCGCGTGCATCATTTCCGACGCTGCATTCTGCAGCCGCAGTTCAATCACGTCGGCGCTGTCCTCGGCGCGCCGCTCCAGCCGCGATCGCAGTTCTTCCCAGCTCGGCGGCAGGATGAAGATCAGCACCGCGTTGGGAAAGATGCGTTTGACCTGGATCGCGCCCTGGAAGTCGATTTCCAGCACCACGTCGGCCCCCTGGGCCATGCGCTGCTCGATCGCCTGCTTGGACGTGCCGTAGCGGTTGCCATGCACCATGGCCCATTCCAGGAAAGCCCCCTGGATGACCATCTGGTCAAAGGTTTCCCGGGCCACAAAGTAGTACTCGCGCCCATGCAGCTCCTGACCACGCGGTGGCCGGGTGGTGTGCGAGACCGAGGGCACGACGCGGGAGTCCAGCTCCATCAGGGCCTTGACGAGACTGGATTTGCCGGCCCCGCTGGGGGCTGCGACGACGAACAGATTGCCAGGGTATTCCATTAGCTATGCCTGTAGAGGAGTGGTTTCGCCGCCGGGCCGCCCCAAGGCGAAACAGCCCCCGTGGGGGGCAGCGACCCGCGAAGCGGCGGAGCGTGGGGGCGCAAGTTCATTCAATGTTCTGGACCTGCTCGCGCATCTGTTCGATGAGCACCTTCATGTCCACGGAAATGCGGGTGAGTTCCAGGCTCGACGATTTCGCGCCCATGGTGTTGGCTTCGCGGTGCAGTTCCTGGATCAGGAAGTCCAGGCGCTTGCCCACATCGCTGCCTTTCTTGATCAGGCGCTCGATTTCCACCAGGTGCGAGTCCAGTCGGGTCAGTTCTTCGGCCACATCGATCCGGATCGCGAAGGCGGTGGCTTCGGTCAGCGCACGGTCCTGCGCGGCCTCGCTGGTGAGGGTGTTGCTGGTGCCACCGGCAGCCGCGCTGGCGCCGAGCGCTTCGTTCCATCGGTCGATGAAGCGCTGCCGCTGTTGCGCGACCAGTTGGGGAATCAGGGGCTGGGCGTCTTTGGCGAGCTGGCGCAACTGCTTGAGCCGGTCCAGCAGCATGGCCGCCAGACGCTGGCCTTCGCGTTCGCGCGCGGTGAGCAGTTTCTCCAGACCCGTCTGGGCCAGCGCGAGCAGGGTTTCGTGCAGTTCGCCGGGGTTGCCGGCCTGGCGCGTGGTCAGCTGCAGCACGTCGGCCACCGACAGGGGCGGCGCGGTGGGGAGCCAGGCGCGGACGTTGTCCTGCAGGCTCACCAGCTTCTGCAACTCCGGTGCGCTGGGCGCGCGCGGTCCGGCGTCGGTGCGGCCCTCGACCCAGGCCCGCACCTCCACCTTGCCACGTTTGAGTGAAGCGCCCAGCAGTTCGCGCAGGGCGGGTTCGGTGCCGCGCAGGTCGTCAGCGAGTTTGAAAGTCAGGTCGAGAAAGCGGCTGTTGACCGAGCGGATTTCGATGCCCAGGCCCGGTTTGGCTTCGCGCGGGGACTCGCTGGCAAGTGTGGCTGCGGCCCCGCCGGTCTGGGCCGTGGCGTAGCCGGTCATGCTGTAAACTGCCATTAACTGTGTCCCATCAGGTTGAGTGGTCCAAAACGAGGCGTTCCGGAACCCATCCGAATTATGTCAAAGGTCAAACCTGCACCGCTGCCGCCTGACACCGTGATCGGCGGCTATCGCATTGTGCGCAAGCTCGCAGCCGGTGGTTTTGGCGTGGTCTACCTGGCTGTGGACACCGAAGGTCAGCAGGTCGCGGTCAAGGAATACCTGCCGTCGTCGCTGGCCACACGTGGGCCTGGCGAGTTGTTGCCCCAGGTGCAGCCCGAAAAACTCTCGTTGTACCGCCTGGGCCTCAAGAGCTTCTTCGAAGAAGGTCGTGCGCTGGCCCAGATCTCCCACCAGTCGGTGGTGAGCGTGCTCAACTTCTTCCGCGAGAACGAGACCGTGTACATGGTCATGAACTACCTGGAGGGCGCGTCCCTGCAGGAATTCATCATCACCGCGCGAGATCTCAAGAAGCAGAAGGTCTTTCGCGAGTCGACCATCCGCTCGCTGTACGACGAGGTGCTGCGTGGCCTGCGCATCGTGCACCAGCACAAGATGCTGCACCTGGACATCAAGCCGGCCAACATCTTCGTCACCGACGACAACCGCGCCGTGCTGATCGACTTCGGCGCCGCGCGCGAGGTGCTGAGCAAGGAAGGCAACTTCATCCGCCCGATGTACACGCCCGGTTTTGCCGCGCCCGAGATGTACCGCCGCGATTCCAGCATGGGCCCCTGGACCGACATCTACGCCATCGGCGCCTGCATCTACGCCAGCATGCAGGGCTACCCGCCCAACGACGCCCCGCAGCGGCTGGAAAAGGACCGTCTTTCGCTGGCCTTGTCGCGCCTGCGCGGCGTCTACTCCGACAACCTGATCGAGGTGGTGGAGTGGTGCATGTCGCTCGACCCGCTGTCGCGCCCGCAGTCGGTGTTTGCGCTGCAGAAAGAGCTGAGCCGCGAGACCGAACGCAGCTACACCAAGCTCACCGTGGCCGAGAAGATGCGGCTCCAGTTTGACAACATCGTCTCCGACAACAAGAAGTCGCCGCGCAAGTCCACCGTCGCCGGGACCAAGTTCCGATGAAGTTTTCGGTCTACCAGATCAGCCGTCAGGGTGGTCGCGAGCGCAACGAAGACCGCATGGGCTACGCGTACACGCGCGAGTCCGGTCTGTTCGTGCTGGCCGATGGCATGGGCGGTCATCCCGAAGGTGCGATGGCGGCCCAGCTCGCCCTGCAGACCTTCTCCGCCTACTTCCAGAAGGCCGCCAACCCCACCCTGCGTGAAGTGCCGGAGTTCCTCTCCAGCGCCCTGATGGCGGCGCACCACCAGATCATCCGCTACGCCGCCGAAAAAGGCATGCTCGACACGCCGCGCACCACGCTGGTGGCGGCCGTGATGGAGCGCGGCAACATGCACTGGGTGCACTGTGGCGACTCCCGCCTGTACCTCGTGCGCGATGGCGAGTTGCTGACGCGCACGCGGGACCATTCCTACATGGAGCAGCAGGCCCACCTGGGCAAGGCCACCCAGCACATCAACCGCAACATCCTCTTCACCTGCCTCGGGTCGCCCGCCAAGCCGGTGTTCGACATGTCGGGGCCGGTGCAGTTGTTGCAGGGCGACCGTGTGTTGCTGTGCTCGGACGGCCTCTGGGGCACGGTGAAGGACTTCGAGATCGCCGCCGAACTGGCCCGCAATCCGCTGGAGCAGGCGGTTCCCGAGCTGGTGGAAATGGCCCTCAAGCGGGGTGGACAGCGCTGCGACAACGTGACCGTGCTGGCCATGGAATGGGAAACCGCCGACGAATTCCAGACCACGCGGGTGTCGACCGAAGACATCGAAGAAGGCGTGTTCGCCTCCACCATCCAGTCGGGCGTGGCCGACCCGACCATCGAAGACCTGGACGACGCGGCGATCGAAAAATCGATCGCCGAAATCAACGAAGCGATCCGGCGCACCGCCGAACGCAACTCCTGAAAGCCTCCCATGACAGATTTCATTCGACCCGGCCATCGGGCCGCCGATGCCCTGCGCCCGGTGCGCATCACCCGGGGCTTCACCATCCACGCCGAAGGCTCGGTGCTGATCGAGTTTGGTGACACCAAGGTGCTGTGCACCGCGTCGGTGGAAGAAAAAGTGCCGCCGCACAAACGCGGCAGCGGCGAAGGCTGGGTGACGGCCGAGTACGGCATGTTGCCGCGCGCCACCCACACCCGCAGCGACCGCGAAGCGGCCAAAGGCAAACAGAGCGGTCGCACGCAGGAAATCCAGCGCCTGATCGGCCGTTCCCTGCGCGCCGTGTTTGATCTGAAGGCGCTGGGTGAACGCACCATTTCGCTGGACTGCGACGTGCTGCAGGCCGACGGCGGCACGCGCACCGCGAGCATCACCGGCGCCTTCGTCGCGGCGCACGACGCGGTGAGCAAACTGCTTACCGAAGGCAAGATCGCCACCTCGCCGATCAAGGGCCATGTGGCCGCGATTTCGGTCGGCCTTCTGCAGGGCCAACCGCTGCTCGATCTGGAGTACGTGGAAGACGCGGCCTGCGACACCGACATGAATGTCGTGATGACCGGTGCCGGCCATTTTGTGGAAGTGCAGGGCACGGCCGAAGGCGTGGCCTTCACGCGCCAGGAAATGGACGCCTTGCTGGCCCTGGCCGAAAAAGGCGTGAGCGAGCTGGTGGCCTTGCAGAGGAAAAGCCTCGGCCTGGTCTGAGAACTTCGATGAAGCTCGTCCTCGCGTCCAACAACAAAGGCAAGCTCGCCGAACTGCAGGCCTTGTTTGCGCCGCTCGGCGTGGAACTGGTGCGCCAGGCTGAACTGGGCATTCCGGAAGCGCCCGAGCCGCACCGCACCTTCATCGAGAATGCGCTGGCGAAGGCGCGCCACGCGGCGCAGGTCAGTGGCCTGCCCGCGCTGGCCGACGACGCCGGCCTGTGCGTGGAAGCCTTCGGCGGTTTGCCGGGCGTGGACACCGCTTACTACGCGACGCAGTTCGGCTATGAAAAGGGCGACGCCAACAACGTGCGTGCGCTGCTGGAGCAGATGCGCGATGTGCACGACCGCCGCGCCGCCCTGGTGAGCACCCTGGTCGCGGTGCGCTGCGCCGACGATCCCGAGCCGCTGGTGGCCAGCGGCCGTGCAGCGGGGTTGATCACGCTCGAGCCCGTGGGCGACAACGGTTTCGGTTTTGACCCGGTGATGTTCCTGCCGCAGTTCGGTTGTACCTTCGCCCAGCTGAGCGACGAAAAGAAAAACGCCAACAGCCACCGCGGCAAGGCGGCGCAGCAGATGCTGAACCTGATGCGCGAAAGATGGTTCGCACTTCCGTCAAACGCATGAACCCGTCCAAAGAGGTTCGGGTGGCGCTGCATGGCACAACCGGCAGCCGCCCACCGGAAGGTCCGCACTGGAGCGACATCGGCCACTGGATGCGCCCCGGCACGCTGCAGTTGCAGGGCCTGCCGCCGCTCTCGCTCTACATCCACCTGCCCTGGTGTCTGAAGAAGTGCCCCTATTGCGACTTCAATTCGCACGAATGGAGCGCCACCAGCGCGCCCGGCCAGGCGCTGCCGGAACAGGCGTACCTGGACGCGCTGCGGGCCGATCTCGAAGCCGCGCTGCCGCTGATCTGGGGCCGTTCGGTGCACAGCATCTTCATCGGCGGCGGCACGCCCAGCCTGTTTTCGCCCGAGGCCATCGACCGGCTGCTGGGCGACGTGCGCGCGCTGCTGCGGCTGGACGCCGATGCCGAGATCACGCTGGAAGCCAACCCGGGCACCTTTGAAAAGGACCGCTTCAAGGCTTTTCGCGAGGCCGGCGTCACGCGCCTGTCCATCGGCGTGCAGAGCTTCAACGATGACCACCTGAAGGCGCTGGGCCGGGTGCACGACCGGGCGCAGGCGATCGCCGCGGTGGAGGAGGCGGCGATGGCCTTCGACACCTTCAATCTGGACATCATGTACGCGCTGCCGGGGCAGACGCTGGCCGGCTGCGAAACGGACATGCGCACCGCGCTGGCGTTCGCGCCGCCGCACATCTCGATCTACCACCTGACCATCGAGCCCAACACGGTCTTTGCCAAGTTCCCGCCCCAGGTGCCCGAGGACGACGACGCCTACGCCATGCTCGACCGCATCACCGAGCTGACCGCCGAGCAGGGGCTGTCGCGCTACGAGGTCTCGGCCTACGCACGCGAAGGCCACCGCTGCTGGCACAACCTGAACTACTGGCAGTTCGGTGACTACCTCGGCATCGGCGCCGGTGCCCACAGCAAGCTCAGTTTTGCCCACCGCGTGGTGCGCCAGGTGCGCGCGCGCGAACCGCGCCTGTACATGGACAAGGCGCGCGCGGGCGATGCGGTGGTGAGCGTGGAAGAGGTGGCGCGGCGCGATCTGCCTTTCGAGTACATGCTCAACGCGCTGCGCCTGCGCAACGGCTTCGAGCTGCAGGACTTTTCTGCCCGCACCGGGCTGCCGCTGTCCAGCGTGGCCACGGCGCTGGACGAAGGCGTGCGCCGCGGCTGGCTGGTGATGGCCGATGGCTGGGTCCGGCCGACCGGGCACGGCTTCGACTTCCTCAGCGACCTGCAGTCGCTGTTCCTGCCCGCCTGAACAACACGCTATTTCTGCGGACCGCTGCGGGTGTCTGCTCGGACGCCGGGGGCCGGACGGGTCGGCGTGAAGGGACGGGCATGGGCAAGGCTGGTGGACAATGCCCGCATGGCCATACCGATCAACTCCGATGTGATTCACACCCCGCCCCTGGCGTCCGCCACCGTGATGGTGCTGCGCGACGGTCCTGCCGGTCTGGAGGTGCTGCTGGTGCGCCGCCATGGCAACTCCGGCGTGCTGGGTGGCGTGCACGTGTTCCCGGGTGGCAAGCTCGACGCGGCCGACCGCCAGGTGGACCCCGCTGCGCTGGACCGCAGCGCGGACGAGTTGTTGAGCGCCCTGGCCGAACCCGGGCTGGATCCGGACACCGCGGTGGGGCTGCACCTGGCCGCGCTGCGCGAGACCTTTGAAGAATGCAGCCTGTTGCTGGGCCTGAACGGGTCACTTGCAGCCGGTTCCGATGGGGCACGGTTGGCCGCCCAGGTGCGCGAGCACACGCTCTCCGGTCTGGGTTTTGCAGAAGCCCTGCAGCGTCTGGGCCAGCCGCTGGCGGTGTCGAGCCTGTTGCCGTGGTCGCGCTGGGTCACGCCGCGCCAGCCTTCGGTGACCAACAAGCGCTTTGACACGCGTTTTTTCGTCGCCGCGGCCCCGCCCGGCCAGGACGCCAGCCACTGCACCTTCGAAGCCACCGAGGCGGTCTGGCTGTCACCGCGCGCCGGCCTGGAGCGCTACTGGGCGGGCGAGATCGATCTGGCGCCGCCACAGATCATGAGCCTCTGCCAACTCAGCCGCCTGGCCGATGTGGCCCAGGTGCAGGCCGCTGCGCGCAGCCGTGCACCCGCGCTGGTCGCGCCCGAACCGTTTGATGAAGAGGGTTGCCGGGTGATCTGCTACCCCGGCGATCCGCGCCACAGCGTGCGTGAACGGGTGTGGGAAGGGCCGACCCGCCTGACCTACCGCCACCAGCGTTTCGAGGCCGATGGCGGGCTGGCGGCGTTGCTGGGCTGAGGTCTATCCGTTCAGCACGCCAAACCGGTAACGCGTCTGCGCGCGGTAGGGCCGGTCGGCCGTGACGCGGTTGAACGGGAACCCCGGGCAGTTGGGGGCGTTGGGGAACTGCTGGGGTTCCAGGCAGAGCCCGCTGCGCGGCCGGTGGACCACGCCCCGTTTGCCGATGTCGGTCGGCCCACCCGTGCCAAGCTGGCCCGCGGTGTACACCTGCAGCACTGGTTCGGTGGACCAGACCTCCAGCGTGCGGCCGCTGGCTTCGCTGTCGGCGCGGGCGCACAGGCGCAGGCTGGTGGTGTGGGGGTCGGCGTCGATCACGTAGCTGTGGTCGATGTCGGGCAGATTGCCCAGCGTCTGCGGGGTGCGCAGGTCCAGCGGGTGGTCGCGCAGCGGCGTGCGCTCGCCGGTGGGAATGTTGTCGGCGTCGGTGGCGAGCAGCTGGCTGGCGCGCACTTCCAGCCGGTGGCCGTCGATGCGTGCATGGCCGGGGCCGTCGAGGTTGAAGAACACATGGCAGGTGAAGCTCGCCGGCCCGTGGCCTTGAACCGCAGTGGCCTCGTGTTCGATCACCAGTTCGTTGTGCTCAGTCAGCCGGTAGGTCAGTCGCAGGGCCAGCGTGCCGGGAAAACCGTCGTCGGCGGTCTCGAAGCGGTGTTGCAGTTCCAGCGTGTGAGCGTCGGTCTGCCGGGCTTCGAAGACGCGGTGGCGCGAGCCGCGTGGCCCGCCGTGGATGCAGTGCGGGCCGGCGTTGGCCACCAGCTGGTGTTCGTGACCGTCGAGCGTGAAGCGGGCCTGGGCGATGCGCCCGGCGTAGCGTCCGATGAAGGCCCCCATGGACGGGGATCCCTGGAGCAGATCGTCGAGGCTGTCGTAGCCCAGCGCCACATCACCCGGCTGGCCGTGGCGGTCGGGCACCACGATCTGCAGGATGCGGGCGCCCAGGTTGCACACGGCCACGGCCATGCCGCGTTCGTTGCGCAGCAAAAAGAGCGCCGTCGGTCGGCCGTCGAACTCGCCCTCAAAACGGGCCGGTTCGAGCAGGCCGGGGAGCGTTTCGACGTCCATGGCAGTCCAGAGGCGGTCCCGTCGGTTCAGGTGACCGGGGCGGGGTTGAACAACACCAGCGCATTGTGCAGCTTCCAGTGCTCGGCCCATGTTTTTTTACCACTGGCAACGGCCAGCAGCAGCTGGAACAGCTCGGTCCCCACGTCCTCGATAGTGGCTTCGCCGCTGGCGATGCGCCCGGCGTTGATGTCCATCAGGTCGTGCCAGCGGCGCGCCAGATCGTCGCGCGTGGCGACCTTGATCACCGGGCACTCAGCCAGCCCGTAGGGCGTGCCGCGGCCGGTGGTGAACACATGCAGGTTCATGCCGGCGGCGAGTTGCAGCGTGCCGCAGATGAAGTCGCTCGCCGGGGTGGCGGCGAAGATCAGGCCCTTCTGGCGCAGCTTCTCGCCGGGCGCGATCACGCCGTGGATCGGGCCGGTGCCGCTCTTGACGATCGAGCCCATGGCCTTCTCCACGATGTTGGACAGGCCGCCCTGCTTGTTGCCTGGCGTGGTGTTGGCGCTGCTCAAGCACAACCGCGTCGGCATGGTCACGGTGTTCAACTTCCTCGTTCCGATCTTTGGTGTCTTGCTATCGGCGCTCTTTCTGGGCGAAACCGTGCTGGCCTGGCGCAACCTGATCGCGCTGGCGCTGGTCTGTCTGGGCATCTGGCTCGTCACCAGCGAAACCGCTGCGGCGCCAGCGCGAACGGGCTGAAGCGGCGCGGTCGGTCTGGCAGCGCACAGACGCGCTGCGCCCGGACACCTAAGGTTCGTCCACATCCTCGCAGCAGGCCCGCCTGCCACGGGGCCTGCTAACGGTGCAGCGCCTGGCTGCACCCCGCTGGATGGAAACGCATGCTGAAAAACAAAGTGGTGCTCGTTACCGGTGCCGCCTCGGGCATCGGCCGGGCGATTGCCCTCATGGCCGTCCGTGAAGGGGCGCTGCTGGTGCTGTCGGACATCGACGCCGACGCCGGCGTCGAAACGGCCGCGCTGGTGCGGACCCAGGGCGGCGAGGCGCTGTTTGTGGCTGCCGATGTGGGCAGCGCCGACGAGTGCCAGGCGCTGGTGTCCCAGGCCATGGCGCACTTCGGCCGCCTCGACGTGGCCATCAACAACGCCGGCATCGGCGGCGTCGCCGCGCCGCTGGCCGAGTACCCGCTCGACGCCTGGGCGCAGGTGATCAACATCAACCTCAATGGCGTTTTCTACGGCATGCGCGCGCAGATCGCGGCCATGTTGCTCAACGGCGGGGGCTCCATCGTCAACGTGGCGTCGATCCTGGGCGCGGTCGGCTTCGCCACCGCCTCGGCCTACACCGCGGCCAAACACGGCGTGGTGGGCCTCACGCAGGCCGCCGCCCTCGAATACGCTGCCCAGGGTGTGCGCATCAACGCCGTCGGCCCTGGCTTCATCCACACACCCATGATCAGCGGCCTCGAAGACGACCCCGCCGTCAACGACATGCTGGTGGCCGCCCACCCGATCGGTCGCCTGGGCCGGGCCGACGAGGTGGCCGAACTGGTGATCTGGCTCGCTTCGGAGCGCGCGTCGTTCGTGACCGGCTCCTACTACCCGGTGGACGGCGGCTACCTCGCCCGCTGAGCCCGTTTCCCCACACCCTTTTGTTTTTTTCTGGAGTACCCCATGTCCCCACGCACACCGACATTCATCCTGGCCGGCAGCCTCATCGGCCTGGCCGCCCTGACGCTGGCGGGCTGCAACAAGCCACCCGAGATGGTGCAGGAACCCACACCGAGCATCACGCTGGGCACCCAGGTGGACGATGCCGTCATCACCTCGGGCGTCAAGTCCGCGTTGCTGGCCGACGAAGCGATCAAGAGCTTTGACCTGCAGGTGGAGACCCGCAAGGGCACCGTGCAGCTCAGCGGCTTTGTCGACAACCAGGCCCAGATCGACCAGGCGATCGCCGTCACGCGCAGCGTGGCCGGTGTGACCGACGTTGAAAACGCCGTCACCCTCAAGGGCACGCCCAGCACCGTGGGCACCAAGATCGATGACGCGACCGTGACCGGCCGCGTCAAGGCCGCCCTGCTGGCCGATCCCGACATCAAGAGCTTCGACATCAGCGTGCTCACCTTCAAGGGCGAGGTGCAGCTCACCGGCTTTGTGAACAGCCAGGCCCAGATCGACCTGGCGGGCCAGCTGGCGAGCGCCGCCGAAGGTGCCACCGGCGTCAAGAACGAACTCATCATCAAACAGTGAGGTCCGCTGGCTTCCATCCCGCCGCCAGCCGACGCTGACCGGCGGTCATTGCAGCCGGCCCCGTCCACCCGGCGTCACAAGCCGCTACAGTTCGGCCACAAGCGGGGCAGGGTGCACCGCAGAACAGGAGCGGTCCATGGTGTGGCTGGTGTGGGGTCTGGTGCTGTTTCTTGGCGTGCATTCCGTGGCCATCGTGTCGCCCGGCGGGCGCAACCGCCTGGCGGCCCAGCTGGGCGAAAACGCCTTCAAGGGCCTGTATTCGCTGGCCTCGTTCGCGGGGCTGGGGCTCATCGTCTGGGGCTACGGCGTGGCGCGCGAAACGCCGGTGTTTCTTTACGCCCTTCCGGGTGGCTTTCGCCACCTGGCCGCGCTGCTGATGCTGCCGATGTTCGTGCTGCTGCTGGCGGCCTACCTGCCCGGGCGCATCAAGACCGCGGCGAAACACCCCATGCTGCTGGCGGTCAAGCTCTGGGCGCTGGCGCACCTGCTGGCCCAGTCGGTCACCGGGGGCACGCTGGCCGACGTGCTGCTGTTCGGCGGTTTCCTGGCCTGGGCCGTGGCCGACCGCATCTCGCTCAAGCGCCGCGCGGCGGCCGGTGCCTTGCGCCCGGTGCCCGCATTGCCGGCCAGTGGCGCCAACGACGCCATCGCCCTGGTGGGCGGGCTGGCGTTGTACGCGCTCTTTGTCTTCTGGGCGCACGCCTGGCTGTTTGGCGTGCGCCCGTTCGGTTGAAGCGGGAACCTGAGCGCCCTGATCGGCCACCAACCGTTTTCATCTGGAAGGCCTTGTCATGCACCTGCCGATCCTGATCCCGGTCCAGCGCCTCGCGGTGCTGATGTTCACCCTGCTGGGCACCCTGGCCCACGGCCAGACACCTGCGCCGCGCATTGAAGTGGTCGCCAGCGGTCTGCAGAACCCCTGGGGCGTCGCTTTCATCGATGGTGGACGTTTTCTGGTCACCGAGCGTCCGGGCCGCCTGCGCGTGGTGGCGCCCGACGGCCGGCTGAGCGAGCCGCTGGCCGGCCTGCCGCCGGTGGACGCGGGCGGGCAGGGCGGTCTGCTGGATGTGATCACCGATCGCGACTTCGCACGCAACCGCCGCGTGTACTTCTGCTACGCCGAACCGGGCACGGGCGGCAACTCCACCGCGCTGGCGTCGGCCCAGCTGTCTGCCGACGCCACGCGGCTGGAGGCCGTGAAGGTGATCTTCAGCCAGCAGCCCAAGTTCAGCAGCCGGGCGCACTTTGGCTGCCGCATCGTGGAAGCGGCCGACGGCACGCTGTTTCTCACCCTGGGCGACCGTTTCAGCCGCAAGGAAGACGCGCAGACGCTGGACAACCACCACGGCAAGGTGGTGCGCATCAACAAGGACGGCAGCGTGCCGCCCGACAACCCGTTCGTGGGCCGCAGCGGCGCACTGCCCGAGATCTGGAGCCTGGGCCACCGCAACCTGCAGGGCGCGGCGCTCGGGCCCGACGGGCGCCTCTGGACCAGCGAACACGGCCCGCAGGGTGGCGACGAGATCAACCGCCCCGAGGCCGGCAAGAACTACGGCTGGCCCGTCATCACCTACGGCGAGAACTACGGCGGTGGTGCCATCGGCGAGGGCATCAGCGCCAAAGCGGGGCTGGAGCAGCCGCTGCACCAGTGGACACCGTCCATCGCCCCCTCGGGCCTCGCCTTTGTGAAGGGTGAACGTTACGGCAAGGCCTGGCAGGGCAAGCTGCTCGCGGGCTCGCTCAAGTTCCGCTACCTGGCGCGGCTGGACATCAGCGGTGGCCGTGTGGTGAAAGAAGAGCGCCTGCTGCCCGACCTCAACGCGCGCGTGCGCGATGTGCGCGAAGGTCCCGATGGTTTCATCTACCTGCTGACCGACGAGCGCAACGGGCGCCTGTTGCGGCTGCATCCGGGCTGAGGTGGTGAGAAATCCGGCCCCGGCGCGACCGCTGTGCACCGGGTGGCATCTTGGGGTTTGGCGCCCGATTGATTACCCTCGGGTGTATTTCAACAAGAACTGATCTCCCATGCCGTCTGCCGACCGCACCCTGCTGCTCTTCAACCACGACTGGGACGCCGTGGCGCATCAACGCCTGGCCCGCACCCAAGGCCATCGCTTCGACGAAGACGGTTTTGACCTGTTCACCTTCCCCAGCAACGCGCGCCTGGCCTGGTTCGACATGGCCCGCTTCGTCGATGGCCTGGCGCGCCGCGCTCCGGCGCGGGGCTGGACCGCCGTGGTGTCCAGCCACGAACAGTTCGGCGCCCTGGCCGCCGCCCTGCTGGCCGAACGCATGGGCTGGCCCGGCACACCGGTCGCCGCCATCCTGGCCTGCCAGCACAAGCTGTACGCGCGCCAGGTGCTGCAGCGCGTGGCGCCCGAGGCCAACGTGGCGTTCCAGCTGCTCGACGCCGAATACGGGGCGCCGATTCCCGACGGCTTGCCCTATCCCCTGTTCGTGAAGCCGGTCAAGGCCGCGTTTTCGGTGCTCGCGCGCCGCGTCGACAACCACGCCGAGTTGCACCGCCACACCCGCTTCGGCGCCTGGGAGCTCTGGGTGATCCGCCGCCTGGTGGAACCCTTCGAGCGCCTGCTGCGTGAGCGCCTGGGGCCCGAAGTGCCCAGCGCCCACCGCATGCTGCTGGAGGCGCCGGTGGCGGCCGACCAGTTCAACCTCGACGGCGTGGTGTTCAACGGCGAGGTGCGCGCCATCGGTGTGGTCGACGCCATCATGTTCCCCGGCACCCAGGCCTTCATGCGCCACCAGCTGCCGAGCCGGCTGCCGCCCGCCGTGCAGGCGCGCGCGCTCGACGTGGCGCGCCGCTTCCTGCTCGCGGTGGGCTTCACGCACGGCCTGTTCAACATGGAGTTTTTCTACGACGCGGCGAGCGACCGGCTCACCGTGATCGAGTTCAACCCGCGTTTGGCCTCGCAGTATTCAGACCTCTACCAGCGCGTGCTCGGTGTGGACCTGCACGCCATCGAGATCGCCATCGCCCACGGGCTGGACCCCGACACCGTGCCGCGCAGCGCGCCCACCGCCGGCGCCGCGGCCAGCTTCGTCTACCGCGCCTTCGATCCGGCCGACCGGGTCAAGCTGCCCGACACCGCCTTGCGCCAGGCCTTCGCCAGCGCCTTCCCCGACGGCCTGCTGTTCCAGTACCCCAAATCGCGGGGCTCCATCGAACGCGATTTCAAATGGCTGGGCAGCTACCGCTACGGCATCACGCACCTGGGTGGCCGCGATGCCCACGAGCTGCGCCAGCGCTGCGAGGCCGCGAGCGCCCTGCTGGGCTGGCCCGCGCCCTACGCCGAACTGGCCGCCGCGCCGGCAGCCCACGGCGCCGAGGCCCCGGGGCGCAGCGCCACACCGCCCGCTGCGCCGACCCCGGCGCCACCACCGGGCCGGAACCATCCGCTGGAGGTGCCCTCATGACTGTTCCCGTTCGTCCGCCGGGCCATGGGCGGGCCGCGACCCGGCCCGGTGGCGGCGCATGGACCCGACCCGGCACCGCACCGTGATCCCCTCGGGCCTGACGCGTCGCCACCTGCTGCTTGCCGGCGCGGCCGCGCCATCGAAACCCTGGCGCTGGAGATGCAACCCTGGAGCCTGGCCCGGCTGGCGCTAGGGGCCGCAGAACACCTGAGCGGCTCGGCCGTCGCCGAACTCGTGCGGCGCGCCTCACCCGTCCCGCTGCTGGAGCACATGCCCATCGCCATGGCCTGCGTGGCCGCGCGGCGCCGCGACGGCGCCATGGCCTTCACCGCGGGTGATGTGGGCCTGGCGGTGCAGGCCCCGGCTGCGATCGAAGGGCGTTTTGCGCCGGTGCGCATCCGTGGCGAGCAATATGTGGATGCCGACTGGTCCACCCCGCTGCCGGTGCGCGTGGCGCGCGCGCTGGGCGCGCAACGCGTGCTCGCGGTGGACGCCACCGCCCACCTCGACCGCGCACCGCCCGGCGCCGAGCGCTACCGCGAGGGCGACCTGCGCAAGCTGGCGCTGGTGGACGCCGACGCCAGGATGGCCGATCAGGTGCTCAAGCCCGACTTCGGCTACTGGGTCAGCCTCTCGCGCGAGTTCCGCGAGCGCGCCATGGACGCCGGTTACCACGAGACGCTGGCGCAGGCCGATGCCTTGCGCACGCTGCACGCGGTTTGAGGTGCCCGGGCAAGGGCCTGAGCTGCGGCAAACCCCAGTGAGCCATGCCGCACGCAGTGGGTAGGCAACTTGGGTGTGCAGTCTGGATACCTGCGGAGGTGTCGACATCCGGCCAGGTGTCGAAGCTGGGCGGGTCGCGGCAAGTGCCCGGTCAAGTTAAGGGTTGTAGGACGCCCTCCCGTGCTGGCGAGCCGACGACACACGCTGACCACCAAGGGTGGGCGTCGTACAAGCCTCTAGGGAGGAAACCGCGGGGAGCACCAATCTGGGCGTACCAGCTGGCAGCTATGGGGATTTGACTGTGTGCAGTGTTGGGGTCGGTGGCAGTTGCGCCGCCTGATCGATGCGCGAATGCGTCACCGCGGTGTGCTGCGCGGTTTCAGATGAACAGCCGCAGCAGTTCTCGCAGGGCCAACACGGTGGATTTCCGGGTCGGGCGCGGCTGTCTCCTGCGAGCCGAGTTGAGCCCGCTCCAGACACCAGCAAGGTTGCACATGCCAACGCGGTCATGGTGGCCCTCGCTGGTGCGGTATGCGAATGGGCTGCCCCCGTACGAACGTCTCGACGATGAGCATCATGGCGCCGCAGTGAACGCACACGAAGGTCGGGCGGATCTGCTCGGCCGTACCGCCCCCGGCCTTCTCGGCCCGTGAGCTCGGCGCCTCGGGCATGAGCAGCTGGCGCGCCTGCTCGATGCAATCCCTTCGATGGGTGTTGGCCAGCAGCCCGTAGTGCCGGATCCTGTGGAACCCGCTCGGCAGCACGTGCAGCAGGAAGCGGCGCATGAACTCCTCGGGCGCAAGTGTCATCGTCTTGTGGCGTGTTTTGCCTTGGCCACGGCCCTTGTCTCGGTAGTCCTTCCAGCGGAACGTCACCCCGCGCTCGTCGTGCGCCACCAGGCGCGAGTTGGAGATCGCCACCCGGTGCGTGTAGCGCGAGAGGTAGGCCAGTACTGCCTGAGGCCCCGCAAACGGCTTCTTGGCATAGACCACCCATTCACACCGTCGCAGCGGCGCGAGCCATCGAGCAAAGGCCTTCGGATCTGCCAGCGCGGTGTGTTGCGAGAAGAACTGCAACGTGCCTGCGCGGTGCTCCTGTTCCAGTGCTTCCAGGAAGAGCCGCCTGAACAGGCGCGAGAGCACGCGCACCGGCAGGAAGAAGCCCGGTCGGCAAGCCACCCAACGCTGGCCGTCCAGCGAGAGCCCGCCGCCGGGCACGATGCCGTGCACGTGCGGGTGGTGCGTGAGTGCCGAACCCCAGGTGTGCAGCACCAGGGTGGAACCGATCTGCGCACTCAGGTGCCGGGGATCGGCGGCGATGGTGCGCAGCGTCTGGGCCGCCACCTCAAACAGCAAGCCGTAGACGACGGCCTTGTTCCAGTACGCGATCTCGCTGATGGGTGCGGGCAGCGTGAAGACCACATGGAAGTAGTCCACGGGCAGCAGGTCTGCCTGGCGCGCATCCAACCAGCGCTGTGCAGCACTGGCCTGGCACTTGGGGCAGTGCCGGTTGCGGCACGAGTTGTAGGCGATCTGCAGGCGCTGGCAGTCTTCACAGCGCAGCACATGTCCCCCCAGTGCCGCGCTGCGGCACTGCTCGATGGCTGTCATGACCTTGAGCTGACCCAGGCTCAGGTGGGAGCGCTGGGCTTGCCGCCAGGTCGGCCCGTGGGTGCGGAAGATGTCCGCCACCTCCAGGGCAGCGGTGCCCATGGTGGGCCTACGCGGTGCTCAGCTGCTCCAGCGGGCTGACCACCTCACGCAGGACGTCGGTGGCTACCTGCGCGTACATGGCCGTCGTCTCCAGCCTATGGACTTCAGTACATAGGCTCGACTATCTCCCGCACCGGACTATGTCCCGCTGCGCAGCCTGTCTCCAATGAGCAGGCATGCGCGGTGCTGAACATAGGACGAACGTCTACAGCCCCTTCAGGAAGGCCAGCAGCTTGTCGTCGGGTCGGTAGCGACC
>JAURYH010000036.1 GCA_030653975.1 Hydrogenophaga sp. | reverse complement strand
AATTCTTCACTGGCCTGCGCGAGGGCCGTTTTTACGCGCTTGATCATTTCACCCATAGGGTGAGTGTGCCAAAAAACCGGCATGCCCCGTCGTTGCTGGGTTTACGCGGGTTTTAGCTCAGGCAACTGCGGTTTTTAGGTTCAACTGAGCATCTGCCGATGCCGCATGAAAAAACCGGCCTCGCGCCGGTTTTTTCTTGTCGGTTCACAGGGCTCACCGTTGCGGCCAAGCCCGATCAGCGCGCACCGTTCAGCAGGCGGCCTCAACCGCCGGAACCGGATGGCCCTCGAACCACGCCTGCAACAGGCGGCCCAGCTGTTCGGGCACATCGTTGTCAAAACTCATCAGCACATCGGGCGCGAGCTTTTCGGCGGCCGACCTCAGAATGGCGGCGACGATGTCCCGGTGTTCATCCGTGACCGATTGCGGGAGCCCGGCCTCCAGAACCGCGACGGAGGCCTCACGCATCCGGTCCGAGCCCAGGATGTGCCAGGCGTAGTCGATCTCATAGCGGCCGACGGCATCCTTCAGACTTTCCCCATCCAGGCGGGATTCTTCGGCAAAGCGGTTCAGGGTGCGGGTGCTGAGCTGGCTCACGAACTGGGCAACCAGTTCGGTGTGCCCATGCGCAAAAGTTTCAGTGGCCACGGGGGAGTCCTTGCAAGATGGTGGGCCGGAGCCCGGAGAGTCGGTCTTGCCGACAGCGAATCCTGAGATTCCATGAACCGGTTCGGTGCCGAACCGGCCTGGATCGACCCCTACAAAAGGTCAACCCGGAAAAGCAAAAGCCCATCTCGTTGGATGGGCTTTTGCGAGGTGTTTGGTGGCCTGGGACGGAATCGAACCATCGGCACGCGGATTCTCAATGCCAATCCGCGTGCGCGAAGAAAACGACTTAACACGCAACAGCTAACAAAATCAAGTACTTACAACGCATCCGTTCGCAATCACTCGCAACCGTTTTCTGTCATTCGCACCCGGTATCCGATGTCAGTTGCAGAGAATGTGTCAGAAACCACCCCTGAAACCAACACCTTCATTGTACCCGCTTCACTCCTGAAGCGCCCGGCAGTGAGCGCCCACGTGCATTGGACTCACAGGATGCCCGAGGTCCGCAGCAGGCCGTCAACGATGTGCGCCCGCCTGGTCCAAATCCACTCCGCCTCAGGCGCCGCCCGCTGGTCCTGCCCATGCCCAATCATGCAAGTCATGACCGGGGTGCCATCGGCCCGAAGGGGCAGCGGTTCGGGCATCTCGGCATAGCGCACGCTCGACCACTGCTGCAGGCTCAGAGCTCTTCAACTGCGCGCGCCTTGCCTCTGGTTCCAGTCATCCACTTTTGCTGACTTACTCCGTTCGTGGATGGCGAGAGGGGAGGGAAAGAGAGAGCAACTCATGAGCCTCGACGATGGCCCTTGCGACCTCCTCGGTTGTAGTCCGTTTCGCCATGGCCTGGTCGCGAATCACATCGTAGGCCTCCGTTTCGGAGACTTGGTGCGTCTTCATCAGAACGGCCTTGGCATCGGCAATGTGTCGCACTCCGAGCAGCTTTGCTTCCACTTTCTTCAAGCGCCGCGCTAAAGCACGGTTTACCTTGTGGCTCTCGCGAGCCAGCACGAGCGTCGATAGAAGACCAAACGACCGCACCGGTGAAGGCAGAACTGCCTTGGCCTCCAGTCCCAGCACCAGTTCAACGATGGTGGGGTTTTCGTAGTTGACAACCGCAATCACAGTCGGGGCATCGTCTGCTTGCGCCCAATCCATGTTGAGATTGATTATCTCGGGTCGCACTGCGAGGAACACAACGTCCATCTCTTTGCCGATAGACTGAACCGGAGGCCAGAATGCCTGCACCTTACAGCCGATTCGTTGCAGCTGTTGCGTAAGCTGACGGCCGTCGGAGTCGTCCGGATGAATAACCGCCACCGTCAGCGTGCGAAGCTCCTTCAACTGCTGAGGCGTGGCTCGCACCACACGCTGAGGCTCCGCTCGGTCGACCATCAAGACTCCAGGGTGTCCAGACGGGCGGCCCAATCACCCAGCGAATGGGTGACGAGGTAGGGGTCCGGAAAGACTGACCGACGCGCCTGGCGAACAATGGTGAACTGGCTCTCTGCGTTGACGCGGCCAATACGAGGGTAAAGGCAGGTATGGTGATTTGTGGGGTCAATGCGCACGCGACCTTGCGGAGCATCGAATTCGCTGCCCAACACCTCTGGCAGTAGGTCGGCGATTTCGTCACTGTGGGACTGCCGCATCGCGTTGGCGAAGATGTGCATCTGAAAGTACGAGGCTTCCCAGCAAAGATTGGGAACACAGCTCTCACCCATACGGCGACGCAAGCTCTGCAAGCAGCGCTGGTTGGCGGCCGATTCAATAGACTGAAAGTAAGGTGCTGAGGTGTAGTGCCCTGTAGCCAACCCTTTCTCCATCTGAGAGATTTCCGCCTCGGAGGTTGTGAGGCTACCGATAGGCAGGACCTTCGGGTCAAAGCCCGCATCCGCATAGGCGCGGTAGAGCGCAGCAGTGGAGTCGCCGACCACAGTGGAGAAAATGAAGTCAGGCCGCTTGTTGCGGACATCAACCATGATTTCTGCAAAGTCTTTCTCGGTGGCGTCCAGTGCAACATAGCGTTCAGCCAGCTTCTCGCTGCCTTGGCGCTGCATCACCAACTCGCCCATGATGCGATTGGACTCATAGGGGTAGATGTAGTCGGAGCCGATGAGGTAGACACGAGCCCCGAAGTTGGCCGTCATGAACTCCGCCAACTGCACGCTATTCTGGTTGGGGGCGGCACCGGTGTAGATGACGTTGGCCGAGTACTCGAACCCTTCATACAGTGTCGGGTAGAACAGCAGTCTGTTCCACTTTTCGATGACGGGTATGACGGCCTTGCGGCTGCTGGACATGTAGCAGCCGAAGATAACGTTGACCTTATCCTGGACGATAAGCTGCTCGGCAAGCTGGGCGTAACGCTGGGGGTTCGACTGAGGGTCGTACTGCACGGGCACCAGTTCACGACCATTGATACCCCCTGCCTCGTTAATTTCGTCGATGGCTAACAAGGCGCCGTGCAACTGCGACAGGCCGATGGTGGAGGTCACTCCGGTTGCAGAGAACAGCACGCCCACGCGCACCGGGTCGCGGTCAACCATGGTGCACCTGTGATATTTGCGCCGTTGCTGGTGGATATAGGGCAAGACTGTTGATGAGCATGGTCAGAGCCGATGAACTGCGGATTGTTTCGAAGACTGGGCGACGCTACGTTCAACCGGCAGCGAGCCGCACAAAGGCTCGCTGTAACTGTACCGGAAGGTGACTCGCATCTGCAGCGATTCCATGGTCGCGCCAGCCGAAGATTTGGCGTACGTAGCGGTCAGCCGCAGGGTCTACCGCGAGACAAAAGGTGCGGATACCAGCTCGATTCGCCTGCTGCACTGCCATGCGTGCGTCCTCCACCAAGTAATCAGGGTCGAACACATCCACATCTGAAGGCGCGCCGTCTGTGACGACCAAGAGGCCTCGATGTCGCCCAGGTTGGGCCACCAAATGTGAAGTGGCCTGACGCAGCGCGGCACCCAAACGGGTCGAATGGCGGCCTGGCACCGAGGCCAGTCGGTCGCGGGCAGCGTCGTCCAGAGGTTCGCCCCATTCCAGCAGGCGGTAGTAGCTCACCTCCGCCCGCGTGTTGGAGTTGAAGCCATGCACGGCCACGCTGTCGTGCGTATGAAGCGTTGCCTCGGCAAGCAGAAATGCAGCCTGTTTTTCGATGTCGAGCAGCGATACCCCATGCGCGACCGACAGGTCGTTGGTTGACTCGGAGAGGTCTAGAAGCACCAAAATGCGTGACGCACCCGTCTCGCGGCCTGGTCGCATGAACAAGCGGGGTTCGGGTTGGAGGTCGAGGCGGAGGTCCATCAACACCTCAATGGCGGCGTTGAGGTCGATATCCTCGCCTTCCCACTGTCGGCGCAATCGTTGTCGGCGGCTTATGCGACGCACGCGGTGCAGAGAAACCGGACTGAATGTGTGGTGAAGCAGCGGGTTCGTGTGCTTGAGCTTGGCAGCAGCCAGAGCTGGCAGTTTCTCAACCACGGTACACCAGTCCCGTCGCCACAGTCCCAACCGGTGGTGCCACTCAGCGTGCAGGGTGCGGCTCAGTTCAACCTCTGCCTGTGGGCGAACTTCCTGCGCGCTGTCAACGTGCGGAGGGGGCAACGCGGCAGCACGCATTGGTGCGGAACGAGGGGCTGCAATGGATTGCTGTTCATCCTGTGCGTCCTCATCGTGTTGCCACAGGATGCTGTGGTCGTCGCGGTAAGGAGCGGGGACCACGTGATGCTGCGGGTCAAAGCGCACGCGCATCTGTCCCAGGTCATTGGCGAGAATTGATGCCACAGCTCGAAAGGCCGCAGCGTCGCCCAGGCCCCGGTGGCTCTGCGTTTCCTCAAACAGCCGGCGCGCCTTGTTCACCCAGTGGTTGTCGTCGGCATACCCTGGGTCGGCAATTGCACGGTCCATACGCGCCATGAGCGCCTCGAAGCTGAAGTTACCAGCCTCAGGCACAGGGGCCAGATGCTCAAGAAACCAGTCAGACACTCCAGGGTATCGCCTGGCCAAAAGGCGTTCTACGCGCGCGTCCTCGACAGCAGAAACCACGGCCTGGCTCATTGGCTTGAGCACACGCGCAGGCTGCTGGAGCGACGAGTACAGAAGATGCGCTACGGCGTGTGCCACTGTTGCCCGGTATAGCGCCGAGGCAGGTGCGACTGAGTCTTCCAGCGCCTGCCGGCTCAACAACACCTGTTCGCGCGTGATGATGGTGCGGCGAGCGCGTGGGCCCCCTGTACTTTCGGCGACAACAAGGGGCTTCCCGAACAAGCCCGAGCTGAGCCAGCTCAATGAAGGCAAAAGCCCGTCTATCACATCTGCATCAGGGTTGACCAGATGCGCCGATAGGTCGTCTTTCATCCGAACTGCGCCTGCACGAAATCGCGGATAGCTTTGGCCATGTCAGGGTCGTCGGTGAGTGCACGCACCAGGGTCATTTCGCAGCTTTGTGCGGGAGTGAGCCCGTCGCGCACCAGTATGCCGGCATAGATGAGAACCCGAGTGGACGCACCTTCGTCCAGGCCGCGCTGCTTGAGAGCGCGGGTGCACTGTGCAACGGTGACCAGCTGCCGCGCCAGTACTGCATCGATACCCGCCTCTTGGGCGACGATAGCGACCTCGGTGTCGGTATCGGGGTAGTCAAACTCCAGGGCCGCGAACCGCTGCCTGGTGGAAGCCTTCATATCCTTTGCGCTGCTCTGGTAGCCAGGGTTGTAGGAAACCACCAGCTGAAAATCAGGGTGGGCGTGGATGACCTCCCCCTTTTTGTCCAATGGCAGGATGCGTCGCGCATCGGTGAGCGGGTGAATGACCACCGTGGTGTCCTGGCGCGCTTCCACCACCTCGTCGAGATAGCAGATTCCGCCGTAGCGAACCGCGAGGGTCAGCGGCCCGTCGTGCCAGGCTGTGCCCTGTGCGTCGAGCAGGTAGCGACCAACCAGGTCAGAGGCGGTCATGTCCTCGTTGCAGGCAAGCGTGACCAGCGGGCGCTGGAGCTTCCAGGCCATGTATTCGACAAAGCGCGTCTTGCCGCAACCCGTAGGCCCTTTGAGCATCAGCGGCATACGATGCCGATATGCCCGCTCATAGCACTCCACTTCCTGCCCCGAGGGCTGGTAGAAGGGCTCGGATTGAATGAGATGGTCGTGCAGAGGTGACTGCATGGAAGGAGGCCCTCAGGTGCGGAACAAGACGCGGCTTCGGTGACGAACTCAGCGGTGCTTCGTCTCTTCGTTTGGAATGCCCTCCATCGGGCATTCGGCGGTGCCTACGGTGGTGCGTGTGAAGGACTCCACCATCTCGCGCGTGGCCTCCGGGTCGTTGACCCAGTTGGCGTAGAAGTTGTAAGGGCAGGCTGCCACGCCCTTGTCTCCATCGCCGGAATTGATGAGGCCGGTGTAGCCGCGGTGCACCAGCTTGAACAGGTGGTTCTGAGACTGCCCGTTCTTTCGAGCGTCGCGAATAAGGCTCTTGGACAGCTCGGCGTACTGAATGCCCATTTCCTCTTCGCCGCATTCGCCCAGCGTGCGACCGTCAAAGCCAATCACGGCAGAGTGGCCAAAATAGGAATACACGCCGTCAAATCCCGTCGCGTTGGCCACTGCGACATACGAGTTGTTCATGAAGGCCATGGCCTTGGCGACCATGATTTGCTGCTCCTTGGCCGGGTACATGTAGCCTTGGCAGCGGATGATGAGTTCGGCGCCTCGCATCGCGCAGTCGCGCCAGATTTCGGGGTAGTTGCCGTCATCGCAAATGATGAGGCTCATCTTCATGCCCTTGGGGCCTTCGCTCACGTAGGTGCAGTCACCCGGGTACCAGCCCTCGATGGGGACCCACGGCATGATTTTTCTGTACTTCTGAACAATCTCACCCTTGTTGTTCATCAAGATGAGCGTGTTGTAAGGTGCCTTGTTGGGGTGTTCTTCGTGACGCTCGCCGGTGAGTGAAAACACGCCCCAGACGTTGGCACGGCGGCAGGCGTCGGCAAATATTTCCGTCTCGTCCCCCGGAATAGAGGAAGCGGTCTCGTACATCTCCTTTGAGTCGTACATGATTCCGTGCGTGGAGTACTCGGGAAATATCACGAGGTCCATGCCTGGCAAGCCTTTCTTCATGCCCACCAGCATGTCGCCAATCTTTCGGGCATTGGCCAGCACTTCGGCTTTGGTGTGCAGGCTAGGCATCTTGTAGTTGACGACGGCCACGCCGACGCAATCGTTGCTGCTGGAAATGTCACCATGTCGCATGAGGGTCTCCTTGGGGGTTTACGTCAGACTGTCAGGAAGGACTTGACCTTTTCCTGATTGAGATTGGCACGGGGTTCTTCGTGCACGATGCGCCCACGGTCAATGACCAGGAACCGGTCAGCGAGGTCGAGGGCAAAACTGAGAACCTGCTCCGACACCACGACTGCAAAGCCGCGTTCCTGCCGAAGCACGTTGAGGGTCTGGGCCAGCTCCTTGATGATTGAAGGCTGAATACCTTCGGTGGGCTCATCAAGAATCAGCACTTTGGGCTCCGAAATCAGGGCACGCGCGATGGCCAGCATCTGCTGTTGCCCACCCGAGAGGTTGCCGGCCTTGCGATGCTTCATTTCCTTGAGCACCGGGAAGAAACGGTGGATGTAGTCGGGCACCTCGCGATGGCCCGAGTGCTCGGCGCCAGACAAGATGTTCTGCTCCACCGTGAGGAAGGGAAACACCATGCGGCCCTGGGGCACGAATGCCAACCCTTGCTGCACGCGGCGGTGGCTAGGCAGCCCGTTGATTGCGCGGCCGTTCAACTGGATGTCACCCGAGCGTGTGGGCAGCAAACCGATGAGGGACTTGAGCAAGGTTGTCTTGCCCATGCCGTTGCGACCCATGATGGCCACCGACTCGCGCGGTTGCACCTGGAACGAGATGTCGTGAATGACGTGCGATTCGCCATAGCAGACGTTCAGTCGGGAGATGTCGAACATGGAGTGCCTCTTCAGTGGCCGAGATAAACATCAATGACGCGGGGGTCGTCCTGAACCTGTGCTGCGCTGCCCTCGCTCAGCAGCTTTCCCTGGTGCAGCACCGTGACGCGGTGGGCGATGCGCTTGACGAAGTCCATGTCGTGCTCAATCACCACCACCGAACGACCCTTGGCGATACGGCTCAGCAGGTCACCCGTTTGCTCGCGCTCGCGCGGACTCATGCCTGCCACCGGTTCATCGAGCAGCAGCAGTGTGGGCTCCTGCATCAGCAACATGCCGATTTCCAACCACTGCTTCTGGCCGTGACTGAGCTGACCGGCGCGGTGGCCGAGACGTTCGGTCAGGAAGATTTGTTCAGCCATGGCCTGGATGCGCTCAACGATGGCGCTGCTTCGCCGGAACATCAGGGACTGGAAGAGTCCGTGCATGCGCGGCAGCGAAATCTCCAGGTTCTCGAAGACGGTAAGGTCTTCGTAGACCGACGGGGTCTGGAACTTTCGGCCGACGCCAGCGCGAACGATTTGGTGCTCGCTCATGCGGGTGAGGTCACGCCCCTCGAACAGCACGCGACCGGCGGTGGGACGCGTCTTGCCGCAAATCATGTCGAGCAGCGTCGTCTTGCCGGCGCCGTTGGGGCCAATGATGACGCGCAGCTCATTGCGCTCCACGGTAAGGCTCAGGTCGTTGACAGCCTTGAAACCGTCAAATGACACTGTCAGGTTCTCGACCTGCAGCAATTTGTCGCGGGTTTGTGAAGGGGTCATGGAAGACAGGGAGTCAGAAGGAACAGACATGGCAAGGTGGGCGCTCATCCCACGCTCCTCGCGCTGCTGCGGCGTGATTGCCATTGGTCTTTCAGACCAGCCAAACCGTTGGGCATGACCCACACCACAAGGATGAAGACGGCGCCAAGGAAGTACAGCCAGGCCTCAGGAAAGGTCTCCGACAAATATGACTTGAGAAAGCCGATGAGCAGCGCTCCGACCACGGCCCCAGGAATGGACAACCGCCCGCCAACGGCGGCGTAAATCACCATCTCGACGGAGGCCACTACGCCGATGACGCTGGGCGAGATGAGTCCCACCTGCAGCGTGAAGAAAGCGCCGCCCACTGAGGCAAGCACAGCGCCACAGGCGAACACGAAGGCCTTCATATGCGCTGTGTCGTAGCCACTGAACCGCACCCTGTCCTCGCGGTCGCGGATAGCAATCAGAATCTTGCCGAATCGCGTACGCACAAGCGCCAGTGCGAGGAACATGGCTATTGCCAGGAAGGCGACCTCAATGAAATACAGCACCCGCAGCGACTCGTCGCTCAGGATGTCCATACCGAGTACCGTGCGGAAGTCGGTGATGCCGTTGGCGCCGCCGGTGTCCCCCTGCTGTCCGACGACCACCACCGTAAGGGTGAGCGCCAGCGAAAGCGTGACGATAGCGAAGTACACCCCACTGACGCGACGGCGGAAGATGGCGTATGAAAACAGGTAAGCAACGACCGCCGGCAAGATGAAGATTCCCAGCACCGTCCAGCCGAGTGAGCGGAACGGTGTCCACCAGATGGGGAGTGTCTCCACGCTGCTCCAGACCATGAAGTCGGGCAGCTCGGGCGCCGATGCTTCCAGCTTGAGGAACATTGCCATCAGGTAGCCACCCACCCCGAAAAACACGCCTTGCCCCAGACTGAGGATGCCGCCGTAACCCCAGGTGAGCACGATACCGATGGCGACGAATGCCAGGGCAAGGTACTTGCCGATGAGGTTGAGGCGAAACGGGTCGAGCAGCAGGGGAAAGGCAATGGTCAGAAGGGCAATCAGCGCGATAACACTGGCAAAGCCAATTCGGTGATTTTGGGATGACATGGCTAGCTCCTGGAACGCACTGCGAACAGTCCGTTGGGGCGGAAGTAAAGGACAAGAATGACCAGCAGAAGGATGGTGGCCTTGGCCATGGAACCGCTCAGGAGGTACTCCAGCCAGGTTTGGCCCTGCGCGATAAACAGCGCCGAGAGCACAGTGCCAACAAGGCTCTGTACGCCGCCAAAAACGACGACGATGAAGGAGTCGACGATGTAGAGCTGGCCCGTGCCCGGATTGGTCGAGCCAATCATGGTGAACACGCATCCGGCGATGCCTGCCAAACCTGCGCCCAGCGCGAAGGTGAGTGCGTCAACGCGTTGCGTGTCGATGCCCACAGCTCCAGCAATCGCCCGGTTTTGCGTCACTGCACGAACTTTCAGCCCCCAGCGCGTGCGGTAGAGCAACAAGTAGACGCCCACGGCTACAGCCACCGTCAGGCCGACGATGAAGATGCGATTGATAGGCAGCTGGATACCCTCGGTCGGCTCCCAGGCCCCGGCGAGCCACATCGGTAGCGGAACGCTCACCTCTTGCGCGCCGAAAACTGTGCGGTAGGTTTGCTGCAGGATGAGGCTCAGACCCCATGTGGCAAGCAGCGTATCCAACGGGCGGTTGTAGAAGAAGCGGATGAAGCCGCGCTCCAGCAAGTAGCCGAACACGAAGGTCACGCTGAACGCGAACGGAATGGCCACGAACAAGTAGATGCCCATCCACTCCGGCGCCCAGAGCTCGAAGCCCCGCGCTGCAAGATAGGTCATGTAAGCACCCAGCGCCATCAGTTCACCGTGGGCCATGTTGATGACCCCCATCAGGCCGAAAACGATGGCCAAGCCGATGGACATCAGCAGCAGGATGCTGAACAGGCTGACGCCGTTGAACACCTGCATCATCGCAATGTCGAAACCCATTGAGCGACTCCTGAATTGTTGGAATCGACCGGTCACCCACACAGGTGACCAGCCGGCCTTCTACTCCCGAGACATCAAATCTTGGGGAATGGGTTTGGCTCAATCAGGGACGGCGCTTCCCACACGATGTCAAACTGGCCATCGGCGCGGGCTCGGCCCACACGTACCTTCTTCCACACGTGGTGGTTGGTGGCGTGCATGCGAACCATGCCCTCGGGAGCATCAAGCTCGATACCACCGGACGCTGCAATGACCTTGTCCACGTCGAAGGACTTGGCCTTCTCCACCGCCATCTTCCAGAGGTACACGCTGTTGTAGGCCACCTGCATCGGGTCCCCGATGACGCGGTCTTGGCCGTACTTGGCCTTGAAGGCTTTCACGAACTTCTCGTTTGTCGGCGATTTGATGCTCTGGAAGTAGCCCATGCAGGCGTAGTAGCCGACGGCGTTGTCCTTGCCGATGCCTTCCACTTCGTTCTCTGACACCACGGTGGAGAGCAGCGTGAGCTTGGAACCGTCGAGGCCTGCGGCCCGCAACTGCTTGTAGAAGGCAACATTGGAGCCCCCCACCACCGTGCTGTAGATGCAGTCCGGCTTGGCCGCCTTGATTTTGTTGATGATGGACGAGAACTCGGTGTGCCCCAGGGGCGCGTATTCTTCGCCCAGTACCTTGCCGCCGGCCTTGGTGATGGTGGGCTTCGCAATCTTGTTGCAGGTGCGTGGGTAGATGTAATCCGAACCCACCAGGAAGAAGCTCTTGCCCTTTTCACGCGCCATCCACTCGACAGCGGCTATCACTGACTGGGTGGCTTCCTGCGATGGATAGAAGACCTGCTTGTCCTGTTCCTGGCCCTCGTAGTAGGTCGGGTAGTAGAGCAAGCCCTTGGCGCGGCCAAGCGCGGGAAGGATGGCTTTGCGCGAAGCCGAGGTGTAGCAGCCGATGATGGCCGCAACCTTGTCGCGCTCGAGCAGTTTTCGGGCCTTCTCTGCGAACACTGCGTTCTCGCTCGCACCGTCTTCGACCACGACTTCGATCTTGCGGCCCAGCACACCACCGGCGGCGTTGATTTCGTCGATGGCCATCTTCTCTGCGTCGACCAGCGACGCTTCGGCAATCGCAATCGTGCCCGACAGCGAATGCAGCAGACCGAGCTTTACGGTATCTTGCGCAGAGGCAATGGAAGGCAACCCTCCAGCTGCGCTCAGAATCAGCATTGACCCCCCGGTCTTCACGATGTCGCGACGATTCATCTCACTCATGGTCTTGTCTCCTTGCGGTGGTGTTACGGATTGAGAACTTGCCACCCCGAGGTGGCTGACAAGCAGCCAGTCACATTCACGCCTTCGTGCCAGACACGCGCAGGGCTCCGCTAACGGAAGCAGGCATTGGCCTGTCCGGAAACCATGCGAACGAGCAGAACAAAAAAAAAGCCCGAACCGGGTTTCAAACCGGTTCGGGCTTTTTTGCCCAACACCTGACTGGCAGCACTGGCAGTCGGCGTTGAATATTGCGTGACAACTTCTTGTCGAGCGGAATCTTCCTATTTAGAAGTTCAGGCCACCATAGGACATGCACTATCTAGACAAAGTTGTACCCCCTGTGATAGACGCCGCTGGCTTCCCCGGTTTGCCGGACGGTGTCGCAGCCGCCTCAAGTGCGTTCGCCCGTGCACCTGAGGAAGTGGCTGCCGAGCTCTTTTGTGACAGCCATGCCGCCGCTCATTTGGTCAACAGTTGGGGGGCGTGATGAAGAACTGCGCGCAAATCTGAAAAAGGATGCTGCGTTTTCACGTTACGAGGCGCACGTCAACGTGAACGACATGAATGCACCGAAAAGGGCCCACGGAAGTTAAGAGCCGAGGTGGCTCCGGTTTGTGGTTTCCTTCTAAAGTTCGAGTAAATAAAGGCAGTCGCTACATGTTGCTCCATCACACAGGATTCAACATGAAAGCTTCACCACTTCCTTCAGATGCAGAGCCCCAAGTCTCCAAGGCCAACATGCTCAACAAGCAGGAAGTCGCACAGAAACTGGGCGTCTCCGTGCGCACGCTCGACAACCTTGTTACCGCCCGGGAGTTTCCACCAAGGGCCCGTGTCGGGCGGTTTCTGTATTGGACAGCACTGCAGAGCGCACCGAGCTGCTCAAGGACTGGGTCGCGCAGGTTGGCGTGCACCGGGCTGGTCCAGTCCGACTCGGCCTGTGGCGTGATCTGGTCACGGTTGTTGGCCAGCAAGTCACGCACATGGCTGTAGCGCAATGTGCCCAGGGCCAGCGCCCGCACGCAGGCGGCCTCCAGCCTCACGGGGCCGTACCTGCGCGAGAGGCTCAGCAAGCCCAGGCATGAGCGGTAGCCGTGTTCGGGATGCTTGTAGGTCTGCAGCAGACGGGTGATCAACTCGCCGCAGGCCATGCCGATGCGCTGGCCCCATTCGATCAGGCGCTGTGGCGTCCACTCCATGTGGGCGCGGTGCGCCGCAGGCATG
>JAURYH010000030.1 GCA_030653975.1 Hydrogenophaga sp. | reverse complement strand
CAAATTCTTCACTGGCCTGCGCGAGGGCCGTTTTTACGCGCTTGATCATTTCACCCATAGGGTGAGTGTGCCAAAAAACCGGCATGCCCCGTCGTTGCTGGGTTTACGCGGGTTTTAGCTCAGGCAACTGCGGTTTTTAGGGTGAATGCCTTCTTGTCCGGCGATCAATTTTTCCACTGCCATGAGCGCTCGTGCTGATTCCCCTTTTGATGCCTGTCTGGACGAGGCGCTTGTCCTGGCGCGTGGGTGGGTGCCACGCTGGTTGGGCAAACTGCTGGAGACGCTGCACCAGCGTGAGACCTCGGCGGCCAGCCTGAATGAAAAACAGGCCTTTTCCGAGGCGCGTACGGTGCTGGCCAGCCATCGAAATCTGCTGGCCGGCCGCTTCATTGCCGAGATATCCCAGGTGGTGCAGGGCTTCTCAGCGACCCAAAAGAATGCTGCGACGGCGCGTAGCCTCAAATCGCTGAGCTTTGATGATCTGGAGCTCATGGACCACCATCAGGTGCAGGAGACCGTGGAGCGCGCGCGCGTGCAGCAGGTCGTCAAGATGTGCACCGACGAGGAGCTGGTCACCTTCAATGCCCGCCTGAGTCGTGCCCAGGGGCATGAGGTGGTTCGGAACGAAACCAACCCGCTGCGGCCCGATGCGGTGGTGGGTGCGCTCATGAAAGCGCTGTCGGGGCTGCGCGTTGACGAGGCGGTTCGCGCGCTTTGGTTGCATGTCGGCGCAGTGTCACTGGGCAACGAGCTGCAGCAGTTTTACCGATCCCTGACGATGTTGCTCGACGGCATGGGGGTGCAGCCCGCAGGCTACGTGGTGGTGCAGACCGCCAAGGCACGACCTGCAGCGTCAGTGGCGCCGTCGGCGGTTCGACCGGACAGCGTGTCGGCGACCGCCATGCTCGGCAACGATGCGCTGCTCACGCTGGACCACCTGCACCAGTTGCTGGTGGGCAACCTGGAGCACAGCGGTGGATCGGCCTCCGACCAGGGCATGTCGGGGTCGGACAACGCCATGGTGCGCACGCTCGCGGCCGAGGTGGTCACGCTGATGCTGCGGCGCATTGTTGAAGACCAGCGCTTGCTGCAACCGGTGCGCGATCTGGTGCAGCGCCTCAAGCCCGCCCTCCTGCAGCTGGCCCGCAGCGATCCGCGGTTTTTTGCCGACCGGCACAATCCCGCCCGCCGTCTGCTGGATGCCATCACCACGCAGAGTCTGGCTTTCGCCAGCGAGAAGGATCCCGGATTTGCCGCCTATGCACAGAGGGTGCATGAAACCGTGATGGCCCTGCAGGCGCCGACCCAGAGCCTGCCGGAGCTGATGCCCGTGCTGCTGCAGCGCTTCACCGAGGCAGACGCCGCCATCGCCAGCAGCCAGGCGCCCAAGCGTGGTCTGGCGATGAAGACGCTGCTGCGGGTGGAGCAGCGACGTTTGCTGGCCGAGCGGGTGGCCACCGAGGTCCAGGCGCGCAACGATTTTGCCCGCGCGCCCGGCTTGGTGCGGCGTTTCCTGACGGGGCCCTGGGCACAGGTGGTGGCGCAGGCGCGCCTGGACACGGTCGAACACGGCGAGGCCTTGCCGACGGACGCCACGGCCCACCGCTACATGAGCGTGTTGCCCGATCTGTTGTGGTCCAGCCAGCTCGCGCAGACCAGCCTCAACCGCCCGCGTCTGATGAAGATCATGCCCGACCTGTTGCGCACCTTGCGCGAAGGACTGGACGCGATCGACTATCCGCGCCCGCAGGCCGAGAGTTTTTTCCAAACCCTGATGGGCCTGTATGAGGCGGCCTACAAGACCGAACGCAGCGGGTCAGATTCGCCTCGGGACAACCCGCCAAGCCGGCAGGACCCGGACGAGTATGAACCGTGGATGCAACCGAACGAAGCGCGCGATACCGGCTTCATGGAGGACTTGGCCATTGACACCCAACCGGCATTCATGGACACCCAGCCCGTGGCTCTGCTGGACGACCTGGACGATCTGGACGATCTGGATGACGGCGAGACCGCCGACCCCCCCACCGGAACGCTCACCGTGGGGTGCTGGGTGGACCTGATGCAGCAGGACCAGTCGCTGCGTTGTCAGCTGAGCTGGGCCAGTCCGCACGGCACCATGTTCCTGTTCACCGCGGCCGATGGGCGCTCGATATCACTCACCCAGCACGGACTGGAGCGGCTGCAGGCGCTGGGCCGTCTGCGGGTGGTGGCCGACCATGGGGTGGTTGACGAAGCACTGGATGCGGTCGCGCGCCAGGCTTTGCGCAACTCCGGCAGAGGCTAGGTAACGGGCCTCCGCGCTCCGCCGCTGCGCGGGTCGCTGCCCCCCGAGGGGGTGATCCGGCTTGGGGCGGCCCGGCGCCGGATCCGTGGCCCCCGCGCTCCGCCGCTGCGCGGGTCGCTGCTCAGGCGCGCTGAAGCAGTTTTTGCCGCACCAGCGCGATGTTGTTGCGCAGGGCGTACAGCTCGTCGGTGTAGGACAGCGGCACCACCACCTGTTCCACCTTCTCCTCCAGCGCGTCGAGCTGTTCGAGCAGTTCCGACAGCAGCAGCGGGCCATCGTTTTCCTGGCTGCGCTGTTCGATGCTGCGCAACTGGGCGTACCAGCGGAACACGCGCGAGCGGATGCGGAATGCGTAGAGCGGTGGCACGACGCGCGAGAGCGGCAGGGCCAGCGCCAGGATCAGGCCCATGGCGAGCCACATGCGCTCGACCAGGTTGGCCAGCCAGAAAGGCAGGTAGCGTTGCAGGAACGGGGGGCCGTTCTTGATGGCGCGCACCGCCTCGGGTGAGAGCGGCACCTCGCTGTGCTCCAGGCTCGGGTATTCGCGCGCCCGGCTGAACCAGCCGCCGCCGCCGTGCAGGTCGGTCGCGGTCTGGGCGAAGAGCTGCAGGATCGCCGGGTGGGTCTTGGCGCCGGCCAGCAGGCTGGTGGTGGACGCCACCAGGCGCACGTCCTGCGCCGGCACGTTCTTTGACAGGTCCACCACACCTTGCGGCATGACCACCGGCGTGAGGTAGGCAAAGCGGCGCGAATAGGCCTCGCTCTGCGCAAAGTCGAGCAGGTGCACACCCGGCGACTGCAGCAGCATCTGCACCATCAGTGACTCGGGGGCCGAGGCGAACACCAGGGCATCGAGCTCGCCGTCCAGAAAGGCCACCGTGGCGGGGGTCTGTTCGAGTTCGCTCAGCTGCATTTTCTGGCGGTCGATGCGGTTGACGTCGAGCAGTGTGGCAAACAACCGGGGCACACCGCTGCCGGGGGTGCCCACATTGACACGACCACCCTGCAGCTCGCTCAGGTTGGCGATGGTGGGCTTCTGCTTCAGGCGTTGCGCGGCGTCTTCGCGGTAGAAGAGCCACAGTGGCTCGACGAAGAGGCTGCCCAGCGAGACGATGGATTCCTCCTCGTCGTAGCCGAAGTCGGCACTGCCACCCTGCACAAAACCGATGTCGGCCTGGCCCGAGCGCAGGAGTTCCAGGTTGGCCGAAGAGCCTTCCGTGGGCAGCAACTCGACGGTGATGCCATAGCGCGCCAGGGCCGTGGCATAACGTTTGCCGAACTCGTCGTAGGCGCTTTGCGCCGGGCCGGTGGCCAGCACCACGCGCTTCGGCGGATTGGGGTCGAGCCACCAGTAGGTGAAGGCCAGCAGCGCCAGCGTGAGCAGCGCGAACGGGCCGATGGAGACCGCCAGATCGCGCAGCGACAGCAGGGTGTAGCGGATGTTTTGGGACATTGCGCTACCTTAGCACGCAGCTGCGGCGCGCCGGTGGCCGTGGCCGGACTGCTCGCTCAGACGCAAGAGCTGCTCATGGCCCGGATCAGGGGTGTTTATCGGGGGGGTGCTCGCATTCAAGTTTCAAAAACCGGAGAACGGTTTTTGATGGCCTCAGCCTCTCAGTTGGTCGGGGTGTGGGCGGCATCGCGTTGGAGTTCGATCACCGTGTAACTGCCGGACAGCTTGTCGGCACGGAAGCGGATCTTGTCGCCGGGCTTGAGCTGATCGAGCAGGGCGGGGTCCTGCACCTGGAACACCATGGTCATCGGTGGCATGTCGAGGTTGGGAATGTCGCCGTGCTTGAGGGTGACCTTGCCGGCGCGCAGGTCCACCTTGCGCACCTCGGCCTCGACCAGGGGTGGGCTGGCCGCGGTGGACACGGCCGGTGATGCGGGGGCCGGCGCGGCGGTCTGGCTGTGTGCGATGGCCGTGCTGCCGATCAGGACGATGGCGGCCAGGCCGGTGACGAGGCCTGGCCGGCGGTGTGTGGCGTGTTGGGGCATGGGGTTCTCCGGTGTGTTGGGGTGCATCAGCTGCGGAAGTACGACTGGTAGACGCGGGCGCTGCCGTCGGGCAGCACCAGCACGACGTCGTACGGGTCCTTGCGGCCACCGTATTCGGGGCCGTCCATGCCGGGGCTGCCGACCGGCATGCCCGGCACCGACAGGCCGATGGCCTTGGGCTTCTCGGCCAGCAGGCGGCGGATTTCGCGCGCGTTCACATGGCCCTCGACCACGTAGCCGCCGATCAGCGCCGTGTGGCACGAGGCGTACTTGTCGGGCAATCCCAGGCGTTTTCGCACCGCGGTGTTGCCGGTCTCGAAGACCTGCACCTGGAAGCCATCCTGTTGCAGGTAGGCGACCCAGTCCTTGCAGCAGCCGCAGTTCGGGTCTTTCCAGACCTGCAGCACCGGCAGGTCTTTGGCGGTGGGCGTGGTGGCCCAGGCGGGCAGCGTGGCAGCGGCCAGAAGGGCCGGCGCGGTGAGGAGAAGGGAACGTCGTTGCATGGTCAAGCCTCCTGCCGAGCCGCCTCAAAGGAGGCTTGGGCCCCCTCGGGGGGCAGTGAGAACACGAAGTGTCGAACGTGGGGGTGCATGGTGTGCTCCAAAAAAGTGAGGGATCAGGCCAGGGGCGTGACGCGGATGGTGCCACGCATGCCCGCGTCGAAATGGCCGGGCAGCAGGCAGGCGAATTCGAAGTCGCCCGCGCGGTTGAAGGTCCAGGTGATGTCGCTGCGCTGTCCGGCTGGCACATGGGCCATGTAGGGCTCGTCGTGCTCCATGTCGGGGTGCTTCTTCATCATCTCGGCATGCGCCCGCAGTTCTTCGGGCGTGCCGATGACGATCTCGTGCAGCAGCTTTCCGCGGTTGACCGCGCGCAGGCGCAGGGTTTCGCCTTCGCGCACATCAAGGTGGCTGGGCGTGAAGCGCATGTTGTCGCTCATGCGGATCTGGATGCTGCGGTTCGCTTCCTTCGGATCGGCGGCGATGCCCCAGGGCTTTTGCTCCTTCACGACCGGTGCGTTGGCGCCGCCTTTGGCGTGGGGGTCGCCGTGGGCGCTGGCCGGGCGGTGGGCCAGCCAGGCGGCCAGGGGAGCCAGGGCCAGCAGTTGCTGGAATCGGCGGCGGTTGGGTGCGGTGTGTGTCATCGGCGGTGGTCCTTTGCTGAAAGCATGAAAGTCAGTGTTGATGTCCGCCGCTGCCCTGGGGCTTGCGCGCGGTGGCGCTGGGTGCGGGCGGGTTGGGTGTGGTGCCGGTCGCCGGTGTCGCCGGGCTGGCCACGGGCGTGGCGACTTCGCGCGCCTGGGTGCCGGGCGGCAGGGTGTACCAGCCCGGGTCGCTGTAGTCGCCGGCCTTCTGGTCGGCGCGCACCTTGAGCGTGGTGAACATGCCGCCCATCTCGATGGCGCCGTAAGGCCCGGTGCCGGTCATCATGGGGAAGGTGTTGTGCGGCAGTTCCATCTGCATCTCGCCCATGTCGGCCATGCCGCGTTCGCCCATGACCATGTAGTCGGGCACCGCTTTCTGCAGGCGCTTCACCAGACCGCTGTGGTCGACGCCGATCATGGTTGGCACGCCGTGACCCATGGCGCCCATGGTGTGGTGGCTCTTGTGGCAGTGCATGGCCCAGTCGCCGGGCTCGTCGGCGATGAACTCGATCTGCCGCATCTGGCCCACGGCCACGTCCGTCGTCACCTCGGGCCAGCGCGCGGTCTTCGGGACCGGGCCGCCGTCGGTGCCGGTCACTTCAAATTCGATGCCGTGGATGTGGATCGGGTGGTTGGTCATGGTCAGGTTGCCGATGCGCACGCGCACCCGCTCGCCCAGGCGCGCCACCAGCGGGCTGATGCCCGGGAAGACGCGGCTGTTCCAGGCCCAGATGTTCTGCTCCAGCATGGTGTTGACCTGCGGCGTCATGCTGCCGGGCTCGACGTCGAAGGCGTTGAGCAGGAAGCAGTAGTCGCGCGCCACGTCGTCGATCAGCGGGTGTTTGGCCTTGGGGTGCGTGACCCACAGGCCCATCATGCCCATGGCCATCTGCACCATCTCGTCGGCGTGCGGGTGGTACATGAAGGTGCCAGGGCGCCGCGCCACAAACTCGTAGACGAAGGTCTTGCCCACCGGGATCTGCGGCTGTGTGAGCCCGCCCACGCCGTCCATGCCGGCAGGCAGGCGCTGGCCATGCCAGTGGATGGTGGTGTGTTCGGGCAGCCGGTTGGTGACGTACAGGCGCACGCGGTCGCCTTCGACCACCTCGATGGTCGGTCCCGGGCTCTGGCCGTTGTAGCCCCACATGTTGACGAGGAAGCCGGGCGCCATCTCGCGCACCACGGGTTCGGCCACCAGGTGGAACTCTTTCACGCCATCCTTCATGCGCCAGGGCAGGGTCCAGCCGTTGAGCGTGACCACGGGGTTGTACGGCCGGCCCGCGCCGGTGACGCCGGGTGGCGTCCAGGGCGCAGCCGTGTCGGGCGAGGTCTGCTGAACGGCATCGGGCAGGGCGGCGAGCGCCACGCGGCTCACGCTGGCAGCGGCCACGGCGGTGGCAGCACCGGCAAAAAAGAGTCTTCGGTTGAGGGGGGGTGTCATGTTCAGTGTCCTCCCGCGGCGGCGCGGTTGTTGTTGTCGCTGCTCGCGCCCGTGCTGGCGGGCTCCACATCGGCCCCGGCGAGCAGGGCGTCCCAGTCGGCCTGGGCGAGCCAGAAGTCGCGCCGGGCCATCAGTGCGGCGTCGAGCGCGTTCAGGCGTTCGCCTGCGCTGGCGAGCAGGTCCCAGCTGCTCTGCAGCATGCCGTTGTAGCGCAGCAGGGTTTCCTGCTCCTGTGCGGTCTGCAGGCGCAGCACCTGCTGGGCTTGCAGGGCGCTGGCATGTTGTGAATGCAGCTGGCTCCAGGCTTCTCGCGCCATCGAGCGGCGTTTGGCGGCGGCCGTGAGCAGCGCCGATTCGGCTGTCACGGCAGCTTCCAGCCCGTGGTCACGGACCAGCCGCGGGTCGCCGATCTCAGGTGCGAGCCAGGGCGTTGAACCGGCCGGCGCGGCGGGCGTTTTCAGGGCTTCGTCCACCGCCTGCGACCAGGCGGCCAGGCGCTCCGGGCTCACGGCCACGAGCGCCCGTTCGGCTTTCAGGCGTTGCTGGGCCAGCAGGGGCTGGCTGCGCAGGGCGGCGGCCTCCGCGTCGGCGTTGCCCATCGACAGCGCGGCCGGCGGTTCGGGCAACTGGGCCGGCAGGCGCTGCGTCAGCTGCACCACCGCCTGGGCGTCCCAAACGCCCAGCAGGCGGGCCAGTTGCTCGGTGGCGGCCTGCTGCGCCTGCGCGGCGCGGGTCCAGGCTTGCCGCGCCTGGGCCTCGGTGAGCTGCTCGCGCAGCAGCCGGGCCTGGCTCCAGTTGCCGGCCTGCACCATGCGCTGGCCGAGTTCGGCGCCGATGGCCGCCGCTTCCAGCGACTCGCCCACCAGGCGCAGGCGCTGGCGCGTGGCGACCGCGTCGATCCAGGTGCGTTGCAGATCACGCACGTGTTCCGCGTAGGCGCGCTGCACGGAGGCACGTTCCAGCTCGTTCATGCCGGCGTGGGAGAACAACCCCGGCCGGTGACGCAGTGACTGGCGCAACGCACCGGCCATGTCCAGCGCTGGCGGGTTCGCGCCCGTTTCACCGGCTTCGGCTGAGGGCCGCGCGGGGTTCTGCGCCTCCCAGCGCAGCAGGTCGATGTGGCCGCGCGGAAACTCGGCCACGCGCTGGTTGGCGCGTTGCCAGATGGCCCGGGCACGCTCGATGTCGGTCGGCTGTTCAGGGGCGGCCGCGGTATCGAGGGCCGGCAGGGCCAGCACGGCGGGCGGCGCGGTGGGCGTGGCGGGGTCGGACGCCACCAGCGCTGCCGAGGGTCTCTGCGCCAGGGCCGGCAGCGGAAGACTCAGCGCGAGGGTGAGCGCAACGAGCGCAGTTCGCCAGCCTTCGGTGGACGGGAGCGAAGGTGGCTGGTGCCACCGAAAAACGGTCATGGATGTCTCCTGAAAACCCGAAACGGCGTCCGCCTGCGCACGGCTTTGGCCGGCGGCGGACGCACCTGTGGCGTGGATCTTCAGGAAATGGGTGGTTTCACGCCCTGCCGCGGCTCGGAACTGGCGAAGCGTTCGACGCGCGAGGCGTGCTGGGGGTGCACAGCGGTCAGGGTCAGCAGCGCGGTGGCCGATGCGGCCATGGCCGGGCCGTTGCAGATGTCGCAGGCGCTGTGCTGGTGGGTGCTGTCGGCGGCGCTGCCGGTGTTGGTGGCCGGGCTGGCCATCTCAGACAACGGTGGTGTTTGCTGTGCAGTGAGCAATGAGGCCGGTGGCGCGTGGTCTGGGCAGCCGGCGTGGGCCGCCGGGCTGGCGGGGTTTGCCTGCATCGAGAACGCCATGGCCGCGCCCACCCAGCCGCGCACGGGCAGCAGGGCGATCATGAGGGCGATGAGGAAATGGCGCATCGCTGTGGATGATACGGGCTGCGGACAGGAAGTTCCTCTCCTCGACCCTGCCACCGTCGGGGTGGGACCCATGCTCCGTTCAGTTCAATGCGCGTGGCCCTGTACAGCCGTCACGGCCAGTTCACCCCGCGCCTGGCGCACCACCGAGACACCGGCCGAGATCGCCAGCACGGCCATCACGCCCGCCACCGCCAAGTCGGGCCAGGCCGATCCGGTGCCGAAGACGCCGAACGCGGCGAGCATCACCGCCACGTTGGACAGCGCGTCGTTGCGCGAGCACAGCCAGACGCTGCGCATGTTGGCGTCGCCGGCGCGAAACGCATACAGCAGCACGGCCACGCCGGCGTTGGCCAGCAGCGCGATGAAGCCGACCACACCCATGGTGAGCGGCTCGGGCACGCTGCCCGTGTGCAGCATCCAGCCCGCGCGGGCCAGCACGAAGACGCCGTAGCTGAACATGGTCACGCCCTTGACGAGAGCGGCGCGACTGCGCCAGACCAGCGCCATGCTGAGCACCGCCAGCGAGAGCGCGTAGTTGGCGGCATCGCCGGCGAAGTCCACCGCATCGGCCAGCAGCGAAACCGAGTTGGCCTGCAGGCCGGCGATCAGTTCAACGAAGAACATGCTGGCGTTGACGGCGAGCGCGATCCACAGCGCCTTGCGCCAGCGCGGGTCGATGGTCTGGGTGGCGGTGGCGGTATCGGTGGAGCAACTGGAATGGCAGGAGGTGCAGGCCATGAAAGGGGCTTTCGGTGGGCGTGGGAGAGGCGGCGTGTCATGATTGGAAACCTTGAAGCCACTTGAAGGTCAAGCATGACGGAACCGACGTTGTCGCAGGCACCACAGCACCGCATCGGCGAGGCCGCCCGGCGGTCCGGCGTGAGCGCGGCCAACATCCGCTACTACGAGCGCGAGGGCCTGCTGCAGCCGCAGGCGCGGGGCGACAATCATTACAGGCTCTACAGCGAATCGGACATCCACCGGCTGCGCTTCGTGCGCCAGTGCCGGGCGATGGACATGTCGCAGGGCGAGGTGCGCACCCTGCTGGCGCTGGACCTGAACAACAAGGCCGACTGCGCCACCGCCAGCGCGGCGCTGGACGAACACCTGGGCCATGTGCGCCAGCGCCTGACCGAGCTGCGCGCGCTGGAGAAGGACCTGCTCGCGCTGCGCAAGCGCTGCGACGGCTCGGACGACCACTGCCACATCATCGAAGCGCTGCACCAGCGGGCCGATGCGGCGCTGCCCGAGTCCATGGGTACCGGTCCCCGGCGCCACGTCTGAGCGGGTTCGCGCCCCGCTCAGCCTGGGGGGTTAGTGCCCCAGGATCTTGGACAAAAAGTCCTTGCTGCGGTCGGTCTGCGGGTGGTTGAAGAACTCCTCGGGCGTGTTCTGCTCCACCACCTGGCCCTGGTCCATGAAGATCACGCGGTCGGCCACGGCCTTGGCGAAGCCCATTTCGTGCGTCACGCACAACATGGTCATGCCCTGGTCGGCCAGGCCAATCATCACGTCCAGCACTTCCTTGATCATTTCCGGGTCGAGTGCCGAGGTGGGCTCGTCGAACAGCATGATCTTGGGCGTGAGGCACAGCGCGCGCGCGATCGCCACGCGCTGCTGCTGACCGCCCGAGAGCTGCAGCGGGTATTTGTTGGCGTGTTCGGCGATGCGCACGCGCTCCAGCTGCACCATGGCCTTTTCAATCGCCACGTTGCGTGGCAGCTTGGCCACCCAGGTGGGAGAAAGGATCAGGTTCTCCAGCACGGTGAGGTGCGGGAACAGGTTGAACTGCTGGAACACCATGCCGACTTCGCGGCGCACCTTGTCGATGCCTTTGAGGTCGTCGCCGATCACGGTGCCGTCCACCGTGAGCTTGCCCTGCTGGTATTCCTCCAGCGCGTTGATGCAGCGGATCAGCGTCGATTTGCCGGAGCCCGAGGGGCCGCAGATCACGACCTTCTCGCCCTTGGCGAAACTGAGGTTGACGTCGCGCAGCACGTGGTAGCCATTGCTGGCGTACCACTTGTTGACCTTGTCGAACTGGATGATGGGGGCTTCTGGTGAGGTCATGAGAGGCTTTCGAAAAGAGACTCGACTTGTTCAATGTGTGATGGACGGCGCGCGATGGGCTTCCACCCAGAGTCACCGCCGGGCTGGCTTTGCCAGACGGCTGGTGACGCCCCCCTTTCAGGGGGGAGACGCGAAGCGGCGCAGGGGGTCATCTCACTTTACTCACGGCGGTGCGTTTCTCGACCCACAGGCTGTAGCGCGACATGGCAAAACAGAACACGAAATAGATCAGCGTGATGAAGAAATAGGCTTCGAGCTTGAAGGGGCGCCAGTCGGCGTCGGCGTTGAGCGCCAGGGCCAGCGCGCCGGTGAGCTCGTAGAGCGAGACGATGGTGACCAGCGAGGTGTCCTTGAACATGCCGATGAAGGTGTTCATGAGCGAGGGCACCACCATGGACAGCGCCTGTGGCAGCACGATCTTGCGCTGGGTCTGCCAGTAGCTCAGGCCCAGCGTGGCCGCGGCTTCGGTCTGGCCCTTGGGCAGGGCCTGCAGGCCGCCGCGCACCACCTCGGCCATGTACGCCGCCGAGAACAGCGTGATGCCCACCACCACGCGGATGAGCACGTCGATCTGCACGCCATCGGGCATGAACAGCGGCAGCATGAACGAGGCCATGAACAGCACCGTGATCAGCGGCACGCCGCGGATCAGCTCCACGTAGAGCGTGCACAGGGTCTTGATGGCTGGCATGTTGGAGCGCCGGCCCAGCGCCACGAAGATCGAGAGCGGGAAAGCCATCGTCATCGCCACCACGGTCAGCATCACGGTCAGCGGCAGGCCGCCCCACTGGTCGGTGTCCACAGGGGTCAGACCGAGCACGCCACCTTTCATGAGGATGAAATAGACCACCAGCATCGCCACCCAGATCAGGGGCAACGCCTTGTTCCAGAAACGGGGCATGCAGCTGATGCCCACCACGGCGAGCATCAGCGCGGTGGCGATCACCGGGCGCCAGTGTTCGGTGTCGGGGTAGCGGCCCATGACGATCAGGCGGCCTTTTTCGGTCACCACGCCCCAGCAGGCGCCGATGCCCCGCACGCTGTTGCATGCTTCGAGGTTGGCGCCGAAGACGGCGTTGGTCACTGTCCAGCCCATGGCGCCGTACAGCGCCCACAAGGCAATGCCCAGGACCACCAGCGTCTTGATGCTGTTGCCCAGGCTGGAAAACAGGTTGATCTTGAGCCAGGCGACGATACCCGTGCTCAGGCCCGGCATCGGGCGTGCGTCGATCGGTTGGTAGGTCTGTTGCATGGTCAGCGCTCCTGGATGGCTGCACTGGCGTTGAACCAGTTCATCAGCGCCGAGGTGATGAGGGACAGCGTGAGGTAGACCAGCATCACGATCGAGAGGGCTTCGATGGCGCGACCGGTCTGGTTCAGCGTGGTGTTGGCAATCGACACCAGATCGGGGTAACCGATGGCCACGGCCAGCGACGAGTTCTTGGTCAGGTTCAGATACTGGCTGGTCAGTGGCGGGATGATCACGCGCAAGGCCTGCGGCAGCACGACCAGCCGCATGGACTGGCGCTTGCTCAGTCCGAGCGAGGCCGCGGCTTCGTGTTGTCCGAGCGAAACCGATGCGATGCCCGAGCGCACGATCTCGGCGATGAACGACGCGGTGTAGAGCACCAGACCGAGCAGCAGGGCGAGGAACTCGGGGCTGAACGCCGCGCCTTCTTCGATCTGGAAATTGCCCTTTTCCGGCAGGCTCCACCCGGTGGGCGCGCCACCGGCCAGCCAGCCCAGCAAGGCCAGGCCCATCATCAACGCCAGCGACACCAGCAGCACCGGTTTTTGCTGGCCCGTGAGGTCAAAGTGTCTGCTGGCCTTGCGGGCATACAGCCAGGAGCCCACCGCGCCCAGCACCAGTCCGATGAGTGCGAGTGTCTGCCCCAGCTTCCAGATCGGCCAGGGGAAGGACAGGCCGCCCTTGCTCAGGTAGAAGTGGCCCACCTGCCAGGCCTCTTCGAAGCTGGGCAGGATCTCGGTGAACACGATGTACCAGATCAGCAACTGCAGGTAGATCGGCACGTTGCGGAAGAACTCGACATAGCCGTAGCAGATCTTGCGCAGCAGGAGGTTGGGCGAAAAACGCCCCACACCGATCAGCGTGCCGAGGATCGTGGCCAGCACGATGCCGATCAGGGCGACCTTGAGTGTGTTGAGCATGCCGATGGAGAAGGCCGTCCAGTACGTGCTCATCACGTCGTACGGGATCAGGGTTTCACTGACGTCGAAACCGAAGGGCTGGCCCATGAAGTCGTAGCCGCTCTGGATGCCGCGTTCGCGCATGTTGCGCAGCGTGTTGCGCACCAGCAGCCAGATGAGGGTGGCCACCGAGGCGATGGCGACCACCTGGTAGATGACGCTGCGACCTTCGCGGCTGTTCCACGAAATCGAGCGCCTTTTTTTGGCGGGTAGCGGCCGCGCTTCAATCATGGACTGATTGGACATGGATGCGTTTCCCAGAAAGGAAGGGGCTAAAAAAATGGCACAAGTGCCCTACGAAACGGTGTTCATAGAACACTTGTGCCTGCGACGGCCAAGTGCCGAGGGTGCCGGATCAGCGCAGCGGAGCTGCGTACATGAAGCCGCCTGCGCTCCAGAGGTTGTTCTTGCCGCGCGGCAGGTTGATGGCGGTCTTGGGGCCGACGTTGCGTTCGAACTTTTCGCCGTAGTTGCCCACGGCCTTGATCGAGCGGGCCAGCCATTCCTTGTCCAGGCCCAGGTGCTTGCCGAGGTCTTCGGTGGAGCCCAGCATGCGGCCCACTTGCGGATCGGTGCTCTTCTTCATCTCGTCCACGTTGGCCTGGGTGATGCCGTATTCCTCGGCTTCGATCAGGCCGTTGAGCACCCATTTGGTGATGGCGAAGAAGTCGTCATCACCGCGGCGGATCATCGGGCCCAGCGGCTCCTTGGAGATCAGGTCGGGCAGGATCACGTGGTCGGTCGGCACCTTGGCTTCCTTGGCGCGGATCGAGGCCAGGCCCGAGGCGTCGGTGGTGTAGGCCTGGCAGCGGCCGGCGAAGTAGGCGCCGGTGGAGGCTTCGAGTTTCTCGAACACCACGGCCTTGATGTTGAGCTTGTGGGCGCGCGAGAAGTCGGTCAGGTTCTTCTCGGTGGTGGTGCCGGACTGCACGCACACCGTGGCGCCCTTGAGTTGCTTGGCGCTGGTGATCTTGCCCTTGTTGACCAGGAAGCCCTGGCCATCGTAGTAGTTCACGCCCACGAAGTGCAGGCCGAGCGAGGCGTCGCGCGACAGGGTGTTGGTGGTGTTGCGCGAGAGAATGTCGACCTCGCCAGATTGCAGGGCGGTGAAGCGCTGCTGGGCCGTCAGCGGCACCCACTTGACCTTGGTGGCGTCGCCCAGCAGGGCGGCGGCCACGGCTTTGCAATAGTCCACGTCCAGGCCCGACCAGTTGCCATTGCTGTCAGCGGCGGAGAAGCCCGCCAGGCCGACGTTCACACCGCAGACCAATTGGCCACGCGCCTTGATGGCGTCCACGGTCTTGCCGGCGTGGGCCGGCAGGCTCATCAGGGCGGCTGCAGCGCCCAGTCCCATCACGGTCAATTTCAGGGCATTCAATTTCATCGGTAGCTCCGTTTTGGTCTAAAAGTTGATGATTCGGGCAATGTGCACCAGAAGAAGGCATATCTGGCCCGCAGAGCGACTGTATTACCGCTGTAAGGGCCACGACATCGGGGTTTACGTGGGAAAACTATGCGTAAAAGGTATCACCGTATGGGCTTTGACCCACGCCAAAATCCGTGCTTTGGTACCAGCACGTTCCGTGCCACCGACAAGGCCCGCCAGCGGTCTCAGGCGCGACATGGCTGCTTTTCTTTTTGCAGCGCAGCCCCGTATGCTCGCGTTGAAAAGAAGTATCAGGAGACAAACCGATGAGCCCTGCAAACGCCGCCCCGGTGGCCGTTCATGTTCAGCCGCGCCCCCACCACCGCTTCTGGCCGAAGCGCCTGCCGCACCGCATCAGTCCACCCGTGACCTCGCTCTGGCACAACCTGGTGGTGAGCGCGCAGCGCTATCCCGACAAGCCGGCGCTGGTGTTCTTCGATCAGCAGCTCAGCTACAGCGAACTGCTGGCGCAGGCCGAGCGGCTGGCGGGCCACCTGCATGAGCAGGGCGTGCGCGCTGGCGACCGTGTGATCCTGCTGATGCAGAACTGCCCGCAGTGGATCGTGGCGCATTACGCCATCCTGCGGGCCAACGCGGTGGTGGTGCCGGTGAACTCGATGAACCGGGCCGAGGAGCTCAAGCACTACATCACCGACCCCGACGTGAAGGTCGCGGTCTGCGCGGCCGACCTCGCGGGCGACCTGCTCAAGGCCAACGCCGACCTGCCCGAGGCGCAGCGGCTGTCGCACCTGGTCGTGGCGCACTACCACGACGCCATCGGACCGCAGGCCGACATCCCGCCCGCGTGGATCGACTGGCTGACGACCCGCCACCCGCTGCCGGCTCTGCCGGGGGGCAGCGTGGCCGACTGGGCCGACGCGATGGCCAGCCGCCACACCGCGCCGGCGCACGACCGCCAGCCAGCGGATCTGTGCGTGCTGCCCTACACCAGCGGCACCACCGGCCTGCCCAAGGGCTGCATGCACACGCACGCCAGCATCATGCACAACGCCGTGGCCTGCAGCCTGTGGACCGGCGGCACGCCGGAAAACGTGTCGCTGGTGGTGGTGCCCATGTTCCACATCACCGGCATGGTGGTGGGCATGCACTCAGGGCTGTACACCGGGGCCACGCTGGTCATCATGCCGCGATGGGACCGCGAACTTGCCGGGCGCCAGATCTCGGCCTGGCGCGTCACGCACTGGAGCAACATCCCCACCATGGTGATCGACCTGCTGGCCAGCCCGCGTTTCGACCAGTACGACCTCTCCAGCCTGGTCTTCATCGGCGGCGGCGGCGCGGCCATGCCGCAGGCGGTGGCACAGCGGCTGTTCGACCAGTTCGGCCTGCGTTACGCCGAGGGCTATGGCCTCACCGAAACCGCCGCGCCTTCGCACAACAACCCGCCCGATGCGCCCAAACAGCAGTGCCTGGGCATCCCGTTCCTGAGCACCGATGCGCGCGTGGTGGACCCGGAGACGCTGCAGGAAATGCCGGTGGGCGAGGCGGGCGAAATCATCATCCGCGGACCCTCGGTGTTCGCGGGCTACTGGAAGCGTCCCGACGCCACCGAGGCGGCCTTCATCGATTTCAACGGCGAAAAATACTTCCGTTCCGGCGACCTCGGCAAGGTGGACGAGGACGGTTATTTCTTCATCACCGACCGCCTCAAACGCATGATCAACGCCAGCGGCTTCAAGGTCTGGCCGGCCGAGGTGGAGGCGTTGATGTTCCGCCACCCGGCGATCGCCGAAGCCTGCGTGATCAGCACGAAAGACGACTACCGGGGCGAAAGTGTGAAAGCCGTGGTGGTGCTGCGCGGCAGCGCGCTCGGCCAGACCAGCGAACAGGACATCCTGGACTGGTGTCGCGAAAACATGGCGGTCTACAAGTGCCCGCGTGTGGTGCAGTTCGTCGAAGCCCTGCCCAAGAGCGGCAGCGGCAAGGTGATGTGGCGCTTGCTGCAGGAGCGGGAACCCGCGGCCTGAATGGTTGATGGCCCCTCGGGGCAGTCGCCTCCCGGCACAATCGTCTGCATGACCAACGCTTTCTCCCCGCTGCGCCGACTCTGGCAGCCGCGAATGCCCCTTTTCTGGCTGGTGATCGTGCTCAATCTGATGTCTTCTGCCATGACGTCGGCTTTGATGGTGATCCAGCCCACCGGCGCGATGCGGGGTCTGCTGACCCTGTTCGCCGTGCTCAACACCCTGGCCGGCTGGTGGCTGCTGGCCCGCCTCTGGCGCGAAACCGCGCCCGCTTCACAAGGAGACTCCCATGTTCAAGGCCCTGCTGATCAACAAGACCGATGACGCCGGCTACCGCTGCGCGCTGACCGAACTCGACGAGGCGCAACTGCCCGCCAGCGGCGACGTGACGGTGCGGGTGGACTGGTCCACCCTCAACTACAAGGACGGCCTGGCCATCACGGGCAAGTCACCCGTGGTGCGCAGCTTTCCCCTGGTGCCGGGCATCGATTTCGCCGGCACCGTGACCGCGAGCGAACACCCGCGCTGGAAGGCCGGCGACCGCGTCATCCTCAACGGCTTCGGCGTCGGTGAATCGCACTGGGGCGGCCTCGCGCAGTTGGCGCGGGTCAAGGGCGACTGGCTCGTGGCCCTGCCCGAAGGTCTGGATGCGCGCGACGCCATGGCCATCGGCACCGCGGGCTACACCGCCATGCTGTGCGTGATGGCGTTGCAGCGGCACTGGGCCGAGGCGGGCGTGAAACCCGGCAGCGGCGAGGTGTTGGTCACTGGGGCCAACGGCGGCGTGGGCAGCATCGCCATCGCGCTGCTCGCGGGTCTGGGCCACACCGTGGTGGCGTCCACCGGCCGGCTGGGCGAGGCGGACTTCCTCAAGACCCTCGGCGCGGCCGAGGTCATCGACCGCAGCACGCTGAGCGCCGCGGGCAGGCCGCTGCAGAAGGAACGCTGGATCGGCGTGGTCGATGCGGTGGGCAGCCACACGCTGGCGAACGCTTGCGCGAGCACGCGCTACGGCGGCGCCGTGGCGGCTTGCGGTCTCGCGCAGGGCATGGACCTGCCGGCGTCGGTGGCGCCGTTCATCCTGCGCGGCGTGACGCTTTACGGCATCGACAGCGTGATGGCGCCGCTGGCCCGGCGCGAGGCCGCGTGGGCGCAACTGGCCACCGGCCTGGACCGCAGCAAACTCGCCGCCATCACGCACGAAATCGGGCTGGGGGATGCGATCAATGCGGCCAGCGACATCCTGGCGGGCCAGGTGCGCGGGCGCCTGGTGGTGAACGTCAACGCCTGAGGATCAGGCGCTGCCTTCGGTCTGCACGGGCACGATGTGCCGGTAGGCGTGCCAGGTGGCGTGCCCGATCACCGGGCCGATGACCAACAGGCCGAGGAACACCGGCAACATGGCCAGGCCGATCAGCGCGGTGATGAGTGCACCCCAGATCAGCATCACGCCCGGATTCTGCAGGCAGGCGCGGATGCTGGTGAGGCCGGCCGAGACCGCATCGGTCTTGCGGTCCATGATCATCGGGATCGAGATCACGCTGGTGATGAAGATCAGGCCGGCGAAGAGGCCGCCAACGAGGGTGTAGGTGATCAGGAAGCCGATGTTCTCGGGGTTGATCAGCTGCGGCAGCAGCTTCTCGGTCGATGGCATGGTGTTGAAGGTGACGGCAAACACCACCAGCGAAGCCCGGCCCCAGAGCAGTTCCAGGATCAGCAGCACGCCGGCAAAGATGCCCATCGTGCCCTTGGTGGGCCGCCAGGCCTGCAGGGAGGCGCGCAGCGAGGGGCGGTGGTCGTGGGTCTGCATGGCCTTGCTGGCGTCGTAAAGACCCAGGCACAGGAACGGCCCCATCAGCAGGAAACCGGCGCTCAGCGCCAGCACATAGGCGGGGGCGTTCTGGAACACCGCGAGCAGCGCGTGGCCCATGGCGAAAAAACACAGACCGTAAAACAGGCCGATGCGCGGGCAGCGCCGGAAGTCCTGCCAGCCCAGCTGGAGCCAGCGGATCGGGTCGGACGGGCGCAGGGTGGCGAGCTGAAGCGAGAACACCGAAGGTCCGCGCTCGGCGTCTCCGGGGCGTTGATCACCGTCCTGGGTTTCGCGCGTCAGGTTCTCGCCCTCGACAGCGCTTGCTTGAATGGCTTCGGCCATGGTTGTCTCCTTCAGTGGAAACAATATAAACAAGGCCGAATATTGTGCTTACATGGTTTACCCCATCTCCGTTGGGGTTATTCGGGGCCTTGTCTCCTTTGCCTCGCTCGGGTCGCTCCAGAGGGGCCTGCTACAGGTGCGCATGGGCCGTCGGGTTGCCCCCGCGTGTGCGCCCGGACGCACCACCGCCAGCGGGTTCGCGGCGCATGTGCAACGCCAGGGCGGCGTCCAGCGACTGGGTGTGTTTGGCGAACCAGACAGCCAGCTCACCGGCCATTTCACGGACCGCGTCCAGTTGGCCAGCGCGCGCCAGCGCCAAGCCTTCCCGCAGCACGTTGAGCACCACGCGGTGCTGGATGATGTGGTTCTCGGCGGCGGAAAACCGTGTCTTTCGCATCCAATCGTCTTCCCGACCGAAATGTTCCACGGTGTGATCCACGACCGCGGCCCAAGCCAGGGGCAGGGTGGCGTCGGGTGCGTTTTGTGCCAGCGCCAGCAGGGCCACAAATTCGCGGTGCACGGCGTCCATGGGCTCGTAGTCCAGCAGCAAAGCATCGGACCATTCAACAGTATTCATATCAACCTCCTTGACTTTGCCAGCAGCTTGACAGCCCGCCCACGGCCACGTTTTGATCCAGCGCAGAAACTCCTCAGGGTTCCACTGCGGGTGAACCCGGATGCGGATGCGGGCACGGCCGGCACCGTTACACTGCCCCGCCATGACCACCAGTGCTTTCTTGCCACCCTGTGTGCCCCTTGACGGGGTGGATGCCGCCCTGCGTTTGCACGGTTTTGCGTTGATCTCTGCCGCCGATGTGCGGCAATGGCTGCCGGCCGACGTGGCCGAGCTCGATGCGCTGCACGCCGGCTGGGATCACCTGCCGCCCGATGCCTACCTGAAAGACGGTGGGCGCTACCGAAGTCGCCGCCACAGCTGCTTCGTGGTCGATGGCCAGTCGGTGCAGCAGGCGCCGCACCGCGCCCACTGGCAGCCGCTGGAATACAACGCCCTGCACGGCGGCATGCAGCGCTGGTTCGAGCCCATGCAGCCCGAGCAGGTCGCGCTGCCGGTGTGGAACCGCCTGCTGGCGCGGGTGGGCGAAGCGGTGTCCGCCCTGCGCGTCCCGCAGCCCTGGTTTGTCGAAGCGCACCCCTTCCGCATCGACACCACCGACGGCATCGGCCGACCCACGCCCGAAGGCGCTCACCGCGACGGCGTCGATCTGGTGGCGGTGTTCATGCTCGGGCGCCACCGCATCAAGGGCGGCGAGAGCCGCGTGTTCGAGGCCGACGGCCCCAGCGGCCAGCGCTTCACACTGACCGAGCCCTGGTCGCTGCTGCTGCTGGACGATGCGCGTGTGATCCATGAAACCACGCCGATCCAGCCGCTGGTGGGTGGCGAGCTGGGCTGGCGAGACACGCTGGTGCTGACCTACCGTTCGGGCGGCTTCCAGGGCGATTGATACCGCGCTGCGTCAGGCGCCCACACGCTGCTTGCGCCGCCACGCCGCGGGCGGCTGTCCCACGCTGCGTTTGAACGCGCGGGGGAACGACGCTTCCGAGTCGTAACCCACCTCCTGCGCGATCATTGCGACCTTGCTGTCGCTGTTGCGCAGCAGGCCGGGGCCGAGCTGCATGCGCCAGTTCGCGGTGGTCGGTCACCGCGATGGGTTTGGGGTCGTTGCGGGTGGTGAAGCGCCAGTCGCTGTGGTCTTCCTGCGCATGCATGCCCGGTGCGCTGGAAATGACGTGTCCGTCGTCGCGCGGAAACATCACGATGTCGCCCTGCGCCAGCCGCACCGGCGGCTCGCCGTCGGTGGCGGCCCAGCCGTTGCCCCGGGCGAGCAGGTGGTAGGCCAGCACGTGCTCGGCACCCGGAATCAGGGCACGCGCCAGGTCGGCCAGCTGGCGGTCCACCAGTTGCTGCGGGAGGCACCATGATGAGCCGGCCGCTCCTGCACCCCCTTTCACACGAGGGCGCTGACATGCACCACTCCATACACCATGGGTGTGCTGCTGGACGGTGCCGGTCCCGTCGACCCCGGCCAGATGGACCTGCTGCGGGTGAGCGGGGCCAGGGCCCAGGCGGCGGTGCCGAACCTGCGCAAGCTGATGGCCAGTTTGCACCCGCCCCAAACGGCCAGCGAGGCTCGTCGGCTGGCGCACCCGGACAGGGCTGTCTCCTGAACCCGACCTCGCCGCTGGCGCGGAGGGTGACCCAAAGTTCGAAGCGTGCAGACAAGCGGACAAGACGAACAGACGGTTGCGTGTATTCCGGCACACGCCGTGGAACCGGCTTCGCCGGGCCACAGGGCGTGGTCCCCCCTCCGGGGGGGGGAAGCCGCGCAGTGGCGCAGGGGGGGGCTTACCTTCTGATTGCGTTGGGAAAATAGAGGGCGGTCAGGCTGCGGCTGTGCACGGGAGAGAAATCGTCGGCCACCGCGCTGGCGCCGCTGCCGTAGCGCCGCCACTCGCGCACCCAGTGCAGGTGGTCGCAGACCTCCAGCAGGCCGATGGTTTCGCGGTCGCCGATCAGGATGCCGTGCGCACGCAAGGCCAGCCGTTCCTTGGCCTCGCGCAGCTGCTGCAGCGTGGCGGGGGTGACGCCGAACTCGCCGTCGCTCACCACCAGCAGGTCGGCCTCTTCCCAGCCGGTGGTCTGCACCAGGGCGATGGCGCGTTCGATCGGCGTCTGCACGTCGGTGCCACCGTCGAAGCTCTGGCCCATCAGGTCGAGCAGGTGCTCCAGCCCCGTGGCGTCGAGCGTGAGGTCGCGCTCCAGCAGTTCGCTCGGGCCGCCGAAGGCCAGCAAGCGGCAGGGGCGCTGGCCGGCGTGGGCGCTGCGCAGCGCCTGCAGCACGCAGGCCTTGGCCACGCTCTCCGGCGCGCCGCGCATGGAGCCCGAGGTGTCGAGGCAGATGATCAGCGGGCCGCGCCCGGCGTGGGTGGGCGCCAGGCGCTGCGGCCGGTGTTCGGGCAACGGCAGCGGCCGCCGGGAAGTTTCGCGGGCGCGGTCGTCGTAGGTCAGCAGTTGCGCTTCGGCGAAACGCGCGCGCCAGAGCCGGTGCAGCACCGGGTGGGTCAGGTTCAGGCTCTCGCTGCCGGCCATGCGCGCGAGGTTGCGCGAACGGCGCACGCCGTCCACCGCGGTGGGCTCGGGGCGGCGCTCTTCCTCGTCGGCCTGGCGCTGCGCGGCTTGCGCGTCGGGCGCCGGATCGGGCCGGGCGGTGCGCGCCGGGGGGCGTTGCCGGTGGGTGTCGCGGCGACCCACGCCGTCGATGAAGCGGGCCAGCGCCGGCAGGCGCTGCAGCAGCTGGCCGATGCGGCGCGCTTCCTGCCACTCGTGCCGGTTGAGCTGGCCGGCCAGGTCGTCCCAGCGCAGGTGGGCCAGATCGCCCAGCGACTGCAGCAGCGCCAGCACCTCGTCCCAGCCCTGGCGCTGCACGTCCCAGCTGTCGCGAAAGCCGGCCTGCATGCGGCTGATGGCCTGCTCGCGCGGCTCGTCGGCCGGGCGGTCGATCAGGCTGTCCAGGTGCCACAGCAGGCTTTGCAGCACCTGCCGGGTCAGCGGCGCGCTCTGGCGCGTGAGCGTGAGCAGGTCCAGCTCGGCCAGCAGCGGGCGCAGCGCCTGGATGGCTGAAGGGTCGCCGAAGTCGTGCGCCGGGTCGGGCAGGGCGCCGTCCATCAGCGCATGCACCCAGTGGGCCAGCTCCGGCAGGCGGCGCGTGGCCGGGCCGCTGCTGCACACCACGGCCCAGCGCCAGAGTTCGCGCGGCAGGGTGTTCAGGTGGTGGTAGGGGCGGTCAGGAAAGCTCAGCCTTTCGACAGGCTCAGGGCGAACGGTGACCGTGGGCACGGTGTCGACCGACCCGCCCGTCCGGGCCGAGCCTGTCGACGCCTTCACGGGGATGCCCAATGCACCGGCGCCGGTGCGTTCTCAGTGGACTCTGCGTCCACCGGCAGGTCTGCAAAACCGTTGCGCGTGGACTGGTGCTGCGCGCACAGGCCCGCCAGCTGACCGCAGCGTTCGGCGTGTGCGGCTTCGATCTGCAGCAGCCAGCTCGGGGGCAACCAGTCGTGCGACCGGGCCTCGGCCAGCACCGCGTGGGCGACTGCCAGCCACTCGTCGTGCAATGCCAGCAGCCGCTCCAGCAAGTCATCGCATTGCGCCACGCGGGCTTCGATGTGCACTGGGCTGTAGTGGCGCTGGGCGCGCGCGCTGGTGAAACGCACCATCTCGCTTTCTTCGCCGGGGCGGGTGATGGCACGCGCCAGCGCCAGCTTGCCGGCGCTGTCGTCCTGCGCGTCGGGCGGGGCGCGGCGCTCGGTGTCGAGCTGCGACTCGAAGGCCATCACCGCGCGCTCCAGCCCGTCGATCGGCAAGGGTGCGGTCCGGGCGACCTGGTGCAGGAACAGCGTGGTCCAGCCGTGCACCTGGGCCGGGTCGGCCGCCAATGCGAAGGGCAGCAGCCAGAGGTCCCAGGGGCCGACCTCGCTGGCCCCGCGGCTGGCGGCCTGCAACTGCAGCAGGGCCACGAGCTGGCGCCAGCGGCGGTCCGACACGGTCTGCCCGGTCTGGCCCGCGTGCTGGCGGGCCTGCAGCAGCAGCTTCAGCGCGGCTTCGCCCAGCGGGACTTGCGGTGCGCGCTCGCGCAGGGCCTGCACCATGGCCGGGTCGATCAGCGCGTCGGTCGGGGTGTCGCCTGCGGCCGGCGCGTCGGCCAGCAGCAGGGCCGTGAAGTGTTGGTCGTCCACCGGCTGCACCGGCACGCGCAGCAGGAAACGGTCGTAGAAGGCGAGCAGGCTGTCGTCCTGCGGCTGTTCGTTGCTGGCGCCGACCAGGCACACCAGGGGCACGGCCACGCGCTGGCTGCCGTTGTCGAACTGGCGCTCGTGCAACAGGCCGAGCAGGGTGTTGAGGATGGCCGAGTTGGCCTTGAACACCTCGTCGAGAAAGGCCACCTCGGCGCTGGGCAGGTAACCCTCGGTCAGGCGCTCGTAGCGGTCGTCTTCCAGCGCGCGCAGCGAGAGTGGACCGAACAGTTCTTCGGGCACGGTGAAGCGCGTGAGCAGGCGCTCGAAATAGTGCGCGCCGGGCAGCAGGCGCTGCAGGCGGCGCGCGAGTTCGCTCTTGGCGGTGCCGGGCGGGCCGAGCAGCAGCACGTGTTCGCCCGCCAGCGCCGCCAGCAGCAGCGCACGGGCCGCCACGTCGCGCTGCAGCAGGCCGCGCTCCAGTTCGGCCAGCATGGGCGCCCAGGTGGCGCCGGTGGTGTGTTCACGCGTCATGGGGTGCGGCAGAAATTGGAAATACAAAGGGCACCAGTGTTGACGGCACGAGCGCCCCAGTCAAGACACACAAAGGAGAGCAAACAGTCTCCGGAGCGCGGGCCCCACCCAGAACGCGGCGGAACCGGCTTCGCCGGGCCGCACCGCGTTGCCCCCTGGGGGGTGACGCCGAAGGCGGCGCGGGGGGGAGGGTGTTTACACCCGCTCGAATACCGCGGCGATGCCTTGTCCGCCGCCAATGCACATCGTCACCAGCGCGTAGCGGCCGTTGATGCGCTGCAGTTCGTACAGCGCCTTCACCGTGATCAGCGCGCCGGTGGCGCCGATGGGGTGGCCGAGCGAAATGCCCGAACCGTTGGGGTTGACCTTGGCCGGGTCCAGGCCGAGTTCCTTGCTCACGGCGCAGGCCTGGGCGGCAAAGGCCTCGTTGGCCTCGATCACGTCCATGTCGTTGACGGTGAGGCCGGCTTTCTGCAGTGCCAGGCGCGAGGCCGACACTGGGCCGATGCCCATGATCTTGGGGTCCACGCCGGTGTGGGCGTAACCGACCAGGCGCGCCAGCGGCTGGGCGCCACGGGCCTTGGCCACGCCGGCTTCCATCAGCACCACGGCGGCTGCGGCGTCGTTGATGCCCGAGGCGTTGCCAGCGGTCACGGTGCCGTTTTCCTTCACGAACACGGGCTTGAGCTTGGCCATGTCTTCGAGCTTGCAGTTGGGGCGGAAGTGCTCGTCGGTGGCGTAGGCCACCTCACCCTTCTTGCTCTTGAGCATGACCGGCACGATCTGGTCCTTGAAGTACCCGGCTTCGGTGGCGCGCTGGGCGCGGTTGTGGCTCTCGACGGCCAGCGCGTCCTGCATCTCGCGCGTGATGCCGAATTTTGCGGCCACGTTTTCGGCCGTCACGCCCATGTGGATGGTGTGGAAGGGGTCGTGCAGCGCGCCGACCACCATGTCGACCATCTTGGTGTCGCCCATGCGGGCACCCCATCGGGCCGAGAGGCTGGCGTAGGGGCCACGGCTCATGTTCTCGGCGCCGCCGCCGATGGCGATGTCGCAGTCGCCCAGCAGGATCGCCTGGCTGGCCGAAATGATGGCCTGCAGGCCCGAGCCGCACAGGCGGTTGACGTTGAACGCGGGGGTGCCTTCGGCGCAGCCGCCGTTGACCGCGGCGACGCGGGAGAGGTACATGTCCTTGGGTTCGGTGTTGACCACATGGCCGAACACCACATGGCCGACGTCCTTGCCGTCCACGCTGGCACGCGCCAGCGTTTCCTTGACGACCAGGGCCGCCAGTTCGGTGGGCGGCGTGTCCTTCAGGCTGCCGCCGTAGGTACCAATGGCGGTGCGGGCGGCGCTGACGACAACAACTTCTCGGCTCATGTTCATCTCCTGTTTGTGTGGGGGTTGTGAGGGACGGTGATCGCCCCGTCAACATCACATCGTATCCGCGGCTGGCTTACACCGACCTTGTGGGGTGTCAAACCGGGCGCACGACCCGTCGACAGCCGCTCAGAAAACCCGGCGCGCCAGCACGGGCAGCCGGTCGCCAGCCCCCGGCCGGGTGATCAACACCTCGCCCATGGCCAGAAACGTCCCGGTGAGCGCCGAGATGTTGACCTGGTGCGTCACCAGCATGAGGTTTTTCGGCGCCGCCAGCCCGCGCACCGACTGCAGCACCTCGCGGGTCCGCGCCGGTCCCGTGGCGTCGTTGAAAAAGGAATTGATCGGTGGCCAGACCGCGTGCCGGCCGAAGGCGATCTCGGCGGTTTCGGTGCAGCGGCACCAGGCGCTGGAGCGCACCTCGTCGAGCCGCACGGCTTCGCGGGCGAACGCCGCGCCGACCCGGCGTGCCTGCTCACGGCCGGTTTCGCTCAGTTGGCGCTGGGTGCTGCACTGGTCGAGCCGGAAGCCCGGGGGGTCGCCGATGCCGGGTTCGGTGAGTGCATGGCGCATCAGCACGACGCAGCCGCCGCGGCGCAGCAGGGCCCAGAAGTCGCCGCTGCCTTGTGCAGCGGCCAGCATCGGCGCGCTGGACGCAGCGCCGAGGGTGAGCAGGGTGCCGGTGAACTGGCGGCGGGAAGCAGCTTGCATGGTGGATCAATCCGGCGGGGTGGCTGCGCGGATTCAGTCCCGCACGTCGGCCACCGGTTGTTCTCCAAAATCTGGGCGGTCCAGCCAGGCCAGGACCTGGCGGGCGGCGTCCTCGGGACTTGAGAGCTGGCCCTGGCGCTGGAGTTCCACGAAGCGCTGCCGGTCGGGGAAGGCGGCCGGATCGCCCGCGCGCAGCTGCACCTGCATGTCGGTGTCGATCACACCGGGCGCCAGCGAAACCAGCTTCGCGCCGTGTTCGCGCTGCGCCTCGTCGAGCGCGCTGCAGCGGGTGAAGTGGTCCAGCCCGGCCTTGGCGGCGCAATACGGCGCCTGCGCGGCCATGGGGCGGCGACCCAGGCCGGAGGAAATGTTGAGCACCTTGCGCGGGCCGCGCCAGCCGCCATTCACCCAGGCGCCGGTGGCGCGCAGGAAGGCCGCGGTGAGCTGCATGGGCGCTTCGAGCCCGACGCGCAAGGCATTGGCCAGCTGATCGGGCGGGCAGGCGTCCAGCGGCCCGATGGTCGGGATCACGCCGGCGTTGTTGATCAGCGTGGCACTGGCCAGGCTGGGCGCGTCGAGCTGGGCCAGCCAGTGTTGCAGGCGCTCGGCCGCGGCCACGGTGTCGGCCAGGTCGATGCGCCACTGCAGCAGCGTGGCACCGCGCTGGCTCGCCAGTTCGGTGAGTTCGGCGCTGGACTGGCGCGACAGGCACAGCAGCACCTGGCCCGGTGCGATGAGTTGTCGGGCCATGGCCAGGCCCATGCCGCGGGAGGCGCCGGTGAGGATGAAGAGGTCGTGCATGGTGGGTGGTTCAGAAAGGGCAGGGGGATTCAAAACGCATCTCGGCGCCTGTGAACGGATGCGGGATGCGCAGGCTGTGCGCGTGCAGCAGCATGCGGTCCACGGCCTCGGTCGGTGCCGCGTAAAGCGGGTCGCCGACGATGGGGTGATCGATGGCCTGCAGGTGCACGCGCAGCTGGTGCGAGCGCCCGGTGACGGGTTCGAGGTCCAGCCGTGTCGTGCCCGGCAGGGGGGCCGGCTCGGCGGCGAGGCGCCAGTGCGTCACGCTGGGTTTGCCGTGTTGATGGTTCACGCTGCTGCGCGGGCGGTTGAGCCAGTCCAGCAGCAGCGGCAGGTCGATGGTGTTCCAGCCGTTGTCCGGTCGTGGGTTGACCAGCAGTCCGTTGACCACGGCCACGTAGCGCTTGTGCACGCGGCGTTGCTCGAAGGCCAGGCCCAGCGCGCGCTGGGCCGCGATGCCGCGGCCCATGACCACCAGGCCGGAGGTGGCCATGTCGAGCCGGTGCACCACCAGCGCGTCGGGATAAGCGGCCTGGGCGCGCGCGCTCAGGCAGTCCTGCTTGTCTTCGCCGCGTCCGGGCACGGCCAGCAGACCGGCGGGCTTGTCCAGCACCAGCAGGGCCTCGTCGGCGTACAGCACGCGCAGCCCGGCCGGGATCGCCACCATCGTGGTTTGCGGGCCGGATGGCTGCAGGGTGGTGGTGTCGCTCACGGCGCGGGGCCGAGCGCCTGGCGCAGCTCGTCGGCGTCGATGCTGCGCGCGGCACCGAAACCGGCCACCTGGCGTGCGCCGCCAGGCACCAGGCGCAGGAAGCGGAAGTCGCCCAGCGCCGTCATCGGTTCGGCCTCGGGAAAACGCGCCAGGTAGGCATTGCGCGCGGCCCCGTACGCATCGCTGCCGGGTTCGCAGGCCAGGGCGTTCACGTCCAGCGTCACGCGGGGCAGCGCATGCACCGGTTCGCCCGCTGCTTCAGCCTGACAGACCATGAGCGAGGCGCGCGGCTGGCGCTGCAGGTTGCGCGTGTGCGCGGCCAGGCCGCTGACGTGGATCACCAGTTCGCCGGCCAGCGGCAACACGGCAAAAGGCACCATGGACACAAAGGGCGCACCGGTTTCGTCGAGCGTGCCGAGCGCAGCGATGCGCTGCGTGGCCAGCAGTTCGCGCAGCGCGGCGGTGAGGCGGGGTTCGTGAGCCATGGGGGTCAGCGCACTTCGACGTCGGCGCGCCGGTTGCGCGGCTCGTCCACGTCGTCGTCGGTGGGCACCAGGGGCTCGCGTTCGCCCCGGCCCACGGCCTCGATCAGTTCGGCCCGGAAACCCCGTTCGATAAACAGGGCCCGGATCGCCTGCGCCCGTTGCAGCGACAGCGTGTCGTTGGCTTCGAGGGTTCCCTGGCGGTCGGTGTGTCCGGTCACCACGATCTCACCACCGATTCGCGCCAATGCGCGGCGGATCGCTTCTTCCAGCTGGGCTTGTGAAGCCTGGGTGAGCAATGAGGTGCCGGGCTCGAACTCGAGCGTGAAGCGTTCGGGTGCCAGGGGCTGCAGCGCCAGCAGCCGGGGATGCCGTTCGCGCACCGCTTCGGCGGTGGTCAGGTCCAGGCTCAGATCGCCGCGGCGACCGACCTCGGCCACCTGGTACGGCTGGTCGATGCGCTGTGTACCTTTGCCGGTGGTCACTTCAACGGCGCTGGCTTTGCCGTTGGACTGGGGCAGCAGGGTGACGCGGGTGGCGGGCGCGCAAGCCGTCAGCAAGACGATCCCGCCCAGGAACAGGCCGGTCAGGGTGTGCCGGATGGGCGTCAGGTGGGTCATTGCACCGCCTGCGCTTCCACGATGAAGTCGGTGCCACGCACGCCGACCACCGAGGTCGGCGTGTTGATCTTGAACAGCTCCGGGTTGATCCGGGCCAGCAGCCCGGTGACCACGCGCACGGAACCTTGCAGCAGGTCGAGCACGAAGTTGCCCTGCTGGGTGGTCGAATCGAAATGGAACTGGCTCAGGTCCATCGTGGTGTCGGGTCCCATGGTCAGGACCGTGCCGTCCTTGAGGATGATGGTGGCCGCGCCGTTCTTCCCGGTGCTCAGGCGTTGACTGACGTTCACGCCGTCTCCGGGGGTGGGTGTGCGTTGTGCACCCGCGCGGCCCATGCGCGTGTCGCCTTCGATCTGCTTGAACGTGCCGATGCGGACCGTGTCTGCGCCAGCGGGCGCCGAGGGCTGCGTGGGCACTGCGGGCGCGACCGCCTGTGCGAAACAGGGCGACGTCGCGGCCAGCAGGCTGGTCACCAGTGGCACGGCGAGAAAGGGCGACATGAACAACTCCGGATGGTGAAAAATGCTCGGTGAACGATGGTAATGGACGCGCGTCTGCGGCCGCAAGGCGGTCCCGATAGAATCCAATCCCGCCCGCTCAGATGGCCCACCGTTGGCCTTGTTGCAGCGATTCAACCGGTCCGCTGCCCACCCCATGCCCATGACCCTTTTGCTCGCGCCCATGGAAGGCCTGCTTGACGCGACGCTGCGCGATGTGCTCACGCGCACGGGCGGCATCGACCGCTGCGTGAGCGAGTTCATCCGCGTGACCAGCACGCTGCTGCCCGAACGCGCCTTTGTGCGCGTGGTGCCCGAGCTGCTCCATGGCGGTCGTACGCGCTCGGGGGTGCCGGTGCGGCCCCAGCTGCTGGGTTCCGATCCGGCCTGCCTGGCCGAGAACGCGGCCCGACTCGCGGGGCTGAGCCCGTTCGGCGTGGACCTCAATTTCGGCTGCCCGGCCAAGACGGTGAACCAGAGCCGCGGCGGCGCCGTGCTGCTGGACGAACCCGAACTGATCGGCCGCATCGTGTCCGCGGTGCGGCGCGCCGTGCCCGCCCACGTGCCGGTGTCGGCCAAGATGCGCCTGGGTTTCAACGACGACCACCGCGCCGAAGACTGCGCGCTGGCGATCGCCGAAGCCGGAGCGAACGAGCTGGTGATCCATGCCCGCACCAAGGTCCATGGCTACCGGCCACCCGCCTACTGGGAACGCATCGCGCAGGTGCGCGCATCGTTGCCTGTGGGGCCGATGCAGGTGATCGCCAACGGCGAGATCTGGACGGTGGAGCAGGCACTTCGCTGCCGCGAAGTGAGCGGCTGTGATGCGCTCATGATCGGTCGTGGCATGGTGAGCGACCCCGGTCTCGCACTGGCCATCAAGGGGCTGGGTGGCGTGTCCTGGAGCGAGGTGGTGCCTCTGCTGGCGGTGTTCTGGCAGCAGGTGAGCGGCCGTGTTGAGCGCCGTCACCGCGCCGGGCGCCTGAAACAGTGGCTCAACCACCTGCGCAAGCGTTATCCCGAGGCCCAGACCGCGTTCGACGAGCTGCGCTGCTGCAACGATCCGCCGCAGATCGATGCCTGGTTGCAGTCCAACACGGCCCAGCCGCCAGTGGTGGTCACGCCGGTTGCGCCCGCTGCGCGCCGCTTCTTACCCGAAAACCGCATCGCCGTGCCGCCAGCGGAAATGGCCCAGCCGTGTTAAGTTCCGGCCCCGGACCCGAAAACCACCCCCTGTATGACTTCACTGGAACAACGGCTGCAAGACCTGGGCGCCGAGCGCCTGCGCGGAATGCGCCGCGGTCTTGAAAAAGAGAGCCTGCGCGCCCAGCCCGACGGCAAGCTGGCCCTCACGCCGCACCCGGTAGCGCTGGGCAGCGCGCTCACGCACCCGCACATCACCACCGATTACAGCGAGTCGCAGCTGGAGCTGATCACGGGTGTGCACGACAGCGTGCAGTCGTGTCTGAACGAGCTCACCGAAATCCACCAGTACACCGTGCGCAGCCTCAAGGCCGCCGGCGAGGAAATGCTCTGGGCTTCCAGCATGCCCTGCGGCCTGCCGACCGACGAGACCATTCCGCTGGGGCGCTATGGGTCGTCCAACGTCGGGCGCGCCAAGAGCGTCTACCGCATGGGCCTGGGCCACCGTTACGGCCGGCGCATGCAGACGATCAGCGGCATCCACTACAACTGGTCGCTGCCGGGCGTCGACAACGACGGCTATTTCGCGCTCATCCGCAACTTCCGCCGCCACGCCTTCCTGCTGCTCACGCTGTTCGGCGCCTCGCCGGCCCTGTGCTCCAGCTTTGTCGAAGGGCGCCAGCACGAGCTGCAGCCGCTGGGCGACAGTGGCAGCCTGTACATGCCCCACGGCACCTCGCTGCGCATGGGGCGCCTGGGTTACCAGAGCGAGGCCCAGGCCACGCTGGACGTGAGCTACAACGGGCTCGAAGGTTATGCCGCCTCGCTGCACGACGCGCTCACCCGTCCCTGGCCGGCCTACGAGGTGGTGGGCATCCGCAACCCGGGTGGCGACTACAACCAGCTCGCCACCACCCTGCTGCAGATCGAAAACGAGTTCTACGGCACGATCCGGCCCAAGCGCGTGATCTTCCCGGGCGAGCGCCCGCTGCACGCCTTGCGCGAGCGTGGTGTCGAATACATCGAAGTGCGGCTGATGGACCTCAACCCCTTCGAGCCCATCGGCATCGACGCATCCACGCTGCGCTTCCTCGATGTGTTCCTGTTGCACTGCCTGCTCAGCGACAGCCCGCCCGACACGCCGGACGAGATCCACGAACTGGCCTACAACCAGCATCTCACCGCAGCCCGCGGGCGCGAGCCGGGCCTCTGTCTGTGGCGCAAGGGGGAAAGCGTGAACCTGCAGCAATGGGGTATCGAGATCATCGATCAGCTGACCCCCATCGCCGCCACGCTGGACACGGCCCACGGTGACAGCGCTTACTGCGATGCCGTGGCGCAGGCCCGCGCTGCGCTGCTGGCGCCCGAGACGCTGCCGTCGGCCCGCGTGCTCGCCGCCATCCGGCAGGAACACAGCGATTCTTTCGTCGGTTTTGTGCGGGCGCAGTCGCAGCAGACCCATGCACACTTGCTGGGACTGCCCTGGAGCGCCAAACAGCAGGCGCGATTTGAAGCCATGTCCACCCTGTCGTTCGAGGCCCAGCGCGCCATCGAAGCCGCGGACACCATGCCGTTCGAGGTGTACCGGCAGGAATACACCTCTCCCGCGCGCCTGGGGCGGCATCCCGACTGGTCCGCGGTCGCCCCCGCCTGAGCCGACGAGCACGCGCACGCGCTTGCGCCTGGAAATCCACAACCGGGTCAGGCGTATTCCGCGAAAGCCATGTGGGCGATAAGCTGCGGGCTTTCCCCGTCAGGAGGCTGTCATGGCACGTTTGACCGCCGCGGACTTTGACCAGGAACTGCTGATCCTGTTTGATGCGATGAACACGGAAAAAGCATACAAGGGGGCGACACTGGTCGTCCGGCAAAGCCGGCCCGGCGGTGCCCTGGGGTGGGCCATCTCACGCGTCGCGGGTGGTACTCAGGCCCCGGGGCCGCTGAGCGTCACGTCCTCCAGCGGGTAGGCCGCGCAGGGCAGCACGCAGCCGGACGCCTTTTCTTCGGGCAGCAGGCCCGGCCAGTCGATCGCGTAGCGCACCCGGCCCCGCGCCAGCCGGCCGATGCAGGCGCGGCAGTTGCCGTTGCGGCACGAGGCCGGCCACGCCACGCCCGCGCGCAGCAGGGTCTGCAGCAGCGTCGCGTCGGCCGGTGCGGAGAAGGTCTCGCCGGTACCGGACAGGTGCAGGCGGAAGGCCGGGGGTGTGGGTGGCGCATCCATGTGTACAAATCTCAACGCAAGGCCTTGCGAACGGAAGGCGCCGGACTTGTGCGGGCACTGCCTTCTGAATAGGCAATCTGAAGAACTCCATTGTGAAACAAGCACTTAGCTTGACCGTACAGGGCTTGTCCTGACTTATGCACAAGCTTGTCCAAGGTTTTGATGGACAAGTGGATAACCACCTTTGTCCGGGTGCCTGTTTGATGGGCAGATTGAAGAAGCGCCTAGGGCCACAAGCACTTGCGCACCCCGTACACGGTTGGCCCTGGGTTATGCACAAACTTATCCAGTGTTTCGCTGGACAACATCGATGGAGGGGGGAAGGCCACGCCAGGTTCAGGCTTCGCCGCCGAAGCGCTGGATCAGGTTGTCGATGTACTTCTCGACCAGCTTCTCGAACTCGCCCTGCACCACCGGCACCACGATCATCTTCATCAGGCCGGGCAGCGGCACCTCGATCTCGCCCTGGATCGCCAATGTCACGCCGGTCGATTTCTTCTTGTCCACGATCTTCCAGTGGCCGCCCACCAGCGCATTGCCCACACCTTTCACCGGCGTCCACTTCACCGTGCCCCTGGCCTTGTCGCTGATGTATTTGCTGGCGTAGATGGTCTGGATGTTGACCTGCGCCGTGCCCACCTTTTCCATCTCCCACTTGTAGACGCCGTCACCGAGGTCGGTGAGCTGTTCGACTTTGGGAAAATGGCTGACCGAGGTCGGCACGTCCGAGAGCACGTCGAACACCTCGGCGGCCTTGGCCCTGACGTCGAATTCGTAACCCAGATCGATCTTGACGGTGATGCTCATGTGTCTCCTCTTGGGGTGTGGGGAATGAAAAATCATTGTGGCACGGCACCCCGCCGGGCCGATAGAGAAGACACCCCAGCGCACAATCCGGTCTGACTGAAAGAACAAACAATGAGCATCCAGTGGTTCCCCGGGCACATGCACCTCACGCGCAAGGCGATCGGCGAGCGTGTGAAAGAGATCGATGTCGTGATCGAGATGCTCGACGCGCGCCTGCCCGGCAGCAGCGCCAACCCGCTCATGGCCGAGCTCACCAGCGGGCGGCCCACGCTCAAGGTGCTGAACAAGCAGGACATGGCCGACCCCGTGCGCACGGCGCTCTGGCTCGCGCACTACAACGCGCAGCCGAACACGCAGGCCATTGCGCTGGACGCCAGCAACACCGCGCCGGCGCGCGCCATCATCGACGCCTGTTACCACCTCGCGCCCCGGCGCGGCGGCATGGTCAAGCCCATGCGCGTGCTGATCTGCGGCATTCCCAACGTGGGCAAGTCCACGCTCATCAACACGCTCAAGGGCAAGCGCGCCGCCAAGACCGGCGACGAAGCGGGTGTGACGCGCACCGAGTCGCGCATCGCGCTGGCCGACGACTTCTACCTGTACGACACGCCCGGCATGCTGTGGCCGCGCATCGTGGTGCCCGAGAGCGGCTTCAACCTCGCCGCCAGCGGCGCGGTGGGCAAGAACGCCTACGACGAGCAGGAGGTGGCCTACGAACTGATGGCCCTGCTCAAGGCCGACTACCCGGCGCTGCTCGAAGCCCGCTACAAGCTCGGCCGCGCGCCCGAAGCCTACGCACAGGCGCACGAAGAAGAACTGCTCGAAGCCATCGGCCGCCAGCGCGGTGCTCTCGCGGGTGGTGGCAAGGTCAACATGCAGAAAGCGGCCGAACTGGTGATCGCGGACTTCCGCGGGCAACACATCGGCCGCATCACGCTGGAGACCCCCGAGCAGTTCGACCGCTGGATGAAGGCCGGCCTGAAGTCCGACGCCGACCGTGCCGAGCGCAAGAAGGCGCTGCGCGAGCAGGGCCTCATCAGCCCGGAGCGCAAACCCAAGACCGCCAAGCCCGCTACCCGAAAATCGCGCTGAACGGCCGCGGCCCTCACCCCTGCCCGCTCCCGGAAGGAGAGGGGGCCATACCCACAGTCCAACGCCCCAACGCCCATGTCCACCATCACCCCGCTGCCCAACCCCGAAGCCGATCCCCGTGTCAAGGCCGTGTTCGACGACATCCGCGCCACGCGCCAGACCGATTTCATTAACAACATGTGGCGCTACCTGGCGTTTGATCCGGCGCTGCTGGAGCAGACCTGGGCCGAGGTCAAGCGGGTGATGGCAACACCCTCCAGCCTGGACCCGCTGACCAAGGAGCTGGTCTACATCACGGCGTCCATCATCAACGGCTGCAGCTACTGCGTGCACTCGCACACCGCGGCGGCAACAGCCAAGGGCATGACGCGCGAGCAGCACGCCGAGCTGCTGTCCATCATCGGGCTGGCCGCAAAGACCAACCAGCTGGCGACTGCGCTGCAGGTGCCGGTGGACCCGGCGTTCGAGAGGGGCTGAAGCCGGCCCGGACCGCTGATCAGTCGGTGTCCATCAGTTCGGCGATTTCTTCTGGCGGCGCCACCGTGACGGCCACGTCCAGCTTGTGCCGTGCACCGCCCTGGAGCACGCCGCGCATGGGCGAGACATCGGAGAAGTCGCGGCCGGTGGCCAGGGTCACGTAGTCCTCGCCCGGGCTGCCCCAGCCGCAGCGGTTGTTGGTGGGGTCGAAGTCGAACCAGGCGCCCTCGGGTGCGGTGTTTTCGGTTGCGCCTGCTGGCGGGGCTTCCGGGTCCGCATCCGGGTCGGCTTCGTTGGGCAGCGGCACGTAGATCGACGCCCAGGCGTGGGAGGCGTCGACGCCGATCAGGCGGGGTTTGCCGGCGGGTGGCCGGGTCAGCAGGTAGCCGCTCACATAACGCGCGGGCAGGCCCAGGCTGCGCAGGCAACCGATCATGATGTGGGCAAAGTCCTGGCACACGCCTTTGCCCTGTTCCAGTGCCTGCAGCGCGGGGGTGTTGACCTCGGTGCTGTCGGTTTCGTAGCTGAGTTCGGTGTGGATGCGTTCCATCAGCGCGCGGGTGGCTTCCAGCACGGGCAGACCCGCGGTGAAAGCGGGGCGCGCAAAGGCGGCGAAGGCATCGTCTCGCGGCACGTAGGGGGACGCAAACAGGAATTCGCTGGCCGGGTCGTAGGGCGCGTGGGCGCGGTAGCGGAAATGCCGGCGCACGTCTTCCCAGCGCAGTTGCTGCCAGGCGGCGCTGTCGGGCAGCGGCAGCGGGGCCTCGGTCTGCACCAGGCTGTCGGCTTCCACGGTGAGGGTCTCGTGGGGCGCCTGCAGGGAGAAGAAGGTGCGCAGGTTGCCGAACACGTCAACGGTCTGGCTGCGCGCGGCCGGTTCGGGGCTGATGCGCAGGGTGTGTTCGATCAGTTGCTGGGTGGGCGTGTCTCGGGGCGACAGGTGCACCATGTGCTGCGCCATGTCGATGCTGCCCCGGTAGCGGTAGCGGGTGCGGTGGAGGATTCTCAGGCGCATGCTCAGACACCCAGGGTTTGGTTCTTGCGGTCGGCGTGGCTGAAATGCAGGCGCGTGATTTCTTCGGAAAGCTCAACCGCGGCGGCTTCACAGTCGTCGAGCAGGGTCTCCAGATCGCCCCAGTGGCGCTCGCCTTCGGGGTTGCGCTGCCAGTTGCTGAGGTCGGCGAGCACCCAGGTGTCGGGGTCGGGCAGGCCCATGGCCAGTTCGGCGTCTTGTGGCGTGGCGCTTTGCGAGAGCTTGGCCAGGCGCGATCTCAATGTCTGCACGACCCAGGCGAGCGATCGCGGGTTGTCGCGGTCCATCACCACCAGGTCGATCAGCGCGACCATGTCGCGGCGCTGCTGGTACTGGGCGTGGAAGGTGATGGTGCTGTCAAACAGGGCCACCACGGCCTCGAAGCCGGCCTGGTCGTGCAGGCAACCGTGTTCCAGGCTGAGCGCGAGCGCCCGCGACAGGGTGATCAGGCGTTCGATGTGGCGGCCGATCGACAGCAGGCGCCAGCCGTTGTCGCGCACCATGCGGTCGGTCTGCGCACCGGTGATGGCGGCCAGCAGTTCGCTCGCGTTCTGCAGCGCAGCCAGGGCTTCGGTGGTGGCGTATTCGGCGTCGGCGGCCATGTTGGCGCAGTCGCGCGCGAAGCCGGCTTCGGTGCGTTCGATCAGGTTCCAGTGCTCTTGCGACAGGCGCTCGCGCACTTGCGCTGCCGAGGCCTTGAGCGCGCGCAGGTTGAAGCCCACGCTGTACGACTGTTCGGCCAGCGGTGTGCCGGGCAACGGCGAGAGGCTGGCCATGAGGCTGCGGGCAAACACGCGCGCCGACTGTTCGGCGGCGGGCACACCGGGCAGCACCAGCGAGTTTTCGTGGGCGGTGGCCGAGAGCCAGGCCATGAGCGGGCGCGAGTTGGGCTCTTCGCCGCCCACGTGGTTGAGCACGATCTGCGCGAGCCGGATGCTGTTCTCGGCGCGTTCGGTGTAGCGGCCGAGCCAGAAGAGGTTTTCGGCTGCGCGGCTGGTGACCGGGCGTGTCTGGTGCGCCAGCGCCATGGTGCTGGGGGCCGACTGCAGCAGGCTGGTGTGGTCGACTTCGCCCTTGGTGAGCACCCAGCAGTCGGCGCTGCTGCCGCCACGCTGCATGGCCGCGATGAGCTGACCGCGCGGTGCCAGGCGCACCAGGCCGCCAGGCAGCATGCGCCAGGACTGCGGACCGTCGGCCAGAGCGAACACACGCACGATGGCCGAGCGCGGAATCAGGCGTTCGCCGGTCCAGGTGGGGGTCTGTGACAGCGGAAGCCAGGCCTGCACGGTGTAGTCGTCGGGGTGGCGCACCATGCGGCCGGCCCATTCGTCGAGCTGGCGCTTGTTCAGGCTCTGGCCCATGGCGGTGTCGAGGCCCGAACTGGGGTAGGTGGGCTTGATCACGCTGCCCTTGAGCAGCGGCAGCACTTCGCGCAGCGCCGCGTCTTCGCCGCACCACCAGGTGGCCAGGGAAGGCAGGGCCAGCTCTTCACCCAGCAGGTGGCGGCTGATGGCGGGCAGGAAGCCCAGCAGCGCGCTCGATTCCAGCGGGGCCGAGCCGGGCGCGTTGGCCAGCAGCAGATTGCCCGCGCGCAGCACCTGCAGCAGGCCGGGCACACCCAGGCGCGAGTCGGAGCGCAGCTCCAGCGGGTCGAGCCACTCGTCGTCGAGCCGCTTGATCAGCGCGTGCACCGGCTCCAGTCCGCTGAGCGTCTTGAGATACAGGCGCTGGTCGCGCACGGTGAGGTCACTGCCTTCGACCAGCGTGAGGCCGAGGTAACGCGCCAGGTAGGCGTGTTCGAAATAGGTTTCGTTGTACGGGCCGGGGGTGAGCAGGGCGATGCGGGCGTTTTCACCCTCGGGTGCCATGGTCTTGATGCCGTCCATGAGCGCGCGGTAGCTCGCGGCCAGGCGCTGCACCTTCATGCCGGCAAAGGCCTTGGGGAACTGGCGCGCGATGGCGATGCGGTTTTCCAGCAGGTAGCCCAGGCCCGAGGGCGCCTGCGTGCGCTGGCCCACCACCCACCAGCGGCCGTCGGGTCCGTGGGCGAGATCGAAGGCCACGATGTGCAGCCAGGTGCCACCCGCAGGCTGCACGCCCTGCATGGCGCGCAGGTAGCCCGGATGGCCCTGCACCAGCGCGGCCGGTAGCAGGGCGCGCTTGAGCAGCTCGCGTTCCCCGTACAGGTCGGCCATCATGGCGTTGAGCAGGCGGGTGCGTTGCAGCACGCCGGTCTCGATGCGGGCCCAGTCTTCGGGGCCGATCAACATGGGGAACAGGTCGAGCGCCCAGGGGCGTTCCTGGCCCGACGCGTCGGCGTAGACGTTGTAGGTGACGCCGTTGTCGCGGATCTGGCGCTGCAGGTTGTCGTTGCGCCGGTTCAGGTCGGCCAGGCCATCGGTCCCGACGTGGTCAAAGAAGCTCGACCAGGTGGGCGTGAGCGCTTCGGCGCTTTCTGCGCCGGGGGCGGGCGCGCCGCGCAGCTCGTCCCGGTGCCCGGTGTCGGCGGGCACGGAAAGCGACAGGGCCCAGTCACCGGGGGAGTCCGGGCTGAGCTCGTCGAAGAGGGAGTCAGAGGCATCTGTATTCACGGGTTCCGAGTATGCCTTTGCTGGCCGAGCAGGGTCGAGGGGCGAAACCCGATCTGCGGAGGGTCAAGATCTCAAATCGAGCGTGAACGGGAACTCGCGGCTCGGCGTGGCCGGTGCCACGTCCATCTTGCCGGCCGTGTGGCCCATCTGGAAAAAGCGCGACATGCGGCGGCTTTCGGCTTCGTAGGCGTTGATCGGGAAGGTGTCGTAACTGCGGCCACCGGGGTGGGCCACGTGGTACTGGCAGCCGCCGAGCGAACGCTGCATCCAGGTGTCCACGATGTCGAAGGTGAGTGGCGCGTGCGCGGGAATCGACGGGTGCAGCGCCGACGGCGGGCTCCAGGCCTTGTAGCGCACGCCCGAGACGAATTCGCCCACGGTGCCGGTGCTCTGCATGGGAATGGCGCGGCCGTTGCAGGTGATGACGTAACGGCTGTCGTTGTAGCCGGAGACGCGCACCTCGATGCGCTCCAGCGACGAATCGACGTAGCGCACGGTGCCACCCGGCGCGCCTTCTTCGCCCATCACGTGCCAGGGCTCCAGCGCGCTGCGCAGCGTGAGCTCGATGCCGCGCGCGGCCACCTGGCCCACCAGCGGGAAGCGGAACTCGAAGTGCGGTTCAAACCAGGCCATGTCCAGCTTGTAGCCAAACTCGGCCAGGTCGGCGAGCACGTCTTCGAAGTCCATGCGGATGAAGGTGGGCAGCACGAAGCGGTCGTGCAGTTCGGTGCCCCAGCGCGTGAGCTTGCCGCTCCAGGGTTTTTGCCAGAAGCGCGAGACCATGGCGCGCAGCAGCAGCTGCTGCGCGATGCTCATGCGGGCGTGCGGCGGCATTTCAAACGCGCGCAGCTCCAGCAGGCCCAGGCGGCCGGTGGGGGAGTCGGGCGAAAAGAGTTTGTCGATGCAGAACTCGCTGCGGTGCGTGTTGCCGGTGGCGTCGATCAGGATGTTGCGCAGCGTTCTATCGACCAGCCATGGGGGCATGTCCTGCCCGTAGCTCAGGCGGTTCTTTTCAATCTCCTGCAGCGCGATTTCCAGCTCGTACAGCTGGTCGTTGCGCGCTTCGTCCACGCGCGGCGCCTGGCTGGTCGGGCCGATGAACATGCCGCTGAACAGGTAGGAGAGCGACGGGTGGTTGTGCCAGTAGGCGACCAGGCTGCCGAGCAGCTCGGGGCGGCGCAGGAAGGGCGAATCGGCCGGTGTGGCGCCGCCGAGCACGAAGTGGTTGCCGCCGCCGGTGCCGGTGTGGCGGCCGTCGGTCATGAACTTCTCGGCGCACAGGCGCGTCTGGTGCGCGGCCTCGTACAGGAACTCGGTGCGTTCGACCAGTTCGTCCCAGCTGGAGCTGGGGTGGATGTTGACCTCGATCACGCCGGGGTCGGGCGTGACCTGCAGCATCTTCAGGCGCGGGTCGCGCGGTGGCGGGTAGCCTTCGAGCACGATGGTCATGCCCAGCCTTTCGGCCGTGTCTTCCACCGCGGAGAGCAGGTCCAGGTAGTCTTCGAGCCGCTGCATGGGCGGCATGAACACGTAGAGGTGCTGCGTCTTGCCGCCACCGGCTTTTTCGGCCTTGGGGCCGTTGGCGCGGTGCGGGTCGCGCGATTCGACCACCAGCGCGGTGCGCGTGAGCCAGGCGGCCGACTCGTTGCGCTGCGGGAACCGGGAAGACAGCGCTTGCGCGGGTGCTGCGCCCGGGCCGGGCTGGCCTGCGCGCAGGCCGTCGATGGCCGGGCCTTCGGTCCCGTAGTCGGTGCCCTGCAGGGACACCGTGCCGCCTTCGGCAAACCCGCCGCCGATGGTGTGCGGCGAGACCTGGTGCTTGAGCACGGCGCCCTGGGGCAGTGGGTCGCGCGCGGTGTGCGGGTCCTGCTCGATGTGGTACGGGTAGTCGGCCGCCGAAACCCAGGGCAGCGAGTCCAGCGGCAGGCGGTAGCCCATGGGCGAGTCGCCGGGCACGAGGTACATGCGCTCGTCGCGGAAGAACCACGGGCCGGTGGACCAGATGGTGCCGGAAACGCGGTGGTAGGTGCTCTTGCCGTCGCTGGAAGGCAGTCCGGTGTCGTTGGCCTGCAGCGGCAGCACGTAGCCCACGGTGGCGTCCAGCCCCTGCGTGAAGACGCGGCGCAGGCGCGCGCGCTCGAGCTCGTCGTCGAGCTTGGCGTCGAACGGATCCACGTTCACCGGCAGGCGGCGTTCGCGCCAGAGGAAATACCAGGTGTCCTCGTAGCCGGGGGTGATGAATTGTGTGGACACGCCCAGCTTGCGCGCCAGGGCCTGCGTGAAGCGCCGGGCGTCTTCGGCGTCGTACTTGGCCGGGTCGCGTTCGTCGGCCAGCAGGGCCGGGTTGTTCCAGCAGGGCTGGCCGTCGGCGCGCCAGAAGATCGAAAGTGCCCAGCGCGGCAGTTGCTCGCCCGGATACCACTTGCCCTGGCCCATGTGCACGAAGCCGCCGTGGCCGTATTGCTCGCGCAGGCGGCCCAGCAGTTCGGTGGCGTAGCCGCGCTTGGTGGGGCCGAGGGCGTCGGTGTTCCACTCGGCGGCGTCGCGGTCGGTCACGGCCACGTAGGTGGGTTCGCCGCCCATGGTGAGGCGCACGTCGTGCTGCTCCAGATCGGCGTCGACCGTCTTGCCCAGCGCGACCATGCTGGCCCATTGTTCTTCGGTGTAGGGCTTGGTCACGCGCGGTGATTCGTAGACGCGCGTCACGCCCATGTGGTGCTCGAAAGTCACCTCGCACTTGTCCATCGCACCTTCCACCGGCGCCGCGCTGGAAGGCTGCGGCGTGCAGGCCAGCGGGATGTGGCCTTCGCCAGCGAGCAGGCCCGATGTCGGATCCAGGCCGATCCAGCCGGCGCCGGGCAGGAACACCTCGCACCAGGCGTGCAGGTCGGTGAAATCTGTTTCGGGACCGCTCGGGCCGTCGATGCTTTTCACGTCGGGCGCGAGCTGGATCAGGTAGCCGGAAACGAAGCGCGCGGCCAGGCCGAGGTGGCGCAGCATCTGCACCAGCAGCCAGCCGGTGTCGCGGCAGGAACCGCTCTTGAGCGTGAGCGTTTCTTCGGGCGTCTGCACACCCGGCTCCATGCGGATGGTGTACGAGATGTCGCGCTGCAGCATCTGGTTCACGTCGACCAGGAAGTCGATGGTGCGGCGCTTTTTCAGGTCGACCTTCGCGAGGTAGGCCTTGAGTTCTTCGGTCAGCGGCGCGGTGGCAAGGTAGGGCGCGAGCTCCTGCATCTGCGAAGTGTCATAGGTGAACGGGAATTCCTCGGCGCGGGGCTCCAGGAAAAAGTCGAAGGGGTTGTGCACCGCCATTTCCACCACCAGGTCGATCGTGACCTTGAACTCGGTGGTGGGTTCGGGGAACACCAGGCGCGCCTGGTAGTTGGCGAACGGGTCCTGCTGCCAGTTGATGAAGTGGCCCGCCGGTTCGATCTTCTGCGAGTACGACAGCACCTTGGTGCGGCTGTGTGGCGCCGGGCGCAGACGCACGACCTGGGGCCCAAGTTTGACCAGGCGGTCGTACCGATAATGGGTGATGTGGCTCAGGGCAACATGAATGGCCATGCTGGTGTCTTTCAACAGGGGGGAAGAAAACGATGGGTCCGCGGACAAGAAAATTGTCGTCGCGGCTTGCTGCCATGCTAGCAAGTCTTGCGCCACGGCTGTGTGACAACCCCGCCGTGTGCGGGCCCAGGGAGTCGGCCTGAGCATGGCGGGTCTGGCACTGGCCTGGTTGCCCGGGTGGGTGTTCGGGGTTGCCTGGCAGTTGCAGCAGGCCGCGCTCTGGCCCTGGCAAGGGTATGCGGCGCTGCTGCTGGCCAGCGGGCTGCTGATGGCCTGGCTGCTGTGGCGGGGCTCACCGGGCGGGCGTCGGTCGGTGTGGATCCTGGTGCTGGCCATGGCCGCCGGTGCGTGGGCGGGTGCGGGTCTGACCGGCGTGCGCGCAGCGCACTTTGCTTCGCAGGCGCTGGACCCGGCCCTGCAGGGCCTGGACATCGAAGTCACCGGGCGCATCGCCTCGATGCCACAGCGACTGGTCGACGGTGCGCGTTTCGAGCTGGCGGTGGAGTCCGCTGCCCGCGACGGCCGGCCGGTGCGCTTGCCGCCTTTGCTGCAACTGGGCTGGTTCAGTCGGGCGGGGACCAAGGGCGATGGGGCTGCCCCCGGCCCCGACTGGCGCGCGGGGGACCGCTGGCGTTTCAGCGTGCGTTTGCGCAGTCCGCACGGCAACGCCAACCCGCATGGTTTCGACCGCGAGCGCTGGCTCTGGGAAAACGGGATCGGCGCCACCGGCTACGTGCGCAACGGACCGCGCGATCCGCGCCCGCAGCATCTGGGGGTCAGTGGCTGGTACCCGCTGGAGGCGGTGCGTCAGACGGTCAGCGAGCGCATCACCGGCCAGGTGGCCGACCCCCGCAGCGCGGGTGTGCTCGCTGCCCTTGTGGTGGGCGATCAGAGCGCCATCGAGCGCGCCGACTGGGATCTCTTTCGCACCACCGGCGTGGCCCACCTCATGAGCATCTCCGGTCTGCACGTCACCATGTTCGCCTGGCTCGCGATCTGGCTGGTGGGGGGACTCTGGCGCCGTCTGGCGTTTGTCTGGCCGCGAGCCCTGCTGGCGGTGCCGGTGCCGTGGGCCGCCGGCTTCGGTGGCGTGGCGCTGGCGGCGGCGTATGCCCTGTTTTCGGGCTGGGGTGTGCCCTCGCAGCGCACCGTGCTGATGCTGGCCGTGGTGGTGGGCTTGCGCCTGCTGGCCCGCCAATGGCCCTGGCCCGTGGTCTGGCTGTTCGCCATGGCCGCGGTGTTGCTGCTCGATCCCTGGGCGCTGCTGCAGCCCGGTTTCTGGCTCAGTTTCGTGGCCGTGGCGATCCTGTTTGCGACCGACCCGGGGCGGCGAGTGCGCTTTGAAGCCGCGTCGTTGACCGGGCACGAGGCACCCACCCGCACCCGGCGGTTCATGGCTGCGGCGCTGGGCATGTTGCGCGAACAATCGGTGGTGACGGTGGCCCTGGCGCCGCTCTCGCTGCTGCTGTTTGGCCAGTTTTCGCTCGTCAGTCTGGTGGCCAACCTGCTGGCGATCCCGTGGGTGACGCTGGTGATCACGCCGCTGGCCATGCTGGGGGTGGCGGTTCCGGTCTTCTGGGATCTGGCCGCGCTGGCGGTGCAGGGGCTGGGCGGCTGGCTGGCCTGGCTGGCGCAATGGCCTTCTGCCGCCGTGTTCCGGCCCATCCCGCCGCTGCCGCTGGCGCTCGCCGGGGTGGTGGGTGGCGCCCTGCTGGTGATGCGCTGGCCCTGGGCCAGCCGGCTTGCCGGACTGGTGCTGTTGTGGCCTGTACTGACCTGGCAGCCGCCGCGCCCGGTGCCGGGGGAGTTTGATGTGTTGGCTCTGGACGTGGGGCAGGGCAGCGCGGTGCTGGTGCGCACGGCGGGGCACAGCCTGCTGTACGACACCGGGCCCCGTTATTCGCCCACCAGCGACGCCGGGCAGCGGGTCGTGGTGCCGCTGCTGCGCGCCCTGGGCGAGCGGCCCGACACGGTGGTGGTGAGCCACCGAGACAGCGACCACGCGGGCGGCTCTGCCGCGGTGCAGGCCGAATGGCCCGAGGCCCGATGGTTGTCGTCGTTCGATGCCGATCCGGCCCGGCGCTGCATCGCCGGCCAGCGCTGGACCTGGGACGGGGTGGACTTCGAAATCTTGCACCCGTCCCCCGAAGACTTCGGCCCCGACGGCGCCGGGCGTCTGTCGAGCAACGCCATGTCCTGTGTGCTGCGCATGGGCCACGCGCGGCAGAGCGTCTGGCTGAGCGGCGATCTCGACGCCGATCGGGAAACCCGGCTGGTGCTGTCGCGTCCGGACCTGAGGGCGAACCTGCTGCTGGCGCCGCACCACGGCAGCCTCACGTCCAGCAGCCCCGTGCTGCTCAACACGCTGGCGCCGCAATGGGTGCTGGTGCAGGCGGGTTACCGCAACCGTTTCAACCATCCCGCGCCCGCGGTTCTGGAGCGCTACCGCCAGCGGGGCATTCATTGGGTGACGACACCCGATTGTGGTGCCGCCACCTGGCGCAGCGACGCGCCCGACACCGTGTCGTGCCAGCGCGAATCGGCGCGCCGGTACTGGCACCACCGTGGCGACGCCAGCCCGGCGGCCGAACAAGCGCTGAAACCGGTGCCCGAAGGCGATCACGCTTCCGTACCCAGGCACTGAAAGATGCACCTGTTTGGGGCTGCTGCTGGTGTTTCTGGCCCAGTCCTTGCTAAGCTGTCATCAGGAGAAAAAAGCCCATGAGCCGACCCATGTTTGACGAAATGAACGCCACGCCCACCGAGGTGCGGGCCCACTATGAAAACTACGCTCGCTGGCTGGCGCAGCAACCTGAAGAGGTGATGGCCGCGCGCCGGGAAGAGGCGGAAATGATCTTTCGCCGCGTCGGCATCACCTTCGCGGTGTACGGCGCCAAGGACGAAGACGGTTCAGGCACCGAGCGCCTGATTCCCTTCGACCTGATCCCGCGCATCATTCCCGCCCACGAGTGGCGCAGCATGGAAGAAGGCCTGGTGCAGCGTGTGAGTGCGCTCAACCGCTTCATCCACGACGTCTACCACGACCAGGAAATCATCAAGGCCGGCATTGTGCCGGCCGACCAGATCTTCCAGAACGCGCAGTTCCGCCCCGAGATGATGGGCGTGGACGTGCCCGGCGGGGTGTACTCGCACATCTCGGGCGTGGACATCGTGCGCGCGCCCAACGCCCAGGGCGAAGGTGAGTACTACGTGCTCGAAGACAACCTGCGCGTGCCCAGTGGTGTGAGCTACATGCTGGAAGACCGCAAGATGATGATGCGGCTCTTCCCAGACCTGTTCGGCCAGAACCGTGTGGCGCCGGTGGCGCACTACCCCGACCTGCTGCTGGAAACGCTGCGCGCCGTGAGCCCGGCCACCACGGCCGAACCCACCGTGGTGGTGCTGACGCCCGGCATGTACAACAGCGCCTATTTCGAGCACGCTTTCCTCGCCCAGCAGATGGGCGTGGAGCTGGTCGAGGGGCAAGACCTGTTCGTCAAGGACAACTTTGTCTACATGCGCACCACCAAGGGGCCGCGCCGCGTGGACGTGATCTACCGCCGCGTGGACGACGACTTTCTCGATCCGCTGGTGTTCCGCCCCACGTCCACGCTCGGCTGCGCCGGCCTGCTGGGCGTGTACCGCAGCGGCAACGTGACCATCTGCAACGCCGTGGGCACCGGTATCGCGGATGACAAGTCCATCTACCCCTACGTGCCGAAGATGATCGAGTTCTACCTCGGCCAGAAGCCGATCCTGAACAACGTGCCGACCTTCATGGGGCGCAACCCGGATGACCTGAAATACATGCTTGACAACATGGCCGAGCTGGTGGTCAAAGAGGTTCACGGTGCCGGCGGCTACGGCATGCTGGTGGGGCCGGCCTCCACCAAGGCCGAGATCGAAGAGTTTCGCGCCGTGGTGAGGGCCCACCCCGAGGGCTACATCGCGCAACCCACGCTGAGCCTGTCGACCTGCCCGACCTACGTGGAAAGCGGCGTGGCGCCGCGCCACATCGACCTGCGGCCCTTCGTGCTGAGTGGCAAGGAGGTGCAGATGGTGCCCGGCGGCCTGACCCGCGTGGCGCTGAAAGAAGGCTCGCTCGTCGTCAACTCGTCACAGGGCGGCGGTACAAAAGACACTTGGATACTGGAAGACTGATCATGCTTTCACGCACCGCCGACCACCTTTTCTGGATGTCCCGTTACACCGAGCGCGCTGAGAACACCGCGCGCATGCTCGACATCAACTACCAGACCTCGTTGCTGCCGCAATCCGCTGCCGTTGCGCAGGTGGGCTGGGAAGGCCTGCTGGTCATCAGCGAGCTGATGCCCACTTACACCGCCAAGTACGGCAAGGACATCACGCCGCGCAACGTCATGGACTTCATGGTGCGCGACGAGTCCAATCCGTCGAGCATCGGTTCCTGCCTGCGCGCCGCCCGGGAAAACGCCCGGGCCGTGCGCGGCGCGCTGACCACCGAGCTGTGGGAGACCCAGAACAGCACCTGGCTCAAGCTGGCCGGTTATCTCAAGACCAAGGACTTCGAGCGCGACCCCGGCGCGTTCTTCGAATGGGTCAAGCACCGCTCGCACCTCTCGCGCGGTGTGGCCGTGGGCACCATGCTGCAGGACGAGGCCTTCCACTTCTACCGCATGGGTTCGTTCCTGGAGCGGGCCGACAACACGGCGCGCCTGCTGGACGTGAAGTTCCACGCGGTGCAGAGCGACTTCTTCGGTGCTGCCAGCGAGCAGGATCAGGAGTACGACTTCTACCACTGGAGCGCGATCCTGCGCTCGGTCTCCGGCTTCGAGGTCTACCGCAAGGTCTACCGCGACGTGATCACGCCCGAGCGCGTCGCCGAGCTGCTGATCTTGCGCCCTGACATGCCGCGCAGCCTGGCCGCCAGCATGAACGAGGTGGTGAACAACCTGGCCGTGGTGGCCAACGATGCCTCGGGCGAAACGTTGCGCCGTGCCGGCAAGCTCAAGGCCGACCTGCAGTACGCCCGCATCGACGAGATCCTGTCCACCGGCCTGCACGCCTTCCTGACGCAGTTCCTCGACCGCGTGAACGAGCTGGGTGGCCGCATCAGCCAGGACTTCCTCGTCCCAACGGTGCATTAGGCCCCCCCCGCGCCGCTTCGCGTGCCTTGCAGGCCGCGCCACCGGTGGAGCCGATGTCACTTCGGGCTGTCCGAGCCTGCGCAGGCAGGCTCGGAGCCGCAGCCCTCAGCCCCCCAGGGGGCGGCACTGGCTGTCCGGCGAAGCCGGCCCAGCGGTGCCTTGGGGCGCGCTGTTGCACGCGCAGGGGAGGTGTTTGCCGATGCCACTTCCACATTGCCGTGTCTCTGGATTTGGGCAGGCGGGTACCATGCGGCTCCCTGGGCCAACCTGGGGCAACTCTCTTGTGCCACCCCGAGCACTGCATGAAACTCGTCATTCACCACAACACTTTTTTCCGCTACAGCCAGCCGCTGCTCTACACGGTGCAGACCCTGCACCTGTGGCCGGTCAGCAGTGCCTGCCAGACCGTGGAGTTCTGGGACATTCGCGCCCCCGGCACCCTGCACGCCCAGCCGGACACCGAAGGCAACCGCGTGCACAGCTTCAGCCTGGTGGCGCGGTCCGAGCAGAACCTGCGCGAAAACAGCATCTCGGCCATGGGCACGGTGTTGACCCACGGTGTGTCCGAGTTCACCGATGCCGGCCTGCTGCCACCACCCGGGTTTTACCTGCGCTCGACACCCCTGGCCGAGCCGCACCCGCGCATGGCCATGTGGGCCCTGCAAACCGTGCCCGCGCTGATGGCGGCCCGCGCGCGCGGCGAGATGCCCACCGTGGCCGACCTGGTGGCGCTGGCCAGCGCCGTGGCCGACAAGGTGCAGTACCGCAAAGGCAGCACCGGCGTGGAGACCACCGCCCTGGAAGCGTTTGACTGGGAGCTGGGGGTGTGCCAGGACCAGGCGCATGTGATGGTGGCGGTGTGCCGCAGCATCGGCTTGCCGGCGCGCTATGTGAGTGGCTATTTCTACGCCGCCAACGAACCCGACCTGGCCAGCCACGCCTGGGCCGACGTCTGCCTCGATCCAGCGACCCGCCGCTGGATCAGTCTGGACGTGACCCACCGCTGCCCGACGGATCAACGCCACATCCGCCTGGCCGCCGCCACCGACTACACCGCCTGTCTGCCCGTCAAGGGCCTGCGCCGCGGGGGTGGTGACGAAACCATGGCGGTGGACATCCGCATTGGGCCCTGGGCCGACACGGACGACCCGGGCCGGACTCAGGGCTGATCGGTCGACGGGTTCAGCCGGGTGACACGGGCCTTCAGGCGGCGCGAACGGCTCCAGCGCACGCGCAGGATCCAGATCGCGCTGATGATGAAATACACCGCCAGACCGCTCAGGGTGGCCACGATGGCCAGGCCCACCACCAGCGGCTTGCCCACCGTGGACAGGCGCCGCATGGCGCCGTCCAGGCGTTCATTCCACCCTTCGGCCTGCTGTGTCTTCATGGCCCGCTCAAGCAAGGCGCTGGCCTGGGCCTCGGTCAGTTGCGGCTCACCGAGAACGACCTTGCCCACGCGGTAGGCGCCGTAATACAGCGGGCCAAAGGTCACGGGGTTGGTCACCAGGGTGCTGGCCACCGCCATCGGCAGGTTGGCCCGCAGGATGATGGCGGCTGCGGCCGACAGGGGCATTTGCGCCACAGGCACCAGAAGCCCGAAGAAGATGCCGAGTGCCAGCCCCATGGCAATGCCCTTGCGGCTGAAGTGCCACAGGCGGGGGTGGTGCAGGGTCGGCCCCATCCAGCGCAACCAGCGGTTGTTGCGGATGCTGTCGGGGGAGGGCAGCCAGGCCTTGAGGCGTTTTTTCATGGGGCAGTACAGGAGGCGAGCCGGCGGGGACAGATCATCTGGTCAGAGCCGGCAATCTCAATATTGTTTCATGCGCCAGCCGCTGGAGCGTGCTGTTTCCGGGCCACCCCATCAGCGCCAGGGCAACCCGGCCTCCACCGTCTCACCGAGCTCGATCACCGCCAGGGCGTAGTAGCTGCTCCAGTTGTAGCGGGTGACGGCGTAGAAGTTGTCGGTGCCCGCCACGTAGCTGGGCGGATTGGCCCCGTTCTGCAGCTCGACCAGGGCGAGTTTGCCGGTGTGTTCGAGCGCCTCACCTTCGAGCACGGCGCCCTTGGCCGTGAAGCTCGGCACGCTGAAGCTGGGCAGGATGTCGGGCGCGAGCAGGGTGTCCAGATCGGTCGTTTCGCCCGCGAGCCTGACGGGGTAGTGGGTGGGCACGCCGGGCAGCCAGCCGAAGGACTTGAAGTAGTTGGCCACGGAGCCGATCACGTCGCTCGTGCTGTTGAACAGGTCGATCCGGTCGTCTCGGTCGAAGTCGATGGCGTATTTGGCCCAGCTGCTGGGCATGAACTGGGGCCAGCCCATGGCCCCGGCGTAGCTGCCGCGCGTGGTCTGCGGGTCCATGCCGGTGCGGTGCGCCAGGCTGAGGAATTGCTCCAGCTCGGCGCGGAAAAACTCGGTGCGGGCCTGGGCGCGGGGGTGGCTGGACGGAAAGTCGAAAGCCAGCGTGGTCAGGCTGTCGATCACGCGGAAGGTGCCGGTGTGGCGCCCGTAGAGCGTTTCCACGCCGATCACGCCGACGATCAGGCTGGCCGGCACGCCGAACTCGGCCTCGGCCCGCTCCAGCGCCGCGCGGTTGTCTTGCCAGAACCGCCGGCCGGCTTCGATGCGGGTCGGTTCGATGAAGCGGGCACGGTAGGCGGCCCAGTTTTTGGGGGTGCCGCTGGGCGCGGGGGACATCAGACGCACCACCTGGGGCAGGTGCTGGGCCTGGCCGATCTGCTGCCGGACCCAGCCGGGGTCGAGGTCGCGCCGCTGCGCCAGGTCGGTGGCAAAAGCCATCGCGGCTTCGTGGTCCGCGTAATAAACGCTGGGCGCGACCACCGGGGCCGAGGATGCCGGGCGCTGTTTGGAGGTGCTGGAAGCCGACACCCCTGCCGGCAGCAGGAGCAGGCTCAGCGCGAGCCCGGTCAGGGCACCGTTGCCGAAACCACCGGACACCGAAAACACAGACTTGAAGATCAACGGGAGTCCTTTTTGGGCCAGGCAAGCTGGCGGAATTCGCGTTGCAGTGTAGCCAGCGTCGCGGCGGGCTGGCTGCTGTAGCGCTGGGCTTCCAGTCGCAACAGCCACTGGCACACACCGCGGGCAAATTCCGCATCGCCAAAATGACGCTCCACCAGCCGGGCGAGTTCACGCGGTGGTGTGTGGTCGCCGCTGTCCAGCCCCAGGCGGCGCAGGCGCTGGCGGCTGCGCTGCAGCAGGCGCAGCCAGGGGTCGTGTTGCTGGCGCTCCCACAGTGTCCAGGCCGCACCCGCCAGACTGACCAGCACCACCACGCCGATCAGCACGTAGGCCAGATCGGACCAGCTCGGGTTGCTGAAGCCCAGGTTTTTCAGCAGGTCGAGCTGCTTGCCCTGGGTGTAGTTCAGCACCCACTGGTTCCAGCGGTTGTTCACCGCTTCCCACGCTGCGCGCAGCTGGGCCGTGAGCGTGGGGCTGAGGGTGCGGATGGCGCCTGCGATGGCGCCTTCGGGCGCACGCAGGCGCTCCAACGAGCCGATGCGGCCCGGCGATACGGCCGAGGTCGGGTCCACCCGCACCCAGCCCTGGCCCTGCAGCCAGACCTCGGCCCAGGCGTGGGCGTCGCGCTGGCGCACCGTCCAGTAGCCGTCCACGGCATTGAGTTCACCACCCTGGTAGCCGGTGACGATGCGTGCGGGGATGTCCATCGCGCGCATCAGGATCACGAAGCTGCTGGCGATGTGCTCGCAAAAGCCTTCGCGTCTGTCGAACCAGAATTCGTCGGCGGTGTGCTGGCCGTAGACGCCGGGATCGAGGGTGTAGGTGTAGCCGCCGGTGCGCAGGCGCTGCATCACGGCGTCGATCAGCGCGGCGCTGGACTGCGGCCCGCTGCCGTGCTCGCGGCGCAGCGCCAGCGCCAGCGCCAGCGTGCGCGGGTTGTAACCACCCGGCAGTTCGATGTGGTCCTGCAGGGCCACCACCGGGGTGAGCGGGCCATGGCGGAAATTCACGTAGCTCTCGGCCCGGTAGCGCAGCAGCGTGTCCACGGGGCGTGGGGTGAGCCACTGCAGGTCGCTGTTCATGCGTGCGCGCGTGCCCGGCACCTCGGGGATCTGCGTGGCGGCTTCCAGCACGAACAGCCAGGGGCGGCGGTTCGGTTCCATGGTGACTTCGTAGCGCACCGGCGCGCCCGAGACGCTGAGGTCGGTCGGCAGCGCCATCGAGGCCGGAAACCCCGAACGCAGCGCGCGCCATTCGATGCCGTCGAAGTCGCTGAGCACCGGACCACGGAAATACAGCTGGCCCTGGGGCGGTGGTGCATCGTCGAACCGGACACGCAGCGCGATGCCCTCGTCCAGCACCAGTTCGGCGACCTGGCCCACCCGCATGCTGCTGGAGAGGCCGCTGCGGCCGGTCTCGTCCTGGCCGGGCATGCCCCACAGCGGCGACAGCCGGGGGAACAGCAGGAACAGCACCAGCATGATGGGCGCGCCCATGGCCGCCATGCCCGCGGCGATGCGGGCCGCCTGGGCCAGCGGCGGGCGGCCCACCGGCATGTGGGCATTGACCAGCGCGGTCAGCAGGCCCAGCAGCGCGATCAGGATGCCGGCGGCGGTGAGCAGCGATTGCGAATAGAAGAAATGCGTGAGCAGGGTGAAGAAGGCGAGGAAGAACACCACGAAGGCGTCGCGCCGCGCACGCAGCTCCAGCGTCTTGAGCGCCAGCAGCACGACGATGAGCGTGACGCCCGCATCGCGCCCCAAAATGGTGCGGTGGGTCATCCAGGTGGCGCCCAAAGTCAGTGCCAGCAGGCCCACGCGCCAGATCCAGCCGGGCAGGGGCAGGCCGCGCAGGGCCAGCGTGGTGCGCCAGGCCAGCACGCCGGCTGTGAGGGCCGTGCACCACCAGGGGATTTGGCCCACCTGCATGGCCGCCACCCAGGCGATGACGGCGAGCAGGAACAGCGTGTCGCGCGTGTCTCTGGGCAAGGAGGACAGCGGTGAAGTCACAGCCATATCGACGACTCTCGGCGGAGCGAGGGGGCGTTTCCGTGGGCAGCCGTGGAACTGGCTTTGCCAGGCAACAGGCTGCGTCCCGTTCCCGCATGTGAAGGGGAAGACGCGACGTGGCGCAGGGGGTGTTTCATGCCAGGGCCAAGGCTTCCAGGCAGCGTGCCCGATGGGTCGGCCCCTGGTCGGGCGGGAATTCCCGTCCGGGCAGGCGCAGGCCGTAGTCCAGCCCCAGGTGATCGGCCATCAGCACCCAGGCCGTCAGGCGCGAGAGGCGCGCTTCCAGGTCGGCGGCGCCAGTGTGCGCGACATCCAGCCAGAGCTGCTGGTGCTGGGTGGACAGGGCGTCGCGGCTGACGAGGTCGTCGCGCCCGGCGGCGAAGGCCTGTGCGGCTTTTTTCCAGACCACGGTTTTCTGCGGGTCACCGCGGCGGTAGGCGCGCACGCCGTCGAACTCACCGGTGCTTTGCACGCGCGCGCTGCCCGAGCTGCCGGCCTGCGGTTCGCCGGGAGGCAGCGGCGGCGGGTGGGTCTCGGTGGCCGGGTACACCAGCACCTGCGCGGCCGGGCGCCAGACGGTCCAGACGCGGAAGGTGCCGAGCGGGAAAAGGGTGAGCGCGGTGAGCGGTGGCAGCTCGTGCAGGCCCCGGCTGGGCGCCGCCCAGGCCACCTGCAGCACCGCGCTGCTCCGGGCGGGCACGTCGGTCCAGGCCAGGTGGGCGTCGCCCGGACGGCTGTCGGCGATCACGCCCAGGCCGATGCCGTAGCGTGTCCTTGGGCGTTCGCTGACGAGCCGGATGTCCAGCGCCACCGCCTGGCCTGCGTACACCGGCGCGGGTTGCGTCAGGTGCAGCGTGAGCGCGCGCAGGTTGCTGTGGCACATGTGCATGCCCACCACCGCGCTGCCGGCGAGCAGGAAGGTGAGCAGGTAACCCAGGTTGAGCTGGTAGTTGATGCTGCCGACCAGCAGCAGCAGCAGTGTGATCCCCAGCATCCAGCCCGCGCGCGTGGGCAGGATGTAGACGTTGCGCTGGGTCAGCGTGAGCGTGTCGGTGCGTGGCGCGCGGCTGTGAAACCAGTGGCGCAGCCGCTGCTGGATGACGCGCAATGGGTTCACGGCAGGGGCGTAGCCTCGACCATCGCGCGGACCTGTTCGACCGCGCCTCGGCCAGCGTCGCTCACCGGGATCAGCCGGTGCGCCACGGTTTGCGGCAGGATGGCGGCGATGTCGTCGGGCGCCACATAGTCGCGGCCGTTCAGGAAAGCCTGGGCCTTGGCCGAGCGCACGACCGCCAGAGCCGCGCGCGGGGACAGGCCCTGTGCAAACCAGCGGCCCGAGCGCGTGGCGGCGACCAGGTCCTGCAGGTATTCCAGTACCGGTTCGGCGGTGTGCACGCTGGCCACGGCCTGCTGCAGCCGCGCCAGATCGGCTGGCGTCAACACCGGCTGCAGTTTCTCCAGCATGTCGCGCCGGTCCTGGCCGCGCAGCAGCTCGCGTTCGGCCACCCGGTCCGGGTAGCCCAGCGAGAGCCGCATGTGGAAACGGTCGAGCTGCGACTCGGGCAGGGCGTAGGTGCCGAGCTGGTCGTGCGGGTTCTGGGTGGCGATCACGAAGAAGGGTTGTGGCAGGGGCCGCGTGGCACCTTCCACCGTGACCTGCTTCTCTTCCATGGCTTCGAGCAGGGCGCTCTGCGTCTTGGGGCTGGCGCGGTTGATCTCGTCGGCCAGCAGCACCTGGGCAAACACCGGACCCGGGTGGAACACGAAGCCCTCGCGGCCGCGTTCATAGATCGACACGCCCACCAGGTCGCTCGGCATCAGGTCGGCGGTGAACTGTACGCGCGAAAACTGCAGGCCGAAGGAGCGCGAGAGCGCCTGCGCCAGCGTGGTTTTGCCGACGCCGGGCACGTCTTCGATGAGCAGGTGGCCACCGGCCAGAAGGCAGGCCACGCAGTCGGAAATTTGGGGGGCTTTGCCCACGATCACCGTGTTAAGCTGATTCAGAAGTTGGTGGATTTTTTCGTCGGCGTGCATGCCGTGAACCTTAACGTAAAAAAGTGATGAGCCAGGCAACAGGTTATTTCACCCACAAGGATTGCTGGAGACACGAAATGGGCGCGGGACACCCCGAGTGCCCGGCGCGGCTCGACGCCATCGAGGACCGTCTGCTCATCACCGGGCTCGACGCCGCGCTCGATCGACGCGAGGCCACGGCCGCGTCGCTGGGCGATCTGGAACTCGCGCATGGTCGCATGCACCTCGCGGCCCTCCGGGGCCTGTCGGACGGCCTTCGTGACGAAATTGCCGCGGGCGGTCCCTCGCATGCGCAGGTCGATCCCGATACGTCCATCAACATCCACTCGTGGGACGCGATCCTGATGGCCGCCGGCGCTGCCATCGACGCCACCGACGCGGTGATGGCCGGCGAACTGGCCAATGCCTTTTGTGCCGTGCGCCCGCCAGGCCACCACGCCACGCGCAACCAGGCCATGGGCTTCTGCTTCGTCAACAACGTGGCCGTGGCCGCGAAATACGCGCTGGAGCGCCACGGCCTGAAGCGCGTGGCCATCATCGATTTCGACGTGCACCACGGCAACGGCACCGAAGACATCGTGGCCGGCGATGATCGCATCCTCATGTGCAGCTTCTACCAGCACCCGTTCTACCCGCCCTGGGAGCATTCGACGGCGACGAACCTGGTGAACCTGCCCGTGCCGGCCTACACCAGGGGCATGGACGTGCGCGAGCTGATCGACATGATGTGGCTGCCAAGGCTGGACGCCCACAAGCCGCAGATGATCTTCATCAGCGCCGGCTTTGACGCCCACCGCGAAGACGACATGGGCCAGATGGGTCTGGTGGAAAACGACTACGCCTGGATCACCCAGCGCATCAAGGAAGTGGCGCAGCGCCACAGCAAAGGCCGCATCGTGAGCTGCCTCGAAGGCGGCTACGACCTGAGCGCGCTGGCGCGCAGCGTCGAAGCGCATCTGAGGGTGCTGGCCGATGTCTGACACCATGCACCCCGAGCTGCTGTTGACGCACCGTGATGCGCGCGGCGTGCACACGCTCACGTTGAACGCGCCACGCAGCTTCAACGTGCTCTCCGAAGCCATGATGGGCGCGATGAAGGCCGCGCTGGACGCGGTGGCGGCCGACCCAGGTGCGCGCGCCGTGGTGATCGCTGCCAACGGCCGCGCCTTCTGCGCCGGGCACGACCTGAAGGAAATGAAGGCCAGGCCCGAGCTGGCTTATTACCAGGCGCTGTTTGCGACCTGTTCGAAGCTGATGATGAGCATCCGCCAGCTGGAGGTGCCGGTGATCGCACGGGTCCAGGGCCTGGCCACGGCCGCGGGCTGCCAGATGGTGGCGCAGTGCGACCTGGCGGTGGCCGCGCAGGAAGCGACTTTCGGTGTGAACGGCATCGATGTCGGCCTGTTCTGCGCCACACCCAGCGTGGCGCTCTCGCGCAACATGCTGCCGAAACAGGCGATGGAGATGCTGCTCACCGGCGACTTCATTTCGGCCGACGAGGCCAGGGCCCGGGGCCTGGTGAACCGGGTGGTGACGGCCGACGCACTGGACGCCGAGGTGGCCGCGCTGGTCGACCGCATCGTGGCCAAGCCGCGCGAGGCCATCGCCATGGGCAAGGCGCTGTTCTACCGCCAACTGGAGACCGGCATGGAATCGGCTTACCAGCTGGCGGGTCAGACCATGGCCTGCAACATGGCGCATGACGTGGCGCAAGAGGGTGTACAGGCCTTCATCGAGAAGCGCGCACCGAACTGGTAGGCCACCGTTGCTCGCTGTGCGCAGCCGCACAATCCCCGGTAAGCAACACCCGCGGCCCGTCCTGAGCCTGTCCAGGGGCGGTTCCGCGGTGGTCTGGGAAAAGACTTTTTCTTTTCAGTGACAACGCATGACATCGACTGTTTCTCTCTCCACCACGCCTCCCCCCATTGATGACATGCAGGCCTGGCTGGCCGGCTTCACCCAGTTCACGGTGTGGTTCGAGTTCGCTGCGCTGGCGTTCTGTGTGCTCCTGGCATGGGCCTTCACGGCGGTGTTGCACCGGGCGCTGGGCATGCGCGAGGAGCGCTCGTCCGTGATGTTCGGTCGCAGCCTGATCGATGGTGTGATGTTCCCGTTGCTGTTGTTGACACTGGGTTACATCGCGCGTTCGCTCTTGCTGGTCTACGTGCCTCTGGCGGTGTTCAAGGTGGCCATTCCGGTGCTGGTTTCGCTGGTGGTCATCCGTGTGGGCGTGAAGGTGTTGCAGGTGGCGTTTGCCAGTGCGCCCTGGGTGCGCGTGCTGGAGCGCACGATTTCATGGGTGGCCTGGCTGGCCATGGTGTTGTGGGTCAGCGGCCTGTTGCCACTGGTGCTCCAAGAACTGGATCAGATCACCTGGACGCTCGGCTCCAGCTCCATGAGTCTGCGCACCATGATCGAAGGCGCGCTCACGGCCGGCGCGGTGCTGATCGTTGCGCTCTGGGTGTCGTCTGCCATCGAGTCGCGGCTGCTCAAATCCGCCGTAGGCGACCAGTTGTCGTTGCGAAAGGCCCTGAGCAACGCGACGCGTGCGCTGCTCATGTTTGTCGGTCTCATGCTGGCGCTCAGTGCGGTGGGTATCGATCTGACGGCGCTGTCGGTGCTCGGCGGCGCGGTCGGCGTGGGCATTGGTTTCGGCCTGCAGAAGCTGGCCGCCAACTACGTCAGCGGCTTCGTCATCCTGGCCGAGCGCAGCATGCGCATCGGGGACAACGTGCGGGTGGACAACTTCGAAGGGCGCATCACCGACATCACGGCGCGCTACACCCTGATCCGCTCGCCCGCGGGGCGGGAGTCCATCGTGCCCAACGAAATCCTGATCACCAGCCGGGTGGAGAACCTCTCCCTGGCCGATCCACGGGTGTGGCTGTCGACCGTCGTGTCGGTCGCCTACGACAGCGATGTGGATCTGGTGCGCCGCCTGCTGGTCGATGCCGCACTGGCGCAAGCGCGTGTGCTCAAGGAGCCAGCACCCCATGCCGCACTCTCGACTTTTGGCGCCGATGGCCTGGAGTTCACCCTGGGCTACTGGATCGCCGACCCGGAAAACGGTCAGCTCGGACTGCGCTCCGACATCAATCTGGCGATCCTGCGCGCCTTGCGCGAGCATGGGATCGAGATCCCCTTCCCGCAACGCGTGCTGCACATGAAAGCCGGGCAGTGACGGAGAGCGGCGTCAACGCGTCATCAGCCCGGGCAGCCACAGGGCAATGACCGGGAAGGCGATCAGGATGCCCAGCCGCACAATGTCGGCCATCACGAAGGGCCAGACGCCGCGGTAAATCGCGCCCAGGCTCACCTTGGGCAGCAGAGAGCTGATCACGAAAAGGTTGAGACCCACCGGCGGCGAGATCATGCCGATCTCGACAATGGTCACGATCAGGATGCCGAACCAGATCGGGTCGAATCCGAGGCCGGTGATGACCGGAAAGAACACGGGAATGGTCAGCAGCACGATGGCCAGCTCTTCCATCACCATGCCCAGCATCAGGTAGATGCCCATCATCATCACCACCACCATCAACGGGTGGGGGCTGAACTGCAGCACGAAGTCGCGCAGGTCGCCCGGCATGCTGGTGAAGTTGATGAAGTTGGTGAAGATCATCGCGCCGATCAGGATCATGAACAGCATGGCGGTGGTACGGGTGCTCTCCACCAGGATGTCCAGCAGCACGCGCGGGCGCAGCGTGCCGCGCAGCAAAGCGAACATGAAGGCGCCTGCCGCCCCCACGCCCGCACCTTCGGTGGCCGTGAAAACCCCGCCGTAGATGCCGCCGATCACCAGCGCAAACAGGATGGCCACGCCCCAGATGCCGCGGATGGCGGCGAAGCGCTGGGCCCAGGTGAAACGTTCGGCCGGCGGACCGGCCGCCGGATCGCGCCAGGTCACGAACACCACCGCCATGCACAGGCAGGTGATGGCCACGATGCCAGGCAGGATGCCGGCGATGAACAGCTTGCCGATGTCGGTCTCGGTGATGATCCCGTAAATCACCAGGATGGTGGACGGCGGGATCAGGATGCCCAGCGTGCCGCCGCCCGCGATCGCGCCGGTGGCCAGCGTGTCCTTGTAGCCGTGGGCTTTCATCTCGGGGTAGGCCACGCGGGTCATGGTGGCGGCGGTGGCGATGGACGAACCGCAGATGGAGCCGAAACCGCCCGAGGCGATGATGCTGGCCATGGCCAGGCCGCCGCGTTTGTGGCCCACGAAGGCGTTGGCGGCGGTGAACAGCTCCTTGGCCATGCCGGCGCGGGCGACGAAGTTGCCCATCAGCACAAACAGCGGAATGACCGAGAGCACATAGTGGAAACCGGTTTCGAAAATCACCTGGCTGGTGCTGGCGTAGGCCGGCTGAAAGCCACGCATCAGGCCCAGACCCACCAGGCCGGCGATGGACATGGCCACGGCCAGCGGTACGCGCAGGAAGGCGAGGCCGAAGACGGCCAGGAAACCCAGCAGCGCTTCGATCATGTGGACGCTCCCTGGGTTTCGACCAGCACGTGGCCGCTGGTGGGGGCACGCACGAACACCAGCAGCAGATGGGCCAGCCCGGTGAGCATGAGCAGGCCTGCCATCAGCCAGGCCACCGGGGCGATGGACATCGCGAGGTGCACCGTGGTGTCGCCGTATTCGGCAAAGCGCTCGGCCCGCATCACCATCAGGCGGCCGAGAAAGGCAAAGGTGCCGGCGCAGATCAGGTGGATCACGCGGGCCTGAATCGAACGCAGCCAGTCGGGAATCAGCGCGTCCAGCGTGTCAAAAACCACGTGCTCGCCGCGCCACGACACCAGGGGCAGCGCCGCGAAGATCACCACCACCATGAGCATCTCGGTGAGCTCCAGCCCGCCGGGTATCGAGTTGTTGAAAAACTTGCGCCCGATCACGTCAACCACGGTGAGCCACATGAGCGAAAACAACGCCATGGCGGCCATGACGCCGGTGGACCAGTACAGCAACCGGTCAAGTGTTTTGTGCATGTTGTGCTTTCTGCATGTGAAGTGGGCCGGTGGGCAGCAGGGTAGCTGTTCCATCGGCCCACGGGGGCTGGCCGGCCATTGTCGGCCGGTTGACCGGGATTTACTTCACCTTGGCGATTTCAGCACGGAACTCGGCCAGCACCGCCTTCGGATCCTTCAGGCCCTTGACCTGTGCGCTCGCGGCCCATTTGGTTTCCAGGTAGTCCTGTTTGTCCATCACGGCCTTGACGAAGGCCTGGTCGGCCTTGATGCGGCTCACGCCCTGGGCTTTCTGGGCGCCGTCGCGGCTGGCGGCGTCCACCTTGTCCCAGCCCTCGCCGAACATGCGCGCGGCCACTTCGCCCGACAGCTTGTCGACCACGGCCTTGTCCTGCGGCGACAGCGCCTTGTATTTGCCCTCGTTCATCATGAACACGAAGCTGGTGTTGTACAGGCCGCCGGGGAAGGTGGTGGCGTGCTTGACCATGCTGAGCTTGAACGAGGCGATGGACTCGTCGGGGAAGAAGGTGCCGTCCATCACGCCGGTGGACAGCAGTTCAAACGACTCGGGTGCGGCCTTGAGCGTGGTGTTCCATCCCATGGCCTTGGAGAGCTCGTTGATGTTGCCGCCACCGATGCGGAACTTCAGCGACGCGGCGTCAGCGGCGCTGGCAACCGGTTTCTTGCTGTTGAAGATGATGCCGGGGCCGTGGGTGAACACGGCCAGCGCCTTCACGCCGCGGTGTTCGCCCAGCGGGGCGAAATACTTGCTGTAGATGCGCTGGTAGGCGACCGAGGTCTGCACCGCGTTGTCGCCCAGGAAGGGGAATTCGGCCACCTGGGTGTTGATGAAGCGGCCGGGCGTGTAGCCGTCCACCGTGTAGGAGATGTCGGCCAGGCCGTCGCGCACGGCATCAAAGGTGCCCGGCGCAGCCACCACACCCTTGGGCAGGATGTTGCACTTCATGCGGCCGGTGCTTTCTTTCTCCAGCAGGTCGCACCAGTTCTTCTGGACGGTGGACAGGGTGTGGGTGGGTGGCAGCCAGCTGGACACGGTGAACACCGTCTGGGCGGAGACCAGGCCGCTGGACAGCACCGTGGTGGACAGGGCGGCGGCAAAAACGTGGCGAAGTTTCATGAAGCGTATCCTCGGGACGGTGGTTGAATATGGTTTCTAAACATAAGTAAATCAGTCAGAATTCACTATAGGCGAATACCCGGCTTTCTCTTCTCCAGACTTACCCGAATTAGCCGACCGTTTGGTTGGTTAATCACCCGGGCGGCGGTGCCGGGCAGTTTGTGGTGGATGGGGGTAGGCGCATCCGCAAGCCTCACCTATAATTCACAAAAAGCACGGTCGTTCGTTTTTTGGGTTGCAGTGTTCTTTTGTGCATCCACGCGGCCTGTCGATGGGTGCAGGCATACAATCCGCAGATTGACGTAAACGTCAATTCGAATCCCGTTTTCCTTTCGTTCTCACAACCCTCAGGAGCAACCGAATATGAAGGTCATCGTCCCCGTCAAACGCGTGGTGGACTACAACGTCAAGGTGCGCGTCAAGGCAGACCAGTCCGGCATGGACCTGGCCAACGTCAAGATGAGCATGAACCCGTTTGACGAGATCGCGGTCGAAGAAGCCGTGCGCCTGAAAGAAAAGGGCGTGGTCACCGAAGTCATCGCCGTCTCCTGCGGTGTCACGCAGTGCCAGGAAACCCTGCGCACGGCCATGGCCATCGGCGCCGACCGCGCCATCCTGGTCGAGACCACCGAAGAACTGCAGCCGCTGGCCGTCGCCAAGCTGCTCAAGGCCCTGATGGACAAGGAACAGCCCGGCCTGGTGATCCTGGGCAAGCAGGCCATCGACGACGACTGCAACCAGACCGGCCAGATGCTGGCGGCCCTGGCCGACCTGCCGCAAGGCACCTTCGCCAGCAAAGTCGAAGTGGTCGACGGCAAGGTCAACGTGACGCGCGAAGTCGACGGTGGCCTGGAGGTCTTGAGCCTGAGCCTGCCGGCCATCGTCACCACCGACCTGCGCCTGAACGAGCCGCGCTACGTGACGCTGCCCAACATCATGAAGGCCAAGAAAAAGCAGATGGACATCGTCAAGCCCGAAGACCTCGGTGTGGACGTGACCCCGCGCATCAAGACGCTGAAGGTCAGCGAGCCGCCCAAGCGCGGTGCGGGCATCAAGGTGCCGGATGTGGCGACGCTCGTTGAAAAGCTGAAGAACGAAGCCAAGGTCATCTGAGACCGCTGACAACAACGATCAAGAGGAACACAGAACATGACCGCACTCGTCATTGCAGAACACGACAACGCCTCCATCAAGGGCGCCACGCTCAACACCGTCGCCGCCGCAGCCCAATGCGGGGGTGAGGTGCACGTGCTCATCGCCGGCCACAACGCCGGTCCGGCCGCCGCAGCCGCAGCCCAGATCGCCGGCGTGTCCAAAGTCATCCACGCCGACGCCGAGTACCTGGCGCACGGCCTGTCCGAAAACATGGCCGCCCAGGTGCTGGCCATCGCTTCAAACTACAGCCACATCCTGTTCCCGGCCACGGCCAGTGGCAAGAACATCGCACCCCGCGTGGCCGCCAAGCTGGATGTGGGCCAGATCAGCGACATCACCAAGGTGATCTCTGCCGACACCTTCGAGCGCCCGATCTACGCCGGCAACGCCGTCGCCACGGTGCAGGGCACCGATGCCACCCACGTCATCACCGTGCGCACTACGGGCTTTGATCCAGCCGCCGCCACCGGTGGATCGGCCGCCGTGGAAACCCAGACAGCGCAAGCCGACAGCGGCAAGAGCACCTTCATGGGCAGCGAGATCGCCAAGAGCGACCGCCCCGAACTGACCGCCGCCAAGATCATCGTCAGTGGTGGCCGCGCGCTGGGCAGTGCCGAGAAGTTCAACGAAGTCATGACGCCGCTGGCCGACAAGCTCGGCGCCGCTCTCGGGGCGAGTCGCGCCGCGGTGGACGCGGGCTACGCGCCCAACGACTGGCAGGTCGGCCAGACCGGCAAGATCGTCGCGCCGCAGCTCTACGTGGCCTGCGGCATCTCGGGGGCGATCCAGCACCTGGCCGGCATGAAGGACAGCAAGGTGATCGTGGCGATCAACAAGGACCCCGAGGCCCCGATCTTCTCGGTGGCCGACTACGGCCTGGAGGCCGATCTGTTCACGGCGGTGCCTGAGCTGATCAAGGCGCTGTAAGACACATACGTCTGCCTAGGGCATCGTTCGCGATGCCCTTTTTGTATCCAAATTCGAAGACAGGAGACCTTCATGAGCTATACCGCACCCCTCAAAGACATGCTGTTCAACATCGAACACCTGGCGCGCATCGACCAGGTGGCCGCGTTGCCCGGTTTTGAAGACGCCGGCCTGGATACCGCGCAGGCCGTGCTGGAGGAGTGCGCCAGGCTCAACGAAGGCGTGATCGCACCGCTGAACTGGGAGGGTGACAAGTACCCGTCTTCCTTCCACGACGGCAAGGTCACCACGACGCCCGGTTTCAAGGAAGCCTTCAAGCAGTACGCCGAAGGCGGCTGGCAGGGCCTGCAGCACCCGGTGGACTTCGGCGGCCAGGGCCTGCCCAAGACCATCGGCGCGGCCTGCGGCGAAATCCTCAACAGCGCCAACATGAGCTTCGCGCTCTGCCCACTGCTGACCGATGGCGCCATCGAAGCGCTGATCACCGCCGGCAGTGACGAGCTCAAAGCCATTTACCTGGAAAAGCTGGTGAGTGGCGAATGGACCGGCACCATGAACCTGACCGAGCCGCAGGCCGGCAGCGACCTCGCGGCGGTGCGCAGCCGCGCCGAGCCCCAGCCCGACGGCAGCTACAAGGTGTTCGGCACCAAGATCTTCATCACCTACGGTGAACACGACATGGCACAGAACATCGTGCACCTCGTGCTGGCCCGCGTGACCGGCGCGCCCGAGGGCGTGAAGGGCATCAGCCTGTTCGTCGTGCCGAAGTTCATGGTGAACCAGGACGGCTCGCTCGGTGCACGCAACGACGTGCATTGCGTCAGCATCGAACACAAGATGGGCATCAAGGCATCGCCCACCGCCGTGCTCCAGTACGGCGACCACGGCGGCGCCGTGGGCTACCTCGTGGGCCAGGAAAACCGTGGCCTCGAATACATGTTCATCATGATGAACGCCGCGCGCTACGCCGTGGGCGTGCAGGGCATCGCGATCGCCGAGCGCGCCTACCAGAAGGCGGTGGGTTACGCGAAGGACCGCGTGCAGAGCCGCCCGGTCGATGGCTCGCTCAGCGCTGCCGCGCCCATCATCCACCACCCCGATGTGAAGCGCATGCTCATGACCATGCGCGCCAGCACCGAAGGCTGCCGTGCCATGGCCGCCGTGGCCGCCGCCGCCTACGACGCCGCCCACCACCACCCGGACACCGAAGCCCGCAAGGACAACGCGGCCTTCTACGAATACCTGGTGCCGCTGGTCAAGGGCTACAGCACCGAGATGAGCCTGGAAGTGACCTCGCTGGGCGTGCAGGTGCACGGCGGCATGGGTTTCATTGAAGAAACCGGCGCCGCCCAGTACTACCGCGACGCCAAGATCCTGACCATCTACGAAGGCACGACCGCGATCCAGGCCAACGACCTGGTGGGCCGCAAGACAGCGCGTGACGGCGGTACCAACGCCAAGGCCATCGCGGCGCAGATCGAGAAAACCGAAGCCGAACTGCTGGCACGCGGCAGTGCCAACGCGCTGGCCGTGGCCAAGCGCCTCACGGCCGCGCGCCAGGCCTTCGTGGAGGTGGTCGAGTTCATCGCCGCCAACACCCGCAGCAACCCCAACGCCGCCTTTGCCGGCAGCGTGCCTTACCTCATGCTCGCGGGCAACGTGGTGGCGGGCTGGCAACTGGCGCGTGCGCTGCTGGTGGCCGAAGACCAGCTGGCCGCCGGCACCGACGCGGCCTTCATGCAGGCCAAGATCACGACCGCGCGCTTCTACGCCGACCACATCCTGAGCCGCGTGCCGGGCGTGCGCGACAGCATCTGCGAAGGTGCCGATGCGGTCACGGCCATGGCGGTCGAGGCATTCTGATGCTGTGGCGTCCTGTTGCTGCGGCGACAGGGCGCATGGGATGGCTGACCCAGAATCCAGCCAGACTTCTGAATCCCCCAACGGAGACAACATGACCACCCGCCAACGCTACCTGCCCCCGGTGCTGAAGAACATCCGGTTCCCGGTGATCGGCTCGCCGCTGTTCATCATCAGCAACCCCCAGCTCGTCATTGCCCAGTGCAAGGCCGGCGTGGTGGGCGCCATGCCCGCGCTCAACGCGCGCCCGGCCGCACAGCTGGAGGACTGGCTGGCCGAGATCACCGAGGCCCTGGCCGCCCACGATGCCGCCAACCCGGACAACAAGGCCGCGCCGTTTGCCATCAACCAGATCGTGCACAAGAGCAACGACCGGCTGGAGCACGACATGGGCCTGTGCGCCAAGTACAAGGTGCCGATCGTCATCACCAGCCTGGGTGCGCGCGAAGACGTGAACCAGGCCGTGCACAGCTGGGGCGGCGTGGTGCTGCACGACGTGATCAACAACGTGTTCGCGCACAAGGCGATCGAGAAGGGCGCCGACGGCCTGATCCCGGTGGCGGCCGGTGCCGGCGGACACGCCAGCGTGAAGAGCCCGTTTGCCATGGTGCAGGAAATCCGCGAGTGGTTCGACGGCCCGGTGGCGCTCTCGGGCTCCATCGCCTCGGGCGGCGCCATCCTGGCCGCGCAGGCCATGGGTGCCGACTTCGCCTACATCGGTTCGGCCTTCATCGCCACCGAGGAAGCGCGCGCGGTGGACGGCTACAAGCAGATGATCACCGAGAGCAATTCGGACGACATCGTCTACAGCAACTTCTACACCGGCATCCACGGCAACTACCTGAAGGGCAGCATCAAGAACGCCGGCATGGACCCGGACCATCTGCCCGAGAGCGACCCGAGCAAGATGAACTTTTCCACCGGCGAAGGCGCCAACGCGGCCAAGGCCTGGAAGGACATCTGGGGTTGCGGCCAGGGCATCGGCGCCATCCGCGAGGTGATGCCGGCGGCCGACCTGGTGGCGCGTTTCAAGCGCGAATACGAAGAGGCCAAGGCGCGCATCTGCATGGGCTGAGCCCACAACCTTTCCCCAAGCAAGAAGGCCGACTGAACAGTCGGCCTTCTTGCTTGTGCACCCGCAAACCCGAATCAGGGTCTGATCGCGTTCTGGATCAGTTCCAGCAAGGACGAAGGGCGAAACGCGTCCAGCAAGCCTGGTGGCTGCGCGTATTGCACACCGGTATCGTCAGCGATGCGTTCAGCCCAGCCGCCGTTGGTCCATTCGCTGTAAAGCCAGTCGCCGTTGGCGTACGCCAGCCCGGCGGGGGTTTCACCCGGCGCAGTCTCCGGCACACCCTTGAGCGCGGCGCCCATGTAGTCCATCCAGATCGGCAGGGCGGCCCGGCCGCCCGATTCGCGACCACCCAGGCTGCGCGGTTTGTCGTAGCCCATCCAGACGGCCGTGGCCAGCGTGGGGTGGTAACCGGTGAACCAGGCGTCCACCGCGTCGTCGGTGGTGCCGGTCTTGCCGTAGACGTCGTTGCGTTTCAGCTGCGCCTGCGCACGGGCGGCGGTGCCGGTGCGCGTCACGTCGTTCAGCAAGCTGCTCATCACGAAGGCGTTGCGCTCGGGGATGGCGCGGCTCTCGTCCGTCAGCGCGGCCGGGGGCGGTGCTTCAAACAGCACCTTGCCTTGCGCGTCGGTGATCTTCTCCACCACCACCGGCTCCACGCGCCAGCCGCCGTTGGCCAGTGTGGCGTAGGCCCGTGCCATCTGCAGCGGCGTCACGAGGCCGGTGCCCAGCGCCAGCGTCAGGTTGTCGGGCTGGCGGCTGGCGTCGAGGCCGAAGCGGGTGGTCCAGTCGCGCGCGCGCTGGGTGCCCACATGCTGCAACACGCGCACGCTCACCAGGTTGCTCGATTTCGCCAGGCCTTCGCGCAGCGTGATCGGGCCACTGTGTTCGCCGCTGCTGTTGCGAGGACTCCAGCCGTTGGGCGCGGTGAAGGGCAGGTCGTCCACGATGGTGGCGGGCATCACGCGTTCTTCGAGCGCCGCCGACACCAGCAAGGGCTTGATCGCCGATCCCGGCTGGCGCCAGCCCTGGGTGACGTGGTTGAAGGGTTGGCGCGTGAAGTCGAAGCCACCCACCAGCGCGCGCACGCGACCGGTTTGGGTGTCCAGCGCCACCAGCGCGGCCTCGGCTTCGGGCCATTGCGAGATGGCCCAGTTCTTGCCGCTCTTCACCACCCGCACGACCGAGCCGCGTTGAAGTTTCAGCGGTGCCTTGGCCCTGGCATCCAGCCCCCGCTGCGCCCATTGCAATCCCTCGCCCTGAAGGGTGATGCGCTCACCCGAGGCCAGTTGGGCACGCAGCTCTTTCGCACTGGCCGAAACGACGATGGCCACACGCAGGGTCTCGTCGTCGTGGTGGTCTTTCAGCGCTTCGGCGGCAGCGCGTTCCAGTTCGGCGCCGTTGCCGGCCGGCAGGGTTTCCTGGCCCTCCGGCCCGCGCCAGCTGCCACGCCGGTCGAACGCCAGCACGCCGCGTTGCACGGCCTCGTGCGCCGCACGCTGGTCGGCCGCGCGCAACGAGGTCGTGACCCGCAGGCCGGTGGAATACGCCTCGGTGCCAAAGCGCTCGACCACCACGCGGCGCGCCATCTCGGCCACGTGGGCGGCGTGCACGCTGCGTTGCCCGGGCGACCGCAAGCTCAGCTTTTCGGCGCGCGCGGCAGCCAGCTGCTGCTCGGTGATGGCGCCCACGGCGAGCATGCGCTGCAGCACCACGCGCTGGCGCTGCACGGCGCGTTCGAAGTTCGCCACCGGGTTCGCGTAATAGGGGTTCTGGGGCAGGCCCGCGAGCATCGCGGTTTCGGCCAGCGAGAGCTGGTCCATGGACTTGCCGAAATAGGTCTGCGCGGCGGCCGCGAAACCATAGGCGCGCTGGCCCAGGAAGATCTCGTTGAGGTAGATCTCCAGGATGCGGTCTTTCGAGAGCGCGTCTTCCACCTTGAAAGCCAGCACGATTTCCTTGGCCTTGCGTTCCACCGAAAACTCGCGCGTGAGCAGCATGGTGCGCACGAGCTGCTGCGTGATGGTGCTCGCACCCTGCCGGCGACCACCGGTCAGCGCCGCCACCACCGCCCGCGCCATGCCTTTCGGGTCAACGCCCGAGTGTTCGCGAAACCGCGCGTCCTCCACCGCCAGCACGGCGTCCTGCAGCTGCTTGGGCGTGCGCGAGAGCGGCACGTATTCGCGCCGTTCGGCACCGAACTGCGCCAGCTCCACGCCGTCGGCGGTGAACACCTGCAGCGGCAGCTTGGGCTTGTAATGGACGATGCGGTCGATCGGTGGCAGATCGAACGTGGACGCTTGAACCACGGACGTGGTCAGCAGCAGCGGGGCAGGGATGATGAGCGCCAGGCTGAGAAACAGGCGGCGCGAATGACGCAATGACATGGGGAAGGATTATCCTGTGCCCGGGTATGCCGCTGATGAACGGGGCGTAACCGAATGTGCCATCATGGTTTTCGACACACTGGTTTCTCGCTTGACGGCCCACAATTGCTGCGATGCAGCAGATCGAGCCCCCCATGACCGAAAAACCCATCAGGGAGAACGGCCCCACGGTCTCCAGCGGCCACGCCCCCGAGCCCGGGCAACGCGGGCGCTTGCGCCTGTGGTGGCTGGGTGTCGCCGCGTTGCTCTTGCTGGGCACTGCGGCCGCCGTGCTGTTGCGCTACGAAGCGCACACGTCCCGCTTGCAGACCTGGGCGCTGGGCCGCTACGCCGCCCCGCTCGGTTTTAAGGTGGCTCCCGGGCCCAGCGAGCACATCCGTTTCCCGAAGCACGGCCCGTTCGATGAACGCCTGGGTTACACCCAAATCCCCGCCTTCGTTGCCAGCCTGCAATCCCGCGGCTTCGAGGTCACGGCGCAGGCCCGGTACAACGAGGCCCTGCTCGCGCACCTGGACCGCGGCCTGTCCGCCCCTTACGCCGAAAAGGCCCAGGCCGGCCTGTCCGTGTTCGATTGCCACCGCGCGCCCATCCACAGCTTCAGCTACCCCTACCGCCAGTTCGACCGCCTGGCCAGCGTGCCCCCGGTGGTCGCTCAGGCGCTGCTGTTCATCGAAAACCGCGACCTGCTCGACCCCGACCGGCCGCACCTGAACCCGGCCGTTGACTGGGTGCGCTTCACCCGCGCCGTGCTCGGGCAGATCGGCAGCCGGATCAATGACGGGTTCGACACACCCGGAGGCAGCACCCTGGCCACCCAGATTGAAAAATTCCGCCATTCGCCCGGGGGCATCACCCACAACGAGCGCGAAAAGTTGCGCCAGATGGTGTCGGCCGCCGTGCGCGCCTACCAGCAGGGCGAGGACACGCTGCCGGTGCGCCGCCAGATCCTGCTCGACTACCTCAACACCGTTCCGCTGTCGGCCGCGCCGCGACACGGCGAGGTGCACGGGCTGGCCGATGGTTTGTGGGTGTGGTTCGGGACCGAGCTCGACCGCGCCCGCTTCCTGCTCACGCCGGGGGAGAGCCTGAATGAGAACCAGACCGAGCGCGGCCAGGTCCTGCGCCAGGTGGTGGCCCTCATGGTGGCGCACCGCCGCCCCTCGTGGTACCTCGCCCAGGGTCGCAAAGACCTCGACGAAACCACCGACGCCTACCTGCGCCTGCTGGCCACGGAAGGCATCATCGACACCGGCTGGCGCGATGCCGCCCTGCGGCAGCGGCTGGTGTTCCGCGACATGGTCCGCCACCCGCCCCTGTTGCCGACCAGCCATGGCAAAGGCAGCACCGCCGCGCGCAGCCGCCTGGCCGGGTGGCTGGGCACCTCGCTCTACAGCCTCGACCGGCTCGATGCCAGCGTCGACACCACGCTGCACGGCGAGCTGCAGGACGCCGTCAGCGACTACCTCGGCCGCCTCGCCGATCCGGCCTTTGCCCGCTCGCAGAGCCTCATCGGCGAGCGCCTGCTGCAGCCCGCCTCGCTCGGCAAGGTGAGTTACAGCTTCACCCTGCTGGAGCGCACGCCCCAGGGGAACCTGGTGCGCGTGCAGACCGACACCACCACGCAGCCGCTGGACATCAACGAAGGCAGCAAGCTCGAACTCGGTTCCACCGCCAAACTGCGGGTCCTGGCGACCTATCTGGAGCTGGTCGCCGAGCTGCATGCGCGACTGGTCCCGCTGGAGCCGAAAGCCCTGCGCGACACCGCCTTCGACCGGCAGGACACGCTCACGCGCTGGGCCGTGCAGCACCTTGCCAGCGCCAAAGACCGCAGCCTCGACGCCATGCTGCTCGCCGCCCTGGAGCGCCGGTTTTCGGCCGATCCCGGCGAGCGCTTCTTCACCGGCGGCGGTGTGCACAGCTTCAACAACTTCAACGACAGCGACAACGGGCGCTCGCCCACCGTGCGCGAAGCCATGCAGGCTTCCATCAACCTGCCGTTCGTGCGCGTGCTGCGCGAAGTCGTGCGCCACACCATGTACCAGGTGCCCGGCAGCACCGCGCGGCTGCTCGAAGACGACAGCGACCCGCGCCGTGAGGCCTACCTCGCCCGCTTCGCCGACCGCGAAGGCCAGACCTTCCTGCGCCGCTTCTGGCGCAAGACCGACCGGCGCAGCACCGACGAGCTGCGTTCGGTGCTGCTCGAAGGCCTGCGCCCCACACCCGAGCGCCTCACGGCCGTGTTCCGCTACCTCGAACCCGAGGCACCGCCCGAAGCGCTGAGCGCCTTTCTGAAGGAGCGCCTTGGCGAGAAAGCGCCCAATGCGGCCCGCGTGCAGAGCCTCTTCAGCCGCTACGCGCCCGACGCCCTCGACCTGCCCGACCGCGGTTATGTGGCCGGCGTGCACCCGCTTGAACTGTGGCTGGTCGCCTACCGCCTGCAAAACCCCCAGGCCAGCCTGACCCAGGCGATAGCCGCCAGCCAGAGCGAGCGGCAGGCGGTTTACGGCTGGCTGTTCCGCACCCGTGTCAAGAGTGCGCAGGACGACCGCATCTACACCCTGCTGGAAGTGGAGGCCTTCCTGGACATCCACCAGCGCTGGGCCCGGCTGGGCTACCCGTTTGGCCACCTCGTGCCCTCGCTGGCCACCGCGCTGGGCAGTTCCGGCGACCGACCCGCGGCGCTCGCCGAGCTGATGGGCATCATCCTCAACGACGGAGTGCGCCTGCCCACCCGCCTCCTCACGGGTGTGCAGTTCGCCAGCGATACCCCCTGGTTCACCGCGCTGGGGAACACGCCCGTGAAGGGCGAGCGGGTCATGGCGCCCGAGGTGGCGCGGGCGCTGCAACAAGCCTTGTCCGAAGTGGTGGAGCGCGGCACCGCGCGCCGCCTGGTCGGCAGCTTCCGCGCCCCGGGTGGCGAAGACCTGTCGCCGGGTGGCAAGACCGGCACCGGCGACAACCGCGTGGTCGTGCGCGGGCGCGCCACGCTCGCGCTCAACCGCACCGCCACCTTTGTCTTTCACCTCGGCCCGCGCTATTTCGGCAGCCTCACCGCCTATGTGGTCGGACCCGATGCCGCGCGCTACCGTTTCACGTCGGGCCTGCCGGTGCAGATACTGGGATCGATGGGGCCGACCCTGATGCCTTATCTGGGGACCGCGCCCGGCAGCGGCTGCGCGTCCGCACCGCCCTGACCCGGGGTGCCGGTCAGCGCCGGGTTCACCGGCTGCTCACGCGGCAGGTGCCACACCGCTTTGCGGGGTTCGTCGGCCAGCTGGTCCAGCGCGCGGTGCATGCGCTGCAGTGCGCGCCGGGCCTCCACCCGTTCCTCTTCTTCGGCGGCGATCTCGCGGTCGACCGGCAGCAGGGTGGAGACCAGGCGAAACCGCAGCGTGGCGTCGCCGGGCAGGATGGACGCCGGCTCCAGCCCCTTGGCCACAATGTGCTGTGCCAGCAGCTTGAGGTGTTCCGGTCGCTGGGGCCCTTCCACCAGGATCGCAAAACGCGTGTCGGTCACGCGGCACACCGTGTCCACATCGCGCACCACGCGCGTGAGCCGCGCCGCCGCCAGCACCAGCGCGCGGTCACCCGCATCCTGCCCCAGGCGCAGGCGGAGGTCGGCGTGGTTGGACAGCTCCACCAGCAGCAGGGCGCAGTGGTGGCCGTAGCGCCGCGCGCGGCGGATCGCATCGCGCAGCCGCAGCTCCAGCACCGGCACGATGGTCAGACCGGTCAGCGGATCGGTGGAATCGAGCGCGCGCAGGCGCGCCCGGTTTTCGCTGAAGTGCTGGGCCCGACGGTGCAGGATGTAGAGCAACAGCGGGATCTCGATCGCCGAGCCGATCAGCACCGCGTACTGCGCCCCCCAGCTGTCGGGCAACACGCCCGCCGCGCGCAGCGCCGGAAACGGGTAACCCAGGTGCACCGGCAGAAAACCCAGCGCCATCCAGCCCGCGTAGCGCTCACCCTGGCGCCAGGCCCACAGGCACAGGCCGATGCTCAGCAGCACCGAGAGCAGGCCATACAGGTTCAGCACCGCCAGCGCCGCCGCATTCTGCAGCGTGAGGTAGGCCACCGGGTACAGCAGGCCGAACACCGACCACGCCAGGGCAAAACGGTCCAGCCCGCGGTGGTACCGCGAGATCGCGCACACCTCGCGCACGAACCAGATCCCCGAGCCCGTGAGCCAGAGCATGAAAACCGCCGGTGCCGCGCTGTTCCACCACGCCCAGTCGGGCCAGAAAAACTGGCCCCCGATGCCGGTGAACGCCACCTGGAAACCCAGCATGCAGCTCACGTACACCACATAGGCCACAAAGGCGCGGTCGCCATACAGGCGTGCATGCACCCAGCCGAGGAACAGCACCAGCAGGCCGAAGCCGAGGTAGACACCCACCAGCAGGTGTGTCCACGAGCGCTTCTGCTGAAGATCTGCTGCACTCAGCAGGGTGGTGCGCGGGCTCAGCGGCGCGGGTTTGTTGTCCAGCCGCAGCCACACGCTGAGCGGTGCCGAGGTGTCGTCCAGTGCAAACACCGGCGAGCGGTCGGGAATGGACCACCGCGACACCGCCAGGTGGTCGCCCGCGCGCTGCTCTTGCCAGCCACCACCGGGGCGGGGCTGAAAAAAGCTCGCGTGGTCGGTGAAGGCGGAGCTGTCGAGCATGAGGAACCAGCGCTGGGCCGGGTCCATGGCGGGCAGATCCAGCCGCATCCAGAGTGCGGCATCGCCCAGCTTGAAGGTTCGGTGACCCGCCATGGGCTGAAACTGGGCGGCGGGCGCCTGCGCCACCGTGTCGATGCCGGCCTCTCCGGTCGGGTCCACCCAGTAGTGGGCCCGCAGCGTCACGTCCTGCTCGCCGCTGGAGGCCTGCGCCCCGCCGTGCCACGCCACGAAAGCCAGTGCCAGCAGCAGGACGGTGCGGGCGAGCAGGCGGTGGAGGGCGGAAGCGGGAGGCATTGGCGCTATGTTAGCGGGCGGCTGGCGCGGGCCGGGATGACCGCATCAGCGAGCCCAGGTGTTGCAGCACCGTGCACAGGGGATACCGGTGGCAGGCGCGCTGGCCGCGAGCACGCAACCTGCTGCGTCTCGCTCGGTGCACACAGCCAGCGGAATCGCTCAGCCCGGGTAGCCCGCCAGGCGCGGCAGGAACAGCACCAGATCGGGCGACAGGGTGAAGAGCACCAGCGCGCCCAGCATGACCACCAGAAAAGGCATCACCTCGCGCACCAGTTCCATGAGCGACACGTCGGCGATGCGGGTCATCATGAACAGCAGCAGGCCGTAGGGCGGGGTCACGAGCCCGATCATGATGTTGAGCACGGTCACCACGCCAAAGTGCACCGGGTCGATGCCCAGCGCTGTGGCCGTGGGCAGCAGCACCGGCAGGATCACCAGGATGATGGTCGAGCCCTCCAGAAAACAGCCCAGCACCAGCAGCATCAGGTTGACCAGCAGCAGGAAGCCCTGCGGTGACATGTCCAGCGTCTTGAGGATCTCGCTGAGGCTGGCGGGGATGTTCTCTGCCGTGATCACGTAGTTGAAGACCAGGGCGCCGGCGATCAGCATGCCGATGGAGATGCTGGTGCGTGCGCTGGTGAGCAGGGCGTCGTACATGTCGCGCCAGCCGATGCTGCGGTAGAGCAGCACCGAGATCAGCAGGGCATAGGCGGCGGCCAGGCCAGCGGCTTCGGTCGGGGTGGTGATGCCGCTGTAGAGGCAGCCCAGCAGGATGACCGGCAACATCAGGGCCGGGAAGGCCTCGCGCGTGATGCGTGGCATCTCCTTCAGCGCCACCCTGGCCTCGACGGGGTAGTGGCGGCGCTTGGCGAGGAAATAGATCAGGCCCATCTGCACGGCCCCCAGCATCAGCCCGGGCAACACGCCGGCGATGAAGAGGTAGCCGATGGAGGCTCCCGACACCAAGGCGTAGAGCACCAGCGGGATCGACGGCGGAAGGATCGGGCCGATGACGGCGGAAACGGCGGTCAGTGCGGCGGCAAAGCCGCGCGTGTACTGGCCGTTGCGCGTCATCATGGCCAGCATCATCTTGCCCGAGCCGGCCGCGTCGGCCAGGGCAGAGCCCGACATGCTGGCGAACACGATGCTCTGCAGCACGTTGACCTGCGCCAGGCCGCCGGGGAAGCGCCCGACGATGGCGTTGCAGAAACGCAGCAGGCGGTCCAGGATGCTGCCGGTGCTCATGATGGTGGCGGCGAGGATGAACAACGGGATCGCCAGCAGCAGGAAGCTGGAGTAGGTGCCGTTGAGCAGTTGCTCGGCCGCGGTGCCCATGTCCATGCCCTTGAGGTAGAGGTACAGCACCGAGCCACCGATCATGGCCTGGCCGATCGGCACGCCGAGCAGGCTGAGCGCGACGATGGCGCCGAGGGCCAGCGAGAAGGGACTGGTGAAGTTCATGGCGAGGGCGAGGCTTCGGTTTCGGTGCTGGCGGGGTCCTTGCCGCGCAGGAGCTGGCCGAGGTTCCAGAGATGGCGGGCGATCACCGCCACCGAGAACAGGATGTAGACCGAGAACAGCACGTCAAACCGGGTGTTCAGGTACGAACTTTTCTCGACCTTCATGAAGCTCACGTAATCGTAGGCCGCGGGCAGCGACATGCCGAACAGCACCACCATGCTGGCCGAGCCGACGATGCCCATGGCGATGCGCGCGCGCCGCCCGGCGTGCACCGACACGAAGTCGATGCGGATCTCCTCGTGGTCCCTGAGCACGAAGGCCGCGCCCCAGAGCACGAGCCAGAGCCAGGCCACCACGGACAGTTCGGCGGTCCAGCCCACCGGCCAGTTGAAGACGTAACGCAGGACGATCTGGAGGATGAAGGCGACGAAGATGATCGCGAGCAGGCCGGCGGCCACCGCTTCGGCGAAGCGTTGCAGGGAGGTCGTGAGGGTTCTGGGCATCGCGTGCAAAGGGCTCCAGGGATGGCCTTGATCGTGCCGTCAACCGAAGCGCTGCTTTCGCAAGGCCGTCAGCGCTTCGGTCGGGCTCATTTCATGGCGTTGATCTTGTCGAGCATGCCGGCTGGCCAGTTCCTGGCTTCGTCCGAGGCCAGGTAGATCTTCTGCGCGTGCTCGCGGAAGGCCGCCACGTCGGGTGTGTACACGTCCAGTCCCTTGCTCTTGAAGCCGCTGGCGAGCTCGGCCTCGCGCTTCAGGTGTTCCGCGGTGCTCCAGGCGATCGCCTTGCTGGCGGCGGCCTGGAAGGCCTGCTGTTTGGCCGGCGTCATGCTGTCCCAGGTTTTCATGTTGACGGCGAGCAGGTCGTAGCCCACCAGGTGCGAGGTCAGCACGATCTGCGACATCACCTCGTCGAACTTCATGTTCTGCACGTTGGGCAGCGGGTTGTCCTGGCCGTCGATGGCGCCGGTCTGCAGGCCGGTGTAGGTTTCGGCGTAGGCCATGGGCGTGGGGTTGGCACCGATGGAACGGCCCAGCAGCTGCCAGCTGTCGCCCGGTGGCATGCGCAGCTTCACGCCCGCCAGATCGGCCGGCACGTTGATCTTCTTTTTGCTCTTGAGGCCGACCTGGCGCGTGCCGAAGAAGGTCGGACCGAGGATCTTCACCTTGAGCTGGTCCTCGACCATCTTCTTCATCTGAGCGCCCATGTCGCTGGCGAAGAACTGGGTGAGGTGGTTGGCGTCGCGGAACAGGTAGGCCGAGGTGAGCAGCGACCAGGCCGGGATCTGCTTGGAAATGTCCTGCGGCCCGATGTTGCCCATTTCGAGGTTGTTGCGCTGCAGTGCCACCAGCTCGGTGCCCTGTTTGAACAGGGTGGAGTTGAGGAACACCTCGAGCTTGAAGTCGGCCTCAATGTCCTTGGCGAACATCTTCATCATGTCGGCGCGGATGTCCTTGTCGGAGAACACGGCGGCGAAGCGCAGCGTGGGCTGGGCCTGTGCCCAGGCCGGCATCATGGCAGCGGCGGCGAGCGAGGCGCCGGCACAGAGCGCGGCGCGGCGGTTGGTCTGGAAGTTCATGGGGATGTCTCCTGTTTGTCGGTGAAAAATAGCGCCGGGAAAGGGGTTCGGAACCGACCGTCAGGCGGGTGCATTCGCCGCCGTGGCCAGTTGCTGCGCCACCGCGCGGATCGCCAGCTCGTAGCCGAAGGGGCCGAAGCCGCAGATCACGCCGGTGGCTGCCAGCGAGACCAGCGAGTGCTGGTAGAGCGCATCGCGGCGGTGGATGTTGGTGACGTGGACTTCCGCGATCGGCTGCTCCAGGGTCTTGAGCGCGTCGAGCAGGGGAATCGAGCGGAACGACAGGCCCGCCGGGTTGATGACCACCGCGGCAGCGCGCTCGCGCGCCTCCTGAACCCAGTCCACCAGCACGCCTTCGTGGTTGGACTGGCGGAATTCACAAGCCAGGCCCAGCTCGCCCGCGACCCGTCGGCACATCTGCTCGACCTGCGCCAGCGTGGTGCTGCCGTAGAGGTGGGGCTCGCGCACCCCGAGCAGGTTCAGGTTCGGTCCGTTGAGGATGTAGAGGGTGTCACTCATCGCAGATGCTCCAGACACCGGTCTATCCCGTTCGGGCTGTTGCGCATACATTTCCTTCCTCTGGTGTTCCGGCGGGTCCATCGATCGGGCCTGCCCATGGGGCGATTCTTGGGTCACCATGGGAAAGTTTTTCCAGATTGGAAAACAATTTCTTGATATGAAAAAACATCTGCCATGAACCTTGCACTGGACCGCGGACTTTCACTGCTGGAACACCTCGCCGCCCACCCCGGTGGCCTGCCGCTGGCCCTGATGGCCTCGGAGCTGGACATTCCCCTGAGCGCCTGCCACCGCCTGCTGGGCGACCTGCAGCAGCGCGGCTACGTGCGCCAGGCACGCAAGCAGGGCGACTACGTGCTCACCACCAAGGTGGTGTCGATGGGGCTGGGTTACCTCAGCAACGCGGGCATCGTGGACATCGCCGAACCGCTGCTGGAACGGCTGGCCCAGAAGTCGGGCGAACTGGTGCGGCTGTCCATCGTCGATGAAGACCGGCTGACCTGGATCGCCAAGGCCCAGGGCATGCGCCAGGGCCTGCGTTACGACCCCGACATGGGCATGGACGCGCGCCTGTCCTGCACCGCCTCGGGCCATGCCTGGCTGCTGACCCTGAGCGACGAACGGGCACTCGACCTGGTCACCCGGCAGGGCTTCGGCTCCCCGGCGGACTATGGCCCCAAGGCCCCGACCACCGTCAAGGCCTTGCTGGGTTTTCTGCACGCGGCGCGGGTGCGCGGCTACGCCATGATCGATGAGGTGTTCGCGCCCGGCATGAGCGCCATCGCCGCGCCCGTGCTGCGGCGCAAGGATGCCATTGGCGTCATCAGCATCGCCGGGCCCCGCATCCGCCTGACCCCGGCGCGCATGCACGAACTCGCGCCGGCGCTGCTGGCCGCGGCCGCCGAGCTGGGCCCGATCAGCAACGCGTCGAGCCTGTTCGGCCGGCCGCCGCTGGGCAAGGGCTGAGCGCCCAAGCGTCCTTCGCCCGGGTGCGCCCATCGCGCCAACGCCCACCCGGATGCCGCCATCCAGGCTTCACGGTGCGAGGTCATGCGATCGGTGGCCGCGTTGGGCCGAACGGGGCTCAGCTGCTGTCGCGCACCATCAGCTCGAAGCCGAGATCGATGGCGTTGCGGGCCGGCGTTTCGCCCCGCATGAGGCCCAGCAACATCTGCGCGCTGGCCTCGCCGATGGCCCGGCGCGGGGTGCGCACCGTGGTCAGCGCCGGCACCATCTGGTCGCTGCCCGAGAGGTCGTTGAAGCCGGCCACGGCGATGCGCCCGGGCACGGCGATCTTCAGGCGCAGCGCGGCCAGCAGCCCGCCTTGCGCGAGGTCGTCGTTGCAGAAGAACACGGCGTCCACCTCGGGGCGGGTGCGCAGCAGGTCTTCGAGCAGTTCGCCACCGAGCCGCATCGACGAGGGCTGCGGGCTCAGCAGCTCCAGCCGCGCGTCGTAGACGCCGTGCTGGCGCAGGCAGCGGCGGTAGCCTTCGGCGCGCTGCATGGTGCGCGGGTCCAGCTGCGCGGCCACGAAGGCGATGCGACGGTGTCCGCGCTGCAGCAAGTGTTCGGTGATGGCGCTGCCGGCGTCGATCTGCGAGAAGCCCACGCAGTGCACGCCGGGCGCGCTGGTCAGTTCCATCAGGTGCACGCAGGGCACGCCACTGGCAGCGATCAGGGCGCGCGCGGCTTCGGTGCGGTCAAAGCCGGTGAGCAGCAGGCCGGCCGGCCGGTGCGCCAGGTAGCTGCGCAGCAACTGCTCCTCTTCAACGGGCTCGTAGTGGGTGACGCCGATCAGCGTCTGGTAACCGTGTGGCAGCAGGGTGCGGTGCACCGCTTCGAGCACATCGACAAACAGCGCGTTCGACAGCAGCGGCACCAGCACCGGCACCTGCGTGCTGCGCTGTGAAGCCAGCGCCCGGGCCGCCGGGTCGGGCACATAGCCCAACTGGTCGGCCGCCTGCTTCACGCGCTCCACCAGATCGGCGGCCACGCCCCGTTCACCGCGCAAGGCGCGCGAGGCGGTGATGGGGCTGACGCCAGCGGCCTGGGCGACGGTGCTGAGGGTGACTCGGCCGCTGTGGCGGCGCTTGCGTTCGATGGGTTCCAAGGGTTTTCCCTGTATCTGCATGGGTTTTGTTGCCGTTAGGATAGCGCTGTCCAAAGCCGATTGACACCCGAATTTACCCTGATTTTCCCGCTGCCCTTGCGTTGCAACAAGGGATTTTCAAACGGGTACCGATTCGAAGTCGAAGGCCTTTTTTTGATTTGTTTGGGATAGCGCTATCCATATGCATGAAACACCTGAAAATGCCTCGCTCGTCGTGATGGGCGTTGCCGGCTGCGGCAAGTCCAGCCTCGGCCAGTGTTGTGCCCTGGCGCTGGGGATTCCCCTGCTGGAAGGCGACGATTTCCACTCCGAGGCCAACGTGGGCAAGATGCGCAGCGGCACGCCCCTGAGCGACGACGACCGCGCCGCCTGGCTGGACACGCTGGCGGCCCAGCTGCAGGCCCATCCGCAAGGCGTGGTGCTGACCTGTTCGGCGCTCAAGCAGCGTTACCGCGACCGCCTGCGCGCCGCCGCGCCGGGCCTGCGCTTCGTGTTTCTCGACCTGACGCAGGCGCAGGCCCGCGAGCGTGTGGCGTCCCGTTCGGCGCACCTGTTTCCGGTGAGCCTGGTGGCGAGCCAGTTCGCAGCGCTCGAAGACCCGAGCACCGAGCCCGGCGTGTTGCGGCTCGATGCCAGCCGCGCCATCGATGACCTGCTCAACGACGTGGTGCGCTGGGTGCGCGGCACTTCGCCTGTTTCACCTCTGGAGGCCTGAACCATGAAAACCGTGGGCCATGCCCTGAAACACCTGGTCGAAGGCCTCATGGCGCTGTGCCTGCTCGGCATGGTGCTGGCCGTGTTCGGCAACGTGCTGCTGCGCTACTTCTGGGGCACCGGCTGGGTGGTGTCGGAAGAACTCTCGCGCCTGCTGTTTGTCTGGCTGGTGTGCCTGTCGGCCACGCTCGCGTTCGGTGAAGGCAAACACCTGGGCTTCGACCTCGTGACCGCGCGCCTGACCGGTGCCAAGGCGCTTGTGTTTCGCTGGCTCACGCGGGCGCTGATCGCCATCGCGCTGTATTACCTGATCACCGGCTCCTGGGCGCAGGTGCTGGTGGGCATGGACAGCCGCAGCCCGGTGATGAACTACCCGCTGGCCGTGGCGGCGGCGGGCACGCTGGTCATGGGCGCCTGCATGGCGGTGTTGCTGGTGTTGCAGAGCTGGAACGAGCTGCGTGGCCACACGCCGCCGGGTGCGGAACACGCCGACGAAGGAGCGCGGGCATGACCATCGCGATCTTCCTGCTGGTGCTCTTCGCCACCATGACGGTGGGCGTGCCCATCGCCTTCGCGCTCATGCTGACCGCGCTGGCGCTGATGGTGCACCTGGACTTCTTCGACGCGCAGCTGCTGGCGCAGAACGTGCAGGCCGGCTTCGACAGCTTCCCGCTGCTGGCCGTGCCCTTCTTCATCCTGGCCGGCGAGTTGATGAACGCCGGCGGCCTGAGCCGCCGCATCATCGACCTGGCGCGTTCGCTGGTGGGTCATATCCCTGGCGGCCTGGGCTACGTGGCGATCGCGGCTTCGCTGATGCTGGCGTCCATGAGCGGCTCGGCCATCGCCGACACCGCCGCCCTGGCCACGCTGCTGCTGCCGATGATGCGCAAGCAGAACTACCCCGACGGGTCGAGCGCCGGCCTGATCGCCTCGGGCGGCATCATCGCGCCCATCGTGCCGCCGTCCATGCCGATGGTGATCTACGGGGTGACGACCAACACCTCGATCAGCAAGCTGTTCCTGGCCGGCATCGTGCCCGGCATCCTGATGGCCGTGGCGCTGGTGATGGTGTGGCGCGGCATCGCGCGCAAGAAGCAGCTGCCGGTGGCAGAAAAGAGCAGCTGGACCGAGCGCCGTGGCGTGCTGGGCGAGAGCGCCTGGGCGCTGATGATGCCGGTGATCATCATCGGTGGTCTGCGCTTCGGCTTCTTCACGCCCACCGAGGCGGCTGTGGTGGCCGCGGTGTACGCGCTGCTGGTGGCCACGCTGATTTACCGCGAGCTGAACCTGCAGCGCCTGTACCGCGTGCTGGTGGACGCCGCGCGCACCACCGGCGTGGTGATGTTCCTCTGCGGTGCGGCCACGGCAGCGTCCTACATGATCACACTGGCCGACCTGCCCAGCCAGCTGGCCGAGAGCATGGGCCCGCTGCTGCAGAGCCCGATGCTGTTCATGGCCGTGGTCTGCCTGTTCCTGCTGGCCGTGGGCATGGTGATGGATCTCACGCCCACCATCCTGATCCTGGCGCCGGTGCTGGCGCCGCTGGCCGCCAAGGCCGGCATCGACCCGGTGTATTTCGGCTTTGTCTTCATCTTCGTCGGCTGCCTCGGCCTGCTCACTCCGCCGGTGGGCACGGTGCTCAACGTGGTGGCCGGCGTGGGCGGTCTGCGCATGGAGCCTGTCATCAAGGGCGTGACGCCTTTCCTGGCGGTGTATTTCGCCATGCTGGCCCTGCTGATCATCTTCCCGGCCATCGTGTTGTGGCCGCTCCAGCTGATGTTCTGACCCACTTTTTCGTTTTGTATTCCGTTCACCCCCGTGGCCCTGTGCCCATCCACCCAGAAGGAGATACCCCCATGAAATTCAGACAACTCGCGCTCACGGCCGCCATCACGCTGGCCACGCTCGGCGCTGGCATCGCGCAGGCGCAAGACATCAAGCCGCGCCTGATCCGCTTCGGCTACGGCCTCAACGAGGTGTCCAACCAGGGCCGCGCGGCCAAGGTGTTCACCGACGAAGTGGCCAAGGCCTCGGGCAACAAGATGAAGGTGCGCGCCATCGGCGCCGCCGCGCTGGGCTCGGACGTGCAGATGCAGCAGGCGCTGATCGGTGGCGCTCAGGAAATGATGGTCGGCTCCACCGCCACGCTGGTTGGCATCACCAAGGAGATGGCGATCTGGGACACCCCCTTCCTGTTCAACAACGCCAAAGAAGCCGACGCCGTGCTCGACGGCCCGGTGGGCCAGAAGGTGATGGACAAGCTGCAGGAAAAAGGCCTGGTCGGCCTGGTGTACTGGGAGAACGGTTTCCGCAACCTCACCAACAACAAGCGCGCCGTCACCAAACTGGAAGACATGGACGGCATCAAGCTGCGCGTGATGCAGAACAACGTTTTCATCGACAGCTTCAAGACCCTGGGCGCCAACGCCGTGCCGCTGCCGTTCTCGGAGCTGTTCACCGCGCTGGAGACCAAGACCGTTGACGGCCAGGAGAACCCTTACAACACCATCCTGTCCAGCAAGTTCTACGAGGTGCAGAAGTACCTGACCGTGACCAACCACGTCTACAGCCCGTGGATCGTGCTGGTGAGCAAGAAGTGGTGGGACGGCCTGAGCAAGGACGAGCAGAAGGTCCTGCTCGACGCCGCCAAGAAGAGCCGCGATTTCGAGCGCCAGGACACGCGCGCCGAAGCCGACAAGGCCCTGGCCGACCTGCGCAGCAAGGGCATGCAGGTCAACGAGCTCTCGCCGGCCGAAGCCGGCCGCATGCGCGACAAGCTGGGTGCCATCAACGCCAGCATCGCCGCCAACGTGGGCGAAGGCCTGTGGAAAGAGGTGCAGGGCGCTGTGGCCCAGGCACGCGGCGGCAAATAAACCCGCTGCACCTACGGGAAGCCGGCCTTGCCCAAGGCCGGCTTTTTTGTTGTGATGGGCGCCTTCGCCCACAGGGGATCGCCATGAACTTCCTGCACACGCTCACCGGCTCCTTTGCCCAACCCGCCGCCGAGAACCCCACCGTGGCGATGATCGAAGCCGCCTACCGGCACCATGGGCTGGAATGGCGCTATGTCAACTGCGAGGTGGCGCCCGAGCACCTGGCCGCGGCCGTGCGTGGCGCGCGCGCCATGGGCTGGGCGGGGTTCAACTGCTCGCTGCCGCACAAGCTGACGGTGATCGAACACCTGGACGGGCTGGCGCCTTCGGCACAGATCATCGGCGCGGTCAACACCGTGGTCATGCGTGACGGCCTGTGGATCGGCGAGAACACCGACGGCCAGGGTTTCGTGGAGGCGCTGCTGGGCGTGTGCACCATCGAAGGACAGCGCGTCATGCTCTTTGGCGCGGGAGGTGCCGCCCGCGCCGTGGCCGTCGAGCTGGCGCTGGCGGGCGCGGCGCACATCACTGTCGTCAACCGCTCGCGCCCGCGCGGGCAGGAACTGGCCGAGCTCGTGAACACCAGAACAGGTGCCACCGCCGAATACGCCCACTGGCACCCCGCCATGCCCATACCGCCGGGCACCGGCATCGTGATCAACGCCACGGCCATCGGTCTGAATCCGAAGGTGGACGACCAGCTCGATCTCGACTGGACCACCCTGCGCCCGGGCACGGTGGTGGCCGACGCCATCCCCAACCCGCCGCGCACCCACCTCATCCGCACCGCCGAGATCCAAGGCTGCACCGTGCTCGACGGCCTGGGCATGCTGGTCAACCAGGGCGCCATCGCGATCCGGTTGTGGACCGGTGTGGACGCGGACCGCGGGGTGATGCGCCTTGAGCTGGCGCGGGTGCTCGGTCTCTGACCTGTAACTGCCCGGAAACACCCCGGTTCGCTCTCCGGTAGAGTACGCCCCTCAGACGGTCCTCTTTTGGGGGGTGGCTCCGGCCGCTCCAGATGGCCGTGACCGCCCCGGCCCCAGCCGCGGTGCGCCCTCTCTACACACCCACAGAATCGACATGAACGGTCCTATCGCCCTGACCCAACTTCCCCAGAAAAACATCTTCCGCGCCGGCGACGTGTTCGTGCTGTTCGGTGAGCTTTTCGGCCGTGGCTATGCCAACGGGCTCGTCAACGAAGCGCGCCAGGCGGGCATGAGCATCATCGGCATCACCGTGGGCCGCCGCGAAGCCGACGGCACGCTGCGCCCGCTGACCGACGAAGAACTCGCCGCCGCCGAAGCCAACCTGGGTGGCAAGATCATCAACGTGCCCCTGATGGCCGGCTTTGACATGGACGCGCCCGCCGGCACGCCCACGCCCACCGAAATGCTGGGCAAGCTGACCCTCAAGTCCTGGACCGACGACAAGCTCGACTGGGACCACATCGCGAAATGCCGCGAGATCGGTGTCGAACGCTTCAAGACTTCCCTGGCCCAGGTCATGACCACGCTCGACGGCATGATCCCCGATGGCCGCAACGTCTTCTTCGCCCACACCATGGCCGGCGGCATCCCCAAGGCCAAGGTCTTCCTCGCCATCGCCAACCGCGTCTACAAGGGCCGCGGCGAGCGCCATCAGTCGTCGCAGGTGCTGCTCGACAGCGACCTGGGCAAGCTGATCCTGCAGAACTTTGACGAAGTCTCGGCCAACACCTTGGGCCACCTCATCGAAGGCAGCGCCGCCATCCGCCAGCGTGTTGAACGCAGCGGCGGCCAGGTGCGTTACAGCGCCTACGGTTACCACGGCACCGGCATCCTCATTGGCGACGAATACCAGTGGCAGACCTACAGCAACTACACCCAGGGCTACGCCAAGATGCGGCTGGAGCGCATCGCGCAGGGCGCCTGGGAGCAGGGCGTTCGCGCCACCGTCTTCAACTGCCCCGAGATCCGCACCAACTCGTCGGACATCTTTGCCGGCGTGGAGCTGCCCCTGTTCTCGCTGCTGCGTGCGCTGCGCAAGGAAAACGGCGGCGCCTGGGCCGAAACCCAGTGGACCGCCTGCGCCGCGCTGCTGAACGACGGTGAAGCCGGCCTGGCCGTGGTGATGCAGCGCATCGCCGACTTCTACGCCAGCGACGTGATGAAGGGCTATGGCGACTTCGCCGCCTGGCCCATGCCCAACAGCCAGGGCCTGGCCGACCTGATGATCGGCGCCTCCGATGATCTGGTGGCCATGCACAAGGACCGCAACGCCCTCATCACCGACCTGCTCAGCGCGCTGGTGATCGAAGCCTCGGGCGCCCTGATGTTCCGCGAGTGTTCCGAGCCCGGCGGACCGGTGCTCTGGCTCAACCACGACATCATCGCCCGCCAGCTCAACCAGACGCACGGCTGAATGCGCCCAGGCGGGGCCGCAGCGCCCCGCGGCCGGCGCGGCGACAGGACGGTCGGCGGGTAACATGCCCGCATGACCCGACTGCAAACCGAATTCCAGCGCCTCTACCTGCCGCCCACCGTGCGCGCAGACAGCGCCGATGCGCAGGGCCTGATCGGTGCCGACGGGCGCGTCAGGACCCTGGTGCTCGCGCTCGGCCGCCCGGCCGACTGGGACACCCTTTCACCCCTGTGGCGCGGTGTGCAGTCCGATCTGGACCTGCCGGCCCCGGCCATCGCCGTCAACGGCGTCGACGCGTTTGAACTCTGGTTTTCGCTGGCCGAACCGGTGCCGGTGGCCGAAGCGGCCGCCTTTCTGCAGGGCCTGCGCCAGCGCTACCTGGCCGACGTGAAGCCCGCGCGCCTGCGGCTCTGGCCTGAGGCGGTGGTGCCATCGGCATCGCCAGGTCCATCGCGCATTCCCGCCCTGCAGCCCGCCACCGGCCGCTGGTCCGCCTTTGTCGCACCCGACCTGCCGGCGGTCTTCGGCGACGACCCTTCGCTCGATTTCCAGCCGGTGGACGACGCGCAGGCCGAGCAGCTCAGCCGCCTGGCCAGCATCCCGCCGGATGCCTGGCAAGCGGCGCTGGCGCACCTGCAGGCCGTGGTGCCCGCGGCTGCACCCGCCGCTTTGCCGTCACCTGTGTCATCGGTAGCTTCAGCGCACGCCGCCCTGCAAGGCCCCTACCAGGACCCGCGCCGCTTCCTGCTCGACGTGATGAACGACCCCACGGTCGCGCTGGCCTTGCGCATCGACGCGGCCAAGGCCCTGCTGCTGCAGGGCACCCCTGGAGCATCTGCCAGCGCCGCATGAGCGGGTGCCACACCGCCAACAAGGCACCACCCTGAACCGCACAGGCATGCCAACCCCGTCAACGCCGAGCTGCTTCTGCGGCTGAGCGGTCTGCGCCTGCCGCTATGCCATCTCACCGCCTCGAGATTGACCACCTCTTCATGTTCATCGAGTCTGAGGGACCGCACTCGACGCGCATCTGAACGGCTCAAGTCCACAATGCCCAAATGACCGACCATCCTACGACAGCCTTCCAGCCGTTGACAGGCATCTACGAGCCGTCGGCGATCGTTCAACTGCCCGACGGGCGTTTTCTCGTGGTGGAGGACGAGAAGAGCCACCCTTTGAGCCTGGTCACCCTGGGTGCCGATGGCGGTGTCGACAGCACGGCGCTCACAGCCGGGCTGTTTCAGATGTTCAGCGAATTCTGGAGGCTCGACGACCTCGAAGGGCTGACCATCGACCGGACAGGGTTCGTCTACGCCATCACCTCGCACTCGCGCGATGACGATGGCGGCAAGAAGAAGTCCCGTGAAAGGCTGGTCCGGTTCCGGGTCGAGGGTGCGCGGGTGGTCGACGCCAAGATCGTCGACGGCCTGAAGCAGGCCCTTGTGAAGCGACATCCTGTGCTCGCGGCAGCGGCCGAGGTGCGGGACGTCAAAGGCGGTGGTGGGCTCAACATCGAAGCCCTTGAAATGAGCCCGGACCAGCAGCGACTGCTGATCGGATTCCGCAGCCCGTTGCGCGTCGGCCGGGCGCTCATCGCCAGTGTCGTCAACCCCACGGCCCTCTTTGAATCGGATGAGGCACCCCACATCGCGCCGGAGCTCGAAGAACTGGATCTGGGCGGCCAGGGCATCCGGGGTTTGTCTTATGTTCCCGCCCTGGGGGCGTACCTGGTCATTGGCGGTCCTGTGTCACGCGAACGGGCCAGCTTTGACCTGTGGCGCTGGAGCGGCGAGCCGGGTGCGCCGGCTCTCCGAGTCACGGTGCCCGGCCTGGGCGGCTTCGAGAAGGCCGAGGGCGTGAGCCCGGCCGTCGTCGGCGGACTGGATCGCATCGTCGTCGTCAGCGATGACGGCAACCGGGACGCCGGGCGTTTTGCTGGCTATCTTCTGCTCGACCCGACCCACCTGCAGACCGCCTCCTGATCGATTGACGGCACCGGCACGCCAGCATTTCTGCAAGCGGCCAGGACGCAGCGTTCCAGGCCGGTGGCTTCGTGCCCTCCCATGCCAAAGCAGGCAGGTCCAAATCCAGTCACTCGATCTCGCCGGTGCCATGCGAACGAACAAAGGCTGACCACTGGGCACTTTGCTCGTTCAGCGAGATACTTCCGGATCACCCACACCAGGAGGGTCAACCATGACTTGTGAATCCTTCGACGCGATCATTGTCGGGGCCGGTCAGGCAGGTCCTGCCATCGCAGCACGCTGCAGCAAGGAGGGCCTGCGCACCGCCGTCATCGAGCGCGGGCACTTCGGGGGTACCTGTCTCAACGTCGGCTGCGTACCGACCAAGACCCTCATTGCGAGCGCGCGCGCCATGCACCTGGCGCGCCGCGGCGGCGAATTCGGCTTCGATGCGGGTGAGCTCCGGGTGGACATGGCCCGTGTCAAGGCGCGCAAAGACGGCATCGTCGGCAAGTCCCGCGAAGGACTCGAATCCTGGATGCGGAGCCTGAAGGACACCGAAGTCATCGTCGGAGAGGCCCGCTTTGTGGCCGCCGCGACGCTGGAAGTCGGCGGACGCCGCCTGACGGCACCGCGCATCTTCCTGAACGTGGGCGGCCGCTCGGTGCACCCCGACATCCCCGGCATCGACACCGTGCCCACACTCGACAACGTCTCGATCCTGGAACTGGACCGCGTGCCCGAACACCTGGTCATCGTCGGTGGCAGCTACATCGGCCTGGAGTTCGCGCAGATGATGCGCCGCTTCGGGGCCGAGGTGACCGTGGTGGAGCGGTCGCCGCAACTGCTGCCCCGCGAGGACCCGGACATCGCCGCCGGCATCCGATCGATCCTGGAGGGCGAGGGTGTTCGCTTTGCCCTGGCTTCGGAGTGCATCTCGCTGTCGCGCGATGGCCAAGGGATCGCGGTCGGCGCCGCCTGTGGCGACGACCGGCCGAGCATCAGCGCCAGCCATGTTCTGCTGGCCGTGGGCCGGCGACCGAACACGGAAGATCTGGGGCTGGAGGCCGCCGGCATCCAGACCGACGACCGCGGCTACATCACCGTCGACGATCAGTGCCGCACGACCGCCGATGGGGTTTGGGCGGTGGGCGATTGCAACGGCCGCGGCGCTTTCACGCACACGTCGTGGAACGACCACGAAGTCGTGGTTGCCAACCTGTTCGACAACGATCCGCGCCGTATCTCGGATCGCATCGCTTGTTATGCGCTCTTCATCGACCCGCCGCTCGGCCGTGTGGGCATGACAGAGACCGAGGCGCGCGCGGCCCTGGCCCAGGGCCGCCAGGTGCTGCAAGCCCAGATGCCGATGCAGCGCGTGGGGCGCGCGCGCGAAAACGGCGAAACCCAGGGCTTCATGAAAGTGCTCGTGGACGCTGAAAGCCAGCGGGTGATGGGAGCGGCGATCCTCGGCCTCCATGGCGACGAGGTGGTTCATGGCCTGCTCGACATGATGGTGGCGCAGCAGCCCTACACGGTGCTCTCGCGAGCGGTGCACATCCATCCAACGGTTTCGGAACTGGTGCCGACGCTGCTGCAGCAACTGAAACCGCTGGTCTGATCCGTCAGCGCATTCGCCCTGCGCAGGCGTCCTTCTGCTCACGGAATACCGACGCTGAACGGCTGGCCGAGAATGCATCTTTCTGGCCGACACCCGCCCGATTTCTGCGGAGGTCACATCCCGACCCGGAGCGGGCACTTGTCCAGAATTCGCAAAACCGTCATTCCATGCTTGATGGAGCTTGGGTTCGCAGAGTCTGAACAGCAATCGAGTTTTCCCCGGTAGACTAGATAAGCGTTTGCGCGCTTGGACGGTAAAACCTGTGACAAGTCATGATCCACGTCGGGTTTGTCGGATCTATTAAGCCTGTTCACGTATTAAGTAGAAAGCGCCAAACATCTAATCTCATACAATTTTTGTATGGTGCTTGCGAATTTTTCAACGACTGCGATTGCAAGCATCCTGCGTTATGTCGATAAACTCAAATTTAACTGATGAAGGTTGTAATGGACATAGCTGACGTGTTTTATGCATCTAGCGCCATCCTTGTCTCGGTCGGAGGAGCTGCTGCAATTATATTTGGATTAAGCTCGTGGCTTGGAAAAGTGTGGGCGAATCGAATTCTTGAGCAGGATAAGCTTCGATACACTTCAGAGCTTGAGGAGATCAAGAGTAAATTACAGGCCGACTTGCAACAGCGGCAGTTGATTTTTTCTCTATACTTTGAAGGCCAGTTCAAGATCTATAACGATCTTTGGATATCTCTATCGGAACTTCAGGATAGTGTTGACAGTCTTTGGTCCGAAGCTAATCATCGTAACCTCCAGCGCTTAGTTTCCATGCTGACAAAAGCAAAGAAGCAAATACGGAGTAGTGCTATCTTGATAAACCCGGATCACTATCGAGAGATAATGATCGCTATCGAACAATTCGAGGCCTATCAAATAGGCAAAGAAAGACTAGTGCATGCTCGGCGGATGGATGACGTTCCTCAGGAAATGATCAATCAGCTAATCGACCAAAACAGGGGCAGCAGGGAACAAATAAACTTGTTCGCAAGTAGGGTGCTCGACATGATGCGGGGGCAGATTGGCGGGCAAGGTGAGCAATTCAACCAATGGCCCATCAGTGTGGATTAAAAGAAACCACACCTTTGTCGCTTTGCGTTTTTTGTCTATTATTAACTGCGTTGGGTTATACGAAGCGCCACCCAGAAATCACAACGAATATGTTTACCCCTGTACATAAGCTCCGCGAGAAAATCGATGCCGCCGAAATTCCAGCATTCGTCCTTGTGCCTGCAGTACTTGCAGCTTGTGGCATTGCCATCTTGGGGCTGACAGCATTCTTGAAGCTCGCCTTTGGCAACACCGAGTTCACGCTGGATGAGATTTGGTCACTGATGTTTGCAGCATTTCTCAGTGGTTTTGCCGTTCGGCTTTATCAAGCCGAATCATCAAGGTTTGCACATGTGGCAATCGAGACAAGAGGTAAAGGCGCAAGATGGCTAATAGCTGTTTCCATCTTTGTTCTGGCTTTGTCCATGGCCTCGGGACTTTCATTAGAGTTCCAGAACATTCAAGAGGGTCTTCCAAGGGCTTTTCTTGCACTTGGCGTCTTTATTCTTGTCATCGCGCTTCCATGGCAGAGTGCTGCCGCACTGTCGGAGCTTGAGTCCCGCAAGACTCAGTCATCCTTCAGTCGTTACATCGTTGAAGGAATACAACAGGGATGTTCAGAGTGGACACTTGTTGCCTGCTATTCCGAAGGAGACTGCCATATGCACGCATTGATGCGGGAGCAACAGGAGGCCGACTCAGGTAGGTGGAAGGAGCTTCGCGTCCTATTCGAAACGGGGAGTGTCGATGTGGTGACGGGCCGCGCAACCTAGCTACCCCTCATGCCACACGGTTGAACGACCGCTTCGCCAACAGAGCATCGGCGGCTATTGGCCGGAACTGTCAGTTAGCGGTCAAGCCCGGCAGTGATCCTTGGTCAGGCGTGGAACCGAAGGACCGGTGTCGACACCCTGACCATCGCGAGGCGACCCGTATCGGTCATGCAAGGAACTAAAGCAAAGCGGTCACGGGGTAAAAGTGGCTGCCGGGTTTCGTGGTTTACTTATACCTGCATAAAGAACGGGGCCTAGCATCTAACCCGTTTACAGGGACTTCCCACGTAGTCAAGAAGCGCGGGCGATAGGCATTCCTTGGTGACGGTATTTCATGCGTTGGCGTGAAGCGGCGATGCGTTGAAACGAGGAACAGACTGCACATCTACAGACGGTCTTGTTGCACCGGT
>JAURYH010000016.1 GCA_030653975.1 Hydrogenophaga sp. | reverse complement strand
GGCGACTCACTTTCTTTTGCTTCGCCAAAAGAAAGTAAGCAAAGAAAAGGCGAGCCGAAGTCCGGGCCGCTGCGCGGTGCCTTGCGCTGCTCGCGTCGAGCGGGGTCGGGCTGAACTCGCCTTCGGCTCAGACAACGCCCGGACCGAGCAACGCAGTGTGCCCGCAGCGAAGCGGAGGGACAGCGCATCCGGCTCGCCTTTCTTTTGCTTACTTTTCTTTGGCGAAGCAAAGAAAAGTGAGGCGCCGCCGGGGCGCGACCCGGCACGCCACGAGAGCCAACCGAACCACAGACGACGCCTACAATTTGCCGAACGTCAACCTGCCGGAAAGCAACGAATGACCACCCACACCCCCGTCGACCTCTCCCACATCCAGCCCAGAGAAAAGGCCGAAATCCTGGCCCAGGCCTTGCCCTACATCCGCAAGTACCACGGCAAGACCATGGTCATCAAGTACGGCGGCAACGCCATGACCGATCCGGCCCTGCAGCAGGACTTCGCCGAGGACGTGGTGCTCCTGAAGCTGGTCGGCATCAACCCGGTCGTCGTGCACGGAGGCGGCCCGCAGATCGAGACGCTGCTGCAGCGCCTGGGCAAGAAGGGGCAGTTCATCCAGGGCATGCGCGTGACCGACGCCGAAACCATGGAAGTGGTGGAGTGGGTGCTGGGTGGTGAGGTGCAACAGGACATCGTGGGCCTGATCAACGCCGCCGGCGGCAAGGCCGTGGGCCTGACCGGGCGCGACGGCGCCATGATCCGCGCGCGCAAGCTGCGCCTGTCGGACCAGAAAGATCCCAACGTGGAGCACGACGTGGGCCAGGTCGGCGACATCGTGAGCGTGGACCCGAGCGTGGTGAAGGCGCTGCAGGACGATGCCTTCATCCCCGTCGTCAGTCCCATCGGATTTGGTGAGAACAACGAGAGCTACAACATCAACGCCGACGTGGTGGCGGCCAAGCTGGCCACGGTGCTGCAAGCCGAGAAGCTGCTGATGCTGACCAACATCCCGGGCGTGCTGGACAAGGATGGCCAGCTCTTCACCGAACTCACGCCGCGCCGCATCGACGAGCTGGTGGAAGACGGCACCATCTCCGGCGGCATGATCCCCAAGATCGCCGGGGCGCTCGACGCGGCCAAGAGTGGCGTGAACGCGGTGCACATCATCGACGGCCGCGTGCCGCACGCGCTGTTGCTGGAGGTGCTGGGCAACCAGCCCTTCGGCACCATGATCCGCTCGCATTGAACCTGCGCCCTGCAGCCGGGGGCGGCCCGCGGGAAGGCTGTGAGAAAATGAAACAAGGGATGACAAACACCGGCCGCGCCAACGGCCTCCAGCTGACAAACGACGGACCGACCGCTCATGACTTCCAGCGCTCCATTGCCCATGGCCGACCTGACGGCCGATGTTTCTTCCGATGCTGCTGAAGGCGCCGAGAGCAATGGTCGCAAGCGACCCAAGCCGGGTGAGCGCCGGGTGCAGATCCTGCACGCGCTGGCCGCCATGCTGGAGCAGCCGGGCGCCGAGCGCGTCACCACGGCCGCGCTGGCCGCGCGGCTGGACGTGAGCGAGGCCGCGCTCTACCGCCACTTCGCCAGCAAGGCGCAGATGTTCGAAGGCCTGATCGAGTTCATCGAGCAGTCGGTGTTCGGTCTGGTCAACCAGTTGGGTGAACGCGAGCCCGATGCCATGGCCCGTTCGCGCAAGCTCGTGGCCCTGCTGCTGCAATTCGGTGAGAAGAACCCCGGCATGACGCGTGTCATGGTGGGTGATGCGCTGGTGTACGAGAACGAGCGCCTGCAACAGCGCATGAACCTGTTTTTCGACAAGATCGAATCGGCCCTGCGCCAGAACCTGCGCGAGGTTGCCGTGGTGGCCGGCGCGACCACGCCCACCGTCGATGCGCAGGCCGACGCGTCGGTGGTCACGGCCTTCTGCATGGGCCGTCTGCAGCGCTTTGCCCGCAGCGGATTCAAGCGCTCGCCCAACGAGAACCTGGAACACAGCCTGCGCCTGCTGCTGCCCGACGGCCGGCTCTGACCGCCTGCGCGGCTGGCGCTCCGGGTTAACCCGGAAGGCGGGCGTCGATCGGGGTCGTTTAGAGAACGGCCCCTAAACAATATCCCCACAAACCCCTGCAGGGCCGTGCAGCGACCGGGTTTTGCGGTAAAAATAGCACGACCGTTCGATTTATCGACGGTCTGTTTTTTTGCCCCATCCCTTTTGCCATCACCCGGCCTTGCAGCATGAGCCCACAACCTCCCGCCAGACGCCTTCGCAGCGACAGTGCCAGCCGGCCGCTGCAAAAAGGCCAGCAGACCAAGGCCGCCATCGTGGATGCCGCCCTCGGGCTGGCCACGCAGATCGGCCTCGAAGGCCTGTCCATCGGTGCATTGGCCGAGGTCATGCAGATGAGCAAATCGGGCGTGTTCGCCCACTTCGGCTCGCGCGAAGAACTGCAGATTTCGGTGGTGCGCGAGTACCACGCCCGGTTCGAGGACGAGGTGTTTTATCCCGCCATGGCCTTCGGGCGCGGATTGCCGCGCCTGCGCGCCATGTTCGACAACTGGATGAAGCGCACCTCGGTCGAGATCGACTCGGGTTGCATCTACATCAGCGGTGCGGTGCAGTTCGAAGACCGGCCCGGTCCGGTGCGCGATGCACTGGCCGGCTCGGTCAACACCTGGCTGTCGGCCATGCGCCGCGCCATCGAAATGGCCGTGGCCGAGGGCCACCTGCACCCGGGCACCGATGCGGCCCAGATGGCCTTTGAAATCCATGCACTCATCCTCGCGCTGCACTACGAGGCGCGGTTCCTCGGCAGTCCGGATTCACTGCAACGCGCGCTGACGGCCTTTGACGGCATCGTGGGCCGCTTCAGCACGGCTGCCACGCCCGTCCCGGAAACACCCCCGCCAGCTCGGTCGCGCAAGACCACCCGGGTTGCGACCCAGGGCTGAAGCCAGACAACGCTTTTTTTCACAAACCCCACACAGGAGTTTTCCCATGCCCGTCTACAACCCGCCCCTGCGCGACATGCAGTTCGTGATGCACGAAGTGCTCAACGTGAGCGCCGATCTCCAGTCCATGCCGCAGCACGCCGACATGGATGCCGACACCATCAACGCGGTGCTCGAAGAAGCCGGCAAGTTCGCATCCCAGGTGATCTTTCCGCTGAACATCAGCGGCGACACCGAAGGCTGCAAGCTCGACCAGAAGACCCACGAAGTCACCACGCCAGCGGGCTTCAAGGAGGCGTACAAGACCTATGTGGACGGTGGCTGGGCGGCGCTGAGTTGCGATCCCGAATTCGGCGGCCAGGGCCTGCCGCTGGTGGTCAACCAGTGCCTGTACGAGATGATGAATTCGGCCAACCAGGCATGGACCATGTACCCCGGCCTCACGCACGGCGCCTACGCCGCGCTGCACGCCCACGGCACCCCCGAGCAGAAGTCGACCTACCTGCCCAGGATGACCAGCGGCGAGTGGACCGGCACCCTGTGCCTGACCGACCCCCATTGCGGCACCGACCTCGGCCTGATGCGCACCAAGGCCGAACCGCAGGCCGACGGCAGCTACAGGATCACCGGCAACAAGATCTTCATCAGCGCCGGTGAACACGACATGGCGCCCAACATCATCCACCTGGTGCTGGCCCGCCTGCCCGATGCGCCTCCCGGTATCAAGGGCATCAGCCTGTTCGTCGTGCCGAAGTACCTGGTGAATGCCGACGGCTCGCTGGGTGAGCGCAACGGCATCTACTGCGGCGGCCTGGAGCACAAGATGGGCATCCACGGCAACGCCACGGCGCAGATCGTGATCGATGGCGCCACCGGCACCCTGGTGGGCCAGCCGCACAAGGGAATGCAGGCCATGTTCGTGATGATGAACGCCGCGCGCCTGGGCGTGGGCAACCAGTCGCTGGGCCTGACCGAAGTGGCCTACCAGAACGCCCTGGCCTACGCCAAGGACCGCATCCAGATGCGCAGCCTCAGCGGCACCAAGGCCAAGGACAAGCCGGCCGATCCGATCATCGTGCACCCCGACGTGCGCAAGATGCTGCTGACCGCCAAGGCCTACGCCGAAGGCGGCCGTGCGCTGGCCATCTACAGCTCGGTGCTGCTGGAGAAGGTGCACAACCACCCGGACGACAAGGTGCGCAAGGAGGCGGACGAACTGCTGTCGCTGCTCACGCCCATCACCAAGGCCTTCCTGACCGACAACGGTTACCAGGCGGCCACCATGTGCCAGCAGGTCTTCGGCGGCCACGGCTACATCAAGGAATGGGGCATGGAGCAGTTCGTGCGCGATGCCCGCATCAACATGATCTACGAAGGCACCAACACCATCCAGAGCCTGGACCTGCTGGGCCGCAAGGTGCTGGGCAACAACGGCGCCACGCTCAAGAAGTTCGGCAAGCTGGTGGGCGCGCTGGTGATGGAAGAGGGCGTCAACGAGAAGATGGCCGAGTTCATCAACCCGCTGGCCGTGCTGGGCGAGCAGATCACCAAGTTCACCATGGAGATCGGCTTCAAGGGCCTGCAGAACGCCGACGAAGTGGGCGCTGCCGCGGTGGACTACCTGCGCGTGGCCGGCCACCTGGTGTTCGGCTACTTCTGGGCCCGCATGGCGCAGGTGGCGCTGCGCGAGATCGCCGCCGGCAACACCGATCCGTTCTACGTGGCCAAGCTGCAGACCGCGCGTTTCTACTTTGCCAAGCTGTTTCCCGAGACCGCATCGCTGATGCGCACGGCACGTGCGGGCAGCAAGGTCCTCATGGACACGGACGCGGCACTGGCATGACCGCCATGAAGAAGACGGCCCTGAGCGCGATGCTGAGCCTTGCCGCCGTGTGCGCCTTCGCGCAGACGACGCCGGCCGGTCTGTGGAAAACCGTCGACGACGACACCAAGAAGGAGAAGTCGCTGGTGCGCATCACGGAGAGCAACGGCGTCTTCTCCGGTCGCATCGAGAAGCTCCTGGACCCCGAGGTCCAGCAGGATTCGGTCTGCGAAGACTGCACCGACGACCGCAAGGACAAGCCGGTGCTGGGTATGACCATCCTGCGCAACCTCAAGCAGAACGCCGACGACAAGGTGGTCTTCGATGGCGGTGACGTGCTCGATCCAAAGAACGGCAAGCTCTACCGCGCCCGCCTCAAGCCGGTGGACGGCGGCAAGAAACTGGAGATGCGCGGCTACATCGGCCCGTTCTACCGCACCCAGGTCTGGTTGCGAGTCGAGTGACCGCGAGCCTTTCCCTATTCATGGAAAACCAATGAACCGATTTCAAGTGAAAAAAGTCGCCGTGCTCGGCGCGGGCGTGATGGGCGCGCAGATCGCTGCGCACCTCGTCAACGTCAAAGTGCCTGTCGTTCTTTTTGATCTTCCCGCCAAGGAAGGCCCGAAGAACGGCATCGTCACCCGCGCGATCGAGAACCTCAAGAAGCTCAAGCCTTCGCCACTGGGCGTGGTGGCCGACGCCGACCTGATCGGCCAGGCCAACTACGAAGAGCACATGGCGCAGTTGAAGGACTGCGACCTGATCATCGAGGCCATCGCCGAGCGCATGGACTGGAAGCTCGACCTGTACACCAAGATCGCGCCCTTCATCGCGCCGCACGCGATCGTCGCGTCCAACACCTCGGGCCTGTCGATCACCAAGCTCAGCGAAGTGTTGCCCGAGGCGATCAAGCCACGCTTCTGCGGCATCCATTTCTTCAACCCGCCGCGCTACATGACGCTGGTGGAGCTGATCGCCACGCCCACCACCGAGCCGCAGATCCTCAACGACCTGGAGACCTTCGTCACCAGCGGTCTGGGCAAGGGCGTGGTGCGCGCCAGGGACACGCCCAACTTCGTCGCCAACCGCATCGGCATCGCCGGCATGCTGGCGACGATGAAAGAGGTGGAAAACTTCGGCCTGACCTACGACGTGGTCGACGACCTCACCGGCAAGCGCCTGGGCCGTGCCAGCAGCGGCACCTTCCGCACCGCTGACGTGGTGGGCCTGGACACCATGGCGCATGTGGTGAAGACGCTGCAGGACAACCTGAACGAAAGCACCGATCCGTTCTACGGCAGCTTTGGCACGCCGCCGGTGCTGGCCAAACTGCTGGAGCTGAAGAACCTGGGCCAGAAGACCAAGGCCGGCTTCTTCAAGAAGGTGGGCCGCGACATCCTGCGCTTCGACCTGGAGAGCGGCGAGTACGTGCCCGCTGGCGAGAAGGCCGACGAGGTCTACGGCCGCATGCTCAAGCGCCCGGCGGCCGAGCGCCTGAAACTGTTGCGCAATGCCGAAGGCCCGCAGGGCCAGTTCCTCTGGGCGATTCTGCGCAACAGTTTTCACTATGCTGCTGTGCACCTGGCCACCATCGCCGAGACCGCGCGCGACGTGGACCAGGCCATGCGCTGGGGCTTTGGCATGAAGCAGGGCCCGTTCGAGCTCTGGCAGGAAGCTGGCTGGCTGGACGTGGCGAAGATGATCCAGGAAGACATCGACGCCGGCAAGGCGCTGAGCAAAGCGCCGCTGCCCGAGTGGGTGTTCAAGGGCCCCGTGGCCGAGGCCGGTGGCGTGCACACCGCGCAAGGTTCGTGGAACCCCACCAAGGGCGAATTCCAGGGCCGCCTGCAACTGCCGGTGTACCAGCGCCAGCACTTCCCCGAACTGCTGCTGGGCGAAGCCGGGCCGAAGTTCGAGACCGCCGGCACCACCCTCGAAGAGAACGACGCCATCCGCATCTGGACGCTCGACGAGCAGGTTCTGATCGCCAGCATCAAGACCAAGATGCACGCCATCAGCCCCGAGGTGTGCGAAGGCCTGATGGCCGCCGTGGACCTGGCCGAGAAGGAATACCAGGGTCTGGTGGTGTGGTCGGGCGACGAGCCCTTCAGCGCCGGCGCCGACCTGCAGGCCATGCTGCCGGCCTTCATGGCCGTGGGCGTGAGCGCCATCGAAGACGCCGAAGGTTTCATGCAGCAGACCATGCTGCGCCTGCGTTACGCCAACGTGCCGGTGGTGTCCGCCGTGCGCGGCCTGGCGCTGGGCGGCGGCTGCGAGCTGGCCGTGTACAGCGCGCGCCGCGTGGTGCACATGGAGAGCTACATCGGTCTGGTGGAAGTCGGCGTGGGCCTGGTGCCCGGTGCCGGTGGTCTCACCTACATCGCGCGTCGCGCGGCCGAGAATGCCGAGACCTCCACGGGCAAGGACCTGCTGCCTTTCCTCACCGAAGGCTTCACCGCCGCGGCGATGGCCAAGGTGGGGACCAGTGCACTGGAGTCGCGCAAGCTCGGCTACGTGCTGCACTCCGACGTGATCGTGCCGCACAAGGACGAGCTGCTGTTTGTCGCCATCAACGAGGCCAAGGCCTTGTTCAACGGCGGCTACCGCGCGCCGCACAAGCGCCTGTTCCCGGTGGCCGGGCGCGACGGCAAGGCCACCATCCTGGGCAGCCTGGTCAACATGCGCGACGGCGGCTTCATCAGCCAGCACGACTTCCACATTGCTTCCTTGATTGCAAACGTGGTGACGGGTGGCGACGTGGAGCCCGGAACGCTGGTGAACGAGGACTACCTGATGACGCTGGAGCGTCAGGCTTTCTGCTCGCTGATCGTGCACCCGAAGACGCAGGAGCGGATTCTGGGGATGTTGAACACGGGCAAGCCGGTTCGGAATTGATGATGTTTTTGGTGCTCAGGCCCCCATCCCGGCCTTCCCCCAGAGGGGGAAGGAGTGGAGCCCGTCTGACCCCTTCCCCCTCTGGGGGAAGGTAGGGATGGGGGCTCCCCGCCCACCCAACAACCATGCAAAACCAGGCCACCCCCAACGCCCAAGTCAACGCCCGCGCCCTGCGCCGGGACATGACCGATGCCGAGCGAAAGCTCTGGTCGGGGCTTAGGGGTGAGCAACTGGGCTTCAAGTTCCGCCGGCAACACCCGCTGGGCGCTTACATCGCGGACTTCGCCTGCCTCGAACCCACGCTCATCATTGAACTCGATGGCTCGCAGCACGCCGACAACCAGGCCTATGACATGGCCCGGGAAGCTTTCTTCGAGGCCCAAGGCTTTGCGGTGCTGCGTTTTCCGTCCAACGCACCGTTTCAGAACCTCGATGGCGTGCTGAGCGCCATCCTTCATCAACTCAACATGTTGGCGGGCGTTGCCCCCATCCCTGCCTTCCCCCAGAGGGGGAAGGGGCCAGACACCGCACAAGGAGCGAAACCATGAGCAAACAGATTCAAGACGCCTACATCGTCGCCGCCACCCGCACCCCCATCGGCCGTTCGCACAAGGGTTCGTTCAAGCACCTGCGCCCGGACGACCTGCTGGCCCATGCCTTGCGTTCAGCCATGGCCCAGGTGCCCGGCCTGGACCCGAAAGCCGTGGAGGACGTGATCTGCGGTTGCGCCATTCCTGAGGGGCAGCAAGGCCTGAACGTGGCGCGCATCGGCGCCATCCTGGCCGGCTTGCCCCATTCGGTGGGCGGCATCACCGTCAACCGCTTCTGCGCTTCGGGCCTGTCGGCCGTGCAGATGGCGGCCGACCGCATCCGCGTCGGCGAGGCCGAGGTGATGATCGCGGCCGGTGTAGAGAGCATGAGCATGGTGCCCATGATGGGCAACACGCCCAGCCTCTCGCCCAGCATCTTCACCAACACCGACGACGTGGAGAGCTACGGCATCGCCTACGGCATGGGCCTCACGGCCGAGAAGGTGGCGCAGCAGTGGAAGGTGTCGCGCGACGCGCAGGACGCGTTCGCCGTGCAGTCGCACCAGCGCGCCGTGATCGCCATGAAGAACGGCGAGTTCAGCGACGAGATCACGCCGGTGGAAGTGACCGACCGCAGCGTGGACCTGGAGACCGCCGAGGTCACCACCCGCAGCCGCATCATCCGCCTGGACGAAGGCGCGCGGCCCGATACCTCGCTCGAAGGCCTGGCGAAGCTGCGCACCGTGTTCGCTGCGCGCGGCTCGGTCACTGCCGGCAACAGCTCGCAGACCAGCGATGGCGCGGGTGCGCTGATCCTGGTGAGCGAGGCCGCGTTGAAGCGTTACAACCTCACGCCGCTGGCCCGCTTCGTGAGCTACGCATCGCGTGGTGTGCCGCCGCACCTCATGGGCATCGGTCCGGTCGAAGCGATTCCGGCTGCGCTGAAGAACGCGGGCCTGAAGCAGGATGACATCGACTGGTTCGAGCTCAACGAAGCCTTTGCTGCGCAGTCGCTCGCGGTGATGAACACGCTCGGCCTGGACCCGGCCAAGGTCAACCCCATGGGCGGCGCCATTGCGCTCGGCCACCCGCTGGGTGCCACCGGTGCCATCCGCGCGGCCACCGTGGTGCACGCCCTCAAGCGGCACAACAAGAAGTACGGCATGGTCACGATGTGCGTGGGCATGGGGCAGGGCGCCGCGGGGATCTTCGAGCGCATGTGATGCCCCGTGCATGCTGCGATAACGGCTTCAGGGCCGCTGGTGATCACCCCCATCGACGCGCCAACGATCCGGTCCGCCGACACGCGCGCCGCCGTCCGAAAGCACCATGCCCACGCCTGTCACCGACTGGGCATGGCACTCCAGACACCGCGCGGCAATCGTGTTAACTTGGCGCCCTTTTCGGCGCACGGCCGCAACCCAACCCAGCACAAACCCATGAGCGACATCCTCGTCCACACCGAAGCCGGCGTCACCACGCTCACCTTCAACCGCCCCGACAAGAAGAACTCCATCACCGCCGCCATGTACGCCGCGCTGGCCGACGCGCTGGAAGCCGCCGAAGCCGATCCCGCCGTGCGCTGCGTGCTGTTCCAGGGCAACGAGACCACCTTCAGCGCCGGCAACGACATCGGCGACTTCCTCAACAACCCCCCCGCCACACAGGACTCGCCGGTGTTCCGCTTCCTGCGCGGCATCGCGCAGTTCAGCAAGCCCGCGCTCGCCGTGGTGTGCGGCCCGGCCGTGGGCATCGGCACCACGCTGCTGTTCCACTGCGATCTGGTCTACGCCGGCGACAACGCCGCCTTCTCCATGCCCTTCGTCAATCTCGGCCTGTGCCCCGAAGCGGCATCGAGCCTGCTGGAGCCGCAGAGGCTGGGCTACCACCGCGCAGCCGAGGCGCTGCTGCTGGGCGAGCCCTTCATGGCCGAGGCCGCGCTTGAGGTGGGGCTGGTCAACCGCGTGCTGCCGCCCACGGAAGCCGCGGGATACGCGCAGGGCGTGGCGCGCAAGCTCGCGGCCAAGCCGCTGAGCTCGCTGATCGAGACCAAGCGCCTGATGAAAAAAGGCCAGAGCCAGCAGGTCATGGCGCAGATGGCCGAAGAGGGCGTCAGCTTCGGCCGCATGCTCGGCGAGCCGGCCGCCAAAGAAGCCTTCGGCGCCTTCATGGAACGCCGCAAGCCGGACTTTTCAAAAGTGTGAGGTTCCATGGGCCGCGCTGTGCCCACGGTCGACGCCTGGGACCTGTATGAAGCAGGGCCCGCGCCTCACAGGCGCTGAAACATCACCAGCGCGTCGGTGTAGCCGTGCACGGGGTGCAGAAACGCTTCCGGCAGGCGGCCCACGGTCTCAAAGCCCATGCCGGTCCAAAGCTTCACGGCCCGGTGGTTGCTCGCGATCACGAAGTTGAACTGCATCGCCCGAAACCCCTGCGCCCGCGCCGTGTCCAGCGAGTGCGTGCACATGGCGCGCGCCACCCCTTGGCCCGTGGCATCGGCCGCCGTCATGTAGCCGCAATTCGCCACGTGCGACCCACCACCCTGGCGGTTCGGGTGCAGCACATAGGTGCCCAGCACCCGCTGCCCGCCCTCGGCCACAAAACACTGGAAGCCCGGCGCCAGCCAGGCGGCCAGCGCGGCGGCCCGGCCCGTGTCGCGCGGGAAGTCGTAGGTCTCACCCGCACGGATGATCGGCTCCATGATCTGCCAGAGGCTGTGTTCGTCGGCGGGGGTGGCTGGGCGGATCGTCAGCATGGGGCGTGCTTCGTGGTGGGGTGTTGAATGGGGGTATTTTCTCTTGCAGCTCCCGCTCGGAAGGTGCTTGCAGGTGAAATGGTGGCCGACCCCGATCAACTTCAGCCCAGGAAGGACGCCATGGGAATCAACTCGATACCCCATCCTCCGGCTTCACCCAACGAGGCGGCGGGGTGCATGGCCGCGAGGCGCATCGCCTCGTCACGGCTTCCAGCCTCGATGATGAACAGACCCCCCACCACTTCCTTGGCCTCGGTATAGGGTCCGTCACTTATCAGGGGCCGGCCATCGCGCGGACGCAGCGTTATCCAATGTTTGGGCTCAGCGAGTGACGCGGAAACCAGCACCTTTCCGGTAGCGCGCATCTTCTCATCCATCGGCGGGCATTGACTCACCAATGCCTGCACGTCGACTGGCGACATCGCGGCGAACTTTTCGGGGTCGTAATACGCAAGGCCGAGGTACTTCATGACTCACTCCTTTTGGTGGATGCTGTCTTCACGACGAAGCGGGTGCCCAGCAATCGACAGGATATGGAATTTTTTTCTCCATAAAGCCCGTTGATCCGTAACGCCAGGTCCGCTCAGAGTCGAGATGATTCCGTGGAGACCTTGACCAGTGCCCCGTAGGGGGCTGGCCGGAGCTGTGGCAAGACCCGGGCCGTCTGTGTAGCATCGCCCTTTCGTTCATCGAAAGGCCCGCCATGTCCTACATGTTCCTCATCATCGAACCCGAAGGCCAGCGCGCGACCCGCACCGAGGCCGAAGGCCGCGCCGCCTATGCCGCCATGCAGGCTTTTGGCGACGGGCTGGCGGCCGAAGGCAAGCTCAAGGCGGTGGCGTCGCTCGCCGGGCTGTCGAGCGCGGTGCGTGTGAGCCAGGCCGGGGGGCATCCGCAGGTGCTGGACGGCCCGTTTGCCGAAGCCAAGGAAATGGTCGGCGGCTTTTTTCTGTTGCAGAACGTGGACCGCGAAGAGGCCATCGCCATCGCCCAGCGCTGCCCCGCCGCGCAGTGGGCCACCGTCGAAGTGCGCCCGCTCGCGCCCTGTTTCGACGAGAGTCGGGCCTGAGAATTTCCTGGGGTTTTTACCTGGACGGGCGATGTCGAAAACGCCCAGCCTGTTTCGTCGTACCCACAGAAGCCGCTGAACCGGCTTCACGCGAGGCCCGGCCAGTCCGCCGCCGCCCGCGTCGACGCACAGGAGTCTGCTGCATGAAACCCCGCATCCACACCTGCCTGTGGTTCGACACCCAGGCCGAAGAAGCCGCCCGCTTCTACACCGCGCTGTCGGCCGTGCCCGAAGCCGAGATGTGCGGCTGGCTGGTGGACCGCTGGGGCGTCTCCTGGCAGATCGTGCCGCAGCGCTTCATGGAGCGCATGGAGGAACCACCCAGCCCGGCCCGGCAGCGCATGACCGTTGCCATGAGGCAGATGCGCAAGCTCGACATCGCCGCGCTCGAACGCGCCTACGCCGGCACACCGTGAACCCCCCACAGGAGATCGCCATGAAAACCCTGCACTTCGACATCCTGATCAACGCGCCGCGCGAGCAGGTGTGGCGCACCATGCTGCATTCACCCACCTACGAACAGTGGACCGCCACTTTCTGTGAAGGCTCGCGCTTCGAGGGTTCGTGGGACGAGGGCCAGACCATCCGCTTCCTCGGCCCGAATGACCAGGGCATGGTCGCCGAGATCGCGGCGCACCGGCCGGCCGAGTTCGTCTCGATCCGGCACCTGGGCATGATCGACCAGGGGGTCGAAGGCACCAGCAGCGAAGCGGTGCGCGCCTGGGAGCCGTGCTTTGAAAACTACAGCTTCACCGACGAGGCGGGCGGCACCCGCGTGCGTGTCGACTGCGACGTGTTTGGTACCTGCGAGGACTGGATGGCGCAGACCTGGCCCAAGGCGCTGCAGTCCCTCAAGACGCTTTGTGAAACCCCGGCCTGAGCAAGGAGAGCCCCATGCGATTCATGATCATCGTCAAGTCCTGCCCCGAGTTCGAAGCCGAGCTCACACCCGAGGCGCCCGAGGAACTCATGGCCGAGATGGCCGCGTACCACGAGGAGCTGGCGCGCGCGGGCGTGCTGCTCGACGCCAGCGGCCTGCACCCCAGCCGCACCGGCTGGCGCATCCACTACGACGCTTCGGGCCAGCGCGTCGTCGACGGCCCGTTCGCCGAGGCCAAGGAGCTGATCGCCGGCTACACCCTGATCCAGGTGCGCAACCGCGAAGAGGCCATGGAATGGAGCCGCCGCTTTCCCAACCCCGCCGGCAAAGGCAAACCCGCCGTGATCGAGCTGCGCCAGCTCATCGAGCTCGACGAGTTCCCGCCCAGCGAGGCGCTGGACAAGTTCAAGCAGATGGAAGCGAACCAGAAAGCCTGATCACCGCCCACTCCATCCGACACCCCCCCAGCAAGGAGAGACCACGATGTTCCGCCAGATCTTCGTCAACCTGCCCATCCAGGACATGGCCCGTTCGCAGGCCTTCTTCAAGGCCCTGGGCCTCACCTTCAACCAGCGCTTCACCAACGAGCAGGGCGCCTGCCTGGAAATCGGGGAAAACTTTTTCGCCATGCTGCTGGTCGAGCCCTTCTTCCAGGGCTTCACCAAGAAGCCCCTGAGCGACGCGCACAAGAGCACCGAGGTGCTGATCGCCCTGTCGGTGGACAGCCGCGCCGAGGCCGAGGAGGTGGTGCGCAAGGCCGTGGCCGCCGGCGCCACCACGCCCAACCCGCCGCAGGACCACGGCTTCATGTACCAGCACGGGTTTGCCGACCTCGACGGCCACCAGTGGGAGGTGTTCTGGATGGACGAAGCCGCCGCACCCGCGCAGATGTGAGGGCCAATTCCCCTCTCCCGCGCGCGGGAGAGGGGCAGGGGTGAGGGGCGCCCGGCGTCCCAACCCGTAAGCTCCAGCCCGTGCACTCCGCTGTCCACCAAACCATCGCCACCGTCTGGCGCATCGAATCCGCCCGCATCGTTGCCGCCGTGGCGCGGCGCGTGCGCGACCTCGGCCTGGCCGAGGAACTGGCGCAGGACGCGCTGGTCGCCGCGCTGGAACACTGGCCGAAAGACGGCGTGCCGAACAACCCTGGCGCCTGGCTCATGACCACCGCGAAAAACCGCGCGCTCGACGCGCTGCGCCACCGCCAGATGGCCGACGCGCGGCACGAAGACATCGCGCGCGACCTCGAAGCGCTGGGTGCGCTCACCGTGCCCGACTTCGTCGACGCGCTCGACGCCGCGCGGCAGGATCACATCGGCGACGACCTGCTGCGCCTCATCTTCATCGCCTGCCACCCGGTGCTCTCCACCGACGCGCGCGTGGCGCTCACGCTCAAGCTGCTCGGCGGCCTGACCACGCACGAAATCGCGCGCGCCTTCCTGGTGCCCGAAACCACCATCGCGCAGCGCATCGTGCGCGCCAAGCGCACGCTGGCCGACGCGAGCGTGCCTTTCGAAGTGCCGCGCGCCGACGCGCTGGCCGAGCGCCTGGGCTCGGTGCTGGAAGTGGTCTACCTGGTCTTTAACGAGGGCTACACCGCCACCAGTGGCAGCGACTGGATGCGCCCCGAACTCTGCAACGAAGCCCTGCGCCTGGGCCGCATGCTCGCCGAACTCGCGCCCGATCAGGCCGAGGTGCACGGCCTCGTGGCGCTGATGGAGATCCAGGCCTCGCGCACCGCCGCGCGCACCGATGCAGAAGGCGCCCCCGTGCTGCTCAACCAGCAGAACCGCGCCCGCTGGGACCACCTGCTCATCCGCCGCGGCCTGGCTGCGCTGGAGCGCGCCGCAGCGCTGGGCCAGCCCGCCGGCAGCTACCGCCTGCAAGCGGAAATCGCGGCCTGCCACGCCCGTGCGCCCAGCGCCGGGGCCACCGACTGGCCGCTCATCGCCGCGCTTTACACCCAGCTGATGCGGGTGGCGCCGTCGCCCGTGGTCGAGCTCAACCGCGCCGTGGCGGTGGGCATGAGCGAAGGCCCGGCCGCCGGACTCGCCATCGTCGAGACGCTGCTGCAGGACAAGGCGCTGCAGCGCTACCACTGGCTGCACGCCGTGCAGGGCGACCTGCTGGAACGGCTCGGTCGGCGCGATGCCGCGCGGGCCGCCTTCCGGCAGGCAGCGGCGCTCTCGGAGAACCAGCGCGAAAAGCAACTGCTGGAGCGGCGCGCCCTGAGATCAATGTGATCCTGATGCCCTTGTCTGTACCCAGGGCGACTGCAGGGCGGGACACCGCTCTTGCAGGCCACCGGTCTTTCAGACAGCATGGCCGCCGCAACCACAGGAGACAACATGCCAGACAAACCTCGAGCCACCTTCAAACGGATGGAACAAAGCACCCAGCAAGACTGGGCCTGCATCCTGCCTGAAGCCATGGCGATGGCCAAATCACTGCCCGACCGTGTGCTCGCCCACCTCAAGCTGCTCGACGGCGACCACGGTGGTTTTCCGGTCGACCGGCTCACCCACAGCCTGCAGACCGCGACGCTCGCGCACAAGGACGGGCGCGACGAGGAATACGTGGTGTGCGCGCTGCTGCACGACATCGGCGACACCCTCGGCAGCTTCAACCACCCCGACATCGCCGCAGCCATCCTCAAGCCCTTCGTCAGCGAAAAAAACCTGTGGATGGTGCAGAACCACGGCATCTTTCAAGGCTACAACTTCTTCCACCACATCGGCCTGGACCGCAACATGCGCGACATGTTCAAGGACCACCCCCACTACGCCCGCGCGGCCGAATTCGTCGAACGCTACGACAACCCGGCCTTCGACCCGGCGATGGACGCGCTGCCCCTGCGCCACTTCGAGCCCATGCTGCGCCGGCTGATGGCCGCGCCGAAGAACTCGGTTTACAAGGCGGCGTTGCCGGGGGAGTCGGTGGCTTGAGCTGGTCTCCTGAACGCTGGGCGAATGTGTGTCTTTGCATGGCGGGGTCAATGGAGCGAATGATCGACATCGACCCTGAGCGGACCACAGCGCACGATCCACAAAGCGGTCAATCAGATCCCAGCGCCAGCGCATCCAGCGGACTTGCAGTTCCGCCCGACGCCACCTTCAGCACATGGGTGTAGATCATCGTTGTTGAAACGTCCGAATGGCCCAGCAACTCCTGCACCGTGCGTATGTCGGTGCCCGCCTGCAGCAGGTGCGTGGCGAATGAGTGGCGCCTATGCCGAGCTCGGCATAGGCGCCAGTATTCCGCGCCCAGGATTATTCCGAGCAGTGCTGGCGGCGCGCGTGCAGCGGGACGGACCGGAGTCGTTGGACAGTGTGGAGTGTCGGCATATTCCACGGTGTCATAGCGCCTTGAGAAAGGCAAGCAGTTGGTCGTCTGGCCGAAAGCGTCCGGGTCGACTGAGGTGAGGTTCAACCTTGTCCAGGGCGGACTGCTTCATCTGGAGGTTTGCATCGAGATAGATCTGCGTGGTCTGGATCGATTCGTGCCCGAGCCACAAAGCAATCACGCTGCGCTCCACCCCCGCTTGCAGTAGCTCCATGGCTGTCGTGTGGCGCAGCACATGGGGAGTCACGTGCTTCTGGGCTAGCGATGGACAGGTTTGGCAGGCCTGGGCGACGTGCTTTGACACCAAGTAATGCACGCCATCGGCGCTCAGGCGCGTGCCACGCGCGCTGGGAAAGACGAGCGCTTCAGCGCTGTCATCGATCTCGCGCAACCAGACTCGCAGGACATCAGCCGTGGCTTTGGTCAGCGGCGTGGACCGTTCCTTGCGGCCTTTGCCGACCACACGCACATGGGCGCCGGTGCCCAGACAAATGGCACTGCGGCACAGCCCCGTGATCTCTGAAAGGCGCAGGCCGGTCTGAACGGCAAGCAGCATGAGCGCGTGGTCACGCCGTCCGGGTCGAGTGCGCCGGTCGGGCGCGCCGAGCAGGGCGTGGATTTCCTCGCGCACGAGAAACTCGATCTGCGTGCGTGTACAGCGCTTGTTCGGGATGGCCAGCACCCGCTGGATCTGGGCAGCGTGAGTTGGCATCTCGAAGGAAGCGTACCGAAAGAACGAGCGGATAGCGGTCAGCCGCAAGTTGCGGCTTGCGGCGCTGATGCCGCGGCTGGCCTGCAGATCGTCAAGGAACGCGGTGATCAATGGTGCATCGACTTGCTCCAGGGTCATCTTCTGCGGGGCAAAGCCAAACCGCTGTTGGGCGAACTTCAAAAGCAGGCGGAAGCTGTCTCGATACGACCCGATGGTGTGGGGGCTGGCCTGGCGTTGCTGCATCAGCCGGCAGGTAAAGAACCCTTGCAGGAGCGTGGCGAAGTTGGGCGTGGTCATTGCTGGGGCTCCCAACGCTTCTCCATGCGGGACATTGCCAACTGCATCAGTTGTGGATGGGCGCTGAGGTACCAGTAGGTGTCGCTGACGCGGACGTGGCCCATGTAGGTCGACAACACCGGTAGGAGGCGCTCGGCGTCCTGGCCCGAGCGATACCAGCCCAGCAAGGTCTCGACGGCGAATCGATGGCGAAAATCGTGCAGACGCGGTCCGTGGCTATCGTGCTCTGCGCGCAGCCCGATCTGTCGGGACAAGCGGTAGAAGGTATTGCGCACGTCACCGCCATCAAGCGGGCAGCCGGTGCGAGTCACGAAGAAATGTGGTGCGTCGCGATCGCCCAACTCGCATGCCCGGCGCGTGCGATAGCCTGCCAGCACATCACGGGTCGAGTTGTGGATCGGCACCAGTCGTGACTTGCCGAATTTGGTGCCGCGCACCGTCAGCACAGCGGTGTCCAGGTCGACATCATCAAGGTTCAGGCGCAGCGCCTCGCCCACGCGCAGACCTGTCACGCTCAAAAGGCCCAGCAGCGCGTGGAATGTCCACGGGCGCAGCGGCGCGCTGTTCGGCAGTTGCAGCGCCCGTTCGAGCAGACACTGAATCTCGTCAGCCGAATACAGATAGGGGCGCGCGCGTGCCGCCCGAAACGGCAGCAAGCCGGCCGGGGGAACCTCGGTTCGAGGTTCGCTGGCAAGGTGATGACGCGTGAAACAACGCACGTAGCGCAGGCGTTGCGACCATTGCGCCGGTTGCACGTGACGCGGCTGCTGCGCCCATTCCAACGCCAATTGCGCGGTAACGATCTGGGCGTCACGCTGTTCCATGAACGATGCGAAGTTCGCAAGCTCCCGGCCAGCGTCGCGAAGCTTGAACCCCAGGCTTCGTCGCAGCGCGAGGTAGTCGTGGATTGCCTTGGTCAGTGGCTTCATTGCACACCCCCTGGCCAAGGAAGGGCCAAAGCATGCAGCGCCACAAGATCGACCTTTGCATAGATCGTGGTGGTCTGCGGGTTGCGATGACGCAATATCTCTGCGATCTCGCCGAGCGAGGCGCCGCCGCCCAACATCTGCGTCGCCAGAGAATGGCGCAACAGGTGCGCCCCCTTGGTTGGCGAATCGATGCCCGCGCGCCGCAGAGCACGCAGCACGATGCAACTGACTGCACTCGGGCCAAGTAGGGCGCGCCGGGGTGCGCGGGATCGGATGAACACGTTGCGTTCGCCGCAAGCTGGACGTCCATCGCACAGGTAGTGGGCCAAGGCCGCCCCGACATCCGCAGGCAGTGGCAGCAGGTCAACACGCTGTGCCGGGCCTCGGATGCGAATGACGCCCTCGCTCCAATCGAGGTCCTCCAGCCTGAGCTCGACCACTTCGCTGGCACGCAGTCCGAGCCGTGCCAGCAACAGCAGCATCGCGTAGTCGCGACGACCACCGGCACTTTGCCGGTCGCATCCGGCAAGCAAACTGAGAACCTGCGAGGGCGATATCGTCCTGGGGATCCCGACCATCGACCAATTCGCCACCGCCGGCACGCAAGCATGCAACTGAGCAGTGATCTCGCCGCGATAGCGCCCATACTGCAGAAATGAGCGCAACGCCGTGGTCATGATCTTGGCTCGCTTTGGGTGGTGCAAACGCGCCGCTTCAACCTGCACGAAGCCAATGACATCAGACGCAGCGAGTTGATCTAGCCGAACCTCGGCGTTGCCGAAAACGCTCTGAAGAAAGCGTCCGACGGGATCGCCGTACAAGCGAATCGAGGCAACGGCGAGTCCGCGCTCGCGCAAGAGGTACTGCTCGAATTCCTGTTGAACGCGAAAAGCTGGCGCAATCGCAGCTTGCTGCTGGGAGTTTGCCCTGTACCCCTCAGGTGCTATGAGTTGGGCGAACGCGTGGAGGGTGTAGGCGTCCCCACGTCGGCGGCGTCGGTGCAGCCACCGGCCATCGAGGTAGTCAACTACATGCGTGGCCGAGAGGCTTTGGCCGTCGACCCCGCGTACATCGAGCCAAGCCGCGAAGTCCTTGACCAGCCGGGTCGACAACTTCACCGAGACCAAAGCGTATCCCTGGGCCTGCAGTTGCTCGACAAACACCTGGATGGACGCCGAAAACGAACCCTTCTGCGCCTGCCCGCATGGGTTCCTGAATGTGTGAATCACGATCATCTCCAGTCGCGCCACAAAGCGTGGCTGGTGATGAAACTATGCCGATCGAATTCCGGCAACTGCTCTGCGATGCAAGGCGCCGGCGCATACTGCTCGGAATAATCCTGGGCGCGGAATACTGGCGCAAGGTGTGAACCGTCACGTGGTTGGCAATGCCTGCGGCTGCACAGGCCTGTTTGAGCTGGCGTGCCAGCCGTTCTTCAAATAGATGGTGGCGCCGCTCCACCCCGGTGCGGGGGTCCACTGACAACTTGGGTGCAGGGAACACCCAATGCCATGCCCAGCTTTGCCCAGCGCGGGTACTTCGCATCCAACGCATGAGGCATGAAAACCCCGGAACGACCTGCAGCCCGGTCAGCCGCCCACAGCGCCCGCGATCCCGCCAACTGTTCACGAAGCGCGGGAGCCAGCGAGCGCGGCAGCATCACCACACGGTCTTTGTCACCCTTGCCGCTGCGCACGACGACCACATGGCGATCAAAGTCCACGTCTTTCACCCGCAGGGAAAGACCTTCAGACAAACGCATGCCCGTGCCATACAGCAAACGGGCCAAAACACCCTCCATCCCCGGCAAAAGGGCCAACACCTGTTGAACCTCAGCAGTGGTCAGCACCACCGGAATGCGTTTGCGCTCAGGCGGGCTCCCGATCTGATTCATCCAGGGCAGATCGACACACAACACATCGCGGTACAAGAACATCAACCCATTGAGCGCCTGGCGGTGCGTGGCGGGCGAAACCTGCCGCTCATTAGCCAGCATGGTCAGAAAGACTTCAACATCCGCTCCTCCCATGTCGCGCGGATGCCGCATGCCCCCCTGTTGGGCAGACCACAACACAAAAAACCGAACCCAATACAGGTAAGCCTTTTCAGTCTTGAGGCTATAGTGCAAATACCGAATCCGCTCCCGAACCTGGTCCAGTAAGCGCTTGGCCACCAGCGGTGGTGCAGCGGCGACTTTGTCGGATCTGTTATACCTGTGCATATAACCAGTATATGAAGGCAAGTACATGATGTCAAAAGCTTTTTCCGCTTTCGAGGTCTCACGTTATCCGACTGTCGCCGGGCATATCCGGTGATTAGTCGTCTACATCAAAGTTATACAGCCTGTGAGTCATCATGGATTTAAGTTTAATCGGAACAATTTCATCTATCGTAAGCTTGGTTCTTGCAGTTGTATTTTGGTGGCTCGCATCCAAACAAGCGGAAAAAGCCGATACGGCTTTAAACGAAATTAAAGACAAAATGATGTCGTGGCAAAACGACATTAATAAAGCCGCTATCAACCTTATCGAGGCAAGACCTGAAGTAATTGCGCAAAAGGTTTCTCTTGAGGAAGCAAAAAATAACTCTGAATTCATGAATCGAATTGCGGAAACAATCGAAAAATTGTCGTTGGAAGCCGACGAACATTCAACTGGATATAAAATGGCCATAGTTAAAGAATTACTTCAACATCAACAGTCATCAATATTAGCCAGCGAAAAAATCAAAGCTAACGTAATACTTGCACAGCAAGGGTTGAAGCCTGAAATATAATTAATAGAAATGCCGAAATTTGTATTAGCTGCTCAAACACAGTTACGTTTAAATTTCTAAAAATAACCTCAAATGTATAACAACCGCATTAACTCCGACCTTCGCCGCGATGCGGCTCAGTCGGGTTATGCGGAGCGTTAGGCATCTGAAACTCAGTCTGAGTGCCAGCTTGTGGAGAATGCACATTCCGCCTGCAAGCCCTCATCGGCCTCAGCCACATCGGAAAGTTGGAGTTCAATGTTCTCTCGCATCGGCACCTTTGACGTAAGCCCATTGAAGCTCGCTGAGCTGGTTGCGCACTTTCACAATCAGGTTGTTCCAGCTTTTTCAGAGCACACAGGCTTTCTTGGTTATCAAGCCTACGTCGATCAAGAGCGTGGTCGATTCGTCGGTGTTTCTCTTTGGAGCACACGCACCGAGTTGGAAGCAAGCGCAGGCACAGCGAGGCAGGCTCTAGAAGTAGCCTTCAAAATCGGAGCCACTCCCGTGGGTGAGCCACAAATTCTTCAAGTGGCGTTCAATGCAAAGCCGAGAGAACCAGGCGCACCAGATGCCTAACCCTTTACAGGGACTTCCCACGTAGTCAAGAAGCGCGGGCGATAGGCATTCCTTGGTGACGGTATTTCATGCGTTGGCGTGAAGCGGCGATGCGTTGAAACGAGGAACAGACTGCACATCTACAGACGGTCTTGTTGCACCGGT
>JAURYH010000015.1 GCA_030653975.1 Hydrogenophaga sp. | reverse complement strand
TCTGGTAATCGAGGCCGATGACGTAGCCCAGCGTGACCTTGTTGCCTTCGAGGTGGTAGAGGAAACCACCGCCAAACGCATCGTCGTTCAGCGGCCATCCTGCCGTGTGCACCACCAGGCCGGGTTTCGCTTTGTCGGCCGGCACTTCCCACAGTTCCTTGATGCCGATGGCGAAGGTCTGGGCGTCCTTGCCTTCGTCGAGCTGGTACTTGGCGATCAGCTGCTTGCCCAGGTGGCCACGGGCGCCTTCGGCGAACACGGTGTACCTGGCATGCAGCTCCATGCCGATCTGGAAACTGGCCATCGGCTCACCGTCCTTGCCCACGCCCTGGTTGCCGGTGGCGACACCCTTCACCGAACCGTCGTCGTTGTAGAGCACCTCGGCAGCGCTGAAGCCAGGGAAGATCTCCACGCCCAGGGCTTCGGCCTGTTCACCGAGCCACTTCGTGACCGCGCCCAGGCTGATGACGTAACAACCGTGGTTGTGAAAGTTGCGCGGCATCAGCCAGTCGGGCGTGCGCTGCGCGCCGGTTTCGCTCAGCACCAGCAGGTCGTCGCCGGTCACGGGCTGGTTCAGCGGGGCGCCGAGCTCTTTCCAGTTGGGGAACAGTTCGGTGATGGCTTTGGGGTCCATCACCGCGCCCGAGAGGATGTGGGCGCCGGGCTCGGAGCCTTTCTCCAGCACGCAGACGTTGATCTCGCTGCCTTTCTCGGCGGCGAGTTGCTTGAGGCGGATGGCGGTGGACAGGCCGGCGGGGCCGCCACCGACGATCACCACGTCGTATTCCATCGCTTCGCGCGGGCCGTAGGTGTTCAGGATGTCTTCTGGGCTCATGGGGTTGCTTCCGTGCGGATGGATCAGGCGGGTGGTTTAGGGCCTGTTCACACTATTTTTCCAAGTGCGAATGGGTTGAAAACAGCGCCAATTTAGGCGCGCGATGACGGCCAGACTGGATGTCTGGCCTAGGAGTGCAACAACGAGTGGCGCTGTTTTCAACCCATTCCCTTCGGGTTGCGGCCAAAAATGCCATGCGCGGCGTTGCGAAGCCTTGCCGGGGGGCGACCCCGGCTGCGTTTCGCGCCTTGCGCATGGCCTTTTTGATCCGCAACGCATCTTGGAAAAATAGTGTGAACAGTCCCTAGTGGGAAGTCCCCTCGGAGCGCGTGATCTTGTTCCACACGTTGTACTTGCCGACCGGCTTGCTCATGGGCAGGCGCCGGACCTCCTTGAAGGTGGTCGCGTCGTAGACGATGAGCGCGCCATCCATCTCCCACACGCTGGCCAGCGCGTACCGGCCGTCCCTGGTGAACTCGATGTGGGCCAGGGTCTTGCCGGGTTCGCGCACGCTGGCGACCGGTTGCAGCGTGGTCTTGTCGATGATGGTCATGGTGTCCCTGGCGGTCGGGCTCATCATCGAATCGGTCCAGGCGTAGCGCGTGTTCTCGTGGCTGCGCATGAAAAAGCCCGGGCCGGGCGTGGGTATGGTGGCGACCGGCTTCCATGTCTTCATGTCGATCACGTCAATCGCCCCGCCTTTCAGGTTTGGACTCGCCAGCACGGTGCTGCCGTTCCAGGCGAAGGTGATGCCCGAGCCCAGGTGCGGCATGCCGGCGATGGGCAGGTCGGCAATTTTTCGGCGGGCGTCGAGGTTGACCACCTGCGCGGTGGCGGCGCCGTCGCCGGTCTTGGGGCGGGTGGCGCCCAGCACATGGCGGTAGCTCTGGTCGAAGAAGAAGTCGTCCAGCGGTTCGTCCAGCGGCGTGCGGCGCACGCCCAGGAATCCCGGCTTGGCGATGGCTTCGCCCATCTGGTAGTCGTGCACCAGGCCGTCGTAGATCGGCTCGGCCTGGGGGTTGTAGGAGATTTCCCAGAGTTCGGGAATGTCCTTGAGCGCGACCACGAAGCTCTGGCGCGGCGTGGCGTCGTAGACAGCCGAGACGCGCGAGGTGGCCTTGCCGTCCAGCGTGGCGGCGGCGTAGGTCTTCTGCAGGTTCAGGTTGGCGTCGAACAGCACCACGCTGTGCGGCAGGTAGTTCGCGGCCATGACCCACTTGCCGTCGCCGCTCACGGCCACGTTGCGCATGTTCAGGCCGGCGCGCACTTCGGCCACCACGCGCAGGCGCCAGAGGTCGTATTTGGTGATCCAGCCGTCGCGCGAGCCGAAGAACACATAGCGGCCATCGGGCGTGAACTTGGGGCCGCCGTGCAGCGCGAAGCGGCTGGGGAAGCGCGTGATGACCTCGAACTTGTCGCCGTCGAGCAGGCTGATGTGGTGGTCACCGCCCTCCACCACCACGAACAGGTTCATGGGGTCGGCGCGCCACAACGGCTTCGCGGCTTCGCCTGCGGGCGCAGGGTTGAAGCTGCGCGAGGCGCGGATGTCCGCCTCGGCCCACACGGGCGCGGGCGACACCGGGGTGCGGATGTGCGCAGCGAGCGCGGCGATGTCGGCAGCGCTCAGCTGCCCGGCAAAACCCGGCATCTGGGTGGCGGTGCGGCCGTGCGTGATGACCGTCAGCGCCTCGGCCGGGCGCAGGCGCGCCAAGCTTTCAGGCAGCAGCGCCGGTCCCATGGCACCGGTGCGCTGTTCACCGTGGCAGGCGGCGCAGTGCTGGGTGTAGAGCGCGGCGGCATTCGGCGTGGTGGTCTGCGCGCCGGCCATGTCCACCCCCATCCAGCACAGGCCCAGCACCAGCGTGGCGCGGGCGATATTGGCCAGCGCTTCGGTGGCACGCTGCTTGACCGGATCAGACATGGCTGGCCTCCTGACGCAGGATGTGGACCTTGCGGAACGGTGTGAGCGCGAGCCGGTCGGCATCGCTGCCGGCGACGGCGCCGATCTCTTCGTCGCAGAGGTAACAGCCCGGGTCTTCGGCCCAGGGGTTGCCGGTGAGCTGCTGGGCGCGCGTGCGGGTGTTGCCGCCGCAGATGGCGAAGTGCTGGCAGCTGGCGCAGCGGCCCTCCACCGGCCGTGGGTCCGCCTTCAGCCCCGCCATCAGTGGCTCGCTGGTGTCGCTCCAGATCTGCGAGAACGGGCGCTGGCGCACGTCGCCGATGGTGTGGTGCCACCACATGGTGTCGGGGTGCACATGGCCGAGGTTGTCGATGTTGGCCACGTTGACGCCGCTGCTGTTGCCGCCCCAGGCCACCAGGCGCTCGCGCAGCGCGTCGGCCCAGCGCGGAAAGCGGGCCTGCACCCATTGCAGCAGGTAAGGGCCGTCGGCGTCGTTGTTGCCGGTCACGTACTCCTCGTCCAGACCATCGCGCGCGGCCAACCAGGCGCGCTCAAAGAGCAGGTCCAGCGCATCGCGCGTGGCGAGGTGCTGCGCGTCCTGGCCGCGATGGATGTTGCCGCGGCCGGCGTAGTTGAGGTGCGAGAAATAGAACTTGTCCACCTGCTCGCTGCGCATCAGGTCCAGCAGGGCCGGGAAGTCGTGCGCGTTCATGGCCGTCATGGTGAAACGCAGGCCCACCTTCACGCCGCGTTGGTGCAGCAGGCGCACGGCGGTGAGGCTGCGGTCGAACGCGCCACCCTGCCGGCGGAACTTGTCGTGCGTTTCGCGCAGGCCGTCCAGGCTGATGCCCACGTAGTTGAAGCCGGTCGCTGCGATGCGGTCGGCCATGGGTGCGTCGATCAGCGTGCCGTTGGTGGACAGGCCGGTGTAGAAGCCCATGGCGCGCGAGCGGTTGGCGATGTCGAAGACGTCGGGCCGCATCAGCGGCTCGCCACCGGAGAGGATGAGCACCGGCACGCGGTAGGTCTTGAGGTCGTCCATGACGGTGAACACCTCGTCGCGCGAGAGCTCGCCGGCGTACTCGTGGTCGGCGGAGAGCGCGTAACAGTGCTTGCAGGTCAGGTTGCAGCGACGGATCAGGTTCCAGATCACGACCGGACCGGGCCGTTGACTCGTCGCCGCGCCGGCGTCCTTGCCGGGCTGTTGCCGCACACGCGGCGCGGGCGCCGGGTACTGGCCGGTGCGCTCGGCTTCGGCGATTTCGCGCATGTACTGGCTGATGCGAAACATGGTGAGGCTTTCGTTTCAGGATTCGGTCAACCGCAGGCCTGTCTTTTTCAGGATCGCGGTCGAATAGAGGATGTCGTGGGCGCGGCAGGCACTGCCCAGCAAGACGGCAATCTCTTGCGCCTGCTGTTCGACTTCTTCGCGCGAGCGGCCGTGCAGCATGGCGAAGAGGTTGTAAGACCAGACCGGCAAGCGCCTCGGTCGGCGGTAGCAGTGGCTGACAAAGGGCAGCCGGCCGATGTGTTCACCGAGTTCATCGACCACGTCGTCGGCCACGTCCCACACACTCATGCCGTTGGCGGTGAAGCCCAGGCGGTAGTGGTTGGGCACGGCGCCGATGCGGCGGATCAGGCCCGCGTCCAGCATGGCCTTCAGGCGCTCGCGCACCTGCTCACCGCTGATGCCCAGCGTGGCGCCCACGGCCTCGTAGGGCCGCGGCACCAGGGGCAAACCGGCCTGGGTGGCGCGGATCAGGCGGCGGTCGAGTTCATCGAGGGCCATGGGCACCTCCTTCGAACAGAGGCAGTTTCAGTTCCACAAAGAACTCACGTTCCTTGGGGAAGGCGTACACGGGCAGCGCGGTCGCCGCTTCGATGTTCGCGATCACCTGCTGGATGTCATCCGCCGACTCGACCGCCAGCACGAACCACATGTTGAGAGGCGTCGCGCCGGGCTGGTCCGGGTGCGCCGATTCGCGGCGGTAGTTGTGGGCCACCTCGTTCATCGCGTCCAGCTGTTGCGCCACGGCGTCGAAGCGTTCTTCGGGCACGGCCAGGGCGGCCAGCACGAAGCGGCCACCGGCGCGTTCGATCTGGAACAGCGGGCCAAAACGGGTCAGGTCGCCGTGCGACAGCAGGTGCTGCAGGCGTTCGATCACCGCGTCTTCGCTGCAGCCGAGCTGCGCGGCGACGTCGGCAAACGGCCGGTCGCTCAGCGGAAAACCGCCGTGCAGGAAGCTGACCAGGCGGGCGTCATCCGTCGAGAGCATGGGACACCTCCTGGGTGGGCAGCGGCAGCGCACGGAACCGGTGTGCGCCGGTCTGCTTGAAGCGGCGGGTGGAAAACAGCACGGCACGCCGGTGACCAGCCAACCCCGCGGCGGCCACCACGCGGTCGATCACGCCCTGCACCACCGCGCGGTCGGTGCCGTGCACCATGCCATACAGGTTGTAAGGCCACGGCCCGGCGCGCTCGCGCCGGTAGGCCAGGGTGACGCCGGGCTGGCGCGCCAGCGCCTCGCCGCACACATCCACCCGCTCATCGGGCACGTCGAACACGGTCATGGCGTTGGCGGCAAAGCCCAGCTCGTGGTGCCGCACCACGACGCCGAAACGTTTGAGCGTGCCGGCGTCGAGCCAGTGCTGCAGCGTGTAGAGCACGTCCACCACCGACCGGCCGGTGGCTTCGGCCCAGGCGTCGAACGGGCGGGCGGTGATGGGCAGACCCGCTTCCACCGATGCGGCCAGCGGTTGGTCGGCGGCCGCGACGGGCTCGGCGTGGGCCACGCGCTGCACCCGCATGGGCATCAAGGCGGTGGCGTGGCGCAGGTCGAAACCGAGGTCGATGCGGTAGGCGCGCTGCATGCGCAGGCGCAGCGCGGGCAGGCCGGTGGCACGCTCCAGCATCTGCATCGCCGCTTCCACGGCCGGCGCGTCGCGCCCGGTCATGACGAACCAGAGGTTGAAGGCGTGCTCGCGTTCGTAGTTGTGGTTCACGCCGGGGTGGGCCGACACGGTGGCCGACACCGCGGCCATGCGCTCGGCGGGCACCGCCATGGCAGCGAGCAAGGCCGCGCCACCGGCCCCGGGGGCAAAGACCCCGCCGATGCGGCTGATGGCACCTTCGCGCTGCAGCCGCTCGCAGGCTGCGAGCACGTCCGCCTCGCGCAGGTCCAGCGCCTGGGCGATATGGGCGAACGGATCGCGCACCAGCGGGAAGCCGTGTTGCCAGGGGTTGAGCAAGGCCAGGTCGGTGGCGTTCATGGCTCTAGAACCCCACCCGCGCGGCGCGCGCGGTGAAAAAGATGCCGCTGGGCGCGGGCACATCGAGCCGCGCGCGGGTGAGCAAGGTCTGCGTGTCGATCACGCTCACGCGGTTGTCGTCGCGGCTGCTGATCCACACCGCTTCACCGCGCGGCGTGAATTCCATGTGCAGCACGGCTTTGCCCGGCTCCAGGGTCTGCACGATCTGCTGGCTCTGCGTGTCGATGACCTGCACGCGGTGGTAGTCGGGCACGGAAAAATTCACCCACACCTGGCGGCCATCGGGCCGCGCCATCACGAACACCGGTTGCCCGGCCACGGGGATGCGGCCGACTTCGGCCCAGGTCTCGGTGTCCACCACCAGCACCTCGTGGCGGCCGATGGCGGGCAGGTAGGCGCGGCGCCCGGCCACGGCCCAACCGCGCAGGTGCGGCATCTTGTAGACCGGCAGCGGCTCCTGGCCACGGCCATAGCCGCCGAGGATGCGCTCGACCTGGGGTTCGGCCGCCCACAGGTCCATCCGCGCGAGGCCGTCTTCACCGAACAGGCCGGCGATGTAGTGGCGACCGTTGGGTGTGACCAGCGCGTCGTAGGGCTGGCGACCGATGTTCTCGAACTTCGTCGTCCTGGGGTGGCGCGGGTCCGAACAGTCGGTGACCCAGATCGCGTTGCCGTCGAACAGGCTGTAGGCGAAACGCCGGCCGGGCAGATCGACCAGGCCGACCACGCGCGACCGCTTGCCCGGCGCGTATTCAGCGGGAATGTCGGCCAGCAGTTCCAGCGTGCGCGCGTCAAACACCTTCACGCCCCCGGGCGTGTAGTTCTGCGCCACCACCAGCGTGCCGTCGGCGCTGATCGCGCCGCCGATGGAGTTGCCGGCCTGCATGATGCGCCGCGCGATGCGGCGCTCCAGCAGGTTGACCTGCGTGAGGCCACCGTCACGCCCGAACACGTAGGCAAACAGGCCGTCGCGCGAGAACACCACCGAAGCGTGCGAGAGATCGCCCAGGCCGGGCACCTCACCGATCAGCGCCTGGGCCGTGGTGTCCACCAGGTAGAGCGTGCCGTTGGCGCGGCCGATGACCACACCGAGGTCGCCGGTGCCGCGTTGCACAGGCGCGGCGCAACCGGTCAGGACAGCCAGGGACGACAGGGTGGCCGCAGCGGCCAGCAGTTCACGACGCTTCATGGTGCTTTCACCATTTCTTCAGGAAAACCCTGCTGCAGGCGTTGTGCGATCCAGCGCGCCTCGGGCTCGCTGAGCATCGCCCGCCAGGGCGGCATGGGGGTGCCGGGCCGGCCGTGGTAGATCACGGCGGCCAGGCTATCAAGAGGGAAATCGACCAGCGCCGCCGGGGTCAGGGCCGGGCCCAGTCCACCGGTCAGGCGCATGCCGTGGCAGGACCCGCAGTCCTGCCGGACCATGCGCACCAGCGTTTGCGCCCGCGCCGCGTCCGGCTCACCCGCCGGCTGCGCAGACGCAGCAAAGGCAGGAGAAACCAGCAACAGATAAAGCAGAAAACGCAGGTTCATGGCAGACAAACCAATCAGATCAACGAAGTGCCTTCACCCAGGGGCCCCGTGGAACCGGCTTTGCCGGGCCACCAGGGCCGTCCCCCGGGGGGAAGCCGCGAAGCGGCGCAGGGGGGGGTCACTTCTCTCGGCGCAGGGGGGAGATCAATACACGTCGTTCTGCGTGTTGTGCACGTTGAAGTGGCCCGTGGGGGTGATCAGGCGCGGGTCCTTGATCACGGCCTTGAGCTTGAGCGTCTTGTCATCGACGATGACCAGCGCGCTCTCCTTGTTCTTGGCACTCCAGACCGCGAACCACACCTCGTCGCCCGCCTTGTTGAACTCGGGCTGCACGACGCGCTTGGCGCCGTCGTCCTGGATGCCCGCCCACTCGGCGATCGGCAGCACGACAAAGCCCTTCTCCAGGTTGTTGATGTCGTACACCGCGACCGATTGCGAGATCTTCGGATCGGGGTTCAGCGGCGTGTCCGAATACAGGTGCTTGCTCTTCGGATGGCTCTTGATGAACAGCGCACCGCCGCCTTGACCCGTCAGGGTCTGCACCACCGTCCAGGCTTGCTTGGGGTGTTTCACCGGATCGGTGCCGATCAGGGCGATGGTTTCATCGCCCAGGTGGCCGGTGGACCAGACGGGGCCGAACTTCGGATGGATGAAGTTCGCACCGCGGCCCGGATGGGGGATCTTGCCCACGTCGATCAGCTTGGTGAGCTTGCCTTCCTTGAGGTCGACTGCAGCGATCTTGTTGCTGTTGTTGGCCGCCACCATGAAGTAGCGCTTGGAGGAGTCGAGGCCGCCGTCGTGCAGGAAGCGCGCGGTGCCGATGGTGGTGACCTTCAGCGCGTCGATGTTGGAATAGTCCACCAGCAGGGTCTGGCCGGTTTCCTTCACGTTCACCACGAACTCGGGCTTGTAGTGGCTGCCCACGATGGAGGCCACGCGCGGCTCGGGGTGGTACTCCTGCTTGTCCACCGTGACGCCGCGGGTCGAGACGATCTTCAGCGGCTCCAGCGTGTCGCCGTTCATGATCACGAACTGCGGCGGCCAGTAGGAACCGGCGATCGCGTACTTGTCTTCAAAGCCCTTGTACTTGCTGGTTTCCACCGAGCGGGCTTCCAGACCGGTGCGGATTTCGGCCACGTTGTCGGGCATCTCCATCCAGAGGTCGATCATGTTGATCTTGGCGTCGCGCCCGATCACGAACAGGTAGCGGCCCGAGGCCGACAGGCGCGAGATGTGCACCGCGTAGCCGGTCTTGACGATGTTGATGATCTTCTTGGTGTCGCCGTCGATCAGCGCCACTTCACCGGTGTCCCGCAGCGTGGTGCTGAAGATGTTGGTGATGTTGAAGTTGTTCATCTTCCTGGTCGGCCGCTTCTCCGGCGGCACGATCACCTTCCAGGACGCCTTCATCTGCTCCATGCCGAACTCGGGCGGGGTCGGTGGCTCGTGCTGGATGTAGCGCGCCATCATGTCCACTTCCTTCTCGGTCATCTCGCCGCTGGTCTGCCAGTTCGGCATGCCCGCCGGCGAGCCGTAGGCGATGAAGACCTTCAGGTAGTCGGTGCCCTTGCCGACCGTGATGTCGGGTGTGAGTGCCTTGCCGGTGGCACCCTTGCGCAGCACGCCGTGGCAGCCGGCGCAACGCTCGAAATACACCTTGCGCGCCACATCGAACTCGGCCTGCGTCATGGGTGGCGCCTTCGGGTTCACGCTCTGCACCATGGGCTCGTCGCCGATGGGCGAGCTGCCCGCCTGGTAGTTCGATTCCGGCTGGCTGAGGTTCTTCTTGTCCTGGGCGTGCAGGCCGCCGGCAACCAGCATGGCCGCCATCGCGAGCGAGCTCAGGATGATCTGGGTGGGTTTCATGGGTTTTCTCTCTCCGTCTTGGATCAGCTGTGGATGTGGCCCTCTGCCCTCCCGGGGAGTCAGACCCGCTCGCCTGGCTGCTGTCCATCGCCGGTCAGCGAGCTGCGCCCATCGTCGGGCGGCGCGCGGGCCCTGTCCTTGAACCAGTTCAAGGACGTTGGCTTTCTGCCTGACAACAATGAACGCCAGACAACACCCAGGAGAGAGCCCCATGAGCGTGATGGAACACAGCCACTGGCTGGCGCCCGGCTGGCCCGGGGACGGCACGGCAACAGACGACCGCCCCCCCGGCCTGGTGACCCTGGTGGGCGCCGGCCCGGGCGACCCCGAACTGCTCACCCTGAAAGCGGTGAAGGCCCTGCAGGCCGCGAAGCTCGTGCTCTACGACCACCTGGTGAGTCCGGCCGTGCTGGACTTTTTGCCGCCCGGTGCCGACCGCGTGTACGTGGGCAAGGAGTCGTCGCGCCACACCCTGCCCCAGGCCTCGATCATCGAACTCATGCTGCGGCTCGCGCGCAGCGGGCGCGCGGTGCTGCGCCTCAAGGGCGGCGACGGCTACATCTTTGGCCGCGGCGGCGAAGAAGCCCAGGCACTGGCCGCGGCCGGCATCCCCTTCACCGTCGTGCCCGGGCTCACCGCCGCGCAGGGCGCTGCCGCGTCGGTCGGCATACCGCTGACCCACCGCGACCACGCCTGCTCGCTGGTGCTGACCACCGGCCACCTGCGCGACAACCGCGGCCTGGACATCGACTGGGCGCTGCTCGCCCGACCGCGCCAGACCGTGGTGCTCTACATGGGGGTGAACAACCTGTCCGAGATCTGCCGCCAGCTCATCGCCCACGGCCTGCCGGGCGACACACCGGCGGCGCTGGTGGAGAAGGCCACCCTGCCCGACGAGCGCTGCATCACCGGCACCCTGGCCGACCTGCCCGAGCTGGCGCTGAGCCACGGCGTTAAGCCCCCGGCCCTGATCATGGTGGGCGGCGTGGTGGGCCTGCGCGCGCAGCTGATGCCGGGTGCCGCGCTCGCCCGGATCCCACGCGAAAGCGAAGCCGCCCAGGCCTGACACCGGAGGCTCCCCCGGCCTGCGGGACAATCGGATACTGCCCGGGCCTGGCCGCCCGGCTCGCGCTGAAAGCCGCGCCTCTCCGGCGAGCGGCACAGTTATTGCTGATCCGATCACCGCATGACCCCCAACGCCCTGCCCCCCAAATCGGGCCTCAATTTCCTCATCGCCGCCAAGCGCTGCGAGATCGACGCGCTGCGCCAGCTCGCACTCACCAGCGCGCTGGTGAACGTGACCGGCCGGCTGGTGCACGGTCTGCAGCGCGAGCGCGGCCTGTCCAACCTCTTCCTCGGTTCGCAAGGCACCCGCTTTGCCGAACCACGCCAGCAGCAGATCGCCGAATGCGAAGCCACCGAAGCCGAGCTGCGCCGCTGCTTTGACAGCCTCGACACCCAGACCGCACACCTCGGCCACGGCGCGCGCCTGTTCAGCCGCATCGCCTACGTGCTGCACGGGCTCGACGCCCTGCCCGCCCTGCGCGAGCGCATCGACAGCCAGGCCTGGACGGCGCGCGAAACCACCGAAGCCTACGTGCGCCTGATCGCCGGCCTGATCGCGGTGGTGTTCGAGGCCGCCGACAGCGCCAGCGACCCCGCCATCTCGCGCCAGCTGGTGGCGCTGTTCAACTTCATGCAGGGCAAGGAGTTCGCCGGCCAGGAGCGCGCCGCCGGCTCCGCCCTGTTCGCCAGCGGCCGGGCCGGGAGCGCCGAGCAGCAGCGCCTGCTGCACCTGATCGATTCGCAGGAGCGCTGCCTGCAGGTGTTCAAGGAATTCGCCAGCGAAGAACTCGCCACGCTGTGGGCCACCGCCGACCAGGACACCGTGGCCGCCCGGGCCGAACTCGAGCGCATGCGCCGCGTGCTCTGCACCGCCGCCGACGGCAGCCCGCTCGACGCCGACCAGAGCCAGCCCTGGTTCGACTGCTGCAGCCTGCGCATGGACCGCATGAAGACGGTCGAGGACCGGCTCGCCGACAGCCTGCAGCGCCTGTGCGAACACAAGACCCAGGCCGCCCTGGCCGAGTTGCAGGCCTTCCAGGGCATCCACCCCGCGGCCACGCAGCCCGACGATGCGCTCTCGTTTTTCCACGACCCGGTGCCCGAGCATGTGACCGGCCCCAGCCCGGCGCAGGGTTACGGCGTGCAGCTTGACCGCTCCATCCTCGACCTGGTGCAGGACCAGTCGCGGCGCCTGCAGGCCATCAGCGACGAACTCGACACCGTGCGCGCCAGCCTCAACGAACGCAAGCTGGTCGAACGCGCCAAGGGCCTGCTCATGGCGCACCGCAACCTGAGCGAGGCCGAAGCCCACAAGACCCTGCGCCAGATGGCCATGAACCAGAACCGCCGCCTGATCGACGTGGCCGAAGCGGTGCTGTCCATGGCCGAGGTGCTGCCCGAGCGGCGGCGTTGAAACCGCGCGCCGTGTTGCGGCGCACAAAACCCGTGCCGCACCCCGCCGGCGCACCAAGCTGAGGCCCCGCGCACCGGGATTTCACCCCGCTGGCGGCCGATCCGACACCAGCCACGTGCCCTGAAAAGCCTTTTTTTTCCTTGAATAACAAGCTTCTTCAGATCCCGACCCGGTAGAAGACCTTCACCTGGCACGTTCCCTGCTTGATAAAACGCAAAGGAATAGCGCCAATGGCGGCGTGATTCCCGAAGTCTCCCGAGACACACAGGACAACGGCGTCCATTTCAAGCCCGCACCAAGCTGGGCTGGAAATGGGCGCCGTTTTGTTTTTGGCCACCACTTTTTTAATCAGCAAGGAGTTGGACATGACCGCAAGCAGCACCACACCCACCGTGGCGACCGTGCCCGAGACAACGGCCCAGGCCTCGCGCCGCGACTTCATCAAGAAGGGTGCGGCCACCGCCACCTTCTTCTCCACGCTGGGCCACAGCGGCGTCTGGGCCGCCGGTTCCGACGCACCCGAGAAAACCGAAGTCAAGATCGGCTTCATCCCGTTGACCGACTGCGCCAGCGTGGTCATGGCTTCGGTGCTGGGCTTCGACAAAAAATACGGCGTGACCATCGTGCCCAGCAAGGAAGCCAGCTGGGCCGGTGTGCGCGACAAGCTGGTCAACGGCGAACTCGACTTCGCCCACGTGCTCTACGGCCTGGTCTACGGCGTGCACATGGGCACTGCCGGCCCCAAGAAAGACATGGCCGTGCTGATGAGCCTGAACAACAACGGCCAGGCCATCACGCTCTCGAAAGCGCTGGCCGACAAGGGCGCCGTGGACGGCCCCTCGCTGGCCAAGTTCATGGCCGCCAACAAGCGCGACTACACCTTCGCCGGTACCTTCCCCACCGGCACGCACGCCATGTGGATGCACTACTGGCTGGCCGCCGCCGGCATCAACCCGCTCTCGGGCGCGCGCCTGATCACGGTGCCGCCGCCGCAGATGGTGGCCAACATGCGCATCGGCAACATGGACGGTTTCTGCGTCGGCGAGCCCTGGAACCACCGCGCCATCATGGACGGCGTGGGTGTCACCGCCAACACCACGCAGGACATCTGGCGCGACCACCCCGAGAAGGTGCTGGGCACCACGGCCGAGTTCACCAAGAAGTACCCCAACACCACGCGCGCCGTGATGATGGCCGTGCTTGAAGCCAGCCGCTGGATCGACGCCGGCCTGCAGAACAAGATGAAGATGGCCGAGACCGTGGCGCAGAAGTCCTACATCAACACCGGTGTGGACGCCATCAACCAGCGCATCCTGGGCCGCTACCAGAACGGCATGGGCAAGACCTGGGACGACCCCAACCACATGAAGTTCTTCAACGACGGCAAGGTCAACTTCCCCTACCTGTCCGACGGCATGTGGTTCCTCACGCAGCACAAGCGCTGGGGCCTGATCAAGAGCCACCCCGACTACCTCGGCATCGCCAAGCAGATCAACCAGATCGACCTCTACAAATCGGTCGCCAGCGCCATGGGCATCAGTGTGCCCAAGGACCCGATGCGCAGCAGCAAGCTGATGGACGGCATCGTGTGGGATGGCAAAGACCCCGCGAAGTACGCCGATGGCTTCGCGATCAAGGCGTGAGCCACCCCCGCCGCGCTTCGCGCGACTCCCTCAAGGGGGCAACGCTGGCGGCCCGGCAAAGCCGGTTCCGCGGCGTTCTGGGTTGAAGGCATCCCGCTCGCTTGAAGGCATCTCTCTCTTCGCTCTGCACTGAAAGGAAACCCACCATGGTCAGCGCCGTTTTTCATTCTCCGCTGGAGGCCATCGCGCCGCCCGCCACTTCCCATGCCAGCCCCATTGGAAAAGCCATGAGCCTACCCAAGACCGAAGCCCCCGCGGCACCCGCCGCGGTCAGCGCCCGGCCATCGGCCGCGAGCCGTGATTTCCGTGGCTTCTGGATGGCGGTGTTGCCGCCGGTGTTGGGGCTGGCCTGCCTGGTGCTGGTCTGGCAACTGATCGCCAGCACCGGCAACAGCGGCATTCCCAAGCCCCTGGAAACGTGGGCGCAAGCGGTCACGGTGTTTTCGGACCCGTTCTACAGCAACGGCCCGAACGACCAGGGCGTGGGCTGGAACGTGCTGGCCTCGCTCAAACGCGTGGCCATCGGCTTCGGCATGGCGGCGCTCGTGGGCATCCCCGCCGGCTTCGCCATCGGCCGCTTCGAGTTTCTGAGCCGCATGTTCAACCCGCTCATCAGCCTGCTGCGCCCGGTGTCGCCGCTGGCCTGGTTGCCGATCGGCCTGCTGGTGTTCAAGGGTGCCGACCCGGCCGCCATCTGGACCATCTTCATCTGCTCGATCTGGCCCATGATCATCAACACCGCGGTGGGCGTGCAGCGCGTGCCGCAGGACTACATGAACGTGGCCCGCGTGCTCAACCTGAGCGAGTGGAAGATCTTCACCAAGATCCTCTTTCCCGCCGTGCTGCCCTACCTGCTGACCGGCGTGCGCCTGGCGGTGGGCACGGCCTGGCTGGTGATCGTGGCGGCCGAGATGCTGACCGGCGGCGTGGGCATCGGCTTCTGGGTCTGGGACGAGTGGAACAACCTCAATGTCTCCAGCATCATCATCGCGATTTTCGTCATCGGCGTCGTCGGCCTGCTGCTCGAATTCGCGCTCATCAAGATTGCCACGCTGTTCACGTTCGAGGAAGTCAAGTCATGAGCAACTCCAACCCCACCCGCTACATCGACATCCAGGGCGTCGAGCAGACTTTCAAGACCCGGAAGGGCAACTTCCCCGCGCTGCGCGACATCAACCTGACCGTGGCCAAGGGCGAGTTCGTCACGCTCATCGGCCACTCGGGTTGCGGCAAGTCCACCCTGCTCAACCTGATCGCCGGCCTGACCACGCCCACCAGCGGCGTGCTGCTGTGCGCCGACCGCGAGATCGCCGGCCCCGGCCCCGAGCGCGCGGTGGTGTTCCAGAACCACTCGCTGCTGCCCTGGCTCACGTGTTTCGAGAACGTCTTCCTGGCGGTCGAACGCGTGTTCGGCCGCAGCGAAACCCGCATCCAGTTGAAGGTTCGAACCGACGCCGCGCTGGCCCTGGTGGGCCTGACGGCTGCCGCCCAGAAACGCCCGGGCGAGATCTCCGGCGGCATGAAGCAGCGCGTGGGCATTGCCCGGGCGCTGTCGATGGAACCCAAGGTGCTGCTGATGGACGAACCCTTCGGCGCCCTCGACGCCCTCACCCGCGCCAAGCTGCAGGACGAGCTGCTCGACATCGTGGCCGCGACACAGGCCACCGTGGTGATGGTCACGCACGATGTGGACGAAGCCGTGCTGCTGTCCGACAGGATCGTGATGCTGACCAACGGCCCGGCCGCCACCATCGGCGAGGTGCTGGCGGTGAACCTGCCGCGCCCGCGCCACCGCGTGGCCCTGGCCGACGACCCGCAGTACCAGCACCACAGAAAGGCGGTCATCGATTTCCTCTACACGCGCCAGGCGCACGTGGAAAAAGCGGCCTGAACGGCGTGCGGCCCGCGCCGCATCCAACCCAAAAAGGGGCATGCTTTCGGGCATGCCCCTTTTCTTTGCGCCAACGGCACCCAACCTCACAGGCATGGTGCACCGCGAGCCTTCAGCGCCCCACCAAACGCTCCCGAATCGGGCATGAAATTTGCTCGATCACCGCAAGGCTAACGAAGGCCTTTTCAGCTGCAGCAGACGGCCGACTTGGGTCGTCTGGCGCACCCCACGCACCGCACACCTGGCCGTCTGACCAGGCCCCCCGCGGCGTGGGTTCCCACCCCCTCCCTCCTCTCTCTCAAAGGTCCACGCCATGGCGGGCTTCCGTACGTTCCTGAAAAGCGGGCACACACCGACGCTGTTTGCAGCGTTCTTCTACCTCACGTTCTCGTTCGTGATCTGGGTCATGAACGGCGCCATGGCGCCCTTCATCAGCGAAGAGTTCAACCTCACGGCCGCGCAAAAAGGCCTGCTGCTGTCGATCCCCATCGTCGCCGGTGCCGTCATGCGCTTCCCGCTCGGCCTGCTCGCGCAATACGTGGGCCGCAAGACCGCCACGCTGGTCGAACTGGCGCTGATCACCTTGACGATGTCGTATGGCTACTTCTTCGTGCAGAGCTACGACGACATGCTCAAGATGGCGCTGCTGCTGGGCGTGGCGGGCGCGAGCTTCGGTGTGGCGATGTCGCTGGGTTCGGGCTGGTACCCGCCCAAATACAAGGGCCTGGCCATGGGCCTGGTGGGCGCGGGCAACGCCGGCACCGCCATCGCCGCGCTGCTGGCCCCCCCGCTGGCACAGGCCTACGGCTGGCAGACGGTGTACGGCTTCGCCGCCCTCGCTTCCATCGTGCCCATGCTGGTGGTGGCCTTCATGGCCAAGGAGCCGCCCGACCGCGACCAGCACGCCGGCATGCGCGAGCACCTGGCCTGCCTGCTGGAGAAAGACGGCTGGGTCTTCAGCCTGATCTACGTCGTCACCTTCGGCGGCTTCATCGGCATCACCACCTTCCTGCCCACCTACTACCACGACCAGTTCGGCGTGAGCAAGGTGCAGGCCGGTCAGCTCACCATGCTGGCGGCGCTGATGGGCGCCGTGGTGCGCATCTTCGGCGGCTGGATTTCCGATCACTGGGGTGGCGTCAACACCCTGACCGTGGTGCTGGTCGTGGTGTCGTTCGCACTGGTGGGCGTGGGCCTGTCGTCGCACTCCGTCGTGCTGACCACGCTGCTGCTGATCGTCTGCTTCGCCGCGCTGGGCGCGGGCAACGGCGCGCTGTTCCAGCTGGTACCGCTGCGCTGGCCCATGTCCACCGCCGTGGCCGGCTCCATGATCGGCGAGATCGGTGCCCTGGGCGGTGGCCTGGTGCCGGCCATGATGGGCCAGTCCAAACAGCACACCGACAGCTTCCTCTCCGGCTTCGTGATCATGGCGGTGTTCTCGGTGCTGATGCTGGCCTTGATGCGCACGATGCAGGTGCGCTGGACGCGCACCTGGGCAGAGAAAGGGGGGCGGGCGCGCACCGCCTGAGTCAGCCCGCGCCGTTGGCTTGCGGTTAAATTGCACGGGTTCGCGTCGCAGCGCTGCGGCGCCCCTTCCAACCTTTGCACCCCCGGAGCTGACCGCATGGCGTCCCCCATCCGCATCATTTCTTCCATGGCCACCAAGCAGGTGCTGGCCGACCTGATCGCCCTCTACCAGCAGACCCACCCGGACACCGTCATCGAACTCGAATCCGTGGGCGGTGTGGACGCCGCCAAACGCGTGCAGGCCGGCGAAGCCTTCGACATCGTGGCCCTCGCGTCCAACGCGTTGGACCAGCTCAGCGCCGATGGCAAGGTCGTCGCCGGCAGCCAGGTGGACGTGGTGCGCTCCGGCGTGGCGCTGGCCGTGCGCAGCGGTGCGCCACACCCCGACATCGGCAGCGAAGCCGCCGTGAAACAGGCCGTGCTCGATGCGCGCACCCTGGGCTATTCCACCGGCCCGAGTGGCGTGCAACTGGCCAGTCTGTTCGAGCGCTGGGGCATCGCCGAGCAGATCAAGGGCCGCATCGTCACTGCCCCGCCCGGCGTGCCCGTGGGCTCGCTCGTGGCCAAAGGCGAGGTCGAGCTGGGCTTCCAGCAGCTGAGCGAACTCATGAGCCTCGAAGGCATCGACGTGCTCGGCCCGCTGCCCGCCGAAATCCAGATCATCACCACCTTCTCGGCCGGCCTGGCCACGACCTCCACGCAGCCCGACGCGGTGCGCGCACTGCTCGCGTTCCTGGTATCGCCTGCCACCGAGCCCACGAAACAACGCAACGGCATGGAGGCCGCAGGCTGATCAGGTCAGCGTTGACACACGGTCGCTGAAAGCCCGCCCTTGAATCCGCTGCTGAACTGGCTGCGTTCGTTCTTCCCGGCCCCGCTGGCCATCGGCCGTGGCGAGCTCTGGCTCAGCAGCGTGGGCGTGGGCCTCGGGCTGCTGTGCACCGACTGGCTCAGCCGCCACGCGCTGGGGACGTCCAGCGTCTGGTTCATCGCGCCCATGGGCGCCTCGGCGGTGTTGCTGTTCGCGGTGCCGGCAAGCCCGCTGGCGCAGCCCTGGTCCATCCTGGGCGGCAACGTGCTGTCGGCGCTGATCGGCGTGGCCTGCCACCAGTGGCTGGGCGCCACCGGCCTGGCCGCCGCGGTGGCGGGTACGGGCGCCGTGGCGGCCATGTTCGCGCTGCGCTGCCTGCACCCGCCCGGCGGTGCGGTGGCGCTCACCGCCGTGCTGGGCGGCCCGGCGATCCACGAACTGGGCTTCGGTTTTGCGCTCTGGCCGGTGGCCGCCGATTCGGCCGTCATGCTGCTGCTGGCCCTGCTGTTCAACAACGCCATGGGGCGCAGCTACCCGCACCACGGGGTGACCAGGAGCCGTCCCCACGGCACGCGCGACCCGCTGCCGACCCGGCGCGTGGGCTACAACAAGGAAGATCTGGACGCCGCGCTGGCCTCGTTTGGCGAGCTGCTCGACATCGACCGCCACGACCTCGAAGAGATCATGACGCGCGCGCAGCTGCACGCGCAGCGCCGCCAGTGGAACGGCGTGCGCTGCCAGGACATCATGTCGCGCGACGTGGTGAGCGTGGGACCCGGTGATTCGGTGGACGAAGCCTGGGCGCGCCTGGCGCACCACAAGATCAAGGCGCTGCCCGTGGTGGATGCCGACCAGCATCTGGTGGGCATCGTGTCGCTGCACGACTTTTTCATCGGCCAGAGCGCGCCAGCGCCCAGCCGGGTGCCGCGCATGAACACCGCACGCCGGGTCGAAGACATCATGACCCGCAAGGTGCGCACCGCCCGCCCCGAACAGGCCATCGCCGATCTGGTGCGCGGCTTCTCCGACGGTGGCCTGCACCACATGCCCGTGCTCGACGCGCAGGACCGGCTGGTGGGCATGATCACGCAGTCGGACTTGGTGGCCGCCCTGTTCATGGCCCCTTCCGACCCGACCTGAAACCCCTGGTGAATCCCCCGCGCTGTGGGGGGACGAAGGCCTCAAAAATGGCCTTCGACGTCATGCCCGACGACGTTAGTCAACCATGAACGCTGCGACCACGACCCCTTCCCAGCCCGCCCCAGGACCTCGATCGACAAGCACAAGATCCGCTTCCTGCTGCTGGAGGGCATCCACCCCTCGGCCATCGAGGGGCGGCGGGTCGCGCTGACCAGCCAAACTTTGACCTGGGGGAGGGCCGTGCGTGGCGTGGTTGCCGACGGCGCAACGAATGCCCAGATCGGCAGGAACGGCCTTGTCGAACGGGACAGGACACGGGTGTGCTGTTTCGCGCCTGGTGCTCCCGTTGGCGCGAGACACCCCAGCAGGGGGTGCCAAAGCTTTCAAACCGGGTTCGGTGCTTTTTACGCTGGGCTGAACGCCTATGCAACGAGGTCGATACGGCCTGTTTCGAGGGCGTAGAGGCCACCGACGACCTTCACCTTGCCGGCCTGCACCGCCTTGCTCAAGATGGGTGTGGCTTCTTGCAGGCGCTGAACGTTCTGCCTGATGTTTTGAAGGGTCGCTGCCTGGAGCAAGGTGCCCTTGTGGGGTTCGGCAGCAGCGGCGCGCACGGCCGGCATCAGCGCCGTGACGATGTTTTGAATATGACCGGGAAAGTCGGCCTGCTTCTCAAGCGCGCTGACCGTCGCGCTCACGGCGCCACAACGCGTGTGTCCCAGCACCATGATGAGCGGAGCGTTCAGAACCGCGACGCCATATTCCAGGCTGGCCAGAATATCGTTGGTGACGTAATTGCCCGCCACCCGCGTCACAAAAAGGTCGCCCCGTTCTTCGTCAAAACACAGTTCGGGACTGACGCGCGAGTCGGCGCAGCTCAATATCGACGCGTAGGGATTTTGCCCACCGACCAATGCTTCGCGCGTCTTGGCAAAACTCCGGTTCTGGGTCTGACCTGATATGTACCGTTCGTTGCCATCCATCAAGCGCTTGAGTGCCTGATCGGGTGAAAGCACGTTGTCCGGTTTGGGCGGCGTTTTTGCGTGAGCGATGCCAGCCACCGCAGACATCCCGAGCAATGAGAGCGCACCCATCGTGCCAAGCGCCGAGCGTCGGGACGGCGATGTCGAGGTTTTGATCTGTGGGCCACTGGCGATACAAAATTTGCACATTCGTTCTCTCCGTGTTCAAAAATCTGGCCGCAGCTTACACCTCGATTTCCCATGCAGCAATGGATTCCTGTCGCAGGACTGTTGTCACGCAGGCGTTGCCGTCAGGGAGCGTTTCTTTCTGGCCGCACCGAACTTCCCGGCCTATCCGGTCTTCAGTAGCCAAGCGCGGTTCGGCCCTGACGGGCGGTCTCGTAGAGCATCTCGCCTTCGGTCATGAGGTCGTCGACATCGAGTAATGTCGCGAAGACGACCACGGTCACGTCGCTCACCGTGTCGTGGCGCGCCGTGGTGAGGTAACCAGTGATCCCGCCGTTGTGCCCGGTGCCGAGTTCGGCGGGATCGCACGCGAGGCCGAGGCCATAGGAGACATGGATCTCGTTGGTCGTCTCACACTCGCGCATGCGGGCAATCGTCTGCGCGTTCAACCCGGCCTCGCCCTTGAGCAGCCGACGGAACCACCGGGCCAGGTCCGATGGTGTCGTGACCACGTTGCCCTCGCCAACGCCCCAGGAAACATTGCGGTGGGTGGTGGGATAAAGCGTGCCGCCGACCCGCGTCGTTCCCTCAAGGAACGGCGCCGGGAGATGTTGGGTCTGGCCGTCGTCGGGAAAGCTCGTCTCGCTGAGACCGTTGGGCACGAGGAGTTCGTCATGCACGAACTGCGCGAACGTTTTTCCCGAAACCTGCTCGACGATCTTCGCCAGCAGTGAGTAGCCAGTGTTCGAATAGCGAAACGCCTCGCCGGGCAGCCCGCCCACGAGCTGGTTGCTGGCGACAACGCCGACCAGTTCGTCCAGCGTGTAGGTGTGCATGTCACCCTGGGTGTCCTCGACCCAGTCGACGTATCTCAGGCCAGCGTAGGGCGCGCTGGCCGTCGCGGGAACGTTTTTGTTGCCAACGTCAAACACGCCGCCGCGATGGCGCAGGAGCTGTTGGATCGTGATCTGGTTTTTGTAGGGAATCGCGTAGCCGGGCGTGGCAGGCAGGTAGGGTCGCGCCGTCCCGGGCATGTTCGCGCTCAACACATGGTCGATGTCGAGCTGTCCGCGTTGCTGGAGCAGCATGATCGCCGCCGCCGTGAACGTCTTGGTGGTGCTGGCGCCACGAAAGTGTGAGTCGGCCGTTGCGCCGTTGAGGGTGCTCGCGAAATATTCGCCCTCCGGGGTGATGACCGCGATCGACAGACCACCAGGAAGCCTGGGGGCAAACTGGCGCCACTGGCTCGATACCACACGCGTGAGCGCTGCCTCGGAAGCCGCCGGTGGATGGCTGCCGCCACAACCCGCGATCATGCTTGTGCACGCGATGGCTGCAACCAGGAGGAGGGATGAGCGTGGCTTTCTGACGTGCTTCATGCGTTGGCACCTTCCAAGATGTTTGTGTATCAGGACAGTTGGCCAACCGGTTGCTTCGTCAGCATCTTTGACCCAGTGATCTGAGCCTCCGGGCGTTGCGCATGGACTACCCTGTTGCGGTCAAGTCTATCGGGTCTGATTTTTTCGAACGCCTTCCTGAGCCTTGTGGGATCGGGTCGATGGCGCCGTGCCAGGGCCTTGCCCGCAGAGCTGGGCATTCATGGCGTCGTCAACAACCAGGCCACGCAATGAGTCCCCGCCCGGGCCGGGGACGATGGCGTCCGGAATGGCCGCCATTGTCAATTCCGACTATATTAGTCAACTATGAACGCTGCGACCACCACCCCCACCCAGCCCGTCCCCAAGACCTCGATCGACAAGCACAAGATCCGCTTCCTGTTGCTGGAGGGCATCCACCCCTCGGCCATCGAGGTGCTGCGCGCGGCGGGCTACAGCCAGATCGAAAGCCTGCCCGGCGCCCTGCCCGACGATCAGCTCAAGGCCAAGCTCGCCGACGCGCATTTCGTGGGCATCCGCTCGCGCACCCAGCTCAGCGCCGAAGTGCTGAGCCACGCCACCCGCCTGGCCGCCGTGGGCTGCTTCTGCATCGGCACCAACCAGGTGGACCTGGTCGCGGCGCGCGAGCGCGGCGTGGCGGTGTTCAACGCGCCGTTTTCCAACACCCGCTCGGTGGCCGAGCTGGTGTTGGCCGAAGCCATCTTGCTGATGCGCGGCATCCCCGAAAAGAACGCCGTGGCGCACCGCGGTGGCTGGCTGAAATCGGCCAGCAATTCATTCGAAATCCGTGGCAAGACACTCGGCATCGTGGGCTACGGCGCCATCGGCACGCAGCTCTCGGTCCTGGCCGAAGCCCTGGGCATGAACGTGGTGTTTTATGACGTGGCCACCAAGCTGCCGCTGGGCAACGCGCGGCCGCTCACCAGCCTGGACGAACTCATGGCCAGCGCCGACGTGGTGAGCCTGCACGTGCCCGAAACGCCCGCCACGCAGTGGATGATCGGCGCGGCGCAACTCGCGCGCATGAAACCCAGCGCCGTGCTCATCAACGCCTCGCGCGGCACCGTGGTGCAGGTGGACGCGCTGGCCAGCGCGCTGCAAAACCAGGCCCTGCTCGGCGCCGCCATCGACGTGTTCCCCGAAGAACCGCACAGCAACAAGGACATGTTCGAGTCGCCCCTGCGCGGCCTGGACAACGTGATCCTCACGCCGCACATCGGCGGCTCCACGCTGGAAGCGCAGGAAAACATCGGCATCGAGGTGGCAGAAAAACTGGTCAAGTACAGCGACAACGGCACCACCACCTCGGCCGTCAACTTCCCCGAAGTGGCCCTGCCCGCGCACCCCGGCAAACACCGCCTGCTGCACATCCACCGCAACGTGCCCGGCGTGCTCTCCAGCATCAACCGCATCTTTTCCGACCACCAGATCAACATCGCCGCGCAGTACCTGCAGACGCGCGAAGACGTGGGCTACGTGGTGATGGACATCGACGCCGCGCACTCCGAACTGGCGCTGGCCGAGCTCGCGCGCGTGCCCGGCACGCTGCGCAGCCGCGTGCTGTTCTGAAAGCCAGAGCAGCGGCCGCCAGCCAACAACAGAATGCCCCTGAGCGCCAGCGCACAGACCCGGGTTGCGCCAAAACCGCACGATCCGACAATGATCCATGCGCTGAACCGAGCGCCCCCAAGCAGGAGACCTCCATGTCCGAGTCAATGCACCCCGCCTCCCCCGCGCAGCCAGTGCCCGGCACCGCACCGGGCAATGAGCCCGACTTGACCAACACCGAGCTGGTGCAGCTGCGCGTGCGCGTGATCGCGCTGGAAAACATGGTCATCGCCCTGCTGGCCAACGCTCCGCGCAGCCAGCAGGCGCTGGTGCGCGAAATGGCCAGCTACATCTCACCCCGGCCGGGCTACACACCCCATGCGCTCACCATCCATGCGGCAGAGCAGATGCGCAGCCTGGTCGATCGCGCGGACCGGTTCCAGCCGATGCAGGCGGGCTGAACGCAGCGGCGACCATCCGCCCGCTCACCCCCCGGGGACGGGGCGCCGCCAGGGGGGGGTCATGTGGTTGGCGCTGTTTGCAACCTGTTCGCGCCTGGCAAACCGGGCGAACAGGCCTAGCGCAAGCCAAAAAATGACAAGGCGGCGAGAACAATGACAATCAGGCCGACGATGTAAATGATGCTGTTCATAAAGAGCCTCTATTGTTGACGTTGACAACAGTTCAATAACCGGATCCCGGGCCTGAATCCTCAGATTCCGGGTTTCCATTGCACCGCTTATCGACAGCGCTGTCGGTATGCCAGCCAACATATGCACAAATAGGCACGGGCAGGCCGCTGGCCGCGGAGCGCCACAGCTGAATGCCTGGCGCTGCTGCTGAACACTGTGCAGGTGATCCGTGTTCGTACGCTGTCGCACAGACAGGCCCGCGCGAACCGCGCCCCATGCTCTCTCCACCGTCAACCGAATCAGGAGAGGCATATGAACCCAATGACCATCCCGCCGGCCAACACCGCGCCGGCCGACCAGGACCTGGCCGACCAGGCCAACCCCGGCCACGGCATCCCGTCGCAGGACCCGAACACTGCGGCGCAGACGCCGCTGGAACCCCACGAAGCCGAGCGCGAGGCCAAGTCGGTGCTGGTGGGTGGTGGCATGGTGGCAGGTGCGGCCACGGGAGCCGTCATCGGCATCGCGGTGGCTGGCCCGGTGGGCATTTTGGCCGGGGCCACGCTGGGTGCCGTTGCCGGCGCACTGGGCGGAGCCGCCACGGGTGCCGCGACCAGTCCAGAGGATTCGGACAGCGTCGGCACAGCGCCCGCAGACACGGTGCACCTGCACATCGACGACAGCGGTGGCAGCGGCCGACCGGTGGTGTTGATCCATGGCTGGCCGCTGTCGGCCCAGGCCTGGGAGCCGCAGGTGCCGGTGCTTCAAGCCGCTGGCTATCGCGTGGTGGCGTACGACCGCCGGGGCTTCGGGCGCTCAGACAAACCGGAATCAGGTTACAGCTACGATGCGCTGGCAGACGACCTGCAACGCGTGATGGACCAGTGCGGACTGGAGGACGTGACACTGGTGGGTTTTTCGATGGGCGGTGGCGAAGTGGCGCGCTATGTCGCACGGCACGGCGAATCGCGCCTGCGCAGCGTGGTGTTTGCCGCGGCTGTGCCGCCGTGTCTGATGAAGACGGACGACAACCCCGAAGGGCCGCTCACGTCCGAGAAGGCGCAACAGAAGAAGCAGGCGCTTGAACAAGACCGGGGTGCCTACTTCGAACAGTTCACCCAGGACTTCTTCTCGGCCAACGGTGTGCTTCAGGTCAGCGAGTCGCAGCGCGGCGCGGCGATCGCCCTGTGCCGCCAGTCGGCGCAGCATGCGGCGTTGGCGTGCATGGACTCGTTCGCCACGACCGACTTCCGTGAAGACCTGAAGAAGGTGAAGGTGCCCACGCTGGTGATTCATGGCGAGGCGGACGCGATCGTGCCCATCGAAGGATCGGGCGAGCGCACCCACCGCGCGGTGCCACACAGCGAGCTGGTGAGGGTCAGCGGTGCACCGCACGGTCTGAACGTGTCGCACGCGCAGGCCTTCAACGATGCGCTGCTGTCGTTCCTGCAAAGGTGATCCGCCGTGACGACCGCTGCCAAGCTGGCAGTCAACGCTGCACAGGTGCTGCCAGATGGCCGTGCCGTGTGTCGAGAAAGTGGTGAACAGCGAGCAACTCGACCTCGAAATCCACCATCAGGGGTTCGAGCGCCGCGGTGCGCGGGGTGCTGGCGGCGGCCTCTTCGATGTCGGCGCAGATCTGACCGAGGCGCACCGCACCGATGGCCCGTGCGGTCGACTTCAGCTTGTGAGCGACGTCGAACATGGTCTGCACCGAACCGCCGGCGTGGGCCTGCGCCATCGTCAGCGCCAAGCCCGCCGTGCCCGCTCGAAAGGATGCCAGCACTTCCTGCATGACCGGCAGGTCGTCACCGAGGAGGTCGGCGAGCACGCGGAGATCGACCGGTGGCGGTGCGGTGGGTGCCGGTGCCGCTTCCTCAACCACGGCCACGCCCGGCCGCGTTGGCGCGGGCCGCAGCCAGGCGCCGATGGCCGCCTTCAGCTGCTCCAGGCGCACCGGCTTGCTCAGGTAGGCGTCCATGCCGGCCTGGCGGCAGCGCAGTTCCTCCTCGCGCAGGGCGTTTGCGGTCAACGCGATGATGGGCAGGCGCGGACCGCCGCGCTCCTCGGCCCGCACCGCTGCGGCCAGCGTGTAGCCGTCCATGACCGGCATGTGCAGGTCGGTCAGCAGCAGGGCATGGCCCCCCTGGCGCCAGCAGGCCAGGGCCTCGACGCCATTGGCCACCATCTCGGCACGGTAGCCGAGCAGCGCGAGCTGCTGGGTCAGCACCTTCTGGTTGACCTCGTTGTCTTCGGCCACCAGGATCAACGGGTTCGCATCATGCGACAGCGCCAGATGCAGCGGCATCGTGGCGGGGTCGACCTTGGCGGGCAACCCGGCGGCTTCTTCCGGTGGCTGGAGCCGGGCCGCAAGGGCCACGCTGTGCAGGAATTTGGCACGGCGCAGGCATTCGCCATCCAGCCAAACCTGGTCCGCCCTCTGCCGGCGCGGCCGGCGCCTGCGACCACTCTCGATGACCACGAAGGCCAGCACCAGCTCGGGACGCTCGGACACGACGGCACGGCAGGCCGCGAGCACCGTGTCGCTGCCTTCGGTGGTGTCGGCGACGACGACGACGCAGCGGCCCGGGCCGGCTTGGCGCAACCACGACTGGGCATGCGCCGGGGTCTGCAGACAGTCCGCAACGGCGCCCGCGTGGCTCAGGTAGTCGGCCAGATCGGCGGCTGGGCCGGCTGCAGCGCCCACCACCAGACAGGGCAGCCCGGCCAGCGGCTGCGGCCCCGATGCTGGACTGGTGCCTTCGTCGGCGGGCAACAGCACGATGGGCAGGTGCACCGTGAAGGTCGACCCCTCACCCACGGCACTGTGGACCGCAACGTCGCCTCCCATCAACGACACCAGGCGGTGCGAGATGCTGAGCCCCAACCCGGTACCGCCGAAGCGCCTTGTCGTGCTGGCGTCGGCCTGCGTGAAGGGTGAGAACAGGCGTGCCAAGGTCGCGGCGTTCATGCCGATGCCGTTGTCCGTCACCTCCAGCGCCAGCCTGTCGGCGCCGCCGTCAGCCGTCACACGCTGGGCGCGCAGCGACACCGCGCCCGGGCGCGCCTGACCGGCGCTGAACTTGACCGCGTTGCCGACCAGGTTCATCAGCACCTGACGCAGCCGTCCCACATCGCCCAGCATGCGCAGCGGCAGCCGTGGGTCGGTGTACAGGCGCAGCCCGACACCCTGCTTCTCGGACAGCCGGCGCAGCGTGTCGCAGACGCTTTCGACCACCGCGGTCACGTCCATCGGCGACTGGTCGATCTCGAACTGGCCGGCCTCGATCTTCGAGAAGTCGAGCACGTCGTCGACGATCGCCAGCAAGGTGTAGGCCGACTCGCGAACGGTCTTCACCATGTCCTGCTGGTCCGGCCGAAGCCGGCTTCCCTCGAGCACGTCGATCATGCCGATGACCCCGTTCATCGGCGTGCGGATCTCGTGGCTCATCATGGCCAGGAATGAAGACTTGGCGCGGTTGGCCTGCTCGGCCAGCTCGCGCGCCCGCTCCAGTTCCAGGGTGCGGCGATGCACCCGTTCCTCCAGCCCGGCGTTGAGCTGGCGCAGGTTTTCCTCGTTGTAGCGGCGCTCGCTGATGTCGCGTTCGATCGAGACGAAATGCGTGCATCCCTCGCCCGCCGTGGCCACCGGTGTCATGTCGAGCTCGATCCAGTGCGGCCTGCCGCTCTTGGTGTACTCCAGCAGTTCTGCGTGCACGGGTTCGCAGCGATCGATCGCGGAGCGGATGCGCTCGAGTTCGGCGGCGTCCGTCGAGGGACCGCTGAGCATGCCGGGGCAGCGCCCCATCACCTCCGTTCTTGCGTAGCCGGTCAGGCGCACGAAGGCATCGTTGACGAACACGATGCGCAGACCCTGTGGCAACTCGGGCGCCGGCTCGGTGATGATGACCATGTCATTGAGCTGCGCGACGCTGGCCTCGAGCAGCCTCAACCGCTGGCGCGCTGCGCGCCTGGCGGTGACATCGCGGAAGTAGACCGAAAGCCCGTCGTCCGAGGGATGGCAGTCGATGCCGAACCAGATGTGCATGGGTGCGTAAAAGCCCTCGATGCTGACGCCCGTTTCGCCGCCCATCGCGCGCCGGTAAGCCTGCTCGAAGTTCGTGCCCAGCACCTCGGGGTAGATGTCCCACACCAACTGCCCCAGCAGCGTGTCGCGTTGCCGCCCCCACAGGCGCTCGGCTTCGCGGTTGACGTAGGTGAACCGCCACGCCCTGTCAACGGTGAAGAAGCCGTCGGTGATGCTTTCCAGCGTGTTGGTCAGCCGTGTCGCCAGCTTCTGCGTTTCCAGCGCGGCCAGCTTGCGTTCGGTGATGTCCTGCAGCGCGCCCTGGATGTGCACGATGCGGCCTGCGGCATCTCGCACCGCCTCACCCATCGTGCGCACCCAGAAGCGGCGCCCGGTGGCCGATATCTTCTCGACCTCCACGTCGTAGGGGACACCGAACTTGGCACAGCGCTCGACCGCTTCGCGGACACCGGCGCGGTACTCGGCAACGAAAGAGGCAATGCCCTCCGCCAGCGAGGGCGAGTAGCCAGCCGGTTCGTCGTGCAGGCTGGCCACGATGTCGGACCAGTACAGACGCTGGTTGCTCATGTCCAGCCTCCAGCCGCCCACCTTGGCCACCCGGCCCGCCATGTCCAGCATGGCCTCGCTGTCGCGCAAGGCTTGCTGGGCCAGCTTGTCGTCGGTGATGTCGCGGGCGATGCCAATGACACCGATCACCTCGCCCCGGGCGTTGCGGTAGGGTGCACGCGTCGACTGGAAGATGCGCCGGCCACTCACGCCGGTGAGCCACTTGTCGGAGACCTGCGCCACGCCTGCCGCGAACAGCGCGCGGTCGTTGTCGACCAGCGTTCCGGCCTCGGCATCACTGTACAGGGCGTGGTCGTCGCAGCCCAGGATCTGTTCGATCGGCCGCCCTGTGAAGTCGGCCAGGGCTTTGTTGCACAGCAGGTAGCGCCCCTGGAGGTCTTTGACGTAGACGACGTCGGGGGTGCCGTCGGCGACGGCCTGCAGCAAGTCGGTGCTTCGCAGCGTCGCCTGCTCGGCACGTACGCGGTCGCTGACGTTGACATGCATGACCACCGCGCCACCTGGGCGTCCCGGCTCCAGCGGTGTCGCCGTGAGCAGGAAGCGCCGTTGTTCGGTCGGCGAGTCGCAGGCGTATTCGATCGAAAAGCTCTTGCTTTCACCCGCCAGCACGGCGCGCAGCCCGGCTGCCACGGCCCAGGTCTGGGCTGCGCCCGGGCCGGGGTCTCGCCCGCAGGTATCGAGGTAGTTGCGGCCCACGCCGTGGCAGGCGTCGCGCAGTCCGTTCGCGTTGGCGAAGCGGCGCCAAGCCTCGTTCACGGCGACGATCACGCCTTCGGCATCGAGCAGCGCGATGTGGGCCGGCAGCGCGTCGAGCAGCGCCGTCTGGCGGTCCGGTTCGGCAGTGGGGTGCGGCATGCTCATGGCCCTGCCGATGCTGTCGCACCATCGGTCGACAGCTTGCTCAGAACACGCGCCGGCTTCAAGGCATCGTCGGGCGTGTACAGCCGGAGCCTGTGGTCGGCGGGTGGGGAGGACAGTTGACCGGGCGCGCGCACCTTTCAGCCGCCGGTTGTTGATCGTGCCCGGCGGGGTCCGCGGACGGCTATCGCAGCGCGTGGCAAGCGGCAGCGCGCAGGCCCCATTTGCCGCCATCCGTCAGGCGCCAGATGGACAGCGTGGCCCGTCCCCCGACACCGAGGCCTCTGCCAGGGCGGTGCAGACGTGTTGGCGGCAACCCGGGCGCACCCACCAGAAACCCCGTCCATGACGGGAAGGACTGCAACATTCACTGCGTGACCTCCGTGACCGTGGAATGGCGCCCGATCGCGACGCGAGGGGCTGCAGCGTCAAAGATAGGGCATGAAGCGATGCGGCGTCTGTTCGACAGCACACGCAGCCCCGACCACAGGCCCTGGTCCTGATCCAGGCCACGATGGCCTGACTGTCCTTGAAGGCTTGATTGGGATGGCTGCAACGACGGACAGGACATTCACCCGCAGGCAACCCGCTGTGTTGAGTTGCATCCCCGGCAAAGAACTGCTTTGCCGGAGCGCGAAGGAAACGAACGCCTCACCCTACTTCGGCAGAAACAGCAACCAGTACACCAGCAGCAGGTTGAACAGCACGCTCAAGCCGAGCAGCAGTTTCCACAGCATGGTGGGGTCGCGTTGCAGCAGCGCCGAGGCCAGGGGCACGGTGAGCGGGCGCGAGGCGCCGCGCTCCAGCGCGAGCAGGAATTCTTCGGCGGTCTCGAAGCGCTGGCTCTTGTCGCGCGCCACGGCCTTCTGCACCACGTGGTCGAGCCAGATCGGCACTTCGGGGTTGTGGCGGCTGGGGGCGGTGGGGTCGCGGTAGTAGCGGCCGAACTGGTAGGGCAGCACTTCGCCGTAGGGCAGCTTGCCGGTGAGCAGCTGGTAGAGCGTGACACCGAGCGCGAACAGGTCGCTCTGGGCGTCGGGCAGTTCGGGCTCACCGTCGGTGGCGCTGCCGCCCGCGGCCTTGCCGTGGTGGCCCCACTGCTCGGGGTTGACGAAGCTGGGCGTGCCGGCGTGCAGCCGGCGCATGCTTTGTGGCTCGCGCCCGCTGAGGGCCACACCGAGGTCGAGCACGCGCAGCACGCCGTCGTCGCCCTGGTGCAGGTTGGCGGGTTTGATGTCGCGGTGGATCACGCCCTGGCGGTGCAGCAGGCCGAGCACGCGCAGGGCCTGCATGGCGGCACTGACGGCCTGCACCGGCCCGAGCTTGTGCTGGCGGTCCAGCAGTTGCTGCAGGGTCTCGCCACTGTGCCAGTCGTACAGCAGGTAGCAGGCGCTGCGCGGCTGTCGGTTGGGCAGGTGGTCGTGGATGGCGACCAGGTGGCCGGCCGCGCGCGAGGACATCATGCGTTTGGCGAGCCAGGCTTCGTGCGCGAGCATGGCGCGTTCGTCCTGATCGTGGGCACGCGCGGGATGCAGCGTTTTCAGGGCGTAGAGCGCCTGGCTCTGCGGGTCGCGCACCTGGTAGAGCAGGTTGATGCCGTTGTCGGCCACGGTGGCGGTGACGGTCAGGCCGTCGATGCTCTCGCCCACCTTGAGTTTGTGCGGCACGGGCAGGCTCTGGGCCGTGCGGCCGGCGTCTTGCAGGTTGGGGCCTTGCAGGCCGTGCACACGAACGACCATGGCGGTGACGTTGTCGTCGCTGCCGGCGGCCAGGGCTTCGGCCACCAGGCGTTCGGCGGCAGGCTGGGCATCCGGCATGGTGGCGCACTCGGCGATCCGGCGCTCGGAGAGCTTGCCGTGCACGCCGTCGGTGAGCATGACGAAGGTGTCGCCGACCTGCAGGTCGCCCTGCAGGTAGTCCACGACCACATGGTCCTCCAGGCCGACGGCGCGCAGCAGCTGGTGGCGCATGTCGGGGTGGTTGACGACGTGGTCGTGCGTGAGCAGCAGGGTCTGGCCTTCGCGTTGCAGGTAGCAGCGCGAGTCGCCCACGTGGGCCACGGTGTACGACTGCCCGCGCAGCACCAGCGCGGTGAGTGTGGTCAGGCCCATGGCGGGCTGGCGGCGGTGGTTGGTGCCGGTGAGCCAGGTGTTCTGCGCGCCGATGATGCGGTCGAGCGCGACGGTGGTGTCCCAGGTTTCGGGCGTGTCGTGGTAGCTGCGCACCAGGCTGGTGACGGTGGTCTGCGCCGCCTCGCCGCCCATGCCCCCGGTGCTCACGCCGTCGGCGATGGCGACGATGGAGCCCATGTCTTCCTGCCCCTCTGGCGGCAGCATGGCGGCGCAGAAGTCTTCGTTCTTCTCTTTGCGGCCGGTCTGGCAGACAAAGCCGATATCGATATGAAAGGCCATGTCTAGGGCCTGTTCACACTATTTTTCCAAGTGCGAATGGGTTGAAAACAGCGCCAATCTAGGCGCGCGACGACGGCCAGACTGGATGTCTGGCCTAGGAGTGCAACAACGAGTGGCGCTGTTTTCGACCCATTCCCTTCGGGTTGCGGC